>CAYWRO010000016.1:8582-58893 GCA_964460345.1 uncultured Phycisphaeraceae bacterium | reverse complement strand
AGCTGATCGTGAGCCGCGCCCGCAAGATCGAGCGCTTCCTCAGCCAGCCGTTCTTCGTCGCCGAAGTCTTCACCGGCTTCCCCGGCATCTACACGTCGCTGGAGGACACGATCGACTCCTTCGAGCGTCTGTGCAACGGCGAGGGCGACGACCTGCCGGAGAGCGCGTTCATGTACGTCGGCACCCTCGACGATGCGCGGAAGAAGGCCGAGAAGGCCCGCGGCTGATAGCGCGAGTTCAACGCATCCGCCGGCTTCCTGTTGGTTCGGGTTACTCCGAACCGGCTGGAAGCCGGCGTTCTTTTTGAACAGGGGGCAAGGCGGTCTCTGCGCCAGAGATGCCGGACGCTTCCTACGGGCGCGTCTCTGTGTGCGTTTCTGTGGCGCGTGATCAGTTCGTCGGCGGATCCGGCAAGCGGAACCACGCGGTCAGCGACACAAACGGCACCGGGTAGACCACCGAGCACCGGTACGCGCGGAAGCGCATCGGATCGAGGCCCGCGCGTTCGAAAACTTCGCGGATCATCGTGCGGTAACGGGGCATCGTCGGCGTGCGCAGCTCCGGCGCCTCAAGGCCCATCCCCAGCGGCGTGACCGGCGTGGAGACGGCAATCTCGTCGAGACGCTCGGCGTCGCCGGTGCGGCGAACCCGGTCCACGACGAGGCCGTGCATCCTGGCCTGGACTTCCGGCGTGACGTCTGGAAAGACTTTTTCGTGAACGAAGTAGTCCTGGATTCGCAGCCGGGCAGGGATGCGCGTCAGGCCGGCGTGCCACTCGTGCGTTCGCTTGTCGCTGCGGTAACGAAGGCTTGCGCGGCGGCTGATCCAGCCGTTGATGAGGGTGATGGGGGAGTTGAGCGGGAGCGAGGAGGCCGACAGGGCCGTGTGCATCAGTTCCCCCTCCTGGAAGACCGTCAAGTCGGGCAGGGGGCGATCGCAGTAATCGGCCAGGAGGTACTCGGAGGCGTTGGTCACGTTCCTCTTGCCGTCGATTGTCTCCATCCAGTTGGTGGCCCCGGGGTGCGTCTCGTAGCTGCGGATGCCGAAGAGGTTGATCGGGGCCTGGCCGCGGAGACGGCGGAGGCGGTGGAGGCCGCTGATGTGGATGGAATCGACCGTCCAGCCGTCATCGGCGGGGGCGAGGATTGTGGTGTGGAGCGACTCCTCGGCCTGGTAGCCCAGGAGGTACGACATGGACTTGTAGACGGCCTGCTTGGCGGCCCGCTCGTTGCGGTTGCGGACCTCCGGGATGTAGTCGGAGATCGCGGCCTCGAGCGCTGCGCGGCCGTCCGGGAAGGCCTGGATGAGGGATTCGAACTGGCTGATGGACTCTTCCGCCCTGCCGCGGAGGGCGGGGCCGATCCCCGCGGCGACCGCCGCGCCGAGGAAAATGCGGAGGCCGTAGGGGGCCGGAGCCTCGTGGATGACCTCGAAGGGATCGGTTGCCTTAATGGACCGTAAGACGCGTCCGCACAAGGACTTATCGATCCGGAGGCGGCGGGCGAGGGCCGCCGGTTTGTAGGAGGAGCCGACGAGTTCCTCGACGATGGGGACCACGGCATCCTGGAGGGCTGAGGAGACGGCGGAGATGCGCTCGTCAAGCCCCTGCTGCAATCTTCGGTCTTCTGTGACGGCCTGTGTCACCGTTTTTGCTCTCTGTCGTTGCGAGGAAGAGTTGCATCGGCGCGATGCGGCGTTCGAGTGTACAGCAACCTTTCGCTCTCTGCACGCGAAATGGATCAGTGATCTATCACTGACCTTTTTCGCCAATCGCCTTGACAGGGGTGGAAAGAGGATGTATCTGTTCACCGACGGATCAGTGATCCATTGCTGACCCATTTTTACCCGTTCGTTTTACGGAGAGAGAGAAAGATGATGAAGAAGGCAATCGTTTGTGGGGCCGCGGCGGTGCTGGCGGCGTGTGGGATGGCTTCGGGCCAGGTCGTCAACTCTGGTGAGCCATACAACGTGGTGTTTTTCGGATCAGGCCCGGGCGGGTTCGTTTTCGCCAATCCGTTCGCCAACACGGTGGTGGGCTTTGACGGCGTGAGCGAGGTCGCCTCGGGCCAGCCAGCGTCGTTCATGGGCGCGGTGGGTGATCCTGTCTCGTACCAGATCTCCGAGAGCGTGATCGACAACGGCGACGGCTCGTGGACGATCCGGGTGACGGCCTCGACGGGCTCGAACGCCGGCTTCCTGGCCCCGGGCCTGGATTTTGATCCGTTCAGTGACGGCGTGCAGCCCCTCGACACATTCACGTTCGATCTTGGCGCGACGACCTTCGGCACGAACAACGGCATCCGCCTCGCTTCGAACGACTGGTCGCTGGTGTCGGCGAACATCTCCTGGCTGGATGACGGGGCGGTGTTTGCCAGCGGCGACGTCTACCAGCGGCTGGAGATCAGCCTGGGGGTAGGCGGGCTGGCGAATCTCGGAACCGGAACGGGTCTGCGCGGCCAGTTCAGCGTGAGCACGCCGGGCGAGGATCTCTTCGCGCAGGGCAACGGCATTGACACGATGGTGCTGGACATGGTGGTCGTCCCGGCGCCGGGCGCGGCCGCGGTCGCGGGCCTGGGCGGTCTGGCCCTGCTGCGTCGTCGTCGGCGTTGAAGGTGAAGAGTTTCTTCCTTTAAAGAAGGGATTGTGGAATGAAGATTCGAACTGATCGGCGTTGTCGACCAAGTCGCATGGTCTGTCCAGCGGCACTGATGCTTGCAACGGCGGGAGCCTGGGGGCAGTGCTCGCTGGAGGCACAACTCGGTGCGCCGGTGAGCTATGAGGTCGGCGTTTCTCCGTTGAATGTGGTCACGGGCGACGTCAACGGCGACGGGCACCTTGACATCGTAACCTCAAACTTCAGCGGCTACTCTGTGACGATTCTGTACGGGAATGGTGACGGCACGTTCGGCAGTCGGCAGGATCTTCCGTTGCAGCCGGCCGACAGCATCCTGACAGCGACCGGTATTGAGCCGGCGATCGGCGACTTGAACGGGGATGGGCACATCGACATTGTGACGGGCGTTCAGTCCCCGGATCTCGGAAACCCAGGCTTTGCAGTCTTTCTCAGCGATGGATTAGGTGGTTTCAGTGATCCGGAGTTTTATGCGTTCGGCACACAGATTCGTGGTGTTCGCCTGGCGCATATGAACAACGATGCGCATCTGGATGTTGTCTACGCCAATCGGGATGACAACACGATCAACATCGCGCCTGGTGTTGGCGATGGCACGTTCGAGCCCGAGTTGTTCACGACCCACGTGGGTGGTCCGGTCGGGGCCGTGATCCGCGACTTCAACGGCGACGGCACTCTGGACGTTGCCGCCCCATTGGTATTTGCTGGTGAGGTGATGATTGCCCTGAACGACGGCAATGCTAACCTGACCGAATCGGTTCGATACCCGGTGGGTAGCCCGGAGGCGCTTGTCGCCGGCGACTTCAACGGGGACGGCCACATCGATCTGGCCACTGCTTACACCAACGGAGGCGCGGTCGAGGTGCTGCTGCGCAACGCGGACGACACCTATCAGGCGGCGCAGACTATCTCAATCGGTACCGACTCGTTCCCGCTAGGCCTCGCGGCCGGGGACCTCGACGGTGACGGCTTCGATGACATCGTGACGGCGCGATTCCTGGGCGACGAAGTTGTCGTCATTCGGAGTAACGGCGACGGAACGTTTTCCACCAGCCCTGGTTTCCCGGCCGGTTCTTTCCCGCGCCCGGTAACGCTCGGCGACGTGAACGGTGACGGGGCACTCGACGTTGTCGTGACGAACCGCGACAACGGCGACTCCGCGGCGGTTCTCTTGAATCTGTGCGGCGAGACCGCACCCGTGTGCCCGTGCGAGACCGATGGTGACGATGCACAGGTGGATGTGTTCGATCTTCTTGCCTACCTGGACCTGTGGTTCGCCGGCGATGCCGCCGCCGAGCTGACAGGAGACGAGCCGGCTTCCGTGGATGTGTTCGATCTGCTGGCGTTCCTGGATTGCTGGTTCCCGGCGTCCAGCGGCGCGGCCTGCCCGTAACGGCGGATCGAGAACACCTGCCACGTTCGCGGATTGCGGCACACGGGGCCCGGTCCTGAGAAGGATCGGGCCCTTTTCTCAAGCGAGGGACCAGGATCACGGATTGTGCGGTCGGTTTCGCCGGTAATGCTGCTGCATTGCCAGCCCCGACGGCAGACTGTGTGAGTTCTTTCGGACGAAGGAGAATGCAAGATGAGAGTGAGCAGCGTTCGCGGATTCGCCCCCTGGCTCTGTTCGACGGCCGTGCTGCTGGCCGCGGCCGGTGCGTGGGGACAGTGCTCGCCCGATACCGTTCTTGGTCCGGGATCGAGCTTCGGTGTCGGGGAACTTCCCCTCAATGTGGCCATCGGCGACGTGAACGGCGACGGGTTTCCGGACGTCGTGACGGGCAACTTCTTCGGCTACTCAGTATCGATCCTCTTTGGGGACGGCACGGGCTCTCTGGGCGGGCACATTGAGCTTCCGCTCATCGTTGATCCCGACAGCAACTTCGGCGCCGGCGCCAATCAGCCGGCCGTCGGCGACCTGAACGGCGATGGGCTCGCAGACATCGTGGTCGGTGTGACGAGTCCGGACCTGGGAAACCCCGGCTTTGCGGCCTTCCTGCAGCAGCCGGGCGGAACCTTTGCTGATCCGGTGTTCTATGCCTTCTCGACGCAGGTGCGCGGGGTGCGCCTGGCTGACATGAACAACGACGGCTTCCTCGACGTGGTGTACTCGAACCACCCCGACAACACGCTCAACATCGCGCCGGGTAACGGGGACGGCACGTTTGAGCCTGAACTGTTTACGACGTACTCCGGCGGTCCATCCGATACCTTCATCGCGGATTTCAACAGCGACGGCTCCCTTGATGTGGCGGCGCCCGCCGGGGGCGATGTGATTATCGCGCTGAATGACGGCTTCGGGAACCTGTCGGAATCAGCCCGCTACGCGATCCCGGCGAGCGGTCCGATTGCGGGCGGCGACTTCAACGGAGACGGCACGCTGGACCTGGCGGTCGCCGATCTGAACGGCCATGTCGTCCACGTGCTGCTGGGCAATTCCGATGGCACCTTTCAGCCGGCGCAGACAAGTTCAGCCGGCGCTGACTCGATGCCGCTGGGCATCGGGGCCGCCGATCTCAACAATGATGGGCTCGACGACCTCATCACGGTTCAGTACCTCGGCGGCGGTGTTCGCGTTCTGATGAGCCAGGGCGATGGAACGTTCGCTCTCAGTAATGTCTTCGCCACCGGAGCACGACCTCGCAGCATCGCCGCCGCAGACATGAATGGCGATGGAGTGACGGATGTCGTGGTCGCGAACCAGATTGGCCATTCCGTCACCACGCTGCTCAGCCAGTGCGTCGGGGCTGCGCCGCTTTGCCCGTGCGAGATGGACGGCAACAATGCACAGGTGGACGTCTTTGACCTGTTGGCGTACCTGGACCTGTGGTTTGCAGGCGACGCCGCGGCGGAGATGACGGGAGACGATCCGGCTCTCGTAAACGTCTTCGATCTGCTGGCGTTCCTGGACTGCTGGTTCCCGGCGTCCAGCGGCGCGGCCTGCCCCTGAAGCGGGAGAGATCCAGCATTCCCCATCGGAACGTGGCCTCATGGGCTTTGGCCCGGGGTCAATCGGGTCGGAGTGACGTTCGGCGGTCCGTGAGCAGAATCTCGAGCAGAAAGGATTGTGATGCGAGGACAAACACACCGGTTGGGGATGCGTCGGCTGAGCGGCGCGGGGATGTTGCTGGCGCTCGTGGGCGCTGCGCCTGTGGCGAGCGGGCAGTGCGAAGTGGACAGCACGTTCGGTGCGCCGCTGATCATGAGCGTGGACGGCACCGCGCTCAACAGCGACATTGGCGACATCGATGGAGACGGGCACGCTGACATTGCGTCCGCGATCTTCTTCAGCGACAATGTCGAGATCTTTTACGGGCTGGGGGGCGGCGCGTTCAGTGCTGCGCAGTACCTGCCGCTCATCCCTGAGGGAAGCCCGTACGCCGCAGCGCCGATTCAGCCGGTGATTGCGGATCTGAATGGGGATGGGTTGAACGACCTGGTGGTCGGGGTGCAGTCGCCGGACCTCGGCAACCCGGCGATCGCGATCATGCTGCAGACCGCGCCGCGCGTGTTCACGACGCCGGTCATGTACGCTTTCGGCACGCAGATTCGCGGCGTACGGGTGGCTCACATGAACGACGATGCGTTCCTGGATGTGGTGTACATCAACGTCCATGACAACACGATCAACATCATGCTCGGCAACGGCGACGGGACGTTCGAACCGGAGCTGTTTACAACCCACACGGGCGGCCCGAGCGGGTCGGCCATCGCCGACTTCAATGGGGACGGGATTCTGGACGTGGCTTGTCCGTTGTTTTCGTCGAATGAGATCGTGATCGCCGTCAACGATGGACAGGGTAACCTTGCCGAACTGATGCGCTTCGCCGCGACGGCGCCGAACGACATCGCGGCGGGGGACTTCAACAACGACGGTCACATCGATCTGGTCACCACGGACACTGGCGGCAGCGCCATTGAGGTGTTCCTGCGCAATCCGGACGGGACGTATCAGGGAGCGCAGCGGCACTCGGTGGGTAGTCCGCTGGCCCTGACGGTCGGGGACGTCGACGGCGACGGCGTGGATGACATCGTGTCGCCCGATCTCCTCCAGAGCGGCGTGACGGTGTTTCGCAGCAACGGAGACGGAACGTTCGAGCAAAGCCTCGTGTTTGCCACGGCGCCGATTCCGCGCACGGTTGTTCTCGGCGACCTGAATAACGACGGCCTCCGCGATGCCGTTGTCTCGAGCAATGACAACGTGACGGTGCTGCTGAACCAGTGCGGTGCAACCGCGCCGGGGTGCCCCTGTGAGACTGACGGCGACGATGCCCAGGTGGACGTTTTCGACCTGCTGGCGTACCTGGACCTGTGGTTCGCCGCGGACGCCGCGGCGGAGCTGACCGGGGATGACCCGGCGTCGGTGGATGTCTTCGACCTGCTGGCGTTCCTGGACTGCTGGTTCCCGGCCTCCGCCGGGGCGGCGTGCCCGTAACTTTCGAGGCTCCTGCCTGAGTGGGAGGCCCGGGCCGGGGACGGCTCGGGCCTCCTTTTATTTAAGGGCATCAACGGGCGGCGCGGGGTGTGGGCGGTGGGGAGAGCCGGGGCCGGCTTGTCAAATGCGAACGGGCCTCTATCCTCATCAGCCTTGGGGAGGCCTCGTCGGCACGCCATCGCGGCCGAAAAGGGCCCCCCAGGCGCACGAGCGACGACGCGATCGATCGTGTGTCGCCACTGATTGGCCGCTTTCAGGTTGCCAGAGCGTGTTCAGCCGCGTTTGGACATGCTCAGTTTGGAGCATGCCCGCCGCGAGGGGGCGTGTGTTGCCGCCATGCACCGGCTGGTTCCAAAGCTGATTGTCTGCGTCCGCGAGGGGTATAGCCGCGGAAAGCTGGTGGGGGACCTGCTTGCCGGGATCACGGTGGCGGTGATTGCGCTGCCGCTGGCGATGGCATTCGGGATCGCATCCATCCCAGAAGATGTGGCCCGCGAGCTGGCGGCGATCCATCCGTGGCTGACGCCGCCGGCGATGGGGCTGTTTACGGCGGTCATCGCCGGGTTTCTGATCAGCGCGCTGGGGGGGTCGCGCGTGCAGATCGGGGGGCCGACCGGGGCGTTCATCGTGATCGTGTACGGGATTGCGGCCCAGCACGGGTATGCGGGGCTGGCCGTGTCGACACTGATGGCGGGGGTGATCGTCATCTGCATGGGGCTGCTGCGGCTCGGGGCGATGATCAAGTTCATTCCGTACCCGGTGACCACGGGATTCACGGCGGGGATCGCCGTCATCATTGCGGCGAGCCAGGTGCGGGATTTCCTCGGGCTTAAGCTGCACAACGCCGCGGGAGAGCCGGTGCAGGCTCCACCGGAGTTCGTGCACAAGGTTCAGGTGCTCGCGGCGAGCATGGACACGATCGACTGGGCGACCGTGGGGGTCGGGGCCGGGTCGCTGCTGCTGCTGATTGCGATCAGGAGGTTTGCGCCGCGGGTGCCGGGGGCGATCGTGGCGGTGATTCTGTCCAGCGCCGTGGTGTACTTCGCTGGGCTGGAGACGGTGGAGACGATTGGGTCGCGATTTGGCGAACTGCCGCGGAAGCTGCCGACGCCGCATCTGCCGGAGGGGGTCTCCTGGGAAATGGTTCGGTCGCTGCTGCCCGATGCGATGACGATCGCGATGCTCTGCGCGATTGAGTCGCTCCTGTCGGCTGTGGTGGCGGATGGGATGACGGGGTATCGGCACAAGTCCGACTGCGAACTGATCGGGCAGGGCGTGGCAAACATCGCATCCGCGTTCTTCTGGGGGTTGCCCGCGACCGGTGCGATCGCCCGGACGGCGGCGAACATCAAGTCGGGCGCGAAGACGCCGGTGGCCGGAATGGTGCACGCGGTGGTGCTGGTGCTGTTCATGCTGACGCTGGCGCCCTTGGCGAAGCTGATTCCGCTCTCGGCGCTTGCGGCGGTGCTGCTGATGGTCGCGTGGAACATGAGCGAGATCGATCACTTCAGGTCGCTGCTCAAGACGCCGCGGAGCGATGTGGCGGTGCTGTTGACGACGTTCGGGCTGACGGTCTTCACGGACCTGACGATCGCGGTCGGGGTGGGGATGGTGCTGGCGTCGATGCTGTTCATGAAGCGGATGACCGAGGTGTCGAACATCAGTTCACTGCGGCGGGAGATGAACGGGAACGACTACGATGCGCCGCCGGAGGAGGTGGACCCGGACACGATTGTGACTCGCGAGGTTCCGCCGGACGTTGAAGTGTTCGAGATCAACGGCCCCTTCTTCTTCGGGGTGGCGGACAGGCTCAAGGACACGCTGAACACGCTGGAGCGGCCGCCGCGGGTGTTCGTCCTTCGCATGCGGCAGGTACCCGCGATCGATGCGACGGGGCTGCACGCGCTGGAGGAGTTTCACGCCAAGTGCACCAGGCAGGGGACGGTGGTGGTGCTGTCCGGGGTGCACTCGCAGCCGCGGGAGGCGTTGCGGCGCGTGGGGCTGGATGAGCGGATCGGGCGGGAGAACGTGACGCCGCACATCGACCTGGCGCTGAAACGGGCGCGGGAGGTGGTGGAGGCGGGGGGCGCTCGTTGACGCGCCGTCAAGCCCGATCCTTACGAAAGCCGAATTTCAGTGCCGGTATGCCCGAGGGCGGCACACGCGAGTCAGCACAAAGTGCCGCCGCGGCAGAGTTTGCCCATTCTCCATAGGGCTGCCTTGCCGCGGGCCGATCCAGAACGGACGCTCTAACGTAGCACTCCGGCGGCCCCGGGTTTTCGTCGGGCTGCTCGCCACCCCCCAGCGGTCCGTTGGCCCGCGATAGATTCGAGGAGACAGATATGTGCGGCATCGTCGCGTACGTCGGGCACAAGCCCGCCCGGCCCCTCCTGATCGAGGGCCTGAAGCTGCTGGAGTACCGGGGGTATGACTCGGCGGGTGTCGCCGTGATGAACGGAGACATCCAGGTGGCCCGTTCCGTGGGGCGCGTGAGCGTGCTCGAGGAGCGGCTCAAGGGGCTTTCGGGCTTTGAGGGGACGATGGGGATGGCTCACACACGGTGGGCGACCCACGGCGGCGTGACGGAGGCCAACGCCCACCCGCACCGGGACGACCGGGCGGGGATCTGCCTCGTTCACAACGGCATCATCGAGAACTACGCGGCCCTGCGGACTTACCTGTCCGAGAAGGGGCACACGTTTACGAGCGATACGGATACGGAGGTCCTGGCGATGCTCATCGGCGAGTTGTACTCGCCGGCGGAGGGGGTGGACCTCGAGGCGGCGGTGCAGGCGGCCCTGCGTGAGGTGACCGGGGCGTACGCGATCGTCGTGATGTGCGAGAAGGAGCCTGGGGTGCTGGTGGCGGCTCGGAAGGGCTCGCCGCTCATTGTGGGCGTGGGGGACCGGGAGTACGTGGTGGCGTCCGACCCGTCGGCGGTGGTGGCGCACACGACGCAGGCGATCCCGCTGGAGGATTACAACGTCTGCCGGATCACGCGCGAGGGGTTCCGCACCTCGACGATTCACAACGTGCCGGTGACGAACAAGGTGATGCAGCTCGAACTGGACCTTGAGGAGATCGAACTCGGGGATTACCAGCATTTCATGCAGAAGGAGATCTTCGAGCAGCCCAAGAGCATGCGCAACACGCTGCGCGGGCGGCTGGACCGGGACGAGGGCAAGATCGTGCTCGGGGGGCTCTCGACGTATGCGAAGGAACTGGTCAAGGCGCGGCGGATCATCCTGACGGCGCAGGGAACGGCGCTGCACGCCGCGATGATCGGTGAGTATCTGCTGGAGGATCTGGCCAAGGTTCCCGCCGAGTGCGAGTACGCGAGCGAGTTCCGATACCGCAACCCGATCATTGAGGACGGCACGGTGGTGATCGCGGTGAGCCAGTCCGGCGAGACGGCCGATACGCTGAGCGCTTTGCGCGAGGCGACCGACCGGGGCGCGCTGGCGCTGGGCGTGGTCAACGTCGTGGGTTCCTCGATCGCGCGTGAGACGGATGCCGGTGTGTACTGCCGGGTGGGGCCGGAGATCGGCGTGGCGTCCACGAAGGCGTTTCTGGGGCAGGTGGCGGTTCTGACCATGATTTCGCTGTTCCTGGGGCGCCGGCGGTTCATGAGCGCGCCGCAGTGCGCGGAGCTCATCGCCGCCCTGGAGTCGGTGCCCGAACTTCTGGAACGCGTGCTGGCGCAGGATGACTTGTGCAAACGGATCACCGAGCGCTATGTGGACCAGGACAACTGGCTGTTCCTCGGGCGCGGGTACAACTACCCGACGGCGCTCGAAGGCGCGCTGAAGCTTAAGGAAATCTCGTATATCCACGCCGAGGGCATGCCCGCGGCGGAGATGAAGCACGGCCCGATCGCGCTCATCACCGACGGGATGCCGACGGTGTTCATCGCAAACCGCGGCGCCCAGTACGACAAGGTGATGAGCAACATTGAGGAGGTGCGCAGCCGCGGCGGGCACATTATCGCGGTGGCGACGGAAGGGGATGAGCACATCAAGCGGGTGGCCGAAGAGGTGATTTACATCCCGGAGATCCCCGAGCCCTTGAGCCCGATGCTGGCGGTGGTGCCGCTGCAGATGATCGCGTATCACGCGGCGGTGCTGCGCGGGCATGATGTAGACAAGCCGCGGAACCTCGCCAAGAGCGTGACCGTGGAGTGAGCCTGTGCGAAAATGGCTTCAGCCGGCTGTCTCTGATCGGAGCGTTCTCGCGGCAATTCGGTAGACGCCGATCAACGGCTCGACAATGACCGGTCCCACCAGCACGCAGGCGAGCGCAACGGCGTCCTGCGTGCTGTCGCGTGCGAAGAAGCCCATGGAGAACAGCCAGCCCGCGCCGACAGCCTGCGTCAGCAGCGCTCCTGTTCCGATGGTTTCGGTGGCGACGTCCAGGAGCGAGCCCCGCGGCCGGCGGCGCGTGAACAGGAGCCAGCCGAGGTACACGCCGGCCCACCGGCCGTCACTGGCGGCGACCGTCGCCAGAATGAGGCACGCGACCACCGCCCATCCGCTAAGACTTCCGTTGGCGAGCAGGTGAAAGTCCAGGTGCACCGCCGCGGCGGCGATCGAGGCGGGGGCGAGCACGGCCAGGAAGGCGCGCTTGAGCAGCCGCCGTGCACGAGCCGGCGCACCGCGGCAGAGCTGCATCAACAAGCCCGCGGGCCAGGCGAGGACCACGAGCAGGCCCGCCGCGATCGTCACCAGTGATGCCTGGCCCTGGCCTCCGGCCCGCGCCCACAGGCCGGCGAACAGGACGATCGCTACGCCGAACGTCAGCGAGATCGCCGTCACCCGCCAAACGCCCGGCTGCCGGCCGACTGCGGGCGTCCAGCGCCCGGGCGTCAACAGCATTGATCCGGCGCCCGTTGCGCCCGCCGCGGCGAGGGCCGTGGGGGGGTCAACGCCTGCGAGCAGGTGCAGAAGGGCGAACGTGGCGGCGCAGGGAATCGCCACGGACAGGGGCGCCGGCACGTGGTGGGTCGCCTCTGTCGCCGACCGTCTCGCGCGGCAGGAGGCTGATCCGGCCGCGAATGCCGCCATTGTGACCAGCGCCAAGGCGATGAGGCGATGTGCGTCCATTCGCCTCGACTCGGCTGCGTTCAGCGCATTCTGCAGGGGAGCGCGTGCCGCCTGTTGGGCCGTTCGAACTGCGTTGACGGAGTCCTGCGGTAGTCCGGCCGCTCGCATTGCGGCGAGTTCCGCGCCGTCCCGGCGCATCGCTTCGCGCAGGGCTGCCCGTTCCTGGACGCCGCCGAGGTAGATCCGCTCGTGGAGGCTCGGCGCAAGCTGGCCGAGGACGGCCCCGCCCAGGAGAAGGCCGCCCATCACGCCGCCGATGACCGCCGCGGCGGGACGTCCGCCGAGGAGGCCGGCGCCGTGGAGAATCCAGGCGCAGAGGGCGGCGGCAACGGTGAAGCCGAGGGCGCCGAGGAGTGCGGCCAGGAGGTCGGGCGGGGTCATGCGGCGAGTGTACGGGCGGGGAGCCTGCGGCCGCGCGCTTGGGGAGGGAGGGCTCGTCATCGCCTTGAAAGGCGATGCCACGGGGCAAAAAAGGACGCGTCATCGCCTTGAAAGGCGATGCCACGGCAGGGGCAAAAAAGGACGCGGCCCCGACATCTGACCGGATCGTCGGGGCCGCGTGGGCCAATACAAGTTGGGGGTGGTACGTGTCGCAGGGCGGGAGGGTTCGTGGCGAAGAGCACGGGCGAGAGTGCTTGCCCGTGTCACCCGGTTGTGGCGTCAGCCGGCCTTGGTGTCGCCGCGGGCGAAGATGGAGGCGACGTAGTTGAGGACGTCGGTGGCACTGGTTTCGTTGTAGCCGAACTGCTTGATGAGGCGCTGCTTGACGATGTCGATCTTCTGCTGCGTCTCGTCGTCGACGACGCTGGAGACGAGGTTCTTGAGCTTGATCGTGTCGCGCTGGTCCTCGAAGAGCTTGAGTTCGAGGGCCTTGTACAGCCGCGCGTTGGTGTTGTACTCGAACTTCTTGCCGTCGAGGGCGAGGGCGCCGATGTAGTTCATGATCTCCTGGCGGAAATCGTCCTTGCGGCTCTCGGGGATGTCGATCTTCTCCTCGATGGCCCGCATGAGGCGCTCGTCCGGCTCATCGTACTTGCCGGTGTACTTGTTGAGAACCTTTTCCTTCTGCGTGTAGGCGCGGACGTTCTCGATGTAGTTGGCGCAGAGGCGCTTGATGGCCTCTTCGTCGGCGCTGATGGCGCGCTGGACCTCGCCCTTGATGATGTCCTCGTACTCCTCCTTCACGATGGAGAGGAGTTCGCGGTAGTGCTTCTTGGTGTCTTCGTCGGTGATGAGGGAGTGGTGGCTGAGGCCGGCTTCAAGCTCGTTCATCACCATGAAGGGGTTGATGCAGCGCTCTTCGATGGCCTGGCGGCCGACGAGGGCGTTGGAGATCTTGTCCTGGATGTAGCGGGGGCTGATGCCGCTCATGCCCTCGCGGGCGGCCTCTTCCTTGAGCTCCTTGACAGAATCCTCGGTGAAGCCGGGGATGCTCTTGCCGTTGTAGAGCTTCATCTTCTGCATCAGCGTGAGGCCGGCCTTCTTCGGCTCACTCAGACGGCTGAGGACGGCCCACATCGCCGCGACCTCGAGGGTGTGGGGGGCGATGTGGATGTTGCGGATGCGCTCGCCGGAGAAGTCCTTCTGGTAGATGCGGATCTCATCGTCAAGGCGGATGTTGTAGGGGACGTCGATCTTGATGGTGCGGTCGCGGAACGCTTCCATCATCTCGTTGGACTGAAGACGCTTGTACTCCGGCTCGTTGGTGTGGCCGAGGATGACCTCGTCGATGTGGGTCTGGGCGAACTTCTTGGGCTTGATCGAGTGTTCCTGGCTTGCGCCGAGCAGGTCGTAGAGGAAGGCGACGTCGAGCTTGAGGAGTTCGATGAACTCGCAGACGCCGCGGTTGGCGATGTTCAGCTCGCCATCGAAGTTAAAGGCGCGCGGATCAGAGTCGGATCCGTACATCGCGATCTTGCGGTAGTTGATGTCGCCGGTGAGCTCGGTGGAGTCTTGGTTCTTTTCGTCCTTGGGCTGGAAGGTGCCGATGCCGATGCGGTCCTTCTCGGAGAGGACGATGCGTCGGACGCGGACGTGCTCCATGACCCTGCGCCAGTCGCCGTCATAGAAGCGCATGAGATCTTCGTAGATCTTGCGGCAGAAGGGGTCGGGGTCACCGTGGACGCGCAGACGTCCGCCGTGGTGCCTGGGGCGATACTTGTTGTTAAGCTGGCTGAGCAGGTCGTTGCGCGCTTCGCGCGGCACGAGGACCAGCGGCTCCTCATGCATGGGGCAGCGGTACTCGTGCGTCTTCTTCGCCTCACGCCCTCCCCCGCCCCCGCCGGAGTTCTCGACGGGCGTTACGTCGCAGTGGTCGTCGAGCAGCCAGGAGAAGGAATACAGCGCCCCTTCGGGAGTGCGCGTGTACGCCTCCATTCCCTTCTTGAGGAGGCGCGCGATGGTTGACTTGCTGGAGCCCACGGGACCGTGCAGCAGCAGGATGCGCTTGTCGGTGCCATACCCCTCCGCGGCGGAACGGAAGAAGTCGACGAGCTGCATGAGGGCGAAGTCCAGGCCATAAATGCCGTCAGCGCCCTTGTCGAAGGGGTCGGAGAAGAAGTGGTAGCGGACGCAGTCGCGCTTGAAGAGGCGGTAGCGCTCGAAGCCGTAAGAGAGAATGGCGTCGTACATGCGCTGGTAGGCGTTGCGCAGCACGGCCGGGTTGTCCTGGCAGATTTGCAGGTACTCCCAGAAGGTGCCCGTCCAGTGGGCGTCCTGGAAGCCGCGGCGGTCAAGGCGAGACTCGATCAACGCGACCAGTGAATCGACCCCGCCGGTTGCGCCGTCGCCGGCTGCGCTGCTGGTCTGGCCCGCGGAAAACACGCTTTCATCCATCGGCATGGCTCGCTCCCTCGCGCACATCCCTGAGCCGGGCGGCGACGATGGCCGCCCGTGCATCACACGCGAAGTCTCAGCCCCGCCGCGAAGCGGCGACCGAGTGTGGTTGGGCGGCTGCGCAAGACCCCGCCCCCCTCCGAATGCCTCCGCCCGCACCAATCTCTTATCGGCGCATGAGCAGAGCAACTCGACAGCACTGCTGACGGGCCCGCCCAACCGGAGCGAAACGAGCCCTCCCTTATACGTACATCTACCCACCGTGGATCGTTCTGACAAGGGGATTATGGGCCCCATCACCCGTCAGGCCGGCCTGGAGCGTGCGTGAATGAGGTTTCCGGCGCTCCGGGCCTACGCTGGGGAGATGTCTTTCGGGCTTTCCAGAGGTCGACGTCTTGATCCAACCGGTGTGGCCATCAGCGATGAAGAGCTGGGGCCGTTGCCGGATGAGATCCTGCACGATCGCGATGCGGCGCGGCTGGATCCGCGCGAGTGGTTTGTCGAACCGTCACACCCGTTTGAGGTGGAGATCGGGTCGGGCAAGGGCGCCTTCCTGCTGCAGCAGGGGGAGGCAGAGCCCGGAACCAACTTCCTCGGGATCGAGTACGCCGGAGAGTTCTTCGCGTACGCGGCGGATCGCGTCCGGCGGCGCGGGCTGCCGAATGTGCGGATGCTGTGCACGGATGCGATGGAGTTTCTGCGGTGGCGCATGCCGAGCGGCATCGTGCGGGTGGTGCACCTGTACTTTCCTGATCCCTGGCCGAAGAAGCGGCATCATCGCCGCCGGATGGTGCAGGATGCGTTTCTGCAGGAGTGCGCGCGGGTGCTGGTCGAGAAGGGGGAACTGCGCATCGTGACCGACCACGATGAGTACTGGGCGTGGATGGAAGAGCATTTCGTGCGCTGGACGGCGCCCCGGGATGGGCAGCCCGCCCCGTTTGTGCGCGAGCCCTTTGATCGACCGGTTTCGGCGGGCGTGGGAGAGGTCGTCGGGACGAACTTCGAGCGCAAGTATCGGCGCGAAGGGCGGCCCTTTCATGCGACGGTGCTGCGCAAGGCGTAGGGGCGGGACGGAAACGGATGCGACGGAGGCGAGGGGCAGGGGGCGGCGATGTTCAACGGCGACACGCTGGCGCAAGTGCTGGATCGGATACGGACGAGCCTCTGGTTCGTGCCCGGGTTGATGACGGTGGCCGCGGCGTTGCTGGCTTGGGCCGTTCCGCGGATGGACCGGTTCATCAATATTGATGCGATTCGAGGTCTGCCGCTGATTTTCACCGGCCAGGCGGATGGGGCGAGAGCGGTGCTGGCGACCGTGGCGGGGTCGACGATCACGATCGCGGGCGTCGTCTTCTCGATGACCCTGGTGTCATTGCAGCTTGCATCGTCGCAGTTCGGGCCGCGGCTGCTGCGGACGTTTCTGCGCGATCGGGCGAACCAGGTGGTGCTGGGGACTTTCGTCGCGACCTTTCTGTACAGCATTCTGCTGCTGCCGGTGATCGATGAAGCGGAGGAGCATGCCGACCGGTTCGTGCCGCACCTGGCGGTGTCGTTGTCCGTGGCGATGTCGCTGGTGAGCCTGGGAATGCTCGTCTACTTCATCGATCACGTGGCCCAGGCGATCCAGGCTGATTCAGTGATCGCGGCGGTGACATTGGAACTGGACCACACGATTGATCGGCACTTCCCTGAGTCTCCGATGCAGGCGCCGGAATCGAGCCGGGCGGCGATCGCGGCGGTTGATCGTCCGGCCGAGGGTCGTCGGATCCAGATTGCGGCGGAGCGCGAGGGATACCTGCGGTTTGTGAACTTTGACGAGCTGATCAAGCTTGCCGAGGAGTGGCAACTGGTGATCGAACTGGAGGTGAACCCCGGGCCGTACATCCTCATCGACGATCGACTCGCGACCGTGTGGGGGCCTGAGGAACTGTCCCGCCACGCGCAGGAGCAGATCGAGCGCGCGTTCGTGATCGGGCCGCACCGGACGGCGCTGCAGGATGTGGCGTTCGTCTTCGAGCAACTTGTTGAAATGGGTGTTCGGGCGCTCTCGCCGGGGATCAATGACCCGACCACGGCGATTCACTGCATCGACAACATCGGCTCCGGGCTGGCGCGGATCGTCAAGCGCGACGTCCCGAGCGATGTGCGTTGCGATCATGCCGGGCGAGTGTGCATCCGAACGCATCCCGTGCCGTTTGCCGAACTTCTGCAGCGGTCCGTCAGGCCGATGCGGCGAAATGCGGGCCAGAACGTCGGGGTGTGGCTGCGGCTGATCGAGATGCTTGCTTCGGTCTATGTGCGTGCCGTTCGCGAGGAGGATCGGGCGCTGCTTCGCGAAGAGGCGCGAGGCGTGCACGATCAGGCGATGGCGCAGGTGCCGGCCGAGGATGATCGGGCGATGCTGAGCGCGGCGCTGCAGGCTCTCAGCGCCGAGCAAGGGTCATCGGTGAACTGATATGGTCACGAGCCGGTTGTTGATCAGGAGGGCACGGCAGGCCGCAGACGCTCCAACTCCAGAACGATCTGGGCCGGCCGCATTGCCTTCCAGATGCCGGTCTTCAGCCGTTTGAGGCGGCGCCGGGCGGCTCGCAGGTGCCGGGAGTCGAGTTCGAGCGGCAGCAGTTCCGGCGCCAACTGTGGCAGCAGCTTCTTGCGCAAATACCGCTGCGGCTCCACGGCGAGAATGCCGATGGTGGCAATCCACAGGACGACCATCGCGACGACGGTCACAATCTGAGCGGGCTTCGCGGTCATGAAGCTCATCGCAGACGTTCCGACGATCGTTCCAATGACGGCGCCGAGGAACCACAACGCTGCGACACCGTCGATGCGCGTCGCCCCCTGGCGACGCCGGATCAGGTGATCGACTTGAAGGAAGGCTTCGGCGGCCATCTCAGCGCGGTCTTCGTCGGAGAGCCGTCCGCTCTCAAGACGGTCCGACCGTGACTGGATGGAGGCGAGCCGTTCACGGGCCTGCGGGTGCGTGATGAAGATGAGTTCGTCGATGGAAAGCCCGGGGCGACGCGACGGTCGAATCTCCGCCTTGTCGTACGGAAAGCGCGCCTTGCACGATTCGCAGACGAGATAGCGCCCGACAGTCCGGAAGCAGACCGGCAGAAACCAGTAGAGCACAACGATTTCAAGCTCGTGCTCCGCCCCGCAGCTCGTGACATCACGACACCGGGGACAGATCCCGGCCGCCCAGCCACGCGCCTGCGTTCGCTCCCAAGTTCCAACGGCTATGAACACGACCGTTCTATCGGCCGTTGAGAGGGCTCGGAAAAGGGCGACCGACGGGATTCGAACCCGCGACCCCCTGGACCACAACCAGGTGCTCTAGACCAACTGAGCTACGATCGCCATCGTGCCGCCGGCCGGGACGGCCGCGGCGGGTCGGGGTAAGGATACGGTGAGCGGGCTGGGGTGGTCAATGGCGGCCGCGGCCGCGACGGGGCGGGCGGGTGGAGGCAGGGGACGCTCGGGATCTGGTTCCACGAGCGGCAGGCGGGCCCGGGGGCGGGCTCAGATCGAAAATACCGCACTTTCTGGTGCACGGGCGCTATCCTGTCGGCTGCCGAACGTATCGCGGCCACCCACGGGGGCGATGCCGCGAGAGAGGAGCGTTCGGCCGCTGGAGACATCATGGCAGAGACGACCTTGACGGGACTTGACCTTTCGCCGGCCCGCGTGTGCCGGAACCTTTCACCTGCAGCGCTGGTGGAGCTTGCGCTGGCTCGGGGCGAGGGGCGATTGGCGTCAAACGGGGCGATCGTCTGCCGCACGGGGGATCGCAGTGGCCGCAGCCCCAAGGACAAGTACCTCGAGGATACGGCGGAGATTCACGACAGCATCTGGTGGGGGAATGTGAACCGGCCGATCTCGGCGGAGCGGTTCGACCTGGCGCTGCAGATCGCCACCGAGCACATGAACCAGCAGGACCGCGTGTTTACGTTCGACGGTTTCGTCGGAGCGGAGCCGCGGCACCGCCTCGGCGTGCGTGTGATCGCTGAGCAGGCGTGGCACACGCTCTTCGCCCAGACACTCTTCATCCCGCTCGGTTCGCCCGCGGCGGGAGGGTCGACGGATTGGAAGCACGACTGGACGGTGATCAACGCGGGACGCCGCCGGCTGACGCCCGATGAGCAGGCGAGCCTGGGCGTGCAGTCGCCGATTCTGATCGTGCAATCGCTGACGCGCCGGATGGTGATCATCCTAGGCACGGAGTACGCGGGCGAGATCAAGAAGTCGCTGTTTTATGCGATGAACTACGACATGCCGGAACAGGGCGTCTTCCCGATGCACTGCTCGGCGAACGTGGCCAAGGACGACCCCACGAATGTGGCGTTGTTCTTCGGCCTTTCGGGGACCGGCAAGACGACGCTGAGCGCCGATCCGGAGCGCGCGCTCATCGGCGACGATGAACACGGCTGGGGCCCGGGGGGTGTCTTCAACTTCGAGGGCGGGTGCTACGCCAAGTGCATCCGGCTTTCGAAGGAGGGTGAGCCGCAGATCTGGGACGCGATTCGCTTCGGATCGGTTCTTGAGAATGTGGTTGTGGATGAGCAGACGCGTGTGCCGGACTACGACGATGACAGCATCACCGAGAACACGCGTGCGACGTATCCCGTTGATTTCATCGAAGGCGCGATGATTCCCTCGGTGGGGGGACATCCCAAGAACGTGATCTTCCTGACGGCCGATGCGTACGGCGTGCTGCCTCCGGTCAGCCGTTTGACCCCCGAGCAGGGGATGTACTACTTCATCAACGGGTACACGAGCAAGCTGGCGGGGACGGAAGCGGGGGTGACCGAGCCGCAGCCGAACTTCTCACCGTGTTTCGGCGGTCCCTTCCTGCCGCGGTCGCCGGGCGAGTACGCCGCCATGCTCTCTGAGCGTGTGCAGAAGCACAAGGCGGGTGTGTGGCTGCTGAATACCGGCTGGACCGGCGGGCCGTACGGCGTTGGCCAGCGCTTCAGCCTGAAGTACACGCGGGCGATGGTGACGGCGATCCTGAATGGCTCGCTGGCGCAGGCCGAGTTTGAGCCGGACGCCATCTTCGGGCTGAACATCCCGAAGGCGGTTCCGGGCGTTCCTTCGGAGGTGCTGCACCCGCGCAACACGTGGAAGGACCAGGCTGCGTACGACGCGAAGGCGCGGCAACTCGCCGCGCAGTTCCGCGACAACGATGCGAAGTTCGAGATGCCCGAAGCGGCCAGGAAGGCCGGTCCGCGCGGCTGAGGCCTGCGATGAACGCGACGCCGGGCGGTGGGGATCCGAAGAACACCTGACGAATGGCAAGAGACGGGAAGGACTTCATCAGCGACTTTCGCCGCTTCTTCGGTAAGGGCCTCGCGATCCTGTTGCCGTCGGTGCTGACGCTGTGGATTCTCGTCCAGGCGTACTTCTTCGTCGATGCGCGCGTGGCGCAGCCGATCAACCGCGGCGTGCGCGAGGCGGTGATCCACCTTGTGCCGCAGGTGCTCAACGAGCGACAGCGGCCGGAGTGGTACATCGTCGACGACACCGAGTTGGTGGAGGCCAAGGCGCAGTATCGCACGGGTGCGACGCCGAGCGACGCCGCCCTGAGGAAGGTCATCCGGCAGGAGGATTTTCGCCAGGTCTGGGATGCGCACTGGTACTTCCGTTTTATCGGACTTGGCGTCGCGATTCTGCTGATCTACCTGGCGGGCGTGGTGCTGGGGGGGTTCATCGGCCGGCGCGTGTATGGGCGGATCGAGTCGTTCTTTATGCGGCTGCCCATCTTCAAGCTCGTCTACCCGCACGTGAAGCAGGTGGTGGATTTGGTGCTGGGGGAGCGTCCGATGGCCTTCCGGCGCGTGGCGCTGGTGGAATATCCGCGCAAGGGAATCTGGACCCTGGGGTTCGTGACCAATGACGCCTTCAGGGAAGCGGCGGAGGTCGCCGGAACGGATGTGCTGACGATCTTCATCCCGACGACGCCGGCGCCGTTTACAGGGTTTACGATCACGGTGCCGGCCGCGGAGGTGATCGACGTGGCGATGACGATCGACGAGGCTGTGCGCTTCATGATTACGGCCGGGGTGCTCGTGCCGGACCGGACCCTGGCCGCCGTATCGGGTACGATCCCGCGGGATGAGGCGGGTCCGTCGGAGAGCGGGCCGGGCCGGGGCGCTCCCGATGGGAGCGGGCTGCAGAACGGGGAGCCTGGGAGCAAGGAGCAGTGAATGCGAATCGACGTGGTGGGCAGGCGCGTAGAGGTGACGGACGCCATCCGCGAGTATGCCGAGTCGAAGGTGAACAAGCTGCTGAAGTTCTTTGACGGGATGCAGCAGATTTCAGTTGTGATCGAGGAAATTAAGCACAGGGAGTTTGCCGTGGAAGTGGTCGTGGACGTGGTGAAGCACGACGATCTGATCGCGCGTGCCACCGGGGACGACCTGTACGCCGCGATCGACCAGGCGGTGGACAAAGCTGAGCGGCAGATTCGCGATTTCAAGGAGAAGCTGCGTCTGCACTGAGCGCTTCTCCGGGAGACTGCAAACACAATGAAACTGAGCCAGATCGTTGCACAAGGCGCCGTTACCACGGAGTTGTCCAGCCAGGACCGTGATGCGGTGGTGGCTGAACTCGTGGACCTTCTCGTTTCGTCCGGCGCGGCGGATGCGGGGCTTCGCGAGGAACTGATCGAGCGCGTGCTGGAGCGGGAGCGGCGCGGCTCGACGGGGTTCGGTCGGGGTGTTGCGGTGCCGCACGTGAAGCATCGCGCGGTGAAGAAGATGACGGCCGCGATCGGCCTGAGCTCGTCCGGCGTGGATTTCAGCGCGCTCGACAAGCAGCCGGTGTACTCCGTGTTTCTGCTTCTGAGCCCGGAGGACAGGCCGGAAGAGCACCTTCAGGCGATGGAGGTGATCTTCAAGAACCTGTCGAAGGAAACATTCCGGCGATTCCTGCGACAGGCGACGACCACCGAGGAGGTGATGACCCTCCTGGAAGAGGCCGACAACCAGCAGTTGGCATGAATCCTGTCGCGCCGGTCGGCTTGTCGCCGCGGCGCCGGATCGGGTGCGCGCCGGTGAGCCGCGCACCGATCACGCAGACGTCCCCCGCCTCCGCATCCGATGTCGCAGAAGTCGATCAAGGTGACCATCAAGAACCGGCTCGGGCTGCACGCCCGGCCGGCGATGGATTTTGTCGACATCGCCAACGCCCATCAATCCACGGTGATGGTTCGCCGCGACAAGCAGGAGGTGGACGGCAAATCCATCATGCAGATGATGATGCTCGCGGCCACCCGGGGCACGGAACTTGAGATCGTCGCGGACGGCCCCGACGCCGATGCGGTCTGTCAGGCGCTCAAGGACCTGGTTGACCGAGGGTTCGACGAGGAGTGAACTGCCGCGGGCATGTGAAGGCCGCTCTCGCGGGGGGCTTCAGTTGGCCAGCGGGAAAGCGGCCTGGCGGCGTGCCCGACCTTCCGTCTCGAGCTCGGCGCCCTGACGCTCACCGACGCGCCGGATGTCAGCGCCCAGGGCGGCGAGGGTCTCTTCCATCCGCTCGTATCCCCGATCCAGGTGGTACACCCGGTCGATGGTCGTCTGTCCGTCTGCGGCAAGTCCGGCAAGCACGAGCCCTGCGGAGGCTCGCAGGTCGCTGGCCATGACCGGGGCGCCCACGAGCTTCTTGACGCCCGAGACAACGGCAGTGGGGCCCTGGCGGAAGATGGTCGCGCCCATGCGGCAGAGCTCCGCGACGTGCAGGAACCGCTCCGGGTAGATCCGTTCGGTGACGATGGAGTTGCCATCCGCGAAGCAGAGCAGGGCCATGAGCTGGGCCTGGAGGTCGGTCGGAAAGCCCGGGTAGGGCTGGGTGGTCATCTGGATGGGCTTGAGCACGCGGCTGGCGGTCACGCGGACGCGGACCCGCATGGGGTCATGGCGGCCATTGTCCGGCTCCTCCGTGCCCAGGGAGACGCCAATGGTCTCCAGGTGGTCTGCGACGGCCAGCATGGCGTCGAGCGGGCAGTTCTCGAGCGTGACATCGCCGTTGGTGATCGCCGCGGCGATCATGTAGGTGCCGGCCTCGATCCGGTCAGGGATGACGCGGTGGGTGGCCCGGCCAAGTGATTCGACGCCCTGGATGCGGATGCGGGGGGAGCCCGCGCCCGTGATTCGGGCGCCCATCCTGTTGAGCAGGTTGGCCAGGTCGACAACCTCCGGCTCGCAGGCGGCGGACTCGATGACGGTCTCGCCCTCGGCGAGGGTGGCCGCGCTCATGACGTTGGCGGTGCCCAGGACGGTGGAGCCGAAGGGACCGCCCAGGAAGATGCGGCCGCCCTTGAGGCGTCCATCGCGCGGGACGCGGGCGACGACGTCGCCGGAGTCGAGGGTGATTTCGGCGCCAAGGGCCTTGAGGCCGCGGAGGTGGAGGTCGATGGGGCGGTCACCGATGGCGCAGCCGCCGGGCATGGACAGGCGTGCGATGCCTCTGCGGGCGAGCATGGGGCCCAAGGCGCAGACGCTGGCACGCATGGTCTTGACGAGCTCATAGCGGGCGTGGCTGCGGGACTGGTCGGTGGCGTGGATGGTCATGGTCCGCGCGGTGACGTCGCGCTCGACGTCGCAGCCGAGCTCAGCGAGGAGGCGGGCCATGTTGGCGATGTCGGCCAGGTCCGGAACGTCGGCGAGGTTCAGGGGCTCATCTGTCAATAGGGCCGCGGCCATGAGCGGCAGTGCCGCGTTCTTGGATCCGTTGACACGCACCGACCCGGACAGACGCCTGCCGCCGTTGATGATGAACTTGTCCATGTTCTTTCCTGGTTTTCGGTCCTTCGAACTGGCAGAGAGCATACATCGGTCAGTGGGTCGCGGCCGGGTGAACCGGGCGAGATTTGGCGGCAAGCCGCGCATTCGTTGCGTGTCGCACGAAGCGCAAGGCTTGACAGCCTCACCCGGCTTACCCACTGGCCCAGGCAAGCCGTGATTTGCAGGATTGAACTGTCCGGTGGTGCGGCGAGCGCTGCGGCCGGACGGGACACGCCGGAGGCGAATCCGGAGGGATGATCATGCGGCTCAGGCACAACTCAACAGGGCGAACGCCGACCTCGGCCGCGCTGGCGGCCTTCCTGCTCACGGCCCTGCTGCCGAGCGAGGGGACTGTGGCTCAACCGGAGGGCGAGACGGAGGATCCGTACGCGCACCTCCCGATGACGATGACGTTGACGGGCGTGGTGCGCGACTTCAAGGACCAAGATGCTCGTGGCGGGCATGATGATTTCGAGCGGAAGCCGAGCAGCGACTTCGGTCACTACATGGGGATCGTGCAGGACCAGCTTGACGCGGACGGCAAGCCGGTCTTCGCCTCCACTGGCCAGAAGGTCACTCGCAAGTGGAAGGATGCTAAGGGGCGCAACATCATCCGAGAGAAGGATTACCTGGCGAGCATGCCTGGCGATGAGTCGGGCCTTACGGACCGTCGCAAGACAGGGGCGGTGACGACTGCCGCGAACTTCCACCAGTGGTTCCGCGATGTGCCGGGAGTCAACCTCTCAAAGCCGCTCTCGATCACGCTTGAACGCGAGGAGGGATCACCGAAGTACGTCTTCGATGATAAGCACAGTACGGAGTACCCAAGCGGATTCTTCCCCATCGACGGAGAGCTCTACGGTAACTCGGGGCGGCCTCTTGGTGCTCCCGACCACAACTACCACTTCACCTACGAACTGTCGATGAACTTCGTTTACAAGTCCGACTTGGAGCAGACCTTCACCTTCATTGGCGACGACGACGTCTGGGTTTTCGTGGATGACATGCTCGTGATTGACCTGGGCGGTGTGCACTCCGCCGAGATGCAGACCATCGACCTTCGCCGCTGCGACTGGCTGATCCACAACGAGACGTACACGCTGCGATTCTTCTTCGCCGAGCGGCACACGACGGCCTCAAACTTCCGCATCGAGACGACACTCTCATTGATGCCTGCTGAACTGCCCACCGTTTCGGCGCTGTTTGACTGACCCGCGGCGTCGATGTGATCCCACGCCAGAGGTGATCGAGACGGGCCGGAGCAGATCTGCTCCGGCCTTTCTTCATGCGCGGCGGCCGAGATGCTCACCAGGGGTGAGGCCAATGGGCCGGGGCAGGCTCGTGCAGGAAGAACAGGTAGAGGCCGTCGCGATCGCGAGTCTGAATCCGCCGGCGTTCCGTGATGCTCGGCCGCGCCTCCTGGGGCCACTGGTTGGTCGCGAGCAGGGGCACGGCGGGGCGGACGGGCAGGGATGGATCCAGCCGGGCGTACTCCGGCCCGACCGACAGGCCCGCCAGGATGGCGCTCGTCTCGAGGGGGTACAGCACCGCCGCGGCAGAGGCTCCCGCCACGCCGACATGGACCCGCGGCGGCGTCTGCCGCGGCGGATGAGAGCAGCCGGCGCTGAGAGCAGCGGCGAGCAAGGCGGTGAGGATGGCGGGGGCAGTTCGCATCTTGGGCGAGGCGGCAAGTGGCTTTAACCCAAGGTATCACAGGATCTTGCGCGCTACCAGCCGGGCAAGCCAGAAGGCGTGCCACTTCGCAGTTCTCGGACGTGGAAAGCGTGAGGCGCGAGGCAGGAAGGCAGGCCCAATGAAAAAGCGGCCCGGAGGGACTCCGGGCCGCTGAGGAGGTTGGGTCTTCGCCTCAAAGACGAGGCCGCGTTAGAAGCGATCGGCGAGGATGCGGTCGAGCAGGTTCACGGAGTTCTGACGGCCGAGGTAGAAGTCGGTGTCGGTGAGGGCGTCGGTCGCGGTGGAAAGGGCCAGGTCCGTGTTGGAGAAGCGGTAAGCGCTGCCGCCGCCGGGCGTGTTGGTGACGGAGTTGGCCGCCATGAGCGGCACGTTCGTGGTCTCGCCGGTGTTCGCCTGGGCACGCAGGCCGACCAGCTCGCCGATGCGACGGCCGACGGCCGCGGTGAGGGAATCGATGAACGAGTCGATGCCCGCCTGATCCGGCGTGTTGCCGAGCAGCGCCAGCGACGGAGCGAAGACGACGCCTTCGTCGTTGCGGTCGGTGTTGAAGGGGTCGGCGTGCTCAACAGCGCCGAACGTGTTGTTGTTGAAGAAGGCCGCGGGGGCGTTAGAGCGGGTGAGGAAGATGGTCGAGTGGTCCTGGTTCTCGAAGTCGAGCGGGTTCGTCGACACGATGATGTTGACGTTGGCCGCGAGGAAGATGGCGTTGAGGTTGGAGACCAGGCTGGAGATGATGTACTGATCGACCGTCTGTCCGCCCACGCGTCCTGAGAAGCCGACCACCGAGGAGGTGAAGGCCTCGAGCTCGGTCCGGATGCCGCCCGCCTCGAGCCAGTCGATGACGCCGCCGCTGGTCTCGAGAAGGACGTTCTGCGAGGAGCGGTTGAAGGTGCGGGTCCCTTCCGTGACAACCTCGAGGACGTAGTCGGAGCGGATGGCGCCCTGGATGTAGAGAGCGAAGGTGCCGGGGGCGTTGCCGGCGACGTCCTGACGCGGCGGGACCACGAAGGTGATGAAGAAGTCGCCGTTGGCGTCGTAGCCGTAGGCCGTGACGCCGTCCGTGATGGTCCGAGGCGTCTGGGAGCCGACGGGCAGGGCGTCGGTCGGGGCGGCGACGAGCAGGGCGTCGTCGATCGCCGTGGAAGCGGAGGTATCGAAGATGGCGAACTGGACGGCGCCGCGAAGATCCTGAACCGATGAGAGGCCGAGGTTCGAGCCGAACTCGGTGAGCCGCAGCGTGGCGGTGATGAGCGTGCCCGGCGCGATGGTCTGGCCGTTGTTGAGGTGGAAGATGTCCACGTCCGGCTCGACGATGCGCGGTGCGCCGGTCTGGCTGCCGCGGCCGAGCGAAGCGCCCACGGAGGTGGTGCGGCGATCGTCGGCCGTGCCGAAGACGCCGTCAGCGCCGGCCGTCCGCATGGAGAAGAACCCTGCCGGGTTGGAGCCGGAGACGATGTCGTCGGCGGTGTTGCGGATGCCGTCGGGGCCAACGTTGAGGTGGAAGGTGTAGTCGCCGATGGTGACGGGGCCCGTGTCGAACCCGGCGTTGCTCGGCAGCGGGGCGTTGACGATGTCGACGCCGTTGCCCGCATCGGTGTTGGCCCGGAAGCCGGAGTCACCGTCGTCGAAGACCTCGAGCGTGAAGTTGTAGGCCCCGGAAGCGCCCGCCACGGCGGGGATGTTCGTCACGCTCGTCGGATCGGTGATGTCGAACTGACCGAGGCCGGAGGAGATGGCGAGGATGTAGGTGCCGGTCTGCTTGATCAGGATGTTGACGCCGGGGATGGCATTGGGGTCGTCCAGGACGCCGGACGGCAACGTGACAGCCTGGCTGAAGTCGACAAGCGCACCCGTGGCGTCGAGCAGCACGCGTTCGGCAAGTGCCGCGGAGCCCTGGATGGCGCTCATGCGGAGGATCTGGCCGGCCTGCAGGGTGATGGAGTAGAGATCGACATCGCTGCCGATGCGGAAGGTGGTCAGGTTGTTGTCCTGATGGTCGCCGAGCGTGCCGCGGACGGTGAAGGTCTGGTTGGGGTCGGGGAGACCGTTGGGGTTGGCGCCGGCGTTGAAGACGAGATCGAGGTTTGCGGGGGCGTAGAAGTCGACGGTGGTCGCGCCGGCGGTGCCGGTGCCCTGGACAAGCTTGTCGCCGGCATCGCCGACGATGGTCTCATCCGCGAAGTCGTCGGTAAGAGCACCGATTCCGTCGCCATCTCCGTCGAGGAGCGCGGTGGCCGTCTGGCCGCGGAGGACCTCGGCATCGAGGCGGACGCGGTAGATGCCCGGGGCGGGCAGTGCGCCGGCGTCGGCGAGGTTACGGTTGGTGATCGCGGTGGAGTAGTTGATGAAGGCCGTGTTGGTCGACGAATCCCAGGTGACCGTGTAATCCGTGCCCTCGGTGAGCGGGATGGTGAAGCCGGAGCGGACCTCCTCGATGGAGAGGGCCGCAGAGAGCGTGCTGGAGTCGATCGGCTGGTTGAAGAGAATGGCGGTGGTGTAGCTGCGGCCGCTTTCGGTGGTTCGCAGGTCGAGCACCTCGACGGGCGCGGGGCGGGTGTCCATGGCGGTGACGAGGAGGTTCCGACCCTGCGTGAACGCCGCGCCTCCGACCGTGACCGAACCGATGGTGCCGGTGGAGATGATGCGGTAGGACTCTGACCCGAAGGCGGAGCCGACCTGGGTTCCTCCGATGGTGACGGTGCCGATGGTGGAGCGGCCCGCGGCGATGATGTCGTCATCCGTGCCGAGGAAGCCGTCCGCACCGCGAAGGACACCGGCGGAGATGTCAGACTCGCGGAAGTTCCCGCCGATGTTGACGGTGTTGATGGTTCCGTTGCTGACGCGGTCGGCCGCGGTGCCGGTTCCGCCGAAGGCGGCGTCGGAGCCGAGGTCCGCGCCGGCGTAGATGAAGGAGTCGAACATGTCGCCGGCGATGTTCACCGTCAGGACGTCGTTGAAGGCGCTGATGCGCGACTCGCTGACGTTCCTGGCGGTGATGGAGCCGATCGACCGGCCCGAGCGGATGGCGCCGCGGTCAATGTCACGGGCGGCCAGCACGCCGATGTCGCGCTGCGAGTTGATGTCGGCGTGGATGTCTTCGAAGACGGTGATGGAACCGGCGCTGAGCAGGTTCATCACGGCCTCGCCGGCCTGGTCGCGCAGACCGAAGTCGGCACCGATGATGAGGTTCTGGATGTGGTTGGCGAAGATCTCGCCGGTGAGGAAGGGGCCGAAGATCATCGTGCCGATGTCGCGTCCGGCGCCGAAGAAGCCGGTCGGTGCGGCGATGCCGCCGAAAACGGCGTTGACGACGAAACCGTCGAAGTAGAACGAGGAGCTGCCGAACAGAGCGGCGCGGATGATCGCGTTGCCGATCGAGGCGCCGTCGTTTGAGATGATGTGGAAGTCGGTCAGGACGCCGTTGTCGGCGATGACCTCAAGGGAGGTGTCGAAGGTGGAGTTGATGATGGCGAGCTGGCCGAGAGACTGATCCCAGTAGGCGTCGCCCGGGCCGTTGACGATGATGGTGCCCGTCTCGCCGTGGACGGTGGTGAATGCGAAGGGGACACCCTTGGGGATGAGCCCGGTGGTGGGCACGGCCTCGATGACCTTGCCGGGATCTTCCTGGCGCTGGCCGGGGCCGGTCAGGATGACATTCGAAGAGATCTCGCCGAAGCCGTTGTCGGCAAAGGCCGTCGTGAGGACGGCGGTGCCGCGGACGACGAAGCGGTTGATTGCCGATCGCCCGTTGGCGACCAGGTCGTCGGTGAGGCCGGTCTCCACGTCGAGACCGTACTGGCCGTCCTCGCCCGCCAGGCCGCCGGCGCTGACGGTGACGGCGCCGGCGTGGAGCAAGTCGACGTTGTTGATGAAGCCGAATTTGACGGTGTCGGCGTCGGCTCCCGTGCCGCCGGGCCGGTCGTCAGCGCCGAAGTCGAGGATGCCGGCGTGGATGAGCAGGCCGCCGACGAACTCGCCGACAATGACCTGATCGATGGCGTCGCCCGCGACGATGTACGACCCGGCCAGCCCTGGCGTGATGTGATCATTCATGATCACGCCGCGGATCGAGACGAGGCCGATGGAGTGGCGGGCGTAGATGCCCGTTTCCCACATCGAGGCGCTGTCGACGATGATGCTGGTGATGTTGGTGCCGGCGCGGATCGTGGGCCCCTGGAAGGTGGGGTCCGGCTCGGCGCCGGGGGGAAGCTGGTTGCGGAAAGCGTCGAACCCGATGAACTGAGAGAGATTGGGGTTGATGCCCAGATCGCCGTTGAAGCCATCCAGTGCGAGCACCTGGATCGTGCCGATGTGCTCGGCACTGGTGACGTCGCCCATGAAGTGGCCGCCCATGACGATGATGGCGTCGATGCCCCCGTCGAAGGTGGTAATGGAGGCCCCGGGGCGGAAGGACCCGCGGGTGATGTTCACCTGTCCGATTCCGCCGGAGCGGCTGACGATGTCGCCGCCAAAGTCGCCCTGGATGTCGATGAGGGCGATGCGCTTGAAGGCTTCAAAGGAGGCGGTGGAGACCAGGTCATTGCCGGGCATCGCGGCGACGCGGCCCATGCGGATGGCGCCGACGATCGCCTCGCCGACACGGACGGCGGTGTAGATCTGTCCGTTGGGGCTCTCGATGGTGTTGAGGTTGCCGCGGATGAAGATGGCTCGCTCGTCGGGAGTCTCGCCCTGGCGGCCGATGTGGCGGCCCGCGCGGATGGTGTGCGCATCGGCGGCGATGTCGAGGTTGACCAGGAGGTCGTTGCCCGCGCTGAGGGTCATCAGCGTGCCGTCGAAGTCGGTGGTGGTGATGGAGCCGATGACGTCGGCAAAGACGGAGGAGATGGTGGTGATGGGGCCGGAGGCGCGGATGTCACCGGTCAGGTAGAACTGGGCGGTGATCGTCCCGATGCGGCCGTCCGGGCCGGTGGAACTGATCAGCACCGAGGTCATGTTGTTGGCCAGGATGCTGTTGATCGGGCCGGCGACGAGGAAGTCGCTGGAGCGGATGTCGTTGGTGACGTTGACGAAGTTGAGCTCGCCGGTGATGAACTGAGAGGCGCGGATGTCGTTGTTGACGGTCATCCGCGCGATCGTGTTGTCGACATCGAAGCGCACGCGGATGAGGTTGCGGGCGACAACGGCGCCGGTGATGGATTGGAGAATGTCGATTTCCAGATCGACTATGTCGCCGGCGCCGCCGGTGGTTTCGAGGCGATTGATATTGCCGGTGGCCTCGATGCGGTTGAGGCGGAACTCCAGCGGATCACCAAAGAGGGTGCTGTTGCGGAACTGGTCGGCCTGCACCTGGTTGATGTTGCCGCGGACGATCATGTGGTTGGCGTCCCAGACGCCGCCGACGAGCCGGATCACGTTGACGTTGGTCGCCAGAATCTCCGTGCGGAACATGTCGGAGTTGGTGCCGGTAATGCGGTTGAGCAGGCCGAACGTGTCGACGTCGTCAGGATTGCCCCCGCCGAAATAGCGAGCCGATGACCAGAAGGCGTCGAAGTTGCTGACGCCGACGAAGGCCCCGTCCAATCGTGCGCCGTTGAGCACGATGTTGTCGATGCCGACCTCCGACTCGGCGCCGGCGATGATCGGGCCGGAGAGCACCGCGCCGAGCGCAGCACGCGTGGTGATGGTTTCGATGTTGCCGTCGGCGAAAATGCCCGCCGCGGCGAACGGAGATGGGCCGGCCTCCGCCAGGCCGTCGCCGACATCGATGAGCGTGATCGTGTTCGCGTAGATGGTTCCGACGATGCCGTCGAATGCTCCGAAAGGCGTGGCGCCGTCGCTGTTGGCGCGGAGGGATTCGAGCACGCCGTCCATGATGAGGACGTCGCCGACAGCGCCCGCGACGACGATCGAGCTCACGTCGCCGGTGCGGACCACGAGCCCGTTCAGCCAGGGGTCGAACGGGGAGCCGAGATCCTCGAGGAAGGCTTCATCGTCGCCGGCAGTGGGCTGGTTCACCGGGATGAAGATGCCGTCAAACTCGCGGTTGATGCTGGCCGGGTCGAAGCCGAGCGGCGCGCCGACGTCGCCGCCTTCGCCGGGCGCGATGCCCATGAACGCCCCGTACAGCTTCGGTCCGATGCCGACAGTCTCCGTGCGGCCGAGATGGCCGCCGGTGATGCTCAGTCGATCGAGGCCGATGGCGTCGATCATGACGATGTCGCCGTTCGGGGTGCGGTTCTCGATGAGGCCCAGCGGCGCATCCAGAACATTGACGCGCCAGACGTCGATCTCGGTGTTGGCGCCGGTGATGCGCAGGGCGGACTGCAGTTCGCCGAAGACGTCCGTGGTGCCGTCGGTGGTGATGTTGATCGTGCCGATGGAGACGCGGCCGGGAGTGTCACCCCGGATGGACAGGACGGCCCCGCCCAGCAGGGTGGCGTCGATGCGGGCGATGGCGACGCCTTGCGAGCCGTCAATGGGAAGGAATCGGATGAAGGCACCGGAATCCGTGCCCACGCCTCCTACAATGGAGATCGTCACCGCGGCGCCGGCGTCATCCGTGAGTTGAATGGATTGTCCCGGGCCGATGAAGCGGAGGGCGTCCGGATCGGTGTCGCTGTCCAGGACCTCGAAGTCGACAAACCGGATGTCGGAGTTGGTGCCGAGGCGAAGTTGGGGGATACCGCCATCAATGTTGCCATTCATGCCCGCTTCGCCGAGCGTGCCGACGCGGAACATGCCGACCGTGGAGCCTGCGGGCGTGTCGATGACGACCGCCGGCGTGCCCTCGCCGCCGTACACGAACGCGCCGACGAGGATCTGGCCGATGTGACCGGGCTCTCCGGCAACGCCGGTGCGGATGAAGACCGGGCCTGCCGAACTGCCGGGAGGGGCGTCGTTCGCCCCGTCCTGATTCCAGGCCAGCGCGCCGGCGATATCGAGCACGCCGATCTGGGCTCCGACGTTGAGCGTCATCGAGGCGATGTCGCCTTCGGTAGGGCCGAAGCCGACGAGCGCCGAGCGACCGGTTGCGAAGGCGCCCAGGTTGCCGCCGATGTTGATGGTTGTGCCGGCGACGTCGGAACCAGTGTGGATGCCGTAGAGGTGGGATGCGATGCTGATGTCAGCGGTCGCCAGGTGGTTGTAGCCGTCGATGCTGCCGCCGAAGAGGGTGATCGAATCGCCGGCCTGCTCGGCGCCGTCTCCGCCGACGAAGCCGCTGCCGACGCTGATCAGGCCGGTTGCGCCCGCCTGGACGTTGATGAGGTTGGAGGCGACGCGGGCGTCACTCAGGCCACCGCCGGTGCGATGCTGGCCCAGCGTGGTGGGAGCGATGCCGCTGAGGGTCGCGGTGTATGCAAGGGAACTGCTGAATGAATCGTCAATCGGGGTCGCGATGACAAGGTAGTACACGCCGGCGCTGTCCGGGCGGAAGCGGAACTGCACGCCGGTGGCGGTCGCCAGGAAGCTCGCGTCCGGATGCTCGTGCGCTGCGACGACGATGCCGTTGCGGTCGACGATGCGCGCCATGGCGCTGTTGAAGTTCTGACCGGTGGTGTCGAACGAAATCTCCACCACCACATCAGTTGAGCCGTCGGCGGCGAAGGCGTAGACGTCGGAGGGATCGCTGGCCGTGTTGTAGGGGTCCATCTGGCCGAGGCGGCCGTTGATGATGACCGCCGCGCCGTTGTAGCCGACGTATTCGGCGCTGCCGATGGTGTCGTTGCGGAGATGGCCGTCGCCGAAGAGGATCGCCTGGAAGGCAGGGTTGATGGTGTTGAAGGTGCGGCCATTGATGACCCTGATGCCCTCTTCCGTCGCAGGATCGATCCCGTACACAACCTCCAGCTCGTTGTACGTCAGGTAATCAACGACTGGCCGGTTCGGGTTGTTGATGTCGCCGACGACGGTAACGTCCATGAAGGAGGCGCCGCCGATTGCGACCTGCCCAAGTGTGCGCCCGACGGAGAGGACGCCACCGGTGGAGACGACACTGTTCTGGGGGTTCACCAGGCGTGCTGCATCACTGGCGATGTAGAAAGCGCCGAGATCGCCTTCGACGGAGAGCGAGCCGGGCTGAAACCCGACGTTGTAGCGGGCCGCTGCGCCCTCAACGAACGAGAACCCGTGTGCAACGCCGTGAACAAGGACGGAGCCGATGCTGCCGTCAATGACGTGAACGCCCTGATCCGTCCGTGAGAAGTTATCCTGAATCGCAATCTGCGGAAGCTGCGACTGGAAGTATGCCGCCTCGCTGGAGTTGTCGCGGACGAAGGGGGAGCCGAGGATGAGCGTGCCGGTTCCCAGTGGGAGACCAAAGGCATTTCCATCGGGGGTGATGAAGTAGCCAAAGCCTGCCTCGGTGAATCGTGGGAACAGGCTCAGTTCGCCGGGCGCCACCAAATTCCCCTGGTCGTCATACTCCGCGCCGAAGAGATTGAAGACGGTGTTGATGTCGGTGCCGGTCAACTCAATGCGGCCAATGCCGTCGTTGTAGTTGGGAATGCCGTTGTCGTCCGGATCGACGAACGCGACCTCGCCGTCCCCCGGGCCGATGCGGGTCGTCAGTCGCATCTCCCGACCGTAGAGGTCGAGGACGTGAATGGTCGCGCCGACGGGGCCGCGGAGAACGAACCCGATGCCGGACGCCAGCTCCTGGAAGTGCTCGCCCCAACGTCCGGGTGGGAGGAAGAAGCTGATCTGATCGACAACGAAACTGAAGTCGGCGCCAAGGCCCGCCAGGCGGAACCGGACAGCCTCAAAGCCGTCCTCGCGGGCCAGGACGAGTTGGTTGCCGTTCGTGATCGCGAGGTCGGCCCCGGAGCGGGATTCAACAACCTCACCTTCGATCAGGAAATCGACCACAATCCCGGTTGTCGGGTCGAGGGAGGGCAGGTCGTTGGGATCGAAGAAGAAGGTCGCCTGGGTGACAACGCGGGGCGCCCCCTCGTCTCCGGGGAACGCAAAGGTGACGAACTCATCGAGCGCATCCGCGACGGTGTACGCAACCCGGATCTGCAGGTCGTCGGGGTCCAGCGGGTCCTGAACCCAGGTCACCGTCTGCATGTTGTGAGTGATCTGGATGTTTGATTCTTCGAAGGCGAGGCCGGAGGGAACGTTCGTCCCGGGAAGTTGCTCCTCCTCGTCGAAATCCTCCACGACAGTTTCGCCGGGTTCGGTCGCGTCCGGCAGTTCCCGGACCAGCCAGGGGATGACGTAACCCCATGCACGGGAAATAGTTCCGTATCCATCCACGACACCGTCCGCGGCGTCGTCGTCCGCCGTGATGGTCAGGGAGAACAGAAGTTTTCGCTGCTCGAGCTGCTCAACAGCCGATCGAGAGGAGCCGGCCAAGTGTGCAAGGCGGGCGGCCCCGGACTCCTGACGAGCCCGGCGATTGCGAACGTACGGACGACGAGACTTTCTCATGGCCACTCCTCGTGCGGGTTTCAGATCGCGCGCATCGGCGGATGCGGGCTCTTAGCCGCTCAGTTGTCCTGTGGGCGGGGGTGTCTCCGAAAAACTCCCACGGGCGTTTCTCCGACGCCGGCGTTCGCCGCCGCTGGGCCGGCGGTGCGCCGGGACTTGAACCGCTCCCGCGCCGTCCGTCGCCGGCGCGAGTGTGGAAGCCCGGAACCGTCAAGCGTACCCATGAGCCGCAAGGCCCGCAAGTACATCGCCCGGCCGCAGCCGCGGCGGCGAGGGGCCAATAGCGTCGGACCATACGGAGGGTTCTGGGTGCCGGTTGCAGAGTGCCCATACGGCCGTTCTCGACAACGCCGGATCGATGCGTTAATGGTTGCTGTTGCTCATCTTACGTGTTGGCGGGGAGCGGTCGGCGGCACGAAGCCGGTCCGCCACGAGCGGTCGACCCTGCCGCTGCGGCGCGCATCTTCAGTTCCTGTCAGCACATGCGCCGATTCGTCCCGTTTCGATCAGGGCTGGAACTCTTGACGAGCCCAGCCGGAAATAATGAGACCGCGCTTTGGAGGGCGCGGGCCGTGAGGCCAAGATCATCAGTCGATTCCCCCTGTTCCAGCAGTTGCAGTCGCGACTGTCTGGATTGTGGCGGCTCGCAGATCAGTCGCGGCAGTTCGGTGAAGCGCTCGCTGAGACGCGTGTGCGGTGGTGAAGCCTTTACAAGGATGCGGGATGACCAGGCGAGCGATGCGGTGTGCTGCCCTGATCTGGGCGGTTGCGGTTTCATGGACCGCCTTCGGGCAGATTACGGTCTACGAGTCGAGCTTCGAGATTGATGACGACGGATGGATCGGAACGCACGACTGGCAGCGCGGGATCCCCACCGCGCTCCCGTTGACCGGGTGCGACGGTGCGCCCGTGGGCGTGCCGCCGACGGCGTATGACGGCCTGTACGTGTGGGCCACGGGCGTGGGTGAGTGCTACACGAACTGCAACTGCGACATGATGCTCTCGCGCACGGTTGACCTTCGGGGGACGAATGCGCCCACGCTGAGGTTTCACTCGTGGAAGCACGTCTTCGGAGAGTTCGACTACACCGCAGTGCACGTCGTGCCAACGGGGACGGGGCTGCACCTTGGGGGTGGGTTCAGTTGTCCCTCCTCACTGCTGACCGCGCTCCTGATCGAGTGCGACGCTGACATCAGTCCGGGCTGGGTCGAGCACGTGATTGATCTGAGCGAGTTCGAGGGGCAGGTGGTCGATCTCTACTTTGTGCTGCATGCCTCTCCGGTCATAAACAACCCGGGCTGGTACATCGACAATGTGCGGATCACAAGCGAGATTGTTCCAACGCCCGGCGATCTGCAGGTAACCATCCGCGATGAGCCCGATCCAGTCGGCCTCGTTGGCATGCCGATCACCTATACGGTGACCGTGGTCAACGCTGACCCGGACCCGATCGAGAATGTCGTGGTCACGACCAACCTGGACGCAACGACGCCGTTTCTCTCCGCGACGGCCGGCTCGGCCAGCAACGGTGTACACACCGTGTTCTACCCCGCTGTTGCGGGCCTGAGCGCCGAGACCTTCGAGATTGTGGTCTCAACGACCACGTTGGGCGAGGCGCTTACTTCGACGTCTGTCACGGGTGGGGCCGTTGATCCCAACCCCTCGAACAACACGGCCGCCGCGATGACGACGGTCACCAATCTTGCGGATCTGGAAGTCGCCATCATGGATGCTCCGGACCCGGTGCACGCGCCCGGCGAGCAGATCGTCTACGACGTCGTTGTGACGAACAACGGCCCGGCCGATGCGCACAACGTGGCGCTGTCGTTTGATCTGCCGGCCCAAGCAGGCTTCGTGTCGACAAGCGCAGGAACCCATGACGGCGCAAGCAGTGGGGGGCGCGTGTCGGCGGTGTTCCCTGTCATTCCCAGCGGCCTGAACCAGGCGGTTACGGTACGGGTTGCGCCCGGCGTCAATGGCCAGTACACAGCATCCGCGTCCGTGCAGGCGGAGGAGACGGATGCCTTGCAGGCGAACAACGCCGCGCAGGCGATCACGATCGTGGATGTGTCAGCCGACATCGGGGTGACGCTGGCGGCGGCGGTGAACCCGATGATGCAGACGGGCAGCGAGAACACGCTGACGCTCACCGTGACCAACCATGGGCCGACACCGGCCACCGATGTGAGCTGGAATCTCGTCCTGCCGTCAGCGTTTACCTTCGTTTCCACGACTGATGGGGTGCACGATGGATCAGCAGTTGGCGGATGGATTACCAGCGCGATCCCCAGCCTGCCGGTCGGAGGCGCCCGGCAGATCAACGTGGAGGTTGTCGCCAATACCCTCACCGAGGCGGCCCTGACCTCCGCGTTCGCGTTTGCCGCTGGGCCGCAGGATGGAGACCTCGCCAACAACCAGGTTGAGCTTGCGACCGAGATCCGTGCCGCGGTCCTTCCGAGTGTGCAGGTGATCTTCTCCGATGACGGCTTTCCCAGTTTGCCGACTTCCGTTGCGCCGCACGTGCCGGACAGGCTCATCCAGACGATCGATCGCCCCGTTGTGAGCCCGGGCGGGACGAAGTGGGCGATCTCGCTCAACCTGAACGGGGATGTTGGCAGCGACGACATCATCGTCGTGTGGGACGGGACCCAGTTCTTCACGCCGGTGCAGGAAGGCGTGACGGTGACGCCGCAGGCTGATCGCGTGGGCATCATTGATCAGGATCTGGCGATCAACGATGCGGGTGTCGTTGCGTTTGCAACGAACACGGATGGTCCGACCGATCGGGACGAGATTGCCGCAAAGGTGAGCCCGGATGGGACCCTGGTCGTCATCGCTCGGGAGGGGCAGCCTGTGCCGGGCACCGCGGTTACCTACCGAGGCGACGCCATCGATTCGGTGCAGATCGACAACGACGGCAACGTTTACTTCTCGTCATCGACATCGGATCTTCCCGATCGGGACGAATACATTGTTCGCTCCGCCGATGGGGTAACCGCCGAGGTGCTGGTGCGGGAAGGCGTAACAATTCCCGCGGGCCAGTACGGAGGGGCGACGCATGCCTGGAGCAACTTTGCCCTGAACGCCCTCAGGGTGACGGGAGATGGGCAGCACATGCTGTTGCAGGGGATCACGCAGGGCCCCTCGCAGTTCGATGTGATCCTGACGTACGACGGCACGGTCGTCGTCCAGGAAGGGGTCGTCGCCCACCCGAGTTTTTTCACGCCCGCAGACAGCTCGACGCCGCTCTCATCGATCACACTGGCCGCGAATGGCGACTGGTACGCCATCGGTGACAATGAGGACGGGGAGTGGTGGATCCTTCGCAACGGCGAACCGATTGCGCGCTCGGATGAAGAGGCCTTCCCCGGAGCGGGTGTGTACTGGACTGAGTTCTTGTCCGTGGCGGCCGATGCGCGGGGCAATTACGTCGTGAGCGGCTTCGTCACAGCGCCTCTGCCGGAAGACAGCCTCCTCGTTCTGAACGGCCAGAGGTTGATCGCCCGGGAAGGGGATCCGATCGATGTTGACGGTAACGGCCTGTTTGACGACGGCGCAGTGCTGGGCTCATTCGGAATTGAGGATGCCATCATCACGGCGGATGGGCGCCTGATCGTCACGGTAACGACGCGCGCTCCCGGCGGGGTGGCGACGACCGGCGAACTGCTGCTGTCCTTCGACCTGGAGTTGCCGTCGACCTGCCCGTGTGAGACGGACGGGAATCTTGAGCACGTGAACGTCTTTGACCTGCTGGCCTATCTGGACACGTGGTTCGCCGGCGCTGCCCTTGCCGACATCGACGGCGTCCCGGGGGTTGACGTCTTTGATCTGCTGGCGTTTCTGGATTGCTGGTTTGAGGCGTCCGCAGGCGGAGGCTGCTAGAGGCTGCACCCGACACGCGACTGCCGCGAACACTCGCCCGCAGGAGTGGGCGCTTGCTTGCAGGAAAGGCAACATCAAGCGGCTTCGGCGGTGGAGCGACCTCGCTTTGCCCGGCGCATGCCGCGCCACTGCAGCGCCAGGCCGATCACGGAGGCGACCGCCCAGACGATGAGCCAGCCGCGAGCGTCCAGCCGGGCGAGCGACTCACGCCAGGGCATCGCCCAGGCACCGCTCAGCCAGACGAAGCTTGGCAGCCAGACCGCCGCGCCGAAGAGCGATGTGACCGCCCCCGCGGCACGCCCCGGGAGCACGAGGCCAAGCATCACGCCGACCGCCAGCCCCGCGATCGCCGTGCTGCCGTAGACGAACCGGTGCTGGTCCGGAAGTTTGTTCCAGTGAACCTGGGCCTCCGCCGCGGCGGCCCGGACAAACTTCTGCAGCCGGGCGGCGGCATCCGAGATGTCCTCCTCCGCCAGGGGCTCGCCGGCGGAAGGGATCGAACCTGAGGAGACAAGGTCCTGCCCGGCTGCTGAGTCTCGTTCCGATTCGTCCGCGCGTGACATGCCCGCGGCGTGGCGCATGAGTTCATGGATTTCGGATGCCACGCGGCGTGTTTCACCGCCGGGGCCCGGCGTGGGGCTCGAGGTGGCCACGGCGGCCTCGCGATCATCGATGGCGACCCCCTCCAGGAACTGGTCCTCTTGCGCGAGGGGGCCCGCCTCCGGCGGGCGGACCTCCAGAACGACTGAGGCCACGAGCGGGGCAGCCACAGCGACGACCACGCCGGTGCCCAGGGCCATCGCCGAGCGATACACGAGCAGGCCGGCCAACGCTCCGAAAGCGAAGCCGGCCAGCACGATCGCCTCGATCTTGACATCCATGAGGCCAAGTGAGGGAGCGCTCAACGAGGCCGCGTAGGCTCCGGCCAGGGCGCTGACGACGACGGTCATCGGCTTGAGGACTCGCCACCCCCACGCCCACAGGAGCAAGCCCGCGACCAGCGCCATGGCAACGACGCCGTGGACCTCCAGCGGCAGAGACTGCAGCCGCTCAATGAGCTGGCCTACTGGTTCTGTGAGCGACACTGGCTCCACAATACGCTCCGCCGCGACTCGCCCGGCTCAAGTTCCCCGCCGGCGCCAGGCGTGCCGGGTACCCTCGCCGACAGACCATTCTTCGGCACAATGCTCAGGGGATGAGCGCGCACAGCCGATCGAAACTTCGGAAAGGTGATGGAATGGGCAAGCGGCAACGGCAGACCGCCAAAACCGGGGAGAAAAAAAGTGGCGGCCGAAGCCCCAGAAGAGGGGGGTCTTCTGGGGTTGGGCGGGCGAGCCGGAGAGCGGGATCGCCGACGGCGGCAGACGCCGCGCCACCGGCTTCGCCGGAGCTGCTTGGGCTGCGCGCGAAGATCGACGCGATCGATGATCGACTCGTCCGGCTGCTGAACCAGCGGGCCAGGCTGGTGGTGAAAGTGGGGGCGCTGAAGCGCACGACGGGGGTGCCGATCTATGCGCCGCACCGGGAGCAGGAGGTGCTCGCCAAGGTGCTGGCCCTGAACGACGGCCCCTTGCCTGATCGCACCATTGAGGCGGTGTACCGGGAGTTGATGAGCGGGAGCTTCGCGCTCGAGCAGCCGCTGCGAATCGGTTATCTCGGTCCGGCGGGCTCGTTTTCACACTTGGCCGCCACGCGGCATTTCGGCTCCAGTGTCGCCTTTGAAGACCTGCGCGCGATCGAAGGGGTGTTCACGGAGGTTGCACGCGGCCACGTTGACTACGGGCTGGTCCCGATCGAGAACTCGACCGGCGGGGGAATCGTCGAGACGCTCGACGCCTTTCAACGCTACCACAATGATGTATCGATCTACGCGGAAGTGCAGTTGGAGGTGCACCACGCGCTGCTGGCCAATTGTGAGCCGGCGGGCATCCGCGTGATCTACTCCAAGCCGGAGATTTTCGCTCAGTGCCGGAAGTGGCTGGCGACGCAGTACCCTCGCGCGGATCTGGTGGCCGAGGCCTCCAGCTCGCGGGCTGCAATTCGAGCGCGGGAGGAGTCAGATCGCGATCCGGCCTGCGGCGCCGCCGCGATCGGGTCCACGCTGGCGGGCGAGGTGTACGGGCTGCACACGCTTTTCGAGAACATCGAAGACGAGCCCAACAACATCACGCGGTTCTTCGTCCTCAGCCGGCAGAAGACCGAGCCGAGCGGGCATGACAAGACGTCCATCATGTTCACGACGAGCGATGAGCCGGGGGCGCTGGTGAGCGTCCTGGCTGTTTTCGATCGGGCTGGGATCAACCTGAGCCACATCGACAAGCGCCCGAGCGGGCGTGTCAACTGGTCGTACACCTTCTTTATAGACGCCGAAGGGCACATTGAAGACCCGTGGTTTGCCGCCGCGGTCAAGCAGGCGGAAGGGCACTGCAGCGAGCTGGTGGTGCTGGGCAGTTATCCGCGGAGCAAGCGAATTTTGTGAGCAATGCGGCTGAGGTGGAGATTGGCTCGTTGCAAACCGCGCTTCGGTGGGCCAGAATACGATGCGATAGAACTACAGAACAGGAGCTTGCCATGCCCAACGCCCCCGCCCAGCCGGCCGCCGGTCAGGTTCGCCTGTACGACGATGATGCTGACCTGCTGATGTCGAGTGAGCAGTTTGCGGATCGGGTCAGCCTGATCCCCGCCGGTACGGCACGGGAGGAGCGGATCCGCATCATGTGGGGGCAGGACATGCTCCGCGACCTGATCGATGGTCGGTACCGGGCCGTCGTGTGCGGGGTGAACGATGCGGACAACTCGCATGGCATCATTGCCCAGCTTGTGGACATGATTCCCGCGAGCCAGTGGACGGCCGCGGGGGTGACCTCGTACGCGAAGATGTTCCATGGCGCCGCATCGCTGCACGCGCCGGAGGATCGCGAGCCGTATGTGCTCAAGTACGATTTGGATTCGCTGCTGATTTTCGCGCTGCTTCGGCCGAGCGGGCGCAAGCACTTCACGCTGGATGATCTGGCCCGTGGATTCAACACGATCGTGAAGATGCTTGCCGGCAGGCGCGAGCGAACCCCGGTCGCGAGCGTCTCCTTCCTCGGAGCCCGCAGCAATCGATTGGTCGATGCGGATGGACAGGAACCCTCCTTCGAGCGCGTGCTGGCGACCATGTACAACGCCGGCTTCCGCGGCGACATCTACCCCGCCCCGCAGATGTGGCGCTTCGGCCATGTTGGGGTATTCCCTAGCTATCCCTTCCCCGAAGGGCTGCAGCGGATGCGCGAGGGGAGCAGCTGACTTTCCGGAAAGCGAGCGGCGGATCGGCGGTCTGAAATATGGACTTGCACTCCCTCATCGGGCGCATGGAGCCGTTCCCGCAGGCGGTGCAAGCGCTGCTCACCGGTCTCCCGGATGCTGATGCGCGCTGGAAGCCGCCGACGCGCGCCTGGTCCATCCTCGAAATCGTCAACCATCTCGCGGATGAAGAGATAGAAGATTTCCGCACCCGGCTCCGCCTGACGCTTGAAGATGGCGAGCGCGAGTGGCCTCCCATTGATCCCGAAGGGTGGGCCCGCGACCGGAAGTACAACGAGCGCGACCTGGGGGAATCCCTGGCGCGATTCGCCGCGGCGAGGGCCGAGTCCATCGCCTGGCTGCGGTCGCTTGAGAGCCCCGATTGGAGCCGCTTTCGTGAGCACCCGCGGGCGGGACGTCTCACGGCGGGAGACCTGATGGCCTCCTGGGCCGCCCACGATGCGCTCCACCTTCGGCAGATCGCCAAGCGGCTGCACGAACTGGCCGCCCGAGATGGGCACGGGGCGCGCACGCGCTACGCCGGTGAGTGGTGATGCGCCTCAGCGCGCCACCGTCGCCGTGGCATCCATGCCAAGCAGCCACATTCCGAATCCCCACACCAGGGGCACGATTACCGCTGCGCAGATCAGGTTCAGCCAGAACCCTGTTCTGGCCATCTGTGCGGCGGTGATGCGCCCGGAGGCGAAGACGATCGCATTCGGCGGGGTAGCTACGGGCAGCATGAAGGAACAACTAGTGGCCACCGCGGCCGGCGCCATCAACACGATCGGATGCACGCCAAGCGGATCGGCCGCCGCGAGCAGAACGGGCATGAGGCTGGTCGCCACGGCAGTGCTGCTGGTGATCTCCGTAAAGAAGATCACGCAGAGTGTGACCGCGAAGATGAGGACGATTGGCGGCACGCCTTGAAGGGCTTCGAAGCCGGACCCGATGAACGCGTCCAGCCCGGTGGCCTTGATCGCACCGGCCAGGGCCAGGCCGCCGCCGAAGAGGAGGAGAACGCCCCACGGGAGTTGCTCGGCCGTCTCCCAATCCATGGTGCGGACTCCGCTGGCCACAGGGATGATGAAGAGGGAGATCGCCGCGGCGATGGCGATTCCGGCGTCGGTCAGGTGTGCAACGCGGCCGTCGGGCGATTCGTGGTAGAGGCCCAGCACGTCGACGAGGATGGGCCGGAAGATCCAGAGCGTCGCAGCGCTCATGAAGACGGCGAAGACAATCCATTCGCCGCGTTTCATCGGGCCCAGGGCGCGCAGTTCGTCGCGGATTAGCCGCGAGCCACCCTCCAGCGGCGTGAGCCGAAAACGAAACGCCCCGAAGACGAGGTACGCCCAGGCAACGGGCAGCAGGACCGCGACGAGTGGGACGCCGAAGCGCATCCACTGCACGAACGAGATGTTGATGCCGACGTCGCCAGCCACGGCGGCCAGGATGGCGTTGGGAGGTGTGCCGATCAGCGTGCCGATGCCGCCGATCGAACTGCCATACGCGACCGACAGGAGCAGGCACGTGCCGAACAGCGCGATGTCGCGAGGGGAGTCGCCCTTGCTGCCGGGCGGCCCCTCGCGCCGGCGAGACTCGATGAGTTGAACGACCGTCGTCGCGATCGGCACCATCATGACGGCCGTGGCGGTGTTGCTTACCCACATGCTCATGAGGGCCGTCGCCAGCATGAAGCCGGCCACGATTCGGCGCGGACTCGTCCCCACCAGAAGGATGACGATGAGGGCGATGCGCCGGTGCAGCCCCCAGCGCTGCATCGCAAGCCCGAGCATGAACCCGCCAAGGAACAAGAAGATCACGGGGTCCGCATACGCCGCGGCGGTCCGCGTTATCGGAACCACGTTCAGCAGGGGAAAGGCGACCAGCGGCACGAGGGCAGTGGCGCTCAGCGGCAAGGCTTCCGTGAGCCACCACCCGGCCATGAGCACGCCGACCGCCGCGGCGGCCCGGCCCGCGCCGCTGAGCCCTCCCTCGGCACCCTGGGGAAGGAGGAGGTAGACGGCCAGCGCCAGCAACGGCGCTCCGATAAGCCCGAAAACGCGGACCCACTTGACCATTCATCGGCTCCGTCTGCCGGCTCGGCCGGTGCGCAACTCTTGCCGGCGTTAAACCGCATAAAGCGACTCGTTCGCTCTCCGTCAGTGTATTCGTCGGCAGGTCCGTTACGCCTGTGCGCAAACACCGGGTAACACACTGAATCGCGTATTTCACCGATCGTCCGCATCCCCAATTGTCGATGTACCGAATAGACGAAGCGTCTGTGCGGTTGGCTGCAGAGGGAAGGTGAGTGCGATGCGTGCGATTCGGGTCTTCATCGTGAGGCATGGCAGGGCGGAGCCGGATTCCCACACCGGTCTGGACGAAGACCGCGTCCTGACCTCACGAGGCGCTACCCAGGCGGCCTACCTCGGCCAGGCGATTGGTTCGGATGAACGTCGTCCGGTCCGATTGCTTGTCAGCGGCCTAAAGCGTGCGCAGCAGACCGCGGCAATCATCAACGAATCGTTGCAGAGCGAGCTCGTTCACGAGCCTGCCCTTGAGACGGGACACGCCGCGTCCGAGGTCATCGCGCTTATTCAGGAACATGCCGACGTCGAGAACCTGATGCTTGTTGGGCACAACCCTCAACTGGGGGATCTCATCGGTGTTCTCCTGCAGGGTCCGGAGGCGGGCGGATGCATTTTGCGGACCGGGGAGGCTGTCGTGATTGATGTTCGGCTCAGTCAGCCGATCGGGACGGGGCAGCTTGTCGAGCGGATCCGGCTCGATGAGACGGCTTTGACGGGTGCGCGTCGGTAGGGGGGCGAGCGCGGGGTGACGCGATTTGCTCACCCAGCAGTCGGTGGCCGCGACCTTCGGGCGCGCTCCCATGTGCTCAGGCGATTTTTGAATCCTTCTGCGAGACTCGGCGCGATCGGCGGTCGAGTATCGAGGCTCACGGGCCGTGTCGCTACCATGATCGGCGATGTGCCCAGCACCCCACGCCGCGAGTACGGCCGTCCACCCGGTCTTTGAAGCGCGGGCCGTGAGCAAGGTGTACGGCGCCGGCGAGGCCGCGGTGCACGCGCTCCGCGACGTCGACCTGGATCTGTTCGAGCATGAGTTTGTGGTTCTGCTCGGTCCTTCGGGGAGCGGTAAGAGCACGCTCTTGAATATTCTTGGCGGGCTCGACGTGCCTACCTCCGGAACTGTGAAGTTCCGCGAGCACGACTTGACGCGGGCGGGAGATGCGGCGCTCACGCAGTATCGCCGCGAGCACGTCGGGTTCGTCTTTCAGTTCTACAACCTGATCCCGAGCCTGACGGCGCGGGAGAATGTGCAACTCGTCGCCGATATCGCGAAGGACCCGATTCCGGCGAAGGACGCCCTTGGGCTGGTCGGGCTGGCGGGACGGCTTGATCACTTCCCGGCCCAGATGTCCGGTGGTGAACAGCAGCGCGTGGCGATCGCGCGCGCGATCGTCAAGCAGCCGGATGTCCTGCTTTGCGATGAACCGACAGGCGCCCTGGACGTGAGCACGGGCATCCTCGTCCTTGAGGCAGTTGAGCAGGTCAATCGTGAACTCGGCACCACCACTGCGGTCATCACCCACAATGCGGTGATTGCGGACATGGCTGATCGCGTGCTGTCGATGCGCGATGGCCGGATTGTCGACGATCGCCGCAATGCGGCCAAGCGGGCGGCACGTGCCTTGGAGTGGTGAGTCCATGCGCGCCCTGGATCGCAAACTCATCCGCGACCTGATGAGCTTGAAAGGGCAGATCGTCGCGATCGCACTGGTCATGGCCTGCGGCATCGCGACGTTCGTCATGTCGCTCAGTGCCCTGGTCTCCCTGGAGCGCACGCTGAGCAGCTACTACGAGCAGCAGCGCTTTGCGATGGTCTTCGCCTCGCTGAAGCGTGCGCCGAACACGCTTCGTGAGCGAATCGCTGACATCCCCGGCGTTGCCCAGCTACAGACGCGCATCGTCCGCCCGGTGACGCTCGATGTTCCGGGATTCGCCGAACCCGTCACGGGACGGTTGATCTCGGTCGATGGGGAACGGCCGGTCGGGCTCAACACGCTCTACCTCCGGCGCGGACGGTGGCTTGATCCACGCCGCCGCGGCGAGGCGCTCGTCACGGAGTCATTCGCCGATGCGCACGGGCTGCAGCCCGGAGACTCGGTCCGGGCGATCATCAATGGAAAGCTCGAGCGGCTTGAACTGGTCGGGATGGTGCTGTCTCCCGAGTTCGTGTACTCGATCCGTGAAGGGGAACTCCTGCCGGACGAGAAACGCTTTGCCGTGTTGTGGATGCACGTCGAGCAACTTGAGGCGGCCTTCAACATGGACGGTGCGTTCAACGATGTTGCACTCACGCTGGAACCAGTCAGGGACGGCACGGGCGCCAGCGCTGCACTGGAGGCGGAGGTAATCGCCCGCCTGGACGGGTTGCTCGAGCCCTACGGCAGCATCGGCGCGTATGGGCGGGAGGATCATGCCTCGCACGAGTTCGTCGCCAATGAAATTCGCGAGCTGCGGAGCATGGCCCTGGTTGCCCCAACCATCTTCATGAGTGTCGCGGCCTTCCTGTTGAACGTCGTGGTCTCACGCCTGGTTTCAACGCAGCGCGAGCAGATTGCGATGCTGAAGGCAGTCGGGTACTCGCGCCGGGCCATCGGCTGGCACTACCTCAAGCTCGTACTTGTGATCGCGCAAATCGGGGCGGTCTTCGGCGTTGTTCTGGGCGCATGGCTTGGACGAAACCTGACGATCATCTACTCACGGTTCTTCCAGTTCCCCGACTTCGCCTTTGCGCTGGACCTGCGCGCGGTGGCGGGATCCGTGGGTGTGAGTGCGGCGGCCGCGCTGGCCGGAACAGTGGCAGCAGTCTGGCGGGCGACCCGGCTTCCCGCGGCCGAAGCGATGCGGCCGGCGGCGCCGACAATGTATCGGCCCATGCTCCTTGAACGCCTAGGGCTCGGCCGTGTGCTGAGCCCCGCCGCGAGCATGGTGCTGCGCCACCTGGAGCGGCGCCCGGTGCGATCGGGCCTTTCCATTCTGGGGATCGCTTTGGCGGTTGCGATGCTGGTGATCGGCAGCTACATGTCCGACGCCATCGATTACGTGATTGATCACCAGTTTCATCTTCGGCAACGCCAGCAGCTCACCATCGGGTTCGCCGAACCGACCCAGGGGGACGTTCTGTACGATGTGGCGCATCTGCCCGGGGTGCAGCGTGTCGAACCGTTCCGGACGCTCCCGGCGCGGCTGCGGGCGGGTCATCTCCAGAGACGCATCGGGGTCATGGCTCTGCCGGAAGACCCGACGCTGTTTCGACTGCTCAGTGATCGCGGCGTTGAAGTCGCCCTCCCGGAGCACGGATTGCTCCTGTCAGAAAAGCTGGCCGAACTGCTGCGTGTGCGGCCGGGAGACTGGATTACCCTCGAAGTGCTCGAGGCGGAACGCCCGGTCGCGCGAGTTCTGGTGGCTGAAACCGTGCGGGAGTTCACGGGCGTGTCGGCGTACATGCACATCGATGCGGCCAACCGCCTCATGCAGCGGGATCGCATGGTCTCCGGCGCTTTCGTTGCCGCGGACGAGGCAGCCATCCCTCAACTCTACGACGAACTCAAACGCATCCCGCATGTCGCCACGGTGAGTGTGAAGGCGGCCATGGTGGAAAGCTTTGAGCGCACCGTCGCCGAGAACATCATGATCATGCGCACCTTCAACATCCTGTTCGCCTGTGTCATCGCCGTGGGAATCGTCTACAACAGCGCCCGCATTGCCGTGTCGGAACGCGGGCGCGAACTGGCCACCCTTCGCGTGGTGGGTTTCACGCGAGCCGAGGTGTCGTTCATCCTGCTGGGGGAACTGGGTGTGCTCGTCGCGGCGGCGATCCCCGTCGGATTGCTGCTGGGCTATGCGATGGCCGCCTGGACCACCAGCGCCTTCGATACGGAGTTGTTCCGGCTCCCCCTCATCATCAGGCGCTCCACGTACGCCTTCGCCGCGCTGGTGACGCTGGCCGCGGCCATGGGCTCAGGGCTGGCGGTGCGGCGGCGGCTGAACCGCCTGGATCTGGTCGCCGTGCTCAAGACGAGGGAGTAAGCGGCATGAAGCGATGGTTACGCTGGATGGTCTCAGGTCTTGTGCTCATCGCCGCCGCGGCAGTGCTGATGTACGTCTTCCGGCCGCAGCCCGTCCCCGTGGAGGTCGCCGAGGTTACGCGAGGGCCGATGCAGGTCACGGTGGAGGAGGATGGCCAGACACGGATTCGTGAGCGCTACATCGTGTCCGCGCCGCTTGCTGGTCAACTCCAGCGCATCGTGCTGGATCCTGGCGATCCGGTGACGGCGCAGGAAACGCTGCTGGCGCTGATCGATCCGACCGATCCTTCGCTGCTGGACGTGCGTGCACAGGCTGAAGCTGAGGCGCGCGTTCGGATGGCGGAGGCCGCCGTGGCACGGGCCGAAGCGCTCTTTGAACGGGCAGGCATCGAGCACAACTTCGCCATCCGCGAACACGAGCGGGTGGTCGAAGCGCATCGCAGCGGCGCGGCCGCGGGGGCGCGCGAGGTGGATGAAGCAAAGATGCGGCTTGAGACGGCCCAGCAGGAGGAGCACTCGGCCCGGTTCGCGCTCGACATCGCCCGTTTCGAACTGGAGCAGGCGCAGGCGGCCCTTCTTCACACGCGGCCGGGAGGCGAACCGGAAGATGCCGCGGGCTTCCCGATCATCTCCCCCGTGAATGGGGCGGTGCTGCGCCTGTTCCAGGAGAGCATGGCGGTGGTGGCCGCGGGCACGCCCCTGCTGGAGGTGGGCGATCCGGCCGATCTGGAAGTCGTTGTGGATGTCCTGTCCACGGACGCCGTGCGGATCGAGCACGGGGACTCGGTCATCATCGAGCGCTGGGGCGGCGATGAGCCCCTGCGGGGGGCCGTGCGCCTGGTGGAGCCCGCGGCGTTCACCAAGATCTCCTCTCTTGGCGTCGAGGAGCAGCGTGTCAATGTGATCATTGACATCCTGTCGCCCGTCGAGGAACGGGCGTCCCTCGGTGATGCCTATCGCGTGGAGGCGGCAATCATCCTGTGGGAGGATGAAAGCGTGCTGCGCGTCCCGGCCGGAGCCCTCTTTCGCGACGGCGAAGAGTGGCGCGTTTTCACAATTAAGGAGGGGCGGGCCGTGGAGCAACCGATTGAGCTCGGCCACCGCAACGCTTCTGAAGCCGAGGTGCTCGCCGGCCTGGCAGAGGGAGACCGTGTTGTCGCGTATCCGAGCGACCGGGTGAGAAACGGCGCTCGCGTCGCTCCGCGCTGATGACGCAAGATCTCGAGGTCTGCTTCGATGCATGCCCTCCCTCAGCGCTGCGGTGCGAGATCGGCGTGCTGCGGGGATGCGGTCAGAGTCCTCCCGAGACACGCAGTGTGGCGCCGGTGATGTATGACGCCTCTGCGGAGGCGAGCCAGAGTACAGCCCGGGCGATCTCGTCCGGATCCCCGATCCGGCCGAGCGGCACGCGGGATACGACCCTGGCCGGCCGATCGGGCTCTCCGGCTGCTGCGTGGATATCTGTGTAGACGGTGCCGGGTGCGACGCAGTTGACCCGTATCGAGTGCGCCGCCACCTCCCTGGCGAGCCCGAGCGTAAGGGTCTCCACGGCGGCTTTGCCGGCGGCATAGTGCACGTACTCGCCCGGCGCGCCGAGCGTCGAGGCAATGGATGAGATGTTCACGATGCATCCGGGCGCGCCTCGCGAGGTCCAGCGCCGCACGGCCTCCTGGCAGACAAGCATCGCGCCGAGCACGTTCACGTCCAGAACCCGTCGCAAGGTCGCCAGGTCAGCATCAACAAACGGCCCGATCGGCCCGGTAATGCCGGCATTGTTCACAACGGCGCTGGCGGGCCCGAGCAGTCGGTCGGTCTCATCAAACAGGCGCAAGACGTCGGCGGGTTCTGCGACATCACCCTGAATCGCCGCGGTGCGATGGCCGCGGCCGGTGAGCTCACGAGCCAGAGCATCCGCGGCGTCACGATCCCGCACGTAGGAGAACGCAACATCCCAGCCGCGATCCGCAGCAAGCCGAACGATCGCGGCCCCGATTCCCCTGCCCCCTCCAGTCACAATCATCACGGGCATGGGTTGTTCCCCGAGGACAAGCAGCCGAGCACCCTAGGACGATTCCAGCCGCCGACAGCGACTACGAGAGGCGGGTAAGCTCCCCGGAAGCAACGGTTTCGGAGGACTCAGCGCGACCCTGGCCCTAG
>CAYWRO010000016.1:0-8482 GCA_964460345.1 uncultured Phycisphaeraceae bacterium | reverse complement strand
GGTAAGCTCCCCGGAAGCAACGGTTTCGGAGGACTCAGCGCGACCCTGGCCCTAGCACACTTGCCAATGTTTCAACTGCCAGATGGGGCCTTCGCGTTCGCGGCTTCTAGCTCCAGCCTGGCGATGTTGTCGCTGATCCACACCTCCATCTCCTGGTTAAGTCGAGCGTACCAAGCGTCGCTCCCTTCGGGAGCCTCCGGCGATGCCGCCTGATCTATGCCAAGTTTGCCATAAGCGTTCAACTCCATTGCCACTCGACTTGCTCCTACGGAGTTACCCTCTTGCAGATACCTCGTAAATGTGTCAACTCGAAGCAGCATGACTCTAGGGTCATACATGGGCTCCATCCCCGCTCGCGTCTGAGTAAGGTGCCTCGAGAGATCATCAGCGCATGCCGTGTGTCGCTCCACCCAGACGGCGTCAACAAGCTTTAGGAAGGAGTCGCGTTGCTGGACCATCAGTAGCCGGAAGGCCTCACGTCGGACACGACAGTTCTCTTGGACATCAAGACCGATGCCCTCCACCGCTTGACCGAGGTCGACAGACCAGTTCCGCATGCAGGCACGAAGAACCATGATTTTCGCGAACTCTCCTTGGTCTCTGCTCAGCAGGTCCAGCAGGATGGCGCTTCGCTCCGCCGCGGTCCCAGCGGATCGCGTTAGGGCCTGCCAGACGCGCAGGCGCGCATAGACGATCTGAGCACCAACTGGCGAGCCGCGATCACCCTCGGCGCTTCCACCGCCGGGAACCAAGGCCACGACGTGCTGTGGATGCATCTCTGCGGGCTCGTCGGTCGAAACAAGTTGACCGTCTATGAACTCAAACTGTTGGCCGAATGGGACTGGACCCTCAAGATGGGTCCAGATGTCCTCCAGAACTTGGGCGTCAGTGCAGGAGATCAGACTCGCCTCCGCTGCCGCTCGTTCTTCCCAAGGTGCGTCGGGGTCAATCAGCGTTGTGACTAGCAGCGTCGCGTCCTCGGCGGATGGTGGCTCCTGAGCTCTTCCGTCCATTCCGATGACGATCGCCGCAGAGGTCACCAGAAGCAACGTCACGGATAACTCCTCCGCTTGGGGTTACGCGTCGGGGATACATCCTGGGCGCACCGGGGTCGTCGCCGTATCAATATTACCATTGTTCTGCTCGATGCACTCATGCCCGTACATCGGTATCGATCGCATTGTCATCACCCTCACCATGGGGATCGGCCGCAGCTGGAAAAACTTGGCGGCGCTGGCCGAGCAGCCCTCCGACGATCACTCTCCAGAAACCCCGTTTTGAGGCCTGGTCTGTACGAGGGCTTTTCTCGCACTCAGCCAGCGCACGGCCGAATGCATCCTTTCGGGGGTGCCCATCGGCCAGCAGCGCAACAGCACGCTGGAACGACTCGGCTGCCTCCGCGGGCCTCTCCAGTCGGATAAGCGCGCTGGCCAGAAGTCCGTGCGCCATTGGGTTGGAAGCATCCAGTTCGCTCGCGACCCGAGCATGTGTGGCTGCGTTCTCGAACTGGCTCTCTTGGAAGTATGAAACCGCAAGGTTGTACCGCGCGACATGATTGTGAGCGTCAAGTGCGATGGCTCGCTCCATGCTCGTGATCGCGTCCGCAGTCCGACCCTGCTCCGCCAGCACGATCAGCGCCCGGTTGCGGACCGGCACGGGCTTCTCTCCTCCGCAGGCGGCCATAAGCCGGCGTACCTCCATGTCGGTGAGGATCTCCGGCGGCAGGCGTCTGCCGCGGCCGTGGCGAGAGGCAGGGGTTCGTGGCGCTAGGGGTTTCCCTGGCGCACGGCGTTGTGACGGCGCTGGGCTTTTCACCGGGGTCCGATCGTTGTGGCTCTGCATGGCTCTCCGAGGGGGTCAAAGGCCGGGGCCCGCCTGGGGGACATCTCAGTAGCGCTTTGAAGCCAAAGCGATACTGGAATGAGTTACCTCGGGGGAGAGCAGAGAGCAAGGTTGACGTGCGCGATGGCTGCCGTTACGCTGCGTCAGCGCGACGAGGCTGGATACCTCATCGCCACGAAGCAGGAGAGAGAGCCATGCTGCGCCATCTGTGTGTTTCGGCGGCCATCGGTCTGGGCCTCAGCCAGCCCTCGGACGCCCAAGTGGAGTTCCATCGGCTTGGGCTCCTCCCCGGTGGAGACCCGCCTAGCACCGCTTGGGATGTGTCGGCGAATGGGTCGGTGATCGTCGGATGGGCCAGAGGTGACCGCGGTCGGCAGGCATTTCGATGGACCAAGCAAACTGGAATGGTCGGGCTCCTAGCACCGGCCGAATCACAAGCCTTGGGCATTTCATTGGACGGGACTGTGACGGTCGGCTGGTCGGGGGGACTCACCCGGTCGGAACCAGTGCAGTGGACCAGCTCCGGGGTGATGTTTCTGGACGGCGTGCCAGGAGGCGACTCTGTTGCCGTGGCTACCGCAACGTCCGGTGATGGCAGCGTTATTGTGGGCTGGGACGAGGACCACGGTGCTTTTCGGTGGACGAAGGACGGCGGCTTTTCCTACCTTGGAACTTCGCCCAAGGTTCACGATGTCGTGATCTCAGGGGACGGGTCCGTCATCGCCGGCTCACATAATTCCGGCTCTCAGAGCCGGCCGTTTCTGTGGACCGAACAGGACGGTGTTCAGCCACTGCCCGCTCTTCAGGTGTCTCACGACGCTTGGGTGCGCGACCTCTCAGCCGATGGGAGGGTTGCCGTCGGACGAAGTGGCTCGCACGCTGTGATGTGGGTGGATGGGGCCGTGCACGAGCTTGTCGGCTTCGCAGGCAACAGCGGCTTCCAGGAAGCTCATGGTGTTTCCGGCAACGGGAGCATCATTGTGGGCGAAAGGCTGCATCCAACGCTGGGCGGGCCCGAAGCTTGGATTTGGACTGAAGAGATTGGCATTCTCGGCTTGCAGGATTATCTCCTGATGGAGCATGGGCTCGACCTTCCCGGCTGGCGTCTGAGCCGCGCGATGGCCGTCAGTGCCGATGGAACGACGATTGTGGGGATCGGGGTCAGTCCCAACGGAGTAGGGGAGGCATGGGCAGTGACGATCCCGGCGCCGGGGGCGGCATCGCTCATGCTCGCGACAGCGTTAACTACGTCGAGAAGACGCCGTGCGGCGGCGAATGGAAACCCGTGACGATGTTCGCATCCGCGAGCGCAGCCGGAGAGCTCTTCGAGATTCGGGGCACGCTCACCCCCGCAGAGGTTTTGCAGATCGGAGATCTTCGACTGGGTCCATGTCGCCCTCACCTTCAACGATTCAGATGGATGCACTTCGATGAAGCTTTCAGCGTGGGCGAAGTCGACGCCACACACAATGCAGCGGCAGCCCCAGGCGATGCAGCGTCGCCGGCCGTCGGGTTGCGCTCCATGGCGTTGAAGAGCATCTGGTGGACGGTGCCCTCGCGGAACACCTCTCCTCCATTGATGGGCAGCACCTCCGCTGGTAGGACCTCGGCAGGCACCTCTGGTCTCGGAAGAGCCGCCGCCGCACCTTCCCCAGAACCACGGCCTCCTACAACCACATGGCCCGCCCCCCCGAACGCGAAGGGCTCCCGGTCCGACTCCCGAACGAGACTCAACGGAGACGAGCAGGACTCGATGTATGGCTGACCGCGTTGGCTGCCAACCTTGCCAGACCAGATCAAGTCATCCCGCCAACCCACCGGTTGCCGTAGTCGCCACCAGTTTGGCCGGATGCCCCAACGTTCACGAAGAGGGCCGTAGGTCGCCGTGCCTGTGAAATCCTCTTTTCTAGTTACCGCCGCGGGCGTACTAGGGGATACCAAGCAACGCGCAGATCTGAGATCGCGTATGAGGGGGCTGAGCCGAATTGGCGCCGATGCAGCGGGCCTTCCCGCTCGTGCGACCGCAGTCGGGGGTCGCCACATCGAGGCGGTTCCGCCAGGCGAGCGGATCGGGTCGGCCGGGGCGGCTGCGGGGATCGGCGGATTCGCTCGACTCCTGCTGCAATCGCCTTGCTGTGATACGACTTGCATGGCTTCATGTGCTCGCTCGCTGGGAATGGGCATCGGTGGCTTTGGCACAAGGAGCCATCGATGAAGAAGGCAGACGTGAAGGTTGGCGCGCGAAGGTGAGCGACAACGTCGTTGAGGTGCGGATCAACGCCGAGTCGCCGCACGGTCGCGGACGCCAACCTGTCGGCATCGAGGCCGCCGAGAACGGATTTAGGGGGAAGAAGGCAAGCCGGACTGCGCGAGGGCGAAAGTTGGGGGTCGAAGTCGTACCTGAAACGGGTGAGACGGCCCGGGTGCGCAAGGCTGACGCTCTCGGAGCAGAGAGGCGGTACTGCGGCCAGATCGCGGAGGTGCCGTCAGATCAGCGGCTTACGGCGATCCGAGCCGGACCCGCCCTGCCCCCACGCGCCAACAAAAAACCGCCCCTGGAGAGCACTTCAGAGGCGGGTAAGCTCCCCGGAAGCAACGAGTTCAGAGAACAAGCGCGAAATGGACATTCATCTGGCGACCTCCGAGAGGGGGCTTCCAAATAAAACTGGGCTATGGCAGCACCGACGGGGCCTGAAGGTTCAGGCGGCAGCTGGCGTGCGAGCCTTAGCCCCGCACTCAGGACAGCGGAGAAATGAACCGGTGCCCGTCAGGCCAGCGAAACTGTATCCGCAGCAGAGACACGTGCCATGGAGCCGGCGCCGCGTCCTTACGGCAAACAGGGGAGCGGCCAATGCTATCCACCAGACAGCGGCAAAGATTGCAGAGTTTGCTACAAATCCCAGCGGAATTGGTCGATACGGCACATTGCCCCAAATCGCCTCTGGCGGTCGGCCGGGAATGCCGATCAGCCACCGCCGTTCAGACGGCTTTGTTCTGCTCCACTCGCGCCAACCCCACACTGCCCTGAATGGCCAGCCACTGGCAACCATCTCAATAGCGTGATCTTCTTTGGGTAATCTACCCCATCCGCCCATCAACGCAAGCTCGACGACCGGGTTGGCTCGCCATCCCTCCGAACCACTCATTCGCTCAAGGGCCCTTCGAGCCACACTATTCGTCCGTTCACTGTCTCCACCGTACGATGACCTTGAAACTGGAGGACACTCATTCCCATGCCACACAAACCTCACAGTGCGGTGTTCATGCTCAATCTCAGAGATGCCAAAGCGCTCCCGACGAACAAACAGACTTCCCGTCGAGATCGGCTCTGTTCGTACCACATGAATCCAGAACTTCGATTCCTCGCCACGTCGTTGACCAGCATAGAACCAGGCCACGACGATCGTCGTGATGATGCCGAACGGGATAGCACAAATCACTAGTTGATAGTAAACTTGCCTGTTGATGATCATGACGATGGCCTAGTGACCGGATGGTCCACAGCCGGAGCACACTCGTGGCGAAGTAGTGATCGAACGCGCGAGCGGGAACTCCTTCGGTTGCAGAGTGTTGCTGAGAAGGTCGTATATCTCTAGGCCGATGGCATATTCCATAATGCACCGTCCTCGCATTGCGGGATCTGTCTCCCCGTAACAACAGTGGATGACTATCATCGACGTCTTTTTAGGGTCACGTTCTCCAAACAAACAATTCACCAGATCCTGACACTGCCACTCGTTGGACTGCCACCCAGAACCGTTCTCCGCATCCTTCGCACATCCCTTCCATTTCATCATCCAATCCCAATGCTCCCATTTCGCGGGATCGAACCACTCAGGCTTGACGATATCGGTCGGAAACGGCCCGTCGGGAATCGGAGGCAGTCCGCCTGGAGTCTCTGCGGGGATTGGAGCCGGACCTTGGGGAAACCCGCGGCAATCGGCATAAGCTTTTGATGCAGCACGTATGCATTCAGTCTCATCGCCGCCTTCTTTGCAGCAGGCCAGCCCCGCCTTAAGGAAGGCGGTTTCGCACTCATTCCAGCCGCCCGGATTATATGGATAAATGCCGGGGCGTGTTCGACTTGGCAAGCCCGGTGTATAAATTCTGCGCCGGTACATGGCGTCTGTCAGGCATGAAATGACCGCTTCGCAGCCGCCGACATCCTCGCACGTGGGGATCAAGTCGGCTGGTCCGAATGGCGGTGGTGGCGCGTCAACTGAATCGGGTTTCAATGGTACGCGTGGAATTGATTCCTCGGGCTGCGCAGCACGGAATGGGCTGTATCCCCGCCCCAAACCCACATCATATGTTCCGCACCCGATCGGAAAATACAGCACGAGCGACACCGATCTAGCCTGCTGAAGCATCTGGAACCCAAACCTGTTCCCATTCTCCTGGAACGACAGCACACCGTACCCGCCCGCGCTGGTGTTGGTCGCGATGGTGCGGTCGGCCGCGTCGCACGTGCCGTCGAGGTTGACGTCATGTCGGATGTCGCAGCCGGAGGAGGAGAGCAGGAGGGATGGCGGGAAGTCGTCGTTGTCCACGTCTCCGTCACCGTCGGCGTCGCCCCTGGGGTGGTTGAACGGCATGCCGCGCCAATCGTAGGTCACCTGCTCGACCTGCACGCTCTCGGAGGTCACCACCGCCGCGACGTTGCCGCGGCCGTCGGGGAGGTAGTCAGCGCGGCGCCAGATCGCGGAAGCCCCGCCTGAGCAACGGCTTACGGTTGGCCTCGCCAGCGCCGCCCCGTCCCACGTGCAAACAAAAATCCGCCCCTTGAGACCATTCCAAAGGCGGTGAAACTCCCGGAAAGCAACTGTTTCGGAGGAATCAGCGCACAACGAGTCCCTTGGGGCTCTCCCCAAAAAGCGTTCTGGGCCCTGAAACTGTGTCGGGTGTTAACCAGCGATCAGCGGTCGCCGCTGGATCCGTTTGCGATATTGCTCACGCGGGTGCACGTAGTGACCGCGCGAAAGCGGTGAGATGAGACGCGGGCTGTTGCTGCCCGCTCCGCCGATCCCTGTGGCCGCTGGTCGGACTGCTCAAGTACTATGAATGACTCGCGGCGTTATTCGGACCCGTCCAAGGAGGCGATTCGCGCTCGGATAGAGCATTGCGCAGGAGGCTCAGTTGCCGATCTGGTGCAGCGTTCACGCTTTTTCGATCGCACGAGCGGCCGGTCAAACCAGGTGATCGCCTGCATCGGATAGTCCACCGGAACCCGCTGCCCCGCGCACTCGTTGATGCTCGTACATTCGCCAACTGCCACCAGAGCGTACGGGTGTGCGATACCCTTCCCTAATGTGCTTGCTCGCCCTTGAGCACGAAGTGCTCCCCCGTAGTAGATGGATGCTGGAAGGTATAGTGCCGGACTTAACGGCTCACCCAAGTTGACATCGGCATTCTTTGGAAGTAGTGCTGCGAAAAGGCGCCTCCCAACATCTACAGTCTCCCCTCTTTCCACCTGCACCGCGCCGCGTCCGCCGCCGTGAGTTCCAACCGGCTTGAGCTGCCACCACATGCCCTGCGAATCGCTCCATGCCATGTTGAACAACAGTCGATCGATAGTAGAAGACTCCACGCGTGTGTTCGCCCCCTGGTTCGTCAACTTCATCTGAATTTCCACTACTGGCCCCACATACGCGTCATTGCCTATGAGCGGCTCTTCATTCGACTGCCTTGGGAACCAGATGGTCTCATCCGCCCCATCAATCCATAGGCCACCGTGAATGCACATGCTCTCAATCGACACCGTGACACTGTCGTCAGCTTTATCAGCGGTCGCCATTGCTCGTACTGTCTCGTGGTTAGAGCAACCAGCTGTTACTAGGGCGAATATGGCGACAGCCAGTGTGCGAATGTTTCGTGTGCTCATTGGTTCTCCCGAAACACATGTTTCAGCATGCTTGTCCGCTCGGCCGTGGCGACCGGTATGGATGTTGGTTTAGGGCTACGCGGGTAACAGGAAGTGGACACCAAGCCCCAGTACAGATCGAGCTCAAGATCGCTGCACTGCCATTGGCACGAGTATGCGATATTATCCCGCAGACACTGCTCCCGAGTCTTGCCAATCCGCCAAGACGAAGTGGGGTCGTCACATTGCCCGCTAAACACATTTGCTGAGAACTCGTTGCACATGCATGTCTGACAGTCCCGCATATCCTGCCATTGATCGTGACACGTATTCCAAGCGTGCATTAATTCGTGTAACAGTGTATATCTTAGATCTTCACACGAACATGCTTGTTTGAAGCACAATATTGTTGTGCAACTGTTGGGGTACCAGCCGCCTCCGTCATTATACCCGCCGCACCCGCTAGAGCACTCTATGCGGATCCCCCTGCACTCAAGGCATTGCATTTGCTGCACTACACGTAATATGTGGCTTACGAGGACGTCTTGCTTGAGTTGTCTCACGCACGTCAGGCAATCCCCGCGAGACATGCTGCAGGCCGCTTGTGCAAAGATGCCTCCCCCATATCTACGTCCCAAGCTAACGTCATATGCGTTGTACCCAATTTCGAAGTACACCAGCAACGACATCGACTTGGCCTGCTGGAGCATCTGGAACCCAAACCTGTTCCCATTCTCCTGGAACGACAGCACGCCGTACCCGCCGGAGGTGGTGTTGGTC
>CAYWRO010000015.1:0-60918 GCA_964460345.1 uncultured Phycisphaeraceae bacterium | reverse complement strand
CGCCGCCTTGCGGCCCTTTCACTCCACCCCTCCACCACCACGCACGCCTGCTCCCCTCCCCCTCCAACCAACCGAACCGACGGAGACTCTCGACGATGCGGATGAACCGATCCACCCTCACCGCCACTGCTCTCACCCTGACGCTCGCCGCCGCGGCGGCCTGCCTCTCTGCCTGCGGCTCACGGCAGCGCGACCGTTCGGCCAACGTGGACCACGACGCCTGGGCCGCCATCGGCTACCGCATGGCCTGGGAGGGGTACCCCGAGATGGGCTCGGGCGGATCGGTCGAGTTCTTCGACCTTTTCGACGACGTCGTCGTCGTGCAGGACACGACCAGCGTTGTCAGCGTCCTCGAGGCCGACAGCGGCGTGCGCCGCTGGTCGGACAAGCCCGCCCGCGACCTGGTGAAGTTCGTCGGCAACGTCCGCGATGGACAGAACCTCTACGTCTCCAGTGAGAGTGAGGTCTTCATTTACGATGTGCAGACCAGCACGCTCAAGGACCGCCAGTCGATTACGCGCGTCGTCAACACGCGTCCGGTTGTCGCGCAGGACATTCTCGTCTACGGCACCGCCGGCGGGTACGTCATCGGTCACCAGGTCAGCAACGGCATCGCAATCTGGACCAACTCCTTCATGAACAAGGCGAGCGTCGAGGCGGACCCGATCCTCATCGGCGAGCTGGCCGGCATCGTCTCGCAGGCCGGCGGCATCATGTTCGTCGATCCTCTCTCCGGCTCCTCCACCGGCCGGGCGCAGATCTTCGGCGGCACGAGCGTCAACACCGCGGCCAGCGACGACCTGATGTTCATCGCCAGCACGGACCACTCCCTCTACGCCTTTGCTGCCGCCGATGCCCGCCAGGTCTGGCGCGTCCGCACCGGCGCCCCCCTGCAGCACCAGCCGACGTACATCGAGGGCCGCGTCTTTGCTACCCTGCCGGCCTCCGGTCTCACCGCGCTCGACTCCGCCACCGGGCGGGAACTCTGGAACGCCGACGGCGTGGAAGGCACGGTGATCGGCTTGCGCAATGACAATCTCATGGTCTGGAACGCCAGAACGCACACCATGACGCTGCTCGACCCGCGCGACGGCTCCCTGGTGAACCGCGTCCCCCTGCCCGGCGTGCAGGACGTCATCGTCTCCGAACTGGCCGACGGCGACCTCTACGCAGTCTGGGCGAAGGGCGTGGTCGGAAAGTTCGTGCCGCGAAACTGAGCAAGAAGAAATTGCTAAATGGCAAATGGCCAAGTAGCAAATGAACCGCAGAACCGGCATCTCTGATTTGCCATTTGGCAATTTGCCATTTGCCATCTGATCGCCAATGACTGACCTCGTCCCAATCCGCCGCGCGCTCATCTCCGTCAGCGACAAGACCGATCTCGCACCCTTTGCGAAGGGCTTGGCCGCCCGCGGCGTGGAACTCATCTCCACCGGCGGTACCGCCGCGGCGCTCTCCGCTGCGGGCTTGAAGGTGATTCCCGTTGAAGAGGTCACCGGCTTCCCCGAAGGGCTCGACGGCCGCGTCAAGACGCTGCACCCGAAGATTCACGGCGCGCTGCTCGCCCTGCGCGACAACGCCGACCACGTCGCGTTCTGCAACGCCCACGGCATCAAGCCGATCGACATGGTCGTCCTGAACCTCTACCCCTTCGAGAAGACCGTCGCCAACCCCGACGTGGCCCTCAGCGAGGCCATCGAAAACATCGACATCGGCGGCCCGGCCATGCTTCGCGCGGCAAGCAAGAACTACCCGTGGGTGACCGTCGTCACCTCGCCGCGGCGGTACGACCGCGTCATCACGGAAATGGACGCCCACGACGGCGCGACCACGCTGCAGCTTCGCGCAGAACTCGCCGCCTCCGCGTTCGCCCAGACAGCGGAGTACGACGCCGCGATCGCCTCTTTCCTTTCCCGCCGCACGCCCGACGCCTTCCCGCAGGTGCTCCGCCTCGGCTACACGAAGGTCACGGACCTGCGCTACGGCGAGAACCCGCACCAGCAGGCTTCGCTCTATCGCGACCCGGCCTCGACAGGTCCCAGCATCGTCGGCGCGGAGCAGCTTCACGGCAAGGATCTCAGCTACAACAACGTCACCGACGGTTCGGCCGCCCTTGAAGCCGTCAAGTCGCTCCGCAAACTTGAACCCGGCCTTGTCGGCGCAGCCGTCATCAAGCACACGACCCCGTGCGGCCTCGCCGTCGCGCAGACCTGCGCTGCGGCGGTCGACGCCGCCATCGCCGGCGACCCGCGCGCCGCCTACGGCGGCATCCTCGCGACGAACCAGCCGATCGATGCCACCGCGGCGGCCCGCATCTGCGCGGAGGGCACCTTCTTCGAGGTAATCGTGGCGCCCTCCTACGAGCCCGGCGCCCTGGAGCAGCTCCGCGCCCGCTGGACCAACGTTCGGCTGCTGGCCACGGGCGAACGCCGCGGTTCCGCCGCGCGAAAGCTGGACTACCGCTCCGTGCCGGGCGGCATGCTCGTGCAGGACCGCAACTCGCGCATCGCCAGCCCCGACCAGTGGACGCACCGCGCCGGCCCAAGGCCGACCGACGCCCAACTCCGCGCCGCGGCCGTCCTCGAGATGGCCTGCAAGTACGTCTCGTCCAACGCGATCGTCGTCGGCGGCGAGCAGCAGGGTGCGACCCGGCTCTACGGCATCGGCTCCGGCCAGGTCGATCGCGTCACTGCCTGCCGGCTCGCCGTTGAAAAGGCCGGCCCGCTCGCCAAAGGCTCCATCGCCGTCGGCGACGCGTTCTTCCCCTTCGATGACGGCCCCCGCACGCTCATCGAGGCGGGCGTCACGATGATCGTGCATCCTGGCGGCTCCAAGCGCGATGAAGACACCTTCAAGCTCTGCGAGGAGCGCGGCGTCACCTGCATGACGACGGGTGTGCGGCACTTCCGGCACTGAGGAACGCCGGCTTCCAGCGGCCCCAGCCCCTGCGCCGGCCCACGGAACGCCGGAATCACCCACTCGCCGGCGTCGCGCGGCTTCACCGTTGTACTCACAGGCGGGACGCCTGGCCACGGACGGCCACCCAACCCCTAACTAACTCCTTGCGCCCCCGGCACTTGAAGATTCGCCATTCGTTCTGTATTCTTTGTCTCCGGCCCAACGGCCGGAAGGACGGATGGAGTCGTGCCAGGCCAGCCGCGACAGAACGGCGGAGCGTTCGAGCACCAGAGTGCCAATGGGGTGGTAGCCGCCGGGGCCGGCGTCCCCGGCGATGGCAGTACCGCGGCCGCCGCGGCCCTCGCCGGCGGCCTGGATTCCAAAGTTCTCGTCCTGAACCGCCTTTACGTCGCCGTGCGCGTCATATCCGCCCGCCGCGCCTTCACCATGCTCTTCCGCGACCTGGCGGAAGTCATCCACATCGACGAGGGCCACTACTACAACTACGACTTTGAGTCCTGGGCCGAGCTCTCGCAGCTTCAGCGCGAGTTTGAGCCGGACCGCCATGACTGGATCCGCACGGTCCGCTTCGATCTGGCCGTTCCGCGCGTCATTCGCCTGCTCGGCTACGACCGCCTCCCGGCCCAGCACGTGAAGCTGAACCGACGCAACCTTTTCGCGCGCGACCACAACCAGTGCCAGTACTGCGGCAAGAGCTTCCCGACGTCAGAGCTCTCGATTGACCACGTCGTGCCGCGTTCACAGGGCGGCGAGGATTCGTGGACGAATCTCGTCTGTGCCTGCGTCAAGTGCAACGCCCGCAAGGGCGGCCGCACGCCGGAGCAGGCCCACATGAAGATGATCCGCCCGCCGCGGCAGCCGAAGCGCAACCCGCTGATCGCGATCCGCCTGGGGCAGGAGCGCTACGCCTCGTGGAAGGCCTTCCTGGACGAGGCGTACTGGTCGGTTGAACTGAAGTAAGGGCTCGTGCCGCGTAACCAGCTTGGTGAAGCGGGCGCGTTCGGTGCAACCCGGCACTCAGCGTTGTTACGCTCCCGCCTCCACCATCCCGTCAATCTGCGCCGCCAGATCGAAGTCCTTGTGCGTCAGTCCGCCCGCATCGTGCGTGGACACCGTCAGCGTCACCTTGTTGTAACGGATCAGGATGTCCGGATGGTGGTTGGCGTTCTCAGCCGCCTCGGCCACGGCGTTAACGAACTTCATGGCGCCGGCGAAGTCGTCGAACTGGTAGGTCCGCTGGATAGCGCCCCCGGTCTCCGACCACTCCGGGTGCTCCGACAGCGATGCCTCGATCTGGTCTTCAGTCAACCGCTCCATGCAGTCTCTCCCTTCAGCAGGGGGTCGGCCCGGTCCACCGGCGCCGCCTTCTGTAGAGACTATCGTAGCGACTGGGTGGCAAGGCTGCGGGCAGTGGGTCGCATTCTGCTTCTGGCCGATTGGTAACCGCGGCCGGCCCCGCCGCGCGTGTGGAAAGGTGAACGAGCGGATGAGCGAGGTCACGCGACTGGCGCCCTCTCCTACGGGAGCCTTGCATCTGGGCAATCTCCGGACCTTCCTGATCAACTGGGCGATCGCGCGCAAAGCCGGGTGGCGCATTATCTTGCGCATTGAGGATCTCGACACGCCGCGCGTCAAGGAAGGGGCCGCCGAGCAGCTCATCGACACGCTCGCCTGGCTCGGCATCGACTGGGACGAAGGCCCGCACATCCAGTCCCACGATCTGGAGCCCTACCGGGCGGCGGTGGCCCGGCTCGCCGCGGCGGGGCTGGCCTACCCCTGCGACCTCACTCGGCGCGAAATCGAAGCCGCCGCCTCCGCCCCGCACGAGCCGCCGAACCTCGGGGAAACCCCAGCCGATGAACCCGGCCGCGAGAACCGCTTTCCGCCCCACCTCCGCCCGCCGATCCACCCGCGCGCCTTCGAGGACGATCAGACCAACTGGCGCTTCCTGACCCCGGATGGCGCCGTTGCATTCCACGACGGCTTCCGCGGCGAGGTCCGGGGTACCCCCGCCGACACGATCGGCGACTTCGTTATCTGGACCAAGCGGGCCCAGCCCTCCTACCAGCTCGCGGTCGTCGTTGACGACGCCCGCCAGGGCGTCACCCAGGTTATCCGCGGCGATGACCTGCTCGACTCCGCTGCCCGCCAGATCTTCCTCTACCAGGCTTTGGAGTTAGCCCCGCGGCCGGTCTACACCCACCTGCCCCTCGTCGTCGGCCCTGACGGCCGTCGCCTGGCCAAGCGTCATGGCGACACCCGCATTGACACCTACCGCGCCCACGGCGTGCCCTCCACTGCCCTCATCGGCCTGATCGCCCGCTGGAGCGGCATCACGGGCGAACGAACGGAAATGGCGCTGGATGCCTTTGTGCAGCGGTACGATCTGTCCCGCACGCCGCGGTCACCCGTGGTGTTTGCGGCGGAGGATGACGCATGGCTGATCTCACGGGCCCGTTGAAACTCGTCCTTTTTGCCCTGCTGGCGGCCCTGGCCTGCCTCTGCCCCGGGTGCGAGGAAGACACCGATGCCGATGTCACGCGCGTCCGGCTCAAAGGAGAGACCTTTTACGTGGAGGTCGCCGCGGACGACAAGGTCCGCATCCGCGGCCTCGGCGGGCGGGACCACATCGAACCCGACGGCGGCATGCTCTTCGTTTTCCCCCGGGCGGAGCGTCGCCAATTCGTCATGCGGGACTGCCTCGTCCCCATTGACATCGCCTTCCTCGACGGCTCGGGCCGTGTTCTGACGATGTACACCATGCCCGTCGAGGAGCCCCGGCGCGAAGGCGAGTCGGAGAGGGATTACGAGAACCGCCTCGAGCGGTACTCCAGCCGCTTCCCCTCGGAGTTCGTCCTCGAACTCAAGGAGGGCACCCTGAAGCGCCTCGGGGTCAAGGAGGGCGACCTGGTCGAGTTCAACGTCGCCGGCCTCAAGAGGCGGGTCGATTAGGCCGATTCTCCTCCAAGCACCCCGCCCGTTTTACCGTTTCCTTCACCTCTTTCCGAGCCGGGTGCGAGCCACGTGCCCGGATCAACCATCGCCAGACCGACCCCGCCGCCCCCTCCACCGCGCCCGGATCTGCCGGCATCGGTCGCTGCGCGCGCGGGGAAATCCACCGGCGCAACCCGACTCGCACTCATCTGTCCGGAAGAGCCGGCCACCGCGCTCGCTCGATGGTGGGCCCCGCTGCGGGCCTGCTGGCCGCCGCTCGCCTCAGCGAACACCGTGGTCGCCGAACCGATCATTGACGTGATCACCGGCGAGGCGATCCTTGGCAATGATGATTCCGAACGCCTCACTCGCACCTGGGACGCTGCGATCGTCATCGACTCCTTTGCAAGCGCCTCCGTCCGCCTGAAAGTGCTTGACGCTCTACAACAGGCGCTCGTTCCAACCATGACGTTGGCGCCCGCGCCCGGCGGCGCAGCGATTGTCGCGAAGTTCCACGCCGGCGGCGCGATCGGCCAGTGCGAAACCATTGTCACGGCTACGCAGAGCGCCATGCTCTACGCCCTTGCCCAGCGCCAGACAGTCATCCGCTCCCTCGACCGCCATCTCTCGATGACGCAGTCCTTTCAGGGCGAGGCCGCCGCGGCGATCGACCGGCTGCACGATGAACTGCTGCTCGCCGCCAAGGTGCAGCGCGACTTCCTCCCCAAGGCGCTTCCGCAGGTCGAGGGTGTTGACGCGGCGGTGATCTTCCGCCCCGCCGGCTTCGTCTCGGGAGACATCTACGACGTCTTCCAACTGGACGCCGACCACATCGGCTTCTTCCTTGCCGACGCCATGGGACACGGTGTTCCAGCCGCGCTCATGACGCTGTTCATCAGTGGCCACATGCCGCGGCGGGATGCCCACCGTGAGGGGCGCATCGTCAGCCCTGGCGAAGCGCTCAAGCGCCTCAACTGGGAACTCCACGAAGCCCGCGCAGGCGCGACGCGCTTCGTCACCGCCGTCGCAGGGCAGATCAACATCCGCACGCGACAGGTCACCGTCGCCGCGGCGGGCCACCCCCCGCCGTTGCTCGTCAGCAAGCACGGCCTTACAGCGGTTGATGCGACCGGCATGCTCCTCGGCGTCGTCGAGGACAACGACTACCCGGAAGTCACGTTCGAACTCCCTCTCGACCAGACCCTGCTCATCCACTCCGACGGCGTCGAAGTCGCCTTTCCGGAGCCGCTCGGCAAACCCAAACAGGGGGTTCGCCCGACGCAGCACTATCTCGACTTCTTCGCCGCCACCGCCAAGGCGCGCAAGCAGCCCGCATCCGCCACGACCGACATGCTCGAACAATGGCTTGATGCGCAACGCGGCTCGATCAATCAGCCGGATGATGTGACGATCCTGGCGCTGAAGACGCGCTGACTCGCATCCATCCGCGCAATCCCTCCCCCAAACAAAGGGATCAAAACACTCGCCAACGAAGTGGCACAGCGATGTCCCTGCATCCATAATCGGGTCGGAACGCCCATCGAAGGGAGTTGGCCCAAATGAATCGCACAGCCACTCGTCGCAGCGCTCCCTCCACCGGGACGGCGCATGTTGAATCACTGGAGCAGCGTGTGCTCCTGGCTGCCTACATCGTCGACGATCCGTACGAGCACTTCGGTGTGCCGGACCTGATCCACGAGATCGCAGCACCGGACGACATCGAAGTCGCCGGCTACGGCGAAACCCTGGCCCGCCTCGGAGATGTCAATGGCGACGGCACGCCCGACTTCGCCATCGGCGCGCCCGGAGCACATGCCACCGCCGATACACCCCGCATCGCCGGACACGTTTTTGTGCACTCGGGCGAGACCGGAGAACTGCTCTACTCGCTCACCGACGGCGCGGTCGGCTTTGGTTCCGCCCTGGTCGGCCTTAACGATGTGGATGGAGACGGCCGCGCCGATCTCGTCGTCGGTTCGTGGCAGGTCGACGCCAACTTCGACGCCGTTGTCGAAGTGCATGGACGCGTCACCGTCTACTCCGGTGCGAACGGCTCCATCATCCGCGCGTTCGATGGCGACACCGCCACATCGGCGCTCGGCTATGCCCTCGCCAACGTGGGCGACGTCAACGCCGATGACATCGACGATTTCGCCGTCGGCGCACCCGGCGCGGGCGCTTCCGAGGAAGGCGAAGTTCTCATCATCTCCGGCGCAGACGGCGCGCAGTTGCAGCTCTTCAGCGGCGAGGCCGAGGGCGACCGCTTCGGCCACGCGCTGGCCGCTCACGATGGCGACTGGATCGGCTCGAACGATGCCGTGCTGGCAATCGGCGCCCCCGGACACGACGCCGGCGGCTCGGATGCCGGCCGTGTCTACCTCACCAACGCCGTCATGGGCAACATCGAGTTCACGGTCGATGGCCTCCAGGCAGGCGAGGCGCTCGGCAGCTGCATCCTCCTCTTCCGCCGCGGCGACGAATCCCGCCTGTACGCCGGCGCCCCGGGCTTTGACAGCGAAACGCCGCTGGCCGAAACCGCAACCGACGCCGGCATCGTTCGCGTCTTTGACAACACCGGCGCGGAGATCGAAGACGAGCGCTCCACCGGCTTCGTCGAGAACGGCCGCCGCGGCGAGCGGCTGCACCTGTTGGCCGATCCCGACCTGCGCGGAACGTACGCCGTCGCCATCACGGGCGAGGCGAACGAAAGCGACAACTTCCCCGTGCTTGTCAATCTCGGCGTCAATCCAACGCCCGGCCTGGGCACAAGCGAGGTCCTCAACGGAACAACCAGGGGCATCTCCCTCGGCGATCTCAACGGCGACGACATCGACGAGATGCTCATTGCCAACACCGAGACAGGCGTCATTCAGGTGCGCTCCTCGTTGCGGATGACCGACGACCGCTTCGCCCCGCCGGGCGATTTCGGCCCCGGCTTTGCCGAACCCAGCCCGGATCTGAGCGTCGTGATCGCCGAGCGTTACCTCTACCTCGACGGAGTCTTCCACTGGCTGACCGACTTCACTGCGCTCCAGACCGGCGATGACATCCGGGCCGCCGGCGACGGCGGCGACCTCGTCGTGGCCGGCGCGGACGACCAGCTCTACCTCGTGAACCTGCACGACGACACACGCACCCTCGTTGCAGACCTCATCGTGACCAACGAGGTGGACACCCCGCCTGCGATGAACAGCACCCTCGGCGTGGTCGGCGTAACGGCCGACGGATCCATCGTCTTCAATCAGCAAGGCCCGCCCTTCAGGGCCCTTCTCCTGCACGAAGGCGTGCTGACAGAACTGTGGCGCGGCTCCGCCAGCGACGTCAACTCCCGCGGCGACATCGTTGGAGAGCAGGACGCCTTCGGCGATCAGATTCCCGGCTTCGTGGTCCGCCTCGCCGACAGCAACGAGGTTCAACGCCTCGACGACTTTGTTGACGAGGCTGACGTGCTCGTCGAACCGCTTGAGACCGTCTTCCCGCTGACCTTCCCCGCCGGGCTCCGGATCGGCCCCACCGGCATTGTCGCCGGCATGCTCGCCGACGGCCGCCTCGCCACGTGGGACGCCGGCACCATCACCGCCTACGACACGAACCCGCTGATCATCCGCGAGAACCCGAACTGGATCATCCTCGGCATCGCGGCCGACGGCACGGTCATCGCCCGTCTGACCCAGGGCAGCCACCGGTCCGTCTTCTCCACCGACTACATCCTGAACCCCGACGGCGATGTCCAGACATTCGCCTCCGCGCTCTTCGGAGAGCCGCGGCCCTCGTTGCAACAGGGGGCCTTCGATCCGGGGCCTGCATGGGTCGCGGCCGACGGCACGATCCTCATTCCGCAGCGCGTCTTCAGGAAGATCGCTGAATCGGAAGCCTGGACGGCCCCGCCCGATTCCATTCTCGGCCCGGTCGCGGGCGGCGGCATCGGCGTGGGCGCGGAGACTCAGCTCGGCGGCCTCATTGCGTTCAACCTCACCGAGGACGGCTGGGTCCCGGTCAACGTCGACATCGACTTTGCCGGCTTCGGCGAAACCTTCAACGCCGCCGAATCCATCTTCCCGTACACGGATCCGACCGACGGGCGTCAGTACATCCTCGCGCTCGTGAACGATCGCGTCTACTGGGGCCAAATCGCAGACGATGGCCACAGCGCCACACTGCGCCCCTTCAACTTCCCCGAGGAGCATCAGATCGTCGACAACGCGGCCCTCTTCGTCTCCGGCGACGGACGCGTCCACCTTGCCGGCGCCGCCGCGGACGGTGACCTGATCATCTACTTCCAGACCGGCGCATTCGATCCATCCTCGTTCTCGAACTGGAACTTCGACAACCTGACCGAGACCCACATCGAATCCCAGGGCGCCACCTTCACCCCGATCGCCGGCGACCTCACCGCCTTCGTCCCGGCCTGGGGCACGAACCACATTGCCTACCTTGACGCGGCGGGGCAGCTTCACTCCGTCTGGTGGGCCCCCGGCATGACGTTCTGGGTCGCCACCAACCTCTCCGCCGCGGCCCCCGGCGCGGAGCCCCTCCACGGCACGCTCACGCCATACCTCACCTCCTGGAACGGCCTCAACATCGCCGCCACCAACCCCGACGGTCGCCTCGCGGCAATCTGGTGGGTGCCGCAGTTCCAGGGTCAGTGGGCCTACAGCCTGCTTGGGGCTGCTGACGCCCCACTGCTCGACCCCGATTCCCTCACCTCCTACTCCCTGCCGTGGGACGGCCTCACGGTCGCCGGCATTGACGCGGCCACGGGCGAGACAACCGTCTACTGGTGGACACCCGCCACAAACGAGTGGCGTGCCGAGCCCATCGCCGCGGCAGACGCACCGGACGACCTCGTGCTGACCAGCGGCCTGGCGGGACAGGCAACACCAGACGGCAGCCAGAACCTCTTCGCCGTGACGGAGGACGGCGAGCTCGTGCGGCTCCATTGGAGCCTGGCTGACCCTGTATGGCGATTTGAGAGTCTGCTGGCGGAGGTGACCGCCTGACAACAAGATCGGTGAGCATCGCTGAACAGGTGTCGTTGCCGGCGAACCTTCGCTCACCGCGCCGGCCGCGTCAACAGGCGCGCCACGAGCAGGCGGTACGCCGCCATCGCCGCAAAAAGGCACACGCCGAACACGATGATCAACACGATCGCACGCCGGTAGATCCGATCGATTAATGCCTCAGCGCTGCCGGTTCCCTCGCCCAGAATGCTCCGGAACCGGGCTTCCTGCTCCTCGGCACCGAGCGTGTCGGCAAGCTGATTCGCCGACACCAGCGCACGGTTGAGCGACTCGAAACTCTCGGTCGCCGCGGTGGCCGCGGCGGTGAACTCCGCGATGTCGAAGTCGCTGTCCGCCCCGCCCTCGCCGCCGCGGTCGAGTCGCTCAGTCAGGCGGCCTGCCTCGACGAGCGTCGCCTGGACCGAGTCGCTCAGCGTCGTGCCCGCTTCAACGACACCGCGCATCTCCGCGAGCGTGCCCTGCAGACGCTCCTCCTCGGCGTTCAGACGCTCAAGAAACGCTTCTCGCTCCGCCCGGATGCCCTCGAAAAACTGGTCGACGGCCAGCGTCCTCTCCTCCCGCAATCGCTCGGCCACCTGGTCTATGGCAGCGGTGCGCTCCTCGGTAATTCGAGTGGCGACATCCTCCATCACCGCCGCGGCCCGCTCGCTTGACTCGCCTGCGCGATCGACGGCGGTGATGATGCGCTGCATCTCCGGCTCGGCCACCGACTCGAGCAGCGCCGCCTCGATGTGCCAGTTCATAAGGAGCACCGCCCGCGAAGCGTAGAAGAACATCCGTTCACCGAGCAGTCGCGACTCGGCAAACTGGCGCGTCGCCGGGCTCAGGTTCGCCATGGGGTCGAGCCCGAAGAGGCGAAACAAGCTGCCCCCTCCCCTGGCGTGGTGCAGACTGACCTGCCGTTCCGCGGCCAACTCGCTGGCCCGCAGTGAGCTGACATCGACGACATCCGGATAACGCTCGCGAATGGCGACAATCATCGCGCGAAGCGCTTCGCATTCATCAGGGGTGAGAACTGCCTCGTTGAGTTCCCATATCTCCTCTTCCAGCATCCGCAGCGCCCGGCTGAGCGACTCGGCGCGTTCATCCGTGAAGTGCGTCCTCCGCCACTGTTCGTCCCACGTCTGTCGCTGCAAAGAAACCATCACGGTCATGTCCAGCAGAGCGGTCACGGGGTTCTTCGACGAGCCGATGGCGAGCGCATTGGAGACCCACACAATCCGGAGGCGGCTCACCAGCCGCCTCACCGCCAGCGAGTCATCAGCACCGCTCACATCGTCGAAGCCTTGCGACGTCAGCGCGATGTACCTGTCGGTGAAGGACATGACCTTCGCCTGAATCTGGTCCGGCGTGAGTTGCGACGTGCCGATCCGCGCCATCGACTGCCGCTCCGCGGGCCTGTTCCCATCCTCCACGCTCCGGCAGCCGATGAGGATCGCGGCGATGACGCACCCCGCAGGAAAGACCGCCGCCGCGTGACCCCGGCGCCGAGGCCCCGCACGTTGTCGGGTGCAGGGCCGACAGGTCGTCGCAGCGTGGCTGGTCATGGCGTCCCCCCGACTGTCCGCTCATCCGCCGGGTGCGCATCGCCACACCCGCGCCTGCAACCCTTCGCACGCTCTCAGTCACTCACCTCGCTCGGCAGCGCTCCCCCTGCCCGGCAACGCGGCACGGATCACCTCGGAGTACGTCTCATCATGCGGCGCCCCCCGTGACGCCTCCGTCACGCGCGAGCGGGCCCGCAGTTCCCGGAAGGGGAGCGTCGTGTCCACCGCCCCGGCCTGGTAGAGATAACGGTCAGCCCAGCCGTTGAGAAGATGGCGCAGGTCCCACCGGCCGCCGCGGCCCGCCCGGTTGGCGTATCGCACAATGTTGATCGTGCAGTTGTTCTTGAGCAGGTGATACCACTCCGGCTCATCCGCCAGTTCGTTGATCCGCTCAACGTAGATGCGGAAGAGCCGCTGGGCCGCCTCCGGCGACGTCTGGATCGGGTAGATGTAAACCTCTTCATCGCGATGATCGGTCCGGACGCGAACCAAATCTTCCTCCGCCCCCACGATGTAGATCAGCTCGAACTGCTTGAACATTGAGCGAATCGGAGCGAACTGCTCGCCTTCTTCCGGCCGCGTTTCAATGGAGATGCAGACCGGCGGCGAGTTGCCGAAATGAAAGGTTACGAACGTGTGCGCGATCGGCCCCGGCCACCAGTAGGAAATCAGCAGATCGAACGAGCGGACGTCCGCGATCGAGACCTCGCGCTCCTCATAGCGAACATCGAAGTCGTCGCGTGAGCGATACGTGAAGTTGCGAAACCCGGTCAACCGCACCCGATCGCCGTCCGCATCAATGATCGCCCGCGGCATCACGGCCACCTCCCGACGCCACGGGCGATCATGCGACGGGGGAATCAGTGCGAACCAGATCACGACGGCGAGAAACGCGAGCGCGAAGAGGATTGCGATGCGACGACGCCTGGCGATCCACATCGCATAAACGCCGAAGATGAAGAAGCCGGCCGCAAGAGCCAGCCGCGCCCATTCCCACGGAAGATTCGAGCAGCAGATGGCCAGCGTTCCCCAAGCCAGCGCCAGCCCCCTGACCAGGTGGCCCGCGCCGAGCGCAAGCCCGGGCACGAGAGTGGAAGCCTGCCGGCGCATCCAGTTCGCTGCACCCCGTTGCGGCCCGACCGCCGACACCGGTTGCCTCAGCCGATGCTCTGCCGCACTCTGCTGCGTCGTCCCGCCCATGATCCGCCCCGGCAAGTATAGGGGCGGGGCAAGACTGACCTGTTAGAACAGTTCCGGGACGACCGCGCGCAGCTCCGAACGAGTCACTCGCTGATCGTGCGGCGCCCACACAAAGCGGAACGAACACCCGATGGCTTCGGCGAACCGCTTGACCGCGCGGTCGTTCATCGTGCCGGCTCCGAAGGTGCCTGCGAGGATGTGAGTGGAGTCGTCGACGCAGCGTACAACGAGTCGCGCGACGCGAGGATGATCCCGCGATCCTTGCGCGGCCCCGCTGCCTGCGTCTGCGTTGGGCCGCCGCACTCCGACACCCCGCCCGCTCCTCTCACCCCACCATCGCCCGCATCCGATCCGACTCAACCCGCCCATCCCGCAATCGCACCACGCGCTCGCACCGCTCCGCGACGTGGTCATCGTGTGTCACCATTACAATCGTCATCCCCTCCCCATGCAGCCGGTCAAATAAATCGAGAATCGCCTCTCCCGTGGCCGAGTCGAGATTCCCGGTCGGCTCGTCTGCGAGCAGCACAACCGGCTTTGTCACCAGCGCCCGCGCGATGGCCACGCGCTGCTGCTGGCCGCCGGACAGTTCGCTCGGCCGGTGCCCGAGCCGGTGGCCGAGGTCCACCATCTCCAGCGATTCAAGCGCGCGCCGCCGCCGCTCGGGCTTGGAGACGCCCTGGTAAAACAGCGGCACTTCGACATTCTCTTCGATCGTCAACTCCGGGATGAGATTGAACGCCTGGAAGATAAAACCGATCTTGCGCCCGCGGAAGCGCGAAAGCTCTTCATCTTCCATCTGCGCGCAATCTCGCCCGTCGAGCAGATACACGCCCTTCGTCGGCCGGTCCAGGCACCCCAGCACGTTCATCATCGTGCTCTTGCCCGATCCGGATGCCCCCATGATCGCCACCGACTGCCCCGTCGGCACCGCCAAGTCCACCCCGTCCAGCGCGCGCACCAGCACCGAGCCGTCCGGCTTGAAATACGTCCGCTCGATATTGCGGATGTCGATGATGGGCGTGCCGCCCCGGCCGTTTGTCTCGCCGTCCTGCGTCATGCGCCTTCTTCGATCTGCAGACTCGCCAGCCCCGTCGGCACATCCGGCGCCACGATGAACACCTTGTCCAGCCCGGTCAGGATCAGAATCGACCACAGATCCTCATTCAGACTCGTCAGCACCAGCGACCGTCCCGCCTCCACGCAGCGCTTGCGCAGCTTGAGCAGCATCGCCAGGTGCGAGCTGTTCAGGTGCGTCACATCCCCGAAGTTCAACACGACGTTCGGCACGCCGGAGATCGCCCCCTGCGCCGCTCCCTCTCCCTCAACCCGCGCGAAGATCGCCGTGAACTCCTCCGAAAACTCGGGTTCGTCGGCGAGGTTCGCAAGCACGATGTGGTCGGACCAGTCGATGGGCATGGGGGTGAGTCTACCGTCAAGAACTCCGAAACGGCCCTCGCCTCCCCCTTCGGGACCGCCGGAGCCCTTTACTCCTCGTCAGACTCCGCCACCCGGGCCACCGTGACGACCGAATCACCCTCATTCAGGGCGACTACACGCACCCCCTGGGTGCCGCGGCCGGTCTGGCGGATCTCCGCCGCGGCCATCCGCACCAGCATCCCGTCCCGGCTGGTGACGACAATGTCGTCCCCTTCGTGCACCCACGTCGCGGCGATCGCCTTGCCGTTGCGGTCACTGGTCTTGATGTCCGCCCGGCCCTTGCCGCCGCGGGATTGCGAGCGCATCGGCCCCTCTTCCGGCTGCACGCGATATTCATCCACCGGCGTGCGCTTGCCGTAGCCGTTCTCGGTCACGGTGAGCAGGCAGAGGTTGGCGTCCACTTCCGCCTGGCGTGTGACGCCGGCGTCTTCGGCATCCTTGCGGTCCATCGGCACACGGACGACGCCGATGACCTCCTGCCCGTCCTTCAGTTCAATCGCCTTCACGCCCGCCGCGCCGCGTCCCATCTCGCGGGCGTCCTGCTCGCAGAAGCGGATCGCCATCCCGCCGCTCGTGGCGAGCAGGATGTCATCCAACCCGTCGGTCAGAACGACGTCGAGCAGTGAATCGCCCTCCTTCAACCCGACGGCGATCAGGCCACCCTTGTGGACGTTGCGATACGCCTTCAGCGGCGTGCGCTTGATGATGCCGCCCTTCGTGATGAAGGCCAGGTAGTGGCTGCCCTTCTCGAAGTTCCGCACCGTCAGAAACGCCCGGACGTTCTCCCCCTGGCGCAGCCCCTCAATGATGTTCACGATCGGCCGCCCCTTGGCGGTCCGGTTCATCTCGGGAACCTCGTAGACCTTGATCTTGAAAACACGTCCCGTGTCCGTGAAACACAGCAGATCGTCGTGCGTGCTCGCCACGAACATGCGGTAGATGAAGTCATCCTCGCGCGCCGTGCCGCCGATGATGCCCTTCCCGCCGCGGGCCTGCTGGCGATATGTATCCACCGGCACGCGCTTGACGTACCCCGCGTTCGAAACCGTTACGACGACCTGGTGCTCCTGGATCAGGTGCTCCAGGTTGATGTCGGCGCCGGATTCCTCGATGCTTGTCCGCCGCGCATCGGCGTACCGCGCCCGCATCTCCTCGCAGTCTTCGCGGATGATCGCCGTCACGCGCTCCGGCCGCGCCAGGATGTCCTCGTAATCCTCGATCTGCGCGACGACTTCCGCGTACTCCTTCACGAGCCGCTCGATCTCCAGCCCGACAAGCTGGATCAGCCGCATCGCGCCGATCGTCTCCGCCTGCACGCGCGTCAGCAGCACGCCCCCCTGCGGCTCAAAGCGCTCAACGTACGCCATCAGTCGTGCGGGGATCTGCGGCGCGAAGGGGTGATCCGGCGCAATGCGGAACCGCCGCGTCATCAGCTTCTCGATCGCCTCCTGCCGTGTGCGGCTCGACCGGATCAGGCGGATGACCTCGTCGATGTCGCACACCGCGTAGATCATGCCTTCCAGGACGTGGGCCCGCTTCTTGGCCTCACGCAGCAGGTGCTGCGTGCGCCGGCGGATGACCTCCGTCCGGTGGTCGATCCAGTAGCCGATCATCTCCTTCAGCGACAGCGTCCGCGGCTGGCGGTTTACCAGCGCGATGTTGTGAATGCTGAACGTCTGCTGCAGCGGCGTGAACTGGTAAAGCTGGTTCTCGACAACCCCCGGATCGCCGCTGCGCTTCAGCTCGATCACGATCCGCGTCTGCGCCTCGCGCCCGGATTCGTTGCGGACGTCCGAGACTTCCTTGATCCGGTCGTCCTTCACCGCCTCGACGATGCGCTCCATCAGCGTCGTCTGGTTCAGCCCGTACGGAATGGCGTCCACGATCAGCGTGTACCGCCCGCCGGATTCCTCCGTGCGCACCACGCCGCGAACCGTCACCTTGCCGCGCCCGGTCGCATACGCATCCACGATGCCCGAACGCCCCAGAATGATCCCACCCGTCGGGAAGTCCGGCCCCTTCAGCCCATGCCGAACGACCTCCCCCGACTCATCCGTCAGGTCCGTCATCAGGTCGGAGAGTGAAATCTCCGGATCTTCCAGCGTGCGGATGATCGCATCGAAAACCTCGGTCGGATTGTGCGGCGCGAGCGACGTCGCCATGCCTACCGCGATCCCGATCCCGCCGTTGATCAGCAGGTTCGGAAACTTGCCCGGCAGCACGGTCGGCTCCATGAGCCGGTCGTCGTAGTTCGGCTGGAAGTCGACCGTGTCGAGCTTCAAATCGTCCAGCATGTCCACCGCGGCCTGCGTCATGCGCGCCTCGGTGTACCGCATCGCCGCAGGCGGATCGCCGTCGATGGAACCGAAGTTCCCCTGCGGCTGGATCAACGGCACCCGCATCTTCCAGTTCTGCGCAAGGCCGACCAGCGTAGGGTAAATCACGCTCTCGCCGTGCGGGTGATAGTTGCCGGACGTGTCGCCCGCGATCTTCGCGCACTTCAGGTGCTTCTTGTTCGGCCGCAGGTTCAGGTCGTTCATCGCGACCAGAATGCGCCGCTGGCTGGGCTTGAGGCCGTCACGGATATCGGGCAGCGCCCGGTCCATGATCGTGCTCATCGCGTACGTCAGGTACGAATCCTGAAGCTCACGCTCAATGTTGTGGTCCTGGATGTTCCCCCCATCCCCGGAGCCCGACGCAGCCGCGCCGCCGCCGGAGCCACCCCCGCCGCCGCCACCGGCCGTCCCGTCCCCACCGCGCTCGTCCGCACGCTCAGGAGCGCCATTCTCGCCCGTGGAAGCGGTGCGAATCTCGTCCATTTCGTCCGCGGCGGAAACCGGCGGATTCGAGTCAGCCATATGAGATGTGCTCCGTCAGATCTCTCAAAAAGGGGCCCGCAAAGAGCCCGGGAAACACAGCCGAATCATAGGCGAAACGGGGTGCAATTTCCCCTTTCGCACGCCCCCCAAAACCCCTCGTAGAACGGCCCTACGGGGCCTCGGACAGGGCCCGCAGCGACCCCAGGGTTTCGCTGACCGCAAGCAGCCCGAGCGACGTCGCATCCGCCGGCATTCGCTGGTCCCACAACCCCGCGCGAACGCCCCCGACACTGGCCGCCGCATCCCTGAACATCCACATTTGCGACTCATCCGCCTGCAACTGCCGGGCAAAGCGCAGCGACGACAGCAGCCTCGCCAACTCCATCGCACGCTCGTGCTGATCCGTCAGCCGCGGCTCACCCAACATCGACGCCGCGAACGCCACCGGCCGCAGCGTGTGCCAATCGGGAAGCGGGTTCGAGGTCGCCGTGAAGACGATCCCACCCACGACATCGTGGCCGCTCTCTTCGACATCCAGGGGCGTGACCTGGTGTGACCAGATCTGCTCTCGCATCCTCCGCAGTGCCGTCGCCGCGGGAACCTGCTCCGCTCCATCCACAAGCCTGAGCTCCGCCCATCCCAACCACGGCATGTGCTGCACCAGACGCCCCTCGGGTGTTTCCCGGTACAGCCGGCGCACGGCCCCCGCCGCGGCGGCCCGAACCGGCTCCCCACCGGCGCCGAGCGCCGCGCTCGCCTCGGCCAGCGCCCACGCCACGGGCGCTCGCTCATGCGATCGCACCTGTGGGGCGAATCCCGACTCCGCATCGTGCAGCGACGCCAGCGCGGCCGCCGCCTGCCTCAACCACTCACGATCCGAGGCATCCGCCGTCTCTGCCTCCAACCCCCGCGCGACCAACACGGTCGCAAACGCCAAGGGAAGCGTCTGCCCCTCCTCCACGGGCGCTGCTGCCGACAACCGCAGCGCTGCCCGCCGGGCCACTGCAACCGCCTCCGCACCCGCATCATCCGCCCCGTGCTCCTGCCACGCCTGCAGGGCGATCCCCGCCAGCAGCAGCGCCGCCCCCCCCTCCCGACCGTCGTACCGACCCAGCCACGGCCGGTATCCCTCCCGGATCGTCCCTCCATCGGCGTCATCGACACGCCCCGCCAGGTGCGCGCTCATCGCCCGCCCCATCCGCACAAGCTCCGCCATCGTGATCTGCTCACGCAACACCAGCCGCCCGCCGCGACGCAGAAAAATCGGCGCTTCGTTCACAGACGTCTGCGCCAGGTGCACCGTTTCAAACCGGTAGAACACCAGCTTGTGCCGTTCGGCCAGCTTCCCCGGCTCCTCCAGCCCCGCCGCGGCGTTCCCCACGACCGTCGCGGCGCGGTTCGCCAGCGCCTCGTGCGGAAGCATGTTCAGGGAGAGCATGGTCCCCGGAAAGAAGCCATAGACGTCCCGATCGCGCCGGACTGCCACACCGTGGACGCCCGGCGAGAGCGTCGTCTCCACCTCCGCATACGTCGCCGGCGCAAACGGCGTCAGCGCTCCCGCCAGTTCGATCCCTACGGTCATGCGCTCCCCCACCATTCGCAACCGCTCCGTCCGCAGCGCATCGTTCGGCACAACGCCTTCGGTCACCACGTTCGAGGCCGCTTGGTCCATCGCCGCCATCGCAGCCCGCCACACCGAACGATCATCCCCGCGGAAGTCCTCCCCACGACCCACCACCTCCCCATTCAGCCGCAGCGTCACGCACGCGGCCGAAGCCGGGAACCCCGCGGCATCCGGCGGCAGCCGCCACGAGCGGATCCATCCTTCCACCTCCTGCCACGTCCGCATCGCCTCCGCCGGAGATGGCGGCCGCGCCTCCTCCACCTGGAGCGCCGATCCGGCCGCCCCCCCTGTGGCAAACCCGCAACATGCGATGCCCAGAAGCAACACCGCCCCACTTACCTGCCGCCGCGCCGCGGGGTTATCGGTCCTTCCAACCCCGCCCAGCACGCCTGCGGCCATCCCAGCCCAGAGTCGCCTCCACTGGCACGCCGGTTGTATCCTCTTCCAGTACACAACTGGAGAAACGAACATGCTGAAGATCACCGCGCTGACTGAGAATCGCAAGCGGATCATGGTTCTGACCCTCCTGAGCTTCATCGCCCTCATGTAATCCACGCCTTCTTGCCGTGGTCCTGGCAGGCCGCTCGCCGCCACGGCCGGCCTGCGGTACGCCGCGGCGCAGCAGGGAGAGACGCCAACCAATCGGCCCACTCCGGTCCGGCCCCCACCCCCACGGGGTTCCGAACCCAGGCGTCACCACCGACTCAAACCCGAAACGAAAGCAGCCGTCCCGGATTTCCGGGACGGCTGCGACTTTTCAATGCTTCACAGGATCCGGACGATCACTCGTCCGACTCATCCTCATCGGCCGGAGACGGCGATGCCGACGCGGCTGACGGCGTTCCGAACACGATCTTGTCCGTGCCCATCGCCCCGTGAGCGTCCATGCCGCCGCGGGTCGGGATCGGCCCGGTCCGGCCGGCGCGGTCGCCCGCATCGCCCGTGTCCGTGTCGCCCCACTGGGCCCGCTTGAGCGAGAGGCCGATTTTGCGGTCTTCGATGTCGACGCGGAGGATCTTCACATCCACCTCGTCGTTCACCTTCACCACATCCTGCGGATTCTCGACCTTGTGGTCGGCCAGTTCGCTGATGTGCAGCAGGCCTTCCAGGTCGTTCTCCAACTCGACGAAGACGCCGAAGTTCGTGATCTTCGTGACCTTGCCGCGGACGACCATGCCCGGGCGGTATGCCTCCGGAATCGCGTGAATCCACGGATCCTCGGTGAGCTGCTTCACGCCCAGCGCCACGCGCTGCTTTTCCTGATCGACTTCCAGCACGACGCAGCGGACGACTTCGCCCTTCTTGAAGACCTCGTTCGGGTGCGTGACCTTCTTGGTCCACGAAATGTCCGAAACGTGCAGCAGGCCGTCGATCCCCGGCTCGATCTCGATGAACGCGCCGTAGTTGGCCAGGTTCCGCACCTTGCCCTCGATGATTGTTCCGGGCGGGTACTTCTCGCTGACGAGCTCCCACGGGTTCACCTCGGTCTGCTTCATGCCGAGGCTGATCTCCTGCTTGTCCTTGTCGATGTCGAGCACAACCACATCCACCTCGTCATTGGGGTTGACGAGCTCGGACGGATGGTTGACCCGACGCGTCCACGACATCTCGGAGATGTGGACAAGGCCTTCGATCCCGTCCTCCAGACGCACGAACGCGCCGTAGGACATGATGTTGACCACCGTGCCGCGGATGCGCGACCCGACCGGGTACTTCTGCTCGATCTCTTCCCACGGCGAAGCTTCCTTCTGCTTCAGGCCGAGAGCGATCTTCTCCTTGTCCCGGTCGATGTTGAGCACCTTGACCTCGATCTTCTGATCGATGTCCAGCATCTCCGACGGGTGATTGATGCGACCCCACGACATGTCCGTAATGTGCAGCAGCCCGTCGATGCCGCCGAGGTCCACGAACGCGCCGAAGTCGGCGATGTTTTTGACCGTGCCCTTGACCAGGTCGCCTTCCTTGAGCGTCTCGAGCAGGCGCTTCTTCGCCGCGTGACGCTCTTCTTCGATCAGCTTCCGGCGGCTGATGACGATGTTGCGCCGCTCGGTGTCGATCTTCAGCACCTGCGCGCGGATGTCCCGGCCGATGTACTCGCCGATCTCGCTCGGACGCCGCACATCCACCTGCGACGCCGGCAGGAACACCGGCACGCCGATGTCCACCAGCAGACCGCCCTTAATCTTGCGCATCACGCGCCCCTCGATCACGTCGCCCTCGGCGGTCGTGTCGACGATGCGCTGCCAGTTGAGCATGCGGTCGGCCTTCCGCTTGGAAAGCTCCACCATGCCCCCGTCGCCCTCGACGTGCTCGAGGAGAACCTTGACCTTGTCCCCCACCTTCAGTTCATCCGGGTTGTCGAACTCCTCGCGCGGGACAAGCCCCTCGCTCTTGAGTCCCACCTCGATCACGACGTCCTCACCGGCAAAGCCGATGATCTTCCCGTCAAGGATCGAGCCCGGGGTAAAGTCGGCGATCTGCGTCCCCAGCAACTGGTCCATGTCGCCGTCGGCCGCCTGCTCTCCAAACGCCTCGCGCAGGAGCGCAGTCGCCTCGTCGTCGCTCACGCCGAGCGACGCGATCAGTGTCTCATCAATCATGCAGAATCCTCAAATGTCTCTCTGGAAGCCGCCGGCCACCACTCACAGAGCCGTGCGCCAGGGCGGTTGAATCCTCTACTCAGGCCAAAGACGACCCTTTCGAGTGCCCCCAGGGGGCGGCTTGAGTCCACGAACGCCGCTTCCGCACCACGCGAAAGAACCGCGGCGCCGGCCAGAAGCCGGTCACAAAGGGTAGGGCCTCGATCAGCCCTCCGCCACTGCTCCCGCCTCCGGCGCCACGGCCCCGGCGTCCCCGTGCCACGGCCCCCGCGTCCGGTGCCACGGCTTTGTCCGCGGTACTCCGCGGCAAGCCGTGCCCAGACCCACCCCGCAAATCCAGAACCCGTGCGACGCCGGCCGCCCTGCGATACTCTGCCGCAAACGCAACGCAAGCTCAGGAGGCACTCCCTCATGAAGACCCCAGCACTCCCCTTCGCCGCCGCGATCTTCGCCGCGCTCACCCCTGCGATCGCCCGGCAGGACGCGTCCGACACCACCCCCGGCGTCACCCTCCGCGTCTACCGGGTGGAGGGCGCGATCCACAACGTCCCGACCCTCGCAGACGGCCAGACGCCCAACCTGGACCAGCTTCACCCCGACATCAACTTCCAGGGCTCCGACTTCGGCGACCTTCCGCCCCCCATCCTCACCACGGTCACCGCTGAACTCATCGCCCCGCACGCCGGGCCCTACCGCTTCCGCCTCACCAGCGACGACGGCTCGCGCCTCTTTATCCGCGACCAGCTTGTCATCGACAACGACGGCCGCCACGGCACGCAGGCCATCGCCAGCGAACGCATCTCCATGGCGGCCGGCGCACACCCGATCTTCATTGATCATTTCGACCACGTCGGCGACCGCGTCCTCAAGCTCGAGTGGCAGCCCCCCGGGCAGGCCGACTTCACGCTCGTTCCCCCCGAGGCTCTCCGCACCGACAACGACCTGACCCGCGTCACGTCTCCCGGCATCAAGACCATCGACGACGGTCGCCGCCCCGGCGATCGCAAGCCCCTCGAAGGTGTCCACCCCGGCTGGAACCTGACAACGATCCGCCCCGACGGCTTCGAGCCCATGGTCGGCGCGATGGCCTTCGTCCCCGGCAAGGACGGCGACCGCCTCATCGTCGGAACCTTCCATCCCCTTCAGCGCGATGACCGCTCTCTTCCCGACATCGACAGCAAGCAGCCGGACGTCCTCCACGCGCTCACAAACGTCACCAGCGGCGACCCCGACCAGATCGAAGCCACCATCTGCGCCGAAGGGTTCTACGAACCCACCGGTCTCTGCGCTGTCGGCGATGACCTGTACGTCGCGCAGAGAAGAGAGATCACGCGCCTCCGTGACCACGATGGCGACGGTTACTACGAAACACACGACACCATCGCCGCCGGCTGGGAGGGCTGGAACTACCACCAGTTCGCCTTCGGTCTCATCGAGCGCGATGGCCTCCTCTACACCGCGCTCTCAACCGCCATGGCGCCGGACGGTTGGGAGGGCATGGGCACCAACGCCGCGCCAAACGGGCCGCTTCGCGGCAGCATCCTCCAGATCGACCCGAGCATTGAGGGCCGCCACTCCTTCCGCGTCTTCGCCGGCGGCACGCGCACGCCCAACGGCCTCGCCCTCGGCCCCGACAACGCCCTCTTTTACTTCGATAACCAGGGCACGTGGATGCCCACCAGCGTCATGGCCGAAGTCATCGACGGTCGCTTCTACGGTCACTACAACCGCACCAACCTCGTGCCCATGCTCGCCGAACGCTTTCCCGAGGGCGGCCACCCCAGCGATTTCGCCGACCGGCTCCGCACCCCCGCGGCGGTCTATCTCCCGCAAAACGAAGTCTGCAACTCCCCAACCCAGGCGCAGCTCATCCCGGAGGGCCTCTTTGCCGGCCAGATGTTCATGGGTGAACTCACCGGCGGCGGCATTCGGCGCATCTTCCTCGAAAACGTCAACGGCCAGTGGCAGGGTGCAATCTTCCGCTTCACCCAAGGTCTTGAAGCCGGTGTCAACCGCCTCGAGTGGGGCCCCGACGGCGCGCTCTATGCCGGCGGCATCGGCGCGCTCGGCAACTGGAACTGGAAGAACACCAAGTTCGGCCTTCAGCGACTCGAGCCGAACGGCAAGACCGTCTTTGAAATGCACAGCGTGCGCGCCACGCCCGACGGCTTCATCATCACCTTCACAAAGCCCGTCGACCGCGAGTGGCTCGCCCAACCCGGCAACTACACCATCCGCCAATGGCGCTACCACCCCACTATCCATTACGGCGGCCCCAAGGTCGACGAAGAGATGCTTCGCGTCCGCAGCGCCATCTCCACCGACGACGGCCTCAGCGTTCACCTGCGCATCGACGGCCTGCGCGAGGGGCGCTGCGTCTACATCCACACCGACCCCGTCTCCACAGACGGTGAGCAGATCTGGTCCACCGAGGCCTGGTACACGCTCAACGCTGTGCCGCGGCTGGAGCCCCCCACCCCCGCGACCCTCGCAGGCAAGCCCGTCGACATCGACACCGGCCTTGGCGTTGGCATCCTCCCGCCGGCCCACGGCGTTCCGCTCGTCAGCGGCGCGGCGGCCCCCGCTTTCAAGCGCAGCGCAACCAACGAGTTCATCAACGCGGCTCCGTTAACGCAGGACGACTTCACCAACCCCGATGCGCCGCAGTACATCGAGGCGCACGAATCTGGCGGCGACCTCGTCACCACGACCGTCCTCGCCGACTGCCGCCTCCACGTGGAGTGGTACTGCCCGCCCGGCGGCGAAGGGCAGATGGCGGCCAACAGCGGCGTGTATCTTCAGGACAAATACGAAATCCAGATCCTCGGCACACCCGCGCCCGGCCCCTCGACCGAACCTCCTGCCGTCAACGAGGCCGGCGCGATCTACACGCTCCGCGCCGCCGACGTCAACGCCTCCACCGGCCCCGGCACATGGCAGGCCTACGACATCTACTTCCGCGCGCCGCGCTTCAAGGACGGCGCAAAGACCGAAGACGCCCGCCTCACCCTCTACTGGAACGGCGCGCTCGTTCACAACGACGTCGCCATCCCGCACCCCACCGGCAGCCGCAAAGCCCGCGGCGAGTCTGCGGCGGCAGGCGGCACTAGCCCCCAGGTCGGCCCCCTCATCCTTCAGGCTCACGCCTCGAGCGCTGAAGGCCCCGTTCGCTTCCGCAACGTCTGGATCGCCCCGCTCCACGATCAAGAGACCCAGCCCGGGCCGTGGATCGACCTCTTGCAGCCCTCACCCTCACCCGAGTCCAGCGACGGCTCGCCCCTCGCCGGCTGGACCGTCCGCGGCGGCGAGGCAACTTTCCAACTCGTCAAAGCCCCGGACGGAAGCTCAGACGAGATCGTCGGCGTCGGCCGCCCCGGCACGCCCAACACCTTCCTCATCACCGAGCGCACCTTCCGCGACTTCGAACTGCTCGCGGAAATCAAGCAGCCCGTCGTCGAGGGCGCACACCTAAACAGCGGCATCCAGATCCGAAGCCACGTTCAGGACGGCATGGCCAATCGCGCCGGTCCCGTTCAGGGCTACCAGGTCGAACTCGACCCTGGCGAACGCGCCTGGACCGCCGGGCTCTACGAAGAACGCCGCCGGGGCTGGCTCCACCCCCTCTCCGCGGCCCCTTACGCCCGCCGCGCTCACCGGCCGGACGACTGGAACACCATCCGCGTCGTCTGCCAGGGCGAGGTTATTCGGACCTGGCTCAACGGCGTCCCCGCCGCGGCCGCTTTCGATGCCCTCACCCCCGAGGGCCACATCGCCCTGCAGGTCCACAGCGTCCCGGAAGGCCAGGAAGGGCTGGAAGTGCGTTTGCGGAACCTGCGGGTGCGGGAACTGCATCAGTGATCCGTCAGGGATTTGGCACCTAGGGAAGATCCCAGTTTTGCGATTGATCTGCAACGAGTCTCAGACTCGTTCCGTACCGGGTGCAGGTTCTACCTCCTCCCGTTCGCGGAGTGTGTCACGTGTCGCAGATCACCGTCCCAACCATCGCTTGCGCCGTCCTTGTACCGGCACTGGCCGCCACCCTTGCGCACGGTCAGGTGGCGCCCGACGATTCCACCCTCTGGCCGGTCGACGTCGACTCGGGCGTCGTGGTCGCAACGGGCCCCGAGCCCGAGGTGGTGTTCTCCACCATCGTGGCCGCGCCAAACGCGCCCTGGGTGCGCCTGAAGTTTGAGGATGTCAGTCTTCCAGCCGGGGCCAACCGCCACGACGCCTGGCTCCGGATCACTTCGCTCGCAGACGGCGCGCAGCAGACGCTCGACGCAACCACGTTGTCGCAGTGGGGCAACAGCTCCGCGTACTTCAACGGAGACGCCGTCGAACTCGAGTTGATCGCAAGCAACCGGGCCGGCTCGGCGCGCGTGCGCATCACCGGCATCCTTGCTGGTCCGCCCATGCTCCTCGGCGACCGCCACGTCTGCGACGGCATCGACGAGCGCGTGCCGTCGAACGATCCTCGCGCAGCACGCCTCCAACCCGGCACCTGCACCGCGTGGCTCATTAATGATGAGTGCGGCTGCTTCCTTACCGCCGGCCATTGCATGACCGGCAGCCAGTTCGGCCGCGTCGCTCAGTTCAACGTGCCGCTCTCCACATCAGGCGGCGGCGCCCAGCACCCGCCGCCGGAAGACCAGTACCCGCTGGACCCCGAAAGCGTGCAGACCAACTTCGGCCTGGGCGTCGGCAACGACTGGGCCGTCTTCGGCTGCTACCCGAACTCAAACACCGGCCTTTCCGCCGCGGCGGCCCAGGGCACAACGTACGAACTTGCCCCGTCGCCCGTCGTCGGAGGTCCGGAGTTGCGCATCACGGGCTACGGCTCCACCGGCCCGCTCGGCGGTTCACCGGACGCCCCCCTCGAGTGGAACCTGGCGCAGAAGACTCTTGCCGGCCCGCTCGTCCTCCTCTCCGGTTCGACGATCCGCCACGGCATTGACACGACGGGCGGCAACTCCGGTTCGCCTATCACGGATGAACTGTCCGGACTGGCCATCGGCATCCACACACACGGCTCCTGCTTGCCCGACGGCGCGTTCAACGGCGGAACGACCATCGACCACCCCGACCTGGTCGCGGCCCTCGCCGCCCCCAGAGGCGTGTGCGCGGGCGCTGCCCTGGCAACCATCGACGAGACCGCAAAGCTCACCGCGCCGGATGCCGCCGCGGGCGACCGATTCGCCACAGCCGTCGCCACCGATGGCCAACTCATCGCGGCGGGCTCGCCGCGCGATGACGACCGCGGCTCCAACTCCGGCGCCGTCTATCTCTACCGTCGCGAGGGCGACGCCTGGGTTCCCGAGCTCAAGCTTCTCGCCGCCGACGGCATGGCCGGAGACCAACTCGGGCTGGCCGTCGGGGTCGACGCCGATGTCGTCGCCGCGAGCGCTGCGGGAAGCGCCGGCTCCATCACCACGCCCTTTCTCAGCCGGGTCTACCTTTTCCGCAATCAGCCGGGCGAAGGCTGGGTGCAGGAGGCGACTCTCTCGCCCAGTGAGACCGCCCAGGACGACTGGTTCGGCCTCGACCTGGCGCTGCATGGACAAACCGTCATCGTCGGCGCGCCGCGCGACGCCTCCGGCCCCGGCGCGATCAAGACCGGCGCGGCCTGGATCTACACGCACGACGGCTCCGGCTGGAGCGCCGGCGAGCGGCTCGTATCCAACGATGCCGAAGCGTTCGACCAGTTCGGCTTCGCCGTCGACCTCCGCGGCGACGCCGCGGTCATCGGCGCGCCGTTCGACGACGACGCCGACAGCGCCTCGGGGTCGGCGTACATCTTCCGGCGTGAACCCGGCGGCGCTTGGGTGCAGGAAGCGAAGCTGGTCGCCCCGGATGGGCAGGGAGGCGATCAGTTCGGCATGGCCGTCGCCATCGCGGACGATGTGGCCGTGATCACGACCCCGCGTGAAACCTCCGCCGGGCCAAGCACGGGGGCGGCCTACGTCTTCCGCCGGACCGCAGGCGTGTGGTCATTCGAAACGAAACTCACCGCGCCGGATGCAAACCCCGGCGACGAGTTCGGCGCCTCCGTCTCCCTGGATGGTTCGACCCTTCTCATTGGCGCGGCCGGTGACAGCATCGACGGCGTGCAGTCCGGCTCGGCCTACCTCTTCCGACACACTGGCGCATTCTGGGCCTACGCCGGCAAGTTCGCCGCAACAGACGGCGCAAGCGCCGATCAGTTCGGCGCCGCCGTCGCCATCGCCGGGAGCGTCGCCGTTGCCGGCGCGCCCCAGGACGACGACGCCGGCTCGGCCAGCGGCTCTGCATACGTCTTCAGCGCCGCTCCCCCTTGCGCCGCCGATCTCGATGACAACGGCGCGGTGGATGTATTCGACCTCCTCGCGTATCTCGATCTCTGGTTCGCCTCGAGCCTCGCTGCTGACCTGAATGGCGACTCGGTCACCGATGTGTTCGATCTTCTTGCATACCTGGATATGTGGTTCCAGGGCTGCTGAAGAACCTTGCGCCGGGTCGGCGCGCAATTCCTTGAAGGAGAAGACAATGAGGATTCGAGAACCTGACCGCGCGGGGGCGGGGCCGGGACGTCTTGCAGCATTGTTTGGAGCGGTGCTCGCCTCGGCGGCAATCGCCCAGCCCGTCAACGATGAGTGTTCCGGTGCAATCGCCCTTACTCTCGGCGTCCCCGTACCGGCGACGCAGACCGATGCCGTCCCCATGCCCGCGGAGACGAGCCTCACGCCGTGCACACCCGGGCAGTACGACCGGCACACCTACTACACCTTCACGCCGCCGCTGCCGAACACCCGGTACAGGATCCGCCTCTTCGAAAACGAGAACGCCGGCGGCGTGCTCACCGTGCACACAACGTGCCCAACCTCGGGCGCAACCGCCATCGCGTGCCACGGCCCTACAGGCGTGATCGACGAGTTCGTCGATTTTGAGTCCGACGCCATGGCATCCCCGCTCGTCGTCATCTATTCGACGATCCCGGCCTTCGACACCGGGTTCCCCTACACCATCGTGGCGGAGGAGTCCCCGCCCGTTCCCCCGCACAACAACTGCAACACCCCGATGCCCATCGCGCTTGATGAGACCATCACCGATGACAACACCGGCTGCATCCTCACCCCCACTCCCGTCTCCAATACCTGCATCATCTCTGACGCCGGCATGAACGTCCTCTGGTATACCTTCACACCGCCGCAGCCAAACACCATGTACCGCATCCGCGGCATGACGCTTACGCCGAACGCCAGCACGATCATCAGCACGCACGACCTGGTCATCGCGCCCTTCACCGCCTGCGGCCTCCCCGCCGGCGATGAGCTCTTCTGCAGCGACAACGGCCGCGACACCTTCGCCGACTTCCGCTCCGACGCGATGGCCTCCCCCATCCTCATCCATGTCGGCACGCGCAGCTTCTATGAAACCCAGTACCAGCTCTGGGTTGAAGAGGCCCCCGCGCCTCCGGACAACGCGGAATGCTTCGACGCCGAGCCAATCGGCCTGAACCAGTTCCTCTCCGGCACCACCGCCGGCTCCCTCCAGGACGTCGACATCGACTCCTGCGGCCTCGCCGGCACCGACAACCGCCGCACCGCCTGGTACGCCTTCACGCCCCCGGATCCCGACGCCGACTACACGATCGAGACCTTCGGCGCCAGCGCCAACATCACGCTCTCCCTCTGGTCCGACTGCTCGGGCATGCCCTCTGCCGAACTCGGCTGCTCCGATGCGCAGAGCACCAACGACACGCGCCTGGACTTCACATCGGACGGCGCCGCCTCCACCGTCCTCATCCGTATTGCGTCTCAGTCCACCGACGAAGCATTCTTCGAGATTGCCGTCATCGAAACCCTCCCCGTTCCCGGCGATGTCTGCGCCAACTCAATTGAGATCCCGTCGCTGCCGTATGTGTCGGCCGAGTACGACACGACCACGTACATCGCGACACTTCCGCCGCTGCCATGTCACCCGCTCGCCATCCTCATTACGGACACTCCCAACTCCCTCTGGCACTCCTTCACGCCCGAGACGGACATGCGGGTTCTGTTTGAGGCGGACACGATCTTCGTTCCCGCGAAGGGCCTCATGATTCTCACGGGCGCGGACTGCGCGTCCGCTACCCCCGTGGAGTGCGTCTACAACGCAACGAACGGCGCGTTCGTCACACTGGAGGCCGACCTCATCGGCGGCACGACGTACTGGATCGTTGTGGGCAAGGGTGGCCTCCCCGGCCTTGGCACCGGCGGGCCCACCACCCTCTTCGCCACCGAAGTCACTCCCCCGGCCTGCCCCTGCGAGTTCGACGGCACGCCCGGCGTCGATGTCTTCGACCTCCTCGCGTACCTCGACCTCTGGTTCAGCAGCGACAGCGCCGCCGACCTTGACGGCACGGTCGGTGTCGACGTCTTCGACCTGCTCGCCTACCTCGACTGCTGGTTCCCGGCGTCCGCAGGCTCCCCCTGCCCGTGATCGGCTGACCCTCACATCCTGCGAACCTTCTCCAATGGCGCCCCCGGGACCTGACCGCCCCGGGGGCGCTTTCCGTTTTGCGTTGATCCACTCGCGACGCGCTCGAACAAACACCCGGACCCGGGGGGCAAGCCGGGTGATTTGCCACCATCCCTCGCCTACCGTTCAATCCTCGTGTCGGGATTGTTGTCGGCCCGATATGAGCGAGGATTGGAAGCGCTTTGCCGCCGCGGCCGCCCGACGGGCGAGCGGCGGTCTTTCACTTTCAATCACCGACGGTCCGGCGCATGGGCCGGGTTCGCCGCACATTCCCGCGGAACAGAGCGCGGAACCACCGACGCTTGATTCAGGTCAAACACGATGAGTCGCACCGCCACGCCGTCCGTCACGCCTGCGAAGGCCAAAAATGGCTCCAACAACAACCGTGAGCCTTTCCGCAGCCCCATCTTCGACGAAGTCGGGCTGCCCAAGGACCCGGACAACCTCTATCTGCAGACCGTCGACGTCATGCTGCACGCCGCGGAGATGATCGGCCTGCAGCACCGCGTGCAGCTCATCCTCGCCCAGCCCAAGAACGAGATCATGGTTCACTTCCCGGTGAAGATGGACCACGGCCACCACCAGCTCTTCAAGGGCTACCGCGTCCAGCACAACAACGCGCTCGGCCCGTACAAGGGCGGCCTGCGGTTCCACGCGGACGTGCACCTCGACGATGTGAAGGCCCTCGCCTTCCTCATGACGATGAAGTGCTCGCTCGTGCGCGTGCCCTTCGGCGGCGGCAAGGGCGGCGTGAAGTGCGACCCGCGCAAGCTCTCCCCGGATGAGCTGATGCGCGTCACGCGCCGCTTCTGCTCGGCCATCTCCAACGACATCGGGCCTGACTACGACATCCCCGCTCCCGACGTCGGCACCAACGCGCAGGTCATGGCGTGGTTCGCCGACACCTACCAGAACATCGCCGGCGAAGGCCGCTCGACAGACGCCATGCGCGTCGTCACCGGCAAGCCCGTCGAGGTCGGCGGCTCGCTCGGCCGCGAAAAGGCGACCGGCCAGGGCGTCGTTGACGTCCTCGTCGAGATGCTTCCCGATGAGGGCATCCCGATCCAGGACATGCGCGTCAGCGTGCTCGGGTATGGCAACGTCGGCTCGTGGGTCGGCAAGATCCTCTACGACCAGGGCGCGAAGATCGTCGCCGTCATGGACCACACCGGCGCCATCCGCAACGATGAAGGCCTTGATGCGCACGCCCTGGCCGACCACTGCGCCAAGACCGGCGGCGTCGCCGGCTTCGAAGGCGGCGTCGTCACCGGCTCCGGCCGCCAGACAAGCAAGGGCGCGACGAAGATCTCCACCGAGGAGTTCTACAAGACCCCCGTCGACGTCTTCATCCCCGCCGCCCTTGAGCAGATGATCAAGGAAGAGCAGGCCGAATGGCTCAACTGCAAGGTCGTCGCCGAGGCCGCCAACGCCCCGACCACCCCCGCCGGCGAACGAGCCCTCCTCGCCCGCGGCATCGAAATCCTCCCCGCCATCCTCTGCAACGCCGGCGGCGTCACCGTCTCCTACTTCGAGTGGGTCCAGAACAAGTCCTGCGTCACGTGGGACGCCGAGGAAGTCGACGCCGCCCTCAACCGCCACATGGTCATGGCCGCCCGCCGCACCAAGCTCGCCCGCCAGCAGTACGAGTGCGACCTGCGAACCGCCTCCTACATCGCCGCCCTCGAGCACATCGGCCAGGTCTACAAAGTCCGCGGCATCTTCCCCTGACAACAGAGACGCGCCCGTCAGGAAGCGTTCCACAGAGACGCCCGTCAGGAAGCGTTCCCGTCGCCCCCTCCCGAGGGGGCGACGCCGCTTTTGCCACGTCCGCTTGCAGCCGGAATCTCAATCCGTTACGCTCCCCGCCATGGAAGCCTCGCCGCTGGCATACTTCCTGACGTATCACACGTACGGGACGTGGCTGCATGGCCGCCAGGAGGGCTCCGTGGATCCGCAGCACAACAAGTATGGCACTCCCGTGCTCCCCGCCAATGCCCAACTGGTCGCGCGCGACAGCCGGAATCTACGCGTCGCGCCTGTCCTGCTCGACGATCTGCAACGCGGTATTGTCGACGAAACGGTTCGTGACGTCGCCAACTACAAAGATTGGCGCTTGCACGCACTGAACGTCCGCACGACGCATGTCCATGCTGTCATCACAGCGGACCTGCCTCCCGAGCGCATCATGAACTCGCTGAAATCATGGGCGACGCGGCGAATGGTCGAGAAGGGCGCCATTGAGCGAGCCCGCAAAGTCTGGAGCCGCCATGGAAGCACGCGCTACTTGTGGACCCCGGAAAAGCTCGCCGAAAAGATTGAGTACGTGCTCTTCCACCAGGGCCCCGACCTCCCGATGAGGTACGACTGACACACGCGCCACAGAGACGCGCCCGCCAGGAAGCGATCCTGTACACCACACTGGCGGAACGCTACCTGACGACGTGCCTCGGACAAACGCTGTTAAACGAAGAACGCTCCCTGACGGTCGCGTCTCTGTCAGACTGCCAACGCCGCCCTCAGCCCCTCCACCACAAACCGCTCCAACTCTTCCCGCACCCGGTCCGTCTCCACCTCGCCCAGCCCCACCCGCAGGTACTCCGACGGGGTCCCGTTGCAACCCGCTTCCACCACCAGTTCCACCCCCTCCACGCGGCCGCGGAACTCAAAGCTCACGTGCAGCGCATCCACGAACTTGTGCTGCAGCACCAGGGCGTGCGTCCACCGCTCCGCCTTCAGGTCCAGCATGTCCGCCGTGATCCGCCGCGCGAACGCCGCACCGGCCTTCTTCTCCAGCCGCTGCGAGACCTGCAGGGCCGCCACCTTGCTCGCCTTCAGAGCCTCGGCGCACAGGCGCTGCGACGCCTCGTCCTTCCGCTTCTCGTGGGCACGGAAGATCTCGCCGAGCTCCTGCTCGAAATCCCACTCCACGCTCCGGGCTCCTTCCCAGTGCCCCCGAACGCCCTCAAAGGCCAATGCCCCGGAGTCTAGAGCCCGCCTCGCCGCGGCACAACAGGCCCGCCGACCACCCGTTTCCGGGGGCTTTCGAGCCGCTCGCCGTCATAGATCAGCCCTCGGGAACTCTCCAGCCTGTCGCCTCGAAAAGTACCCTTGTGTGAAGCCCGGACTCGGGCTAGACTCATTTAATCTTCGCCGTCCGTTTCTTGGGCGGCCTCGACGGGGCCTGGCACATCGCGGGTTTTGAGAACTGTCAGGAGACACTGAATGTTGATTCGTAGATCCACCGACCGCGGGTTCACCCTCATCGAACTGCTCGTGGTCATCGCGATCATCGCCCTGTTGATCAGCATCCTGTTGCCGGCCCTCTCGCGTGTAAGAGAGCTTGCCAAGGCCACCGTTTGCCTCTCGCAAATCCGGCAGATTGGCATGGGCTCCCTCACGTACGCAGAAGAGAGCAAGGGCTTCTTTATGGCGGGCCACGTGCAGGTCAACCAGGGCTCCCTCTACTACTTCACCTGGCCCGGCACGTACCGCATGTACATGGACGACCAGACGGAGGCCGTTTTCAACTGTCCGGCGGCATCCCGGGACTATTACTGGTACCCGACCTACAACCCGCGCCACAACGCGATCACGCGCTCACGTCCGACCGCCGACTGGAACCATCACCCAGAGCGGTTCGGGTATCACCAGGACGAAGTGCCGATCATGCCGAGTGAAATGCGGCAACAGCCCGACGGCTCCAAACAGGTCGGGTTCACCATCGGCTACAACGAGCACGGCGTGGATGTCTACACGAGAATCAGGAATCGCGACAACAATCTGGGCATGGGCCTGCACGTCGAGACCGGCTGGGACGGGATTAACATCGCCCGCATCTCGCATCCCCAGGACATGATCGCCTTCGCCGATTCCAAGACCGATGGTGATGAAGACACGATTCTCACCGGCACGGCTCGATTCCCTGGCGGGTGGCCGGGTATCCGCCATTACAACAGCGCGAACGTGTTCTTCCCGGACGGCCACGCCAATCTGGAGCGGGTCGCCGAACTGATCGTCAACCCGCAGCGTGCCCGCGTCCCTGGCTACGAGAACATCGGGCAGGCCGTCAAGCACCCGACCATGGAGTCACGCGCCCGCCGCTGGAACTTCGACTACGATCCCCACCGGAATCTGGTCCCCTTCTGATCCATCCGCTGCGGAGCTGTTCCGGGGTGCGCGGCAGGCGTAGCGCTGGAGCTGCTCAACGCTGTCCGGGCGGCCCTTGCTGCTCAACTCCTTGTGGCGACCAGCACGCCGGCGACGGCAGCCAGTACTGCGTCTCCTCCGCCTCTTTCAACGGGACCACCCGAGACATTCGGACCGCCCGCGGCCATGGACCGGGCCTTCGGGAACTCCCCAGCGGTCGGCTCAAAAGTACCCTTGTATGAAGCCTGGACGCAGGCTAGACTCGATAAATCTTTGCCGTCCATTTCTTGGGCGGTTTCGACGGGGCCTGGCACATCGCGGTTTTTGAGAAATGTCAGGAGACACTGAATGTTGGTACGTAGACCCCCCGTCCGCGCGTTCACCCTCATCGAACTGCTCGTGGTCATCGCGATCATCGCCCTGTTGATCAGTATCCTCCTGCCGGCCCTCGCGCGCGTAAGAGACCTTGCCAAGGCCACCGTTTGCCTCTCGCAGATCCGGCAAATCGGCATGGGCTCCCTCAACTATGCGGAAGAGAACAAGGGCTTCTTTATCGCCGGCCACGTGCAGATCAACCAAGGCTTCCTCTTCTATTTCACCTGGCCCGGTGCTTACCGCATGTACATGGACGATCAGACGACGGAAGTCTTCAACTGCCCTTCCGCCGCAAAGGACTATCACTGGTACCCCTACTACAACCAGCGCCACACCATGCTCACACGTTCGCGCCCGACAGCGGAATGGGACCACCGACCAAGCCGCTTCGGGTATCATGAAGGCGAGGTGCCGATTACGGTCGGGCTCACTGACAAGCGGATAAATCCCGATGGTGTCACCGAGCACATCGGTTTTTCCTACGGGTACAACGAGCATGGGGTTGACATCTACACCAACATCCGAGGTCGCGATTACAACCTCGGCATGGGCCTGCATGTCGAGACTGGCTGGGACGGCATCAACATCGCGCGAATCTCTCACCCGCAGGACATGATTGCTTTCGCCGATTCCAAGACCGATGGTGATGAAGACCCTATTCTGGCAGGCACGGCGCGCTTCCCCGGCAACTGGCCGGGTACCCGGCACTATGGGAACGCCAACGTGTTCTTCCCCGATGGTCACGTAGCCATGGAGCGCATCGCCGAACTGATCGTCAATCCGCAGCGTGCCCGCGTCCCCGGATACGAGAACATCGGGCAACCCGTCAAGCACCCGACCATGGAGTCACGTGCCCGCCGGTGGAACTTTGACTACGATCCCCACCGGAATCTGGTCCCCTTCTGATCCATCCCACCAGTGGAGTCTCCCATGAGCGGTCGCAATATTGCCATGATCATCATCATCCTGGGCGCCTTGGCGGTCGCCGGGGTGCTCGTTGCCAAGCAGTTGCAGGGCAACAAGCGGACTGACACCCTCGAACAACTCCACCACTACGTCTGCCGCGATTGTAAGCAGGATTTCACGATCTCGCTGGCCGACTATGGCGACCTGCAGGCCGCTGGAGACGGTGCCCAGCCCGCCGTGCCGTGCACTCATTGCGGCTCGATCGCCACCAGCAAGGGCATGCCCTGCTGGTCCTGCGGTCGCACGCTCGTCACCGGCGCACACGGCGCCATGCCGACCAAGTGCCCCCACTGCGGCTCCGGCATGACCGACTCCCCGAACATCGGCACGCCCTGACGTACCGCGCCCGCTTCGGCCGGGGCGGCTCAACACAAACACACACGGGCAGCCTTCGACTGCGAGGGCTGCCCTGTTTCTTTCCTCACGAGATCCGCATGTTTGACGCCAACCTCCTCAAGACCAAGTTCAACGAAGGCCTCACCTACGCCGACTTCGTCGCCGCCGGCGCGGCCGAGGGGCTCGATCACGCCTGGAATGAGCGTTACGGCCAGCTCGCCCTCGACGATGAGCAGCTCCGTCTCGTCCGCTCCTTCACACGCCGGATGAACGTCCTCTGCCTCACCGGCAACTGGTGCGGCGACTGCGCCCTCCAGGGCGCCGCGATGCAGCGCATTGCCGAGGCCAACCCGCTCGTCACCCTCCGTTTCCTCGGCCGCAACGAGCACGCCGACCTTCAGGTTAAAGTCAGGATCAACGCCGGCTTCCGCATCCCCATCACGTTCTACATGGCTGAAGACTTCGAGCCCGTCAGCCTCTTCGGTGACCGCACGCTGAGCCGCTACCGCTCCATGGCTCGCAAGGCGCTCGGCGATCAGGCGCCTGTCACGGCGCCCGCCCCGGCGGATCCCGTCCGTGAAGTCTTGCGCGAGGTGCTTGAGGAGTTCGAGCGCGTCCACCTGATCCTGCGCCTGTCGACGCGCCTGCGGCAGTTGCACGGCGACTAAGCGCCGCCCTCGCTGCCGCAACGATCGACGAAGCTCGTCAGCGCCTTGAGGAGGTCGACCGCCGCCTCCCCGCGCGCGTCGCGGGCCCCTCCACCTTGCGCTGCAGCATCACGTCTTCCACGCCGCGATACGTCAACAGCAGCGCCCCCTGCGCGGCGTACCGGTCGAACACCCCCTCGATCACCGGCTCCTCACCCGGCCACGGGTACGCGAAGATCACATCGAAATCATCGATCCCCAGCCCCGCTTCATCGTGACCATCCGGCCCGCCCGGATCAAGCCAGGCCATCGCGCCTTCCGGATCCGGCACCGACTCGGCCCCCGGCGGAATGAAGTTCCCCTCGATGAATGTCACCGGCAGCGAGAACTCCTCCGCGAATGAGCGCGCCATCTCCACCAGTTCCGGCTCAATCTCGATCCCGATCGCGCTGTACCCCATCATCGCGGCAAGGCACGTGATCACGCCGGATCCGCTCCCCCACTCGCAGAACTGCCGCCCCGCGCTGAGACGCTCGCGCTCAATCGTCATCAGCGCCGCCGCGACCTTGACAGGATCGCACGGCACAAACGCCGGGATCGGATCATTGATGCGCGATTCGATGAACGAACTCACGCGCGCATCGGCGCGACGGAGAAAATCCATCACCCGCGGCGGCACACCACCTTCATCAATCGCCAGCGGGACAGTCTCCAGCGCCATGTACCCATTCTATTCCGATTTCCCCGGGGAAATGGGACTCGATTCGCCTTTAGCAGCACTCGTGCCTATGATCTCACATCTGTCAGGGAGTGGCGGGGCCGCGGACGAGCGCCCAGCCTCTTCCGATTTGGCCCGGCCCGGACGTCACGACACGCGGCATGGATTGCCCAACGAACCTGTCCTTTCGGAGGGCCTGTTTGCATGTATCTCACGCTGGATGAAACGTTCACCGCCTCGCAGCAGTACCAGGCCCTGTCCGGGTCCGCCAAGAGCGCGTTGGAAGGTCTGCTCCAGTTCGCAACACGCCGCCACACCGATTGGGTCGTCGAAGGAACACCACAGGAACTCGCCGAGTGGGTCGACATGACCCCTGACAAGATCGCCGACGGTCTGCGCGAGCTCAAGGAAGCCGGCTGGATCACCAGCGGCCGCACCAACTTCGGCCGCATGACGGCCTTCGTCGTTCGCGCTCCCGTCGTCGAGCGCTGACCGACCACCGGCCTTCGAAGCCGGCCCCACAGGACCGCCGGCTTCCAGCCGGCTCCTCTTCCCTTCTCTCCCGCCAACGTAATCGGACCCTCCGTAACGCTGTAGCGTCTGCGCGGCCGCACGCGCTGGGGTATCCCCTCACCCGCCGATCATCGCTTCAGCCCACGAGGTCCGCGGCCGATCCTCTGTTGCAGGCCGCGACGGCGTCCGTGACCGACGACGCTTATCGGGCGACGCCCTCAGGTGGAGGGCAATGCGGCCGTTCGGCAGGAGGGCAACATGCGCAGCGGGCCTCTGGTAATGTGCCTGATCGCAGTGGCGGGGGCGGCAGCCGGGGCGGCCCTTGTCATGGAGCCTCCACGTCCTTCCGCCGCCAAGCCCATCGCACCGGCGTCTCTCACCGTCATTGATCCCGTCGCAACCGAGGATGTCGGCACCCTCGTCCACCTCGCCTCGGAAATGACCGTCCGCGGCGACTTCGCCCAGGCCATCGACACCCTCACGCGCGCCGTGAACGTCGCTCCGCCCACCGCCTCCCTGCACCTGCAGCGCGGCCTCGTCCACCTGCGCCTCAACGATCTCGACTCAGCCCGCGCAGACTTCAACAGCGCTCTGGCCCTCGAGGAGACCGCCGCGGGCCCCGTTGCCGGCATGGGCCTGATCTGGCTCGCAAGCGGCGAGCACGACAAGGCCATCCAGTGCTTTGACCTGGCCCTCTCACGCGATCCTTCCCTGGGCTACGCCTGGCGCGGCCGCGCGGAGATTCTGGTCGCCCGTGACGACCATGCCGCGGCCATCGCCGCCTTCGACGAAGCCCTCCGCCTCGACTCCCGCGATGCCCGCTCGCTCCTCCTGCGGGCCCGCAGCCGCGCGCTCACCAAGGACACCCGCGGCGCACTGGACGATGCGAACCGCGCGATCCAGCTCGCACCGTGGGACATGGACGCCTGGTACACCCTCGGGTCGCTCCACCTGCTGCGCCGCGAGTTTGACGAAACCATCAAGGCCGCCGACAGGGCCCTCACCATCGATGCCGCCTCGCCCGACATGCTCGCCCTGCGCGCGTGGGCACGCAACGCCCGCGGCAAGACCAAGGCCGCCGCGGAGGACGCCAACGCCGCTCTCCAGCTCGCGCCGGAAGATTGGCGGCACCGGCCCGCCATGACCGCCATCGCAAAGGCCGGCCAGACCGACGAGACCCCGCCCCGCGCCTCAGCCAGTGAGACGCCACGCGCGCCGATCACGCCCAAGGCCGGCACCATCGTGATTACACCTTCGGGCGCCGAGGGGCTGCCCGAAGCGCCACTCGCCCCCACCTCGACCACCTCGACGCTGCAGCAGGCGCCGAACGTCCAGACAGCCGATGCGCCACCCGCCACGGAAGCGCCCTGAGCCGCGTCCGCCGCGGCATCACGCGTGCGCAGACCGTCCCAGTTCCTGTGCGTGTCGATGCTCCTCAACGTCTGAGGAACGCAGCATCCGCACATCGCCGTCCGACTGCGGCGCAAGCTCCCACATCGCCAAATCCGCGCTCCACGCGCCCGCCCCGCGCCACAGCGTGTACATGCAGCACAGCAGCACCGCCAGCGGCACCAGCGGCGTCATCTCGCCCGGCCAGTCCGCAACACCGTGCGCGTACAGCGCGACGGCCATGATGATCCCGCCGACGGCCGCCGCCAGGCGCGCAAAGTAACCGGTCGCCAGCAGAAAGGCGACGGCAATCTCGACGACCGGCACGAAGATGCTGTTGAACCCAACCAGCGGCAACCCCGCCTCGCGCAGGATCGGCCTCAGCGCCACATCCTCCATCGTGAGTTGCATGATCCCGAACACCCCCAGCGGCACGGCCGCGGCGTACCGCACAAAAAACAAATGCTTCAGCGGAAGCGTCCGGCGAATGTCGCTCAGCAGTCCGGCCATGAGGCGATCCTCCTTTCCGCCGGCACGCGAGCGGCCCCGCAGGCCGGCAGCCACCTCCGATGGTAAGGCAAAGCGCCCACCCTCCATATGGGAAAAGAGACCACCCCCGCCTTACAGCAACAGCGACTCGCCCGTCATCGGCCCGGGCTTCTCCAAGCCGAGCATCTCCAGCGCCGTCGGCAGAATGTCCGCCAGCCGCCCCCGACGCGATCGCACCGACCGGTCAAACCACCCCGCCGCGGCGGCGTCCCCGCGCAGCCGCCGATCCCGGAACGCCTCCCCGACCACAATCAGCGGCACGTCGTACACCGTATGGGCCGTGTGCGGCGCCTTCGATTCCGGATCCCACATCTGCTCCGCGTTGCCGTGGTCGGCCGTCACGATCAGGCTGCCGCCGCGCTCCAGCGTCGCCGCCACGATCCGTCCCACGCACGCATCGACCGTTTCACACGCCCGCACCGCCGCCTCGAGCTTGCCCGTGTGCCCCACCATGTCGCCGTTGGCGAAGTTCACAATGATGACATCTTCCCCATCCGCCGCCGCGAGCCGCGCCAGCACCGCCTGGCACACCTGCTCGGCCGACATCTCCGGCTTCAGGTCGTACGTCGCCACCTTCGGAGATTGAGGGTTCTCGCGCCGCTCGCCGGGAAACGGCTCGTCCCGGTAATCGTTGAAGAAGAAGGTCACATGCGGGTATTTCTCCGTCTCCGCACAGCGGAACTGGGTCAGCCCGAGCGCGGAGAAGTACTCCCCCCCGATCGCCTCCATCCGGGGCGGCTTGTCGAACGCCACCCCCGCGTACCCCTTGAGCAACTCCGAGTACGCCGTCATCATCACAAAGCGCACATCGAGCCGCGGCCCGCGGTCAAAGCCATGCTTCCCGCTATCGGGCGACGGCTTGACCTGCTCCGAGCCATAAAACTCCGGCAGCACGAACGCGCTCACAAGCTCCCGCGGCCGGTCGCCGCGGTAGTTGTAAAAGATCACCGCATCGCCGTCAACGATGCGCGAGTGCGCGATCGCTTCCGATGAACTCCCGATCATCGTCGGCTCGACAAACTCATCCCCCCGTCGCGAGTCCGACGATGGGTTGTCGTAGTAGCGCTGCACCGCCTCGGCCGCATCCGTCGCCGATCCGATCGAGGTCATGTCCGTGCCGTGTCCGGTCAGACAGGCGTACGCCCGCTGCACGCGCTCCCAGCGGTTGTCGCGATCCATCGCCCAGTAGCGCCCCATCACGCTCGCCACGCGCCACTCCGGCGGCAGCCCGCCCCCCTCCGTCACCGCGGCGTGCGCCGCCGGCCCCGGCGCAGGCGCCAGGGGCGCCAGCTCCTGCTCCACCTGTCCGATGAACCCCTTGCCCGAGAAGGGCCCCGTGTCGCGGCCATCCGTGAACAGGTGCAGGTACACGCGCGGGGCGTGCAGCTCCGCGCACAGCCGCAGCAGCGCATACAGGTGCTCCAGCAGCCCATGCACCCCCGCATCCGAGCAGATCCCCATCAGGTGAACCGCCCCGCCGCCCGCCTTCGCCCCCTCGATCGCCGAGGTAAGCGTTTCATTTTCGCGCAGCGCTCCCGACCGGCATGCCTTGCTGATCCGCACAGACTCCTGGTCGACAATTCGACCCGCGCCGATGTTCTGGTGCCCCACCTCGCTGTTGCCCATCGTGCCGTCGGGCAGCCCGACGTCCTCACCGCTGGTGCGGATCAGCGTCCACGGCCACTCGCGCCGCAGCGCATCATCGACCGGCGTGCGCGCCAGCCGCACAGCGTTGAACGCATCATGCTCCGGGTGCGGGTTCTCGCCCCATCCATCGCGGATGATGAGGACGAACGGCCTGTTCCGAGGGGTGCTTCGCGCCATGCGCGAGTGTAGCAACGCACCTCAGACACGCGCTCCCATCAGAGACGCGCCCGTCAGGAAGCGTTCCCCATCACGTCAGGAAGCGTTTCCGCGCCCATCAGGAGGCGTTCCCCCTCGCGTCAGGAAGCGTTTCCCCTCGCAAACCCCGCCCTCAAACCCGCGAGCAACCGACCCGCGCCAGCACATCCCCAAAGTTCATCGGCTGCGACGGCGGCCGCGCCTCCGCCCACTTCACGACCCCCTTGCCGTTGTCCGCCTGCCCCACCACGACCGTGCCGCGGCTGGCCACGTTCATCTGCGGCCAGTACAGCCCGTACGCCTTGCACACGTGCCGGTGCAGGTCTGAGAGCAGCGTCTGGTGGAAGTCCATCTGCTTCGCCCACGCCTTCAGGGCCGCGAAGCTGTCGCAGGAGAGCCCCACCACCTCCGCCCCCTTGCCCTTGATCGCCTCCATGTCGTCGCTGATGTACTGCATCTCGGCCGAGCACACGTCGGTGAAGGCGAACGGGAAGAAGCCGATCACCACATCCCCCTTCTTCACGGCCTCCGAGAGCGTCCACTCCTGGCGATCCTGGTCGACGAGCGTGAAGTCCGGGGCGGGCTGACCGATCTCGATCAGGCTGGTGCGTGCAATCAGGCTCTCGTTGGCCATGGCGAGTCTCCTTGCGGTGGTCACGGTGGGCCCGAAAGCGTAGCCCCGCACGCCGGGGCCCTGGCCCGCTCGCCCGATGGGCCGGCTCCCTGTGCCGCTTCGGCGATGCCGTGCGGAAATGACACCCCCAGCCGGGTATCGTCAACCCAGGGTCGATCGAGCGCAGGAGGCCTGAATGACGACCACGATGATGCTCAAGGATCGCTATCGCGAGGTGAAGGATCGTGTCGCGGAGGCGGCCGCCAGGTCCGGGCAGGATCCCAACCGGATCATCCTCGTCGCGGTGACCAAGTTCGCCGGACCGGACCAGATCCGCGACCTGATCTCCCTCGGCCACGTCGACTTCGGCGAAAACAAGGTGCAGCAGCTCGTCCAGCGGGCCGCCATCATCGACGAGTGGCTCACCCGCCACCGCACCATGCCGTCAACCGGCTGGCCCGCCGCGGTCCACGAGGACGAACCCGGCGAAGCCTGGAAGGCGCCCGCCGGCGCTCCGCCGATCCCCGCCGCGGTCCGATGGCACATGATCGGCCATCTTCAGCGCAACAAGGTCCGCAAGGCCGCGGAGATCTGCCGCCTGATCCACTCGGTGGATTCACTCCGCCTCGCCGAAGAGATCCAGCTCATCGCTGAGAAGCGCGACAAGATCGTCGACGTCCTGCTGCAGGTCAACATCGCCGGGGAGGGTCAGAAGTACGGCTGCGCCGTCCCCGCGGCCCTGCACCTGGCCGAGCAGATCGACACCATGGTCCAGGTCCGCATCCGCGGCCTTATGGTCATGGCCCCGCTCAGCGACAATCCGGAAGACGCCCGCCCGATCTTCGCCCGCACGCGCGAACTCTTCGAAGAGATCCGCTCGGAAGGGATCGGCGGCCGCCACTTCAACATCCTCTCTATGGGGATGAGCGGCGACTACGAAGTCGCGATTGAGGAGGGCGCCAACGTCGTCCGCGTCGGCAGCGCCATCTTCGGCGAGCCGCGCGAGCTCGAAGTCGAGGACGACGACGACTGACGCGCCCGTCAGAGACGCGCCCGTCAGGAAGCGTTCTCTCAGAAACGCCCGTCCGGCAGCGCGCTCCCCATCTGTCAAACCGCCATGCGCCCCTGCTACCGCATGCACGCGCATCGCAACACCGCGCACGCCAACGCTCCCTGACGGTCGCGTCTCTGACAGTCGCGCCTGTTACGGATGCGTGCCCGGCGTCGTCACCTGCTGCAGCAACTCGGTAATCGACGCCTCGCTCCCCGCTTCCAGCGCATCCGGCCCGGCGTACGTCCACTCCGACACCACGAAGACGCCGCCGTTGCCGACCTGCACGCCGGGGTTCCGGCTCGCATGCGAGTCCGTGTACTCCCACGGCGCGCCGCCGCCGGCAACCCCGAACTCGCCGTAGATGTCGATCAGGTTCGATCCATCCGCCGTGTCCGTCAGGATGTAGCGGTCATCGCCATTGCCGAAGGCGGACCCGGAATACACATCCGCTGCAAACCCGTACACCGCTTCAAAGATCGCCGCGCCGCCATTCGCCGATGCGGCCACAACCAGGCTCTGTCCCGGCGCGATCGTGACGCCCGCAAGGTTCACATCCACCATTAGGTCGCTCGCCGCGTTGGACTGCACGATGATCCCGCCCGCGGCGAACGTGAACGGCGCACTCCCGCGGTTGGTAATCTCAACGTACTTCGGGTTCCCCGCGTTGAGCGTCCCATCCACCACCTCGGAGATGAACACGCCCCCATCCAGCGAGCATGACTCGACCTCACAAACGCTCTCGTCGCCGAGGTACCCCCCCCCCTCATCGCCGCACGCCGTCTCCGTCATGACGCTGCACGAGTCACCCAGGCAGCACGCCCCGGTCGGATCCGGCAGCGGCGGCGCCGGCGGACAGTTGCCCGCGCTGGCCGCGAACCAGCAGTCCAGATACGCCAGCAGGTCAAACACATCCACATTCGCCGGCGAATCACCCGAGAACTCCGCGCCCGGATCCGCCGCAAACCACAGATCCAGGTACGCCAGCAGGTCAAAGACGTCCACGCTCCCCAACTCCCCGTCCATCTCGCAGTAACACGGCGTCTGCCCCACCACCTCGCCGACCACCGTTACGACAAACGCCGGCTGTCCCGGATCGTTGCTGTGGATCGTGATCGTTCCGGCGATCGGGCCCGGCTCGGCCGCGTTGAACTCGATCACGTGCACGTTCGCCGCGGCCCCCGCCGCCGCCGCGAACGCTCCGCCGGGCGCCATCAGCCCCGCCGTCGCCGACAGCGTGTAGTCCAGGTCATCGATCCCCCACCCGGTCCCATCGCGGCTGAACAGCGCCACGTCCGCCCCGTTGCCGACGGCCAGCATCGCCTGCGCGGTCTCGCCGAGCGCGACCTGCCCGATGTCCACCACCGCCGGTGCATCAACCTTCGCCGGCACCTGCAAGTCCAGCACCACCGGCAGGTGCCCCCCGTTGCCCGCCGTGTCGCGCAGCGCCTGCGCGATCGCCGCGCCGACCATCGTGTTGCCCGAGGTCCGGATCGCATCATCGAAGCTCGCGCCGTCATTGCCCCACGCGCGATACGAGTGGTTCGGATCATTCCACGTCGTCGTCGAGTACGGCGTGTTCGTGTTGCCGCTCGGCAACGCCGGCAGGTACGCCAGCCCCTCGCCATCGTCGAGTTCAGCGCTGATCAGAATCTGATCGTGCCGGTCGTCCATCCCCCCCATGCCCGTCGGATCCTGCGTGTGCACGAACCGGAAGTTCGAGTTGTTGTTCCAGTTCCCTGGAGTGCGGATCGGATCGAAAAGCGGCCCGCCGTCCGGCTGCGAGTTCACCAGGATCTGGTACGCCTGCTGCGAGGAAGCCTGCACGTTGAAGTCCCCCAGCAGCATCGCGCCGCCGATCCCCGCGGGCAGCCCGTTGATGTCCTGGACGATCCGGTTCGCCTCCGGAACCCGCCGCTGCTGATCGGACCCGCCGGACCCCGCCTTCATGTGCGCTGAGTACAGGTACAGCGTCGCCCCCGTTCCGTCGTACCCCGCCGGCCGCACCAGGTACCGGTTGTTATCCCGCGGCGGGCCGTTCGATCCGTTCCCCTCGCTCAGCACCACCTGGCTATCGAACTGCACCTTGCTCGTGCGGTAAAACAGCGCACTGTCGGAGTCTCCCCCCGAGAACGGCGCGGCCGCCCAGTCACCGGCAGACCCCGGCGCGCTGTTGAGCATGTCGCGGAACGCCGCCACCCCCGCCGCGCCGATGAACTCCTGCCCGACAATCACGTCCGGATCAAGCGATCGCCCCTGGAACGACCCAAAAATAGCGGTCTGGAACGCCGCATCGCGCTCGGTCGTTCCGTTGTACCACGTGACGTTCCACTCGACAATGCGCAACTGCCCCCACGCCGCCGGCGCGAGCGTCGCCGCCGCGGCTCCTGCAAGTACAAATCGGCTCAGCATGACGGCGGGTCGCCTCCTCACAGATCCAAGTGTGGCTCAAAGCGCCGCCGCGGCCACGCGCCGGCTGTGAATCCAGCGCAAAGAACAGGCCTTGTAACCGGCAGCGGCACCTATAGTAGCGGCCATGCCAACCCACACAACCCGCCCCCAATCGTCCGCCCCGAAGAAGATCGTCCTCGCCTACTCCGGCGGGCTCGACACCTCCGTCATCCTCCCCTGGCTGAAGGACCGATATCCCGGCGTGAAGCTCGTGGCCTACGCCGCCGACCTCGGCCAAGGCGCAGGCGAACTCGACGGCATCGAAGACAAAGCCCGCGCCAGCGGCGCGGATGAAGTCATCGTCGAAGACCTCCGGCAGGTCTTCGCCGAGGAGTACTGCTTCCCGATGCTCCGGGCCCACGCCATCTACGAGCAGGACTACCTGCTCGGCACCTCCATCGCGCGGCCGCTCATCGCCAGGGGACAGGTCGAAGCCGCGCGCAAGACCGGCGCAGACGCCGTCGGCCACGGCGCGACCGGCAAGGGCAACGACCAGGTCCGCTTTGAGCTCACCTACATGGCCCTCGGCCCCGACCTGCAGATCATCGCGCCGTGGAAGGACCCGACCTTTGAACTGACCAGCCGCGAGGCCGCGATCGACTACGCCAAGGCCAAGAACGTCCCGATCCAGCAGAGCAAGGAGAAGATCTATTCGCGCGACCGCAACCTCTGGCACTGCTCGCACGAGGGCGCTGAGATCGAGCACCCCGAGCAGCGCGTCCGCGACGATGTCTGGCTCATGACCGAGCCGCTCAGCCGCGCCGCCGACCAGCCGGAAACCCTCACCCTCGATTTCGACCGCGGCACGCCCATCGCCGTCGACGGTGAGAAGATGCCCGGCCACCGCATCATCGAAACCCTCAACGCCCGCGGCGGCCGACACGCCGTCGGCCAGGTCGTCATGGTCGAGAACCGCCTCGTCGGCATGAAGAGCCGCGGCGCGTACGAGACCCCCGGCGGCGCAGTCCTCTACGAAGCCCACAAGGCCCTCGAACAGCTCGCCATCGAGCGCGACACCCTGCACTTCAAGCAGCAGGCCGCCCTCCGCTACGCCGAGCTCGTCTACTACGGACAGTGGTTCCACCCGCTCCGCGAGTCCCTCCAGGCCTTCTTCGACGCCACACAGAAGCATGTCTCCGGGCGCGTCACCGTCGAACTCTTCAAGGGCCACGCCCGCGCCGTCAGCGTCGAGCCCGCGGCGGGAACCTCCCTCTACGACCCCAAGCTCGCGTCCTTCGCCATGGATGGGTATGACGTGACCGCGGCGAGGGGCTTCATCGACCTGTTTGGGCTGCCGATGAAGGTGGCGGCCATGCGCGACCAGAAGTCATCGTGACGGGTGGCACGGGCATGTACTCATGCCCGTGAGCGGCGACGCCATGCGCCACGGGCAAGAAGACTTGCCCGTGCCACCCGGGAGGGACGAGCCATGCGCGATGCCCCCACCTACACCTTCGCCTTCCTCGGCGACATCGTCGGCTCCCCCGGGCGACACGCCGCCGCGGCAGCGGTAAAGTCACTCCGCGCCCGCGGCGTCGAGATCATCATCGCCAACGCTGAAAACGCCCGCTCCGGCTCCGGCCTCTCCAGCGACAACTACCACGAACTCAAGAAGGCCGGCCTCACCGCGCTGACCATGGGCGACCACGTCTTCGCCGATCCGCGCATCGTGCCGCTGCTGGAAAACCCCGACTCGCGCATCTGCCGCCCGGCCAACCTCTCCGCCGCGGCCCCCGGCAAGACGTTCCTCCGCCTTGCCCCCGCCGGCGCTCCGCCGCTCTATGTCTTCACCGTCCTCGGCCGCATCTTCATGTCCCTCCACGCCGACAACCCCTTCGATGCCATTGATCGCATCATGGGCCAGATCCCCGAGCCCGATGCGCTCGCCGTCGTCGAGATCCACGGCGAAGCCACCAGCGAGAAGCAGGCCGTCGCGTGGCACTGCCTTGAGCGGTGGACCGAACCCGCCAAGCCGCGCATCGTCGCAGTCGTCGGCTCACACACCCACGTCCGCACCGACGACGCCCGCATCCTGGAGAGCAAACTCGCCGCCATCACCGACCTCGGCATGACCGGAGCCCACCGCGGCGTCATCGGTCGCGCCGCCCACGCCACGCTCCGCTCCATGCGCATCCAGGACGCCCGCCCCCGCGAACTGGCCCGCCGGGACGTGCGCGCAAGCGGCGCAATGATCACCGTCGACTACAGCGCGGGCGAGGCCGTCGCGATCGAGCCGCTGGACCTCGCATCGCCTTGAAAGGCGATGCCACGAAAGAGAGCAGGGCGCGGGGGGGCTCATCCCCGCGCCCCGCCTTCAGCAACCCTGGAACCAGAGGTCCAGGTAGTTCAGCAGGTCGAAGACGTCCACCACCTCGTCCCCGGTCAGGTCCGCGGCGGGCGTTGCTTCGAACCACTCGTCCAGGTACGCCAGCAGGTCGAAGACGTCGACCGCTTCGTCATCGTTGAAGTCAGCCGGGCATGGCTCCAGCGCCCCGTTGAGGTACTCGATCACGTCCAGGTCATCCAGCCAGCCGTCGCCGTTCAGGTCGGCCACCGCCAGCTCGCCGCGGCCGGTCGCGACCAGTTCGGCGACGCTGATGCGATCCACCGGCATCATCGCCCCCGGCAGTCCGCAGCAGTTGGCCTCGGAGCCGTCGAAGAAGTTGATGCTGATGAAGTTGAAATCGCTGGCGTCCACCATGCCGTCCCCGCCGATGTCGGCGTGGAAGCCGGACAGGTCGCACGCCGTATCGGCGCCCGGCGTCTGTCCGTACGCGCCGATGAAGATGCCGAAGTCGAGGATGTCGATGAAGCGGTCGTCGTTGAGATTGCCGCCGACGAGCCAGTCGCCGCCGGATGCCGGTGAACCGGTGAAGTCCGCCGTCAGCGTGTCGCCATCGTCGACGAAGTCATTCGTGTCCGTCATGCGCAGGGTGTGCCGCGCATCACGCGCCGTGATGCAGTCGTAGTCGCCCGCCGGCACCGAGATCGTCGCCGAGGCGATCGTCGGCAGCCCGTCCTGGACCGTGAAGGTCATCTCTTCTTCCACGATCACCGGCACCGGGTTCCCGCACTCAAACAGTTCAAACGTAATGCAGCGCGTGATCGTGTCCGGACTCGTGCCGGTCGAGATCACCGGCCCCAGTTCCACAGTCACGTTGAGTTCATCGGAGCTCTGCGGCGTAAGAATCTCAATCGCGCTCACGAGCGGGTTATCCACATCGTGCTTGAAGCTGATCTCCAGCAGCCCGTCGGCGCCCGCGGTCGCCAGGTGCGAGATCATCCCGCCCGTGAAGTGCCCGAACATCCCCGATGGATCGACATCATCAAACGCCGGCGGCACCGTCCCTTCGATGTACACGTCGAAGACTCGCTCGCCGGGACCATCCGTGCCGCCGTAGCCGTTGCCGAAGTACAGCCGCAGCTCCACCGTCGAGCCCGCTCCCACGGGGAAGTTCCAGATCATGTCCGTGCCCGTCCGCTGGTCCCAGCGGATGGAGCTGAACACCTGCACCGGTGTCGTTGGCGGCACGGAGGCGTGCAGCCCCATCGTGGTGTAGCTGCTCGTGTTCGTTCCGCCGTTGTGATAGGGCGACGGGTTCGCGTTGGTGTCCTCCATCCAGTCCGGCCCGCCGTCGATCGCCGGCACCATCGGCCCACCGGCATTGACGCGGAACAGGATGTTCCCCGTCGTCGCCGTCCCGCTGCCTGACAGCGCCACCTCAAGCGTCTCGCCCAGGCCGTCGTGCTGAATCGCCAGCGTCCCCTGCACGCTCCCGAGAACCGACGGCGCAAAGCGCACGGTCAGCGCCAGTTGCCCGCCCACGGGAATCGTCTCGGGCAGCGAAGGTGGATTGACCAGCGTGAACGACGGATGATCGATCGTCAGGCCTGTCACATCCACCGCCGCGCCGGAGTTGTTGAAGATCGTGATCTGCTGCGTGGCGTCATCCCCCAGCGCCAGCGCGCCGAAGTTGATCGCATCGTCAGAAAGCGTCAGGTCCGCATCCACAAGCTGCAGGATGAGCACGCCGGACATCAAGCCCATGCGATCATCCGGCATGCCCACCGCCGCCACGAAGTGGTTGAGGCCGAGTTGATCGTGCGGCCCCGGCGTGTACCCGCCGTCGCCGGTAAACCGCGTCAGCACCACCGGGACGTCAACAAACCCACCCTCCCCAATCGTCGCGGCGTACTCCCCCACTGCCACGGCGCTGTTGGCCTCAAAGGGATCCACATCGAACCCGTTCGGATGCGGACCCGACATCCCCGTAACGAACATGCCGCCCTCCACGCGCACCAGCCGGATGTTCGCCCCGGTCGGGCCGTAGACGCGGATCGTCTGGTTCGCCTCGGCGGTCACTGCCGGCCCCGCCCCGATCCCCACCGCTTCCAGCAGCGGCGCCGGCGCGGGCGCGGCCCGGATGGTGTTCTCGCTGACTCCCGTGCTCCCCGGCACGCGGAAGAGTTGGCCGGTCAACACCGACCCATCGTCAAACTCCACCGTCACGACGCTGCCGCTCAGTTCCAGGCCGGAAATGCTGCCCGCCTCGTTCGGCCCCGGCGCTCCGGTCTGCCGAACGCTGTTCGGATCGTTGTCGATCGAGAACGTCATCGTCTCGCCCGGATCAAAGTCCGTGTAGTTGATCTGCAACCGGTCGTAACCGTGGAACGGCGCGGCATCCTGCGAAGGATTGGCCGGGAAGATTGGCACGACGCCGTCGTGGTAGCTCTCCAGATAGCTGTACGTGATCGTTCCCGTTCCACCGACCGAGTTCACCTGGAACGCCTTGAGCGTGTTGTCCCCTGCGGGCTCCAGGTCGCGTCCAAGTTCGTCCTCGCCGGGGTCAAAGATGATGTCCGGGAAGATCGCCGTCGTCAGGTCGAACGTCACGCGCGTGATGTACTGCCCGCCCGTCGACGTATTCGTGATCCGGAACGAACCGTTGTTGTACGTGCTTGAGTCGATTCCGTTGGAGCCGACGGAGATGAACGCCTCCGCCCCGCTGTCCAGCGGCAGGACGCGGATGTAATCCCAGCTTGCCGAGAAGGGCTGCCCGCCCGGGCCCGCCGTACCGATCACTCCGACCGCCAGCGCCTGCGCCGCGCTCTGGATGCACTCCAGCAGCGCCGGCGCCGCCGCCAGCGGCAGGCCCACGTTCACGATCGGCCCCCCTTCCAGCGACACCTGCGGCTGCACCATCCCCGACACGGGGTCCACCCGCAGCAGCAGCTCGATCGAGCTCGCGCCGAGCACATCTCCGATCACGCTCGTCCCGTACATCGCGCTTGTCGGCACGCCGGCCGCTTCCTGCACCACCTCGATGCCGCCCGCCCCGCCGTTGGCCGACAGCACGAGCTTCAGGTAGTTATCCTGGTCCCCCGTCCCGATGAACAGCCCCTGCGACATCGACCCGGACGGGCCCGGCGGCCCGAAGAACGGCGCACGCACCGCCGTCGAGACCTCAAACGGCCCCGTCGCCGACGACACGTTCACGCCGAGTTGGAACGCGTTGTCCTGCGTGTTCAGGCCGCCCAGCGCATCGCCCGCATTCACGGTTTCCACCGTCAGCACGCCCGCAGCGCCGCCTGCCGCCAGTTCGCCGGGATCGTACTGCTCGTCATAGCGGCGGACGCCGTCGATCATGATGCCCGTAAAGCCGAGTCCTTCCAGCCCGAACCCCGGCTCACCCACGCCCCACCCGTAGTCGAGCGGAATGCCCGTCGTCAGGCCGTCCTCCGGGTCGATCGCAAACGGGTCGAGTTCGTCCACCACGCCGTCGTTGTCGTCGTCCGGATCATTCAGGTCCGAGATCCCGTCGCCATCCGCATCGGGCGGGCTGCTCGCCGGCGAGCATGGATCCGTCCCGTTGTCAATCTCATCCGCGTTGGTGAACCCGTCGCCGTCCTCGTCCATCAACGGGCTGTACTCACCGGAGCACAGCGAAAAGTCAGCGGGCTCGAAGACATGAATGGCGCCGCTGCGGTGGTTGGCCGCCCAGATCGTCCCCGGAAACGCCGCGAAGTCGTCCAGCGCGGTCACATCCAGCGGCTGGTCCCCCGGCGTGAAGAGCGTGCTCAGCGCGACCACGCTCGTGCCCGCGGCGTCCAGGTGAATCCGGTCGATCTTCCCGTTCCAGCGCGCAACCAGCAGGTCTCCCTTGAGCGAGTTGTTGAAGTTGCTGGCCCGATACTCCACCAGCCCGTTCGACGACGTATTGAAGATGCCCAGCGCTGCATTCACCTCGTGATGCGGCGCTGCGGGCGGGCTGCCGGTCCCGGCCGGGCGCTGGTAGATCGCCTCGCGCGGGTCCTCGTGCGACGCCGGCACCGGATCCAGCGTCGGATCGCCGTTCACCGTTGCGCCTGCCCGATACGGGTTCGGCGAGCCGCCGTAGTACGTCTGCGGCGGATCCGTGTAGATGTTGCCGACATAGTGAATCCCGTCCCCATACCCGCGGCTGTCATCCTCGTTGGGCAGGTCCGTGACTTCGCCGTTGACGAACACCGGCGGACCGCCCCACCCGCCGTTCGGGCCGTTGTCGACGGTGTACAGCCTTCCATCACTGGTCAGCACCAGGTCGTACGCGTTGCGAAAACCCCCCGCGTACACCTGCACGGGTCCGGTCGGATCGATGATCGCCTGATTCAGGCCGTCGTTGCCGCCCCACGGGTCGCGCACATCGACTTCCTGCATCGTCCCGTTGAACATCCGCACCTCGTTGGGGCGCGTCGGGTCGTCCAGCGTCGGCAGGTCGTACGGATTCGTCCCGATCAGCGGATGCGTCAGGTCGACCACAAGGATCGCCGCCGACAGCGCATACTCCGGCGTCAATCCGAAATTGTTCGAAGGCGCCCCCATGTTCGTGTTCCCCCCCACGGTGACGAACAGCCGCTGCGTCGCATGGTCGAGCACCATGCCGTTCGCCGCGTGATTCTCCTCGCTTCGGGGAAGACCACGGACCATCTCCAGGTGCTCCCAGAAGCCGTTCGGATCGTCGATGTCAGACCCCACCCAGGTCAACCGGCTGATCACGCTCGAGTTCGTATCCGTCGTGCCGTCGTCGTCGGCCACCGCGATCCGCGGGTCAGACGACGTCGCATAGATCACCGGGTTCGACGCCGTGCCGACCACGAGAATGCCCGTCATCACCCGGTTCGGCGCAGCGCGCACCTCGCCGATGTCGTTGTGATTGACGATGTTCTGCACCGCCGTGATCGTCTGCGTCGACGTCACCGCGTAGTCGCCCGGCCCGTGCCGCACCACGCCGTACACCTTGATGATGCCGTTCTGCTGCCCGACGTACAGCCGCCCGTCAGGCCCCCACTGCAGCGAGGTCGGGCTGCTCGACGATTCCCCCGCCAGGTCGCCAGAGATGAAACTCTGAGCGACCAGTCTTGGACAACAGCCCAGCACCACCGCCGCGGCGGCGGCCAGAATCACAGACCAGCAGCGCATCTGAATGAGCCCTTTCCGATTGCCCGCAAGGGGGGAGCCAAAAAACCCCTTGGGCATCCACAAAATAGCATCTGTGCCGCCAAGGCCCAGCATCAGCCCAACCCTAATTGCGTTTTTTGCCGGTTAAACTGCCAGTCCGCATCCGGACTAGGCAAAACCCCAGCGCCCCCGCCCTGCCTGAAAGCCACGGTCCCGCCCCCCAGATTGCCCCACCCGCTTCACCCGACCAGCAGGTCTCCGCCCCCCGCTGCCGCGAGGGCCGTCGCCAGGCCGCCCCCCCGGGCCCGCGTGGCGTTCATGTACCGTTGCAGCGACTCGCCGGGGCACTCCGTCACCGTGATCTCGCGGTGCGTCTTCACCCGGTTCATTGGCACGCGATATCGGTCCATCTGCGACGCCAGGAAGCGGTCAAGGCTCGCCGTCGCGGCCGCCGTCGGCGTCTGCCGCTGAAAGTTCCCGAGCACGAGAATGCCCAGGTTGTTCTCGTTGTTGTCGCGGACGTGCGCCCCCTGGTACGCCACGGACCGCCCCTCCCAGATCCGCCCCTGCGGGTCGATGATGTAGTGATACCCGATGTCCGCGAACCCGCGCGACTCGACATGGCTCCGCCGGATGACCTCGATCCGGTCCGCCGCCTCCGCCGCGCTGCCGAGCCACACCGGCGGCATGCCGTCATGGTGGACGGTGATCCGGCGGATCCCCCGCATCGCGAAGATCTCCCGCGGCCGCGCCACGCCCGCTCGGGTCCAGCGGGACCGCTCCAGGACGCCTGAAGGCAGCCCCCACGCCTGCTCCGTCTTCGCAGCGCCCGCCGTCTTGCCGGCGTGGTTCGCCAGGAAATCGTCCAGGTGCGGCGTCGCCAGCGGCGCAGAGGCGGCTCGCTTCGCGCACCCGGTCAGGGCGGCCGCGGACAGCAGCAGACCACCCGCCAGAAGTTCCCGTCGATTCAAGTGCTTGCTCATGCGGTCCCGCTCCACGCCACTTGATCGGCGCTCAGCCTCGTTCTTCTCCAGACACCCGCTTGCAGGGCTCGGAGGGAGTCTACATCCCCGCCTCGCCCCAGCACTGCGTCCGATTTCCCGCTCCGGCCTTACCGGACCTTTCTCCCGCTAATCCTCCGCACGCCGCAGCCACTCGGCCTCCAGCGACTCGAGTTCTTCCTGCACCCGGTCACGCTCAGCCAGCACCTGCCGGCATTTGCCGGCATCCCCATACACCTCCGGCCGGCCGAGCTGCTCATCCAGGACCCGCAGTTCCTTCTCCTGCCGCTCGATCTCCTTCTCCAGCCGCTCAACCGGCATCCAGGAGAACGAGGTCTTGACCTTCCCCGCCCCAACTGCCCCCGCCGTCCGCCCCGCCGCGGCCGCTGCCCCGACGGCCGCTGCCGGGGCGCTCGCCTCGCGGCCCGCCTTGGCCGCTGCCGCCTTCGCCCCGCCCCCCGCGGCGGCCTGCTCGCGCGCGTGCCACTCGCTGTAGTTGCCGTGGAACACCGTCGCCCCGCCCCGCCCGTCCAGCACCAGCAGGTTGTCGCACGTCGCGTCGATCAGCGCACGGTCGTGGCTGATCACGATCAGCGTGCCCTCGTAGCTGCCGGAGTCGCCGCTCAGCGCCTCCTCCAGTCGCTCCGCCGACTCGATGTCCAGGTGGTTCGTCGGCTCGTCCAGCACCAGCAGGTTCTTGCTGCTGGCCAGCAGCGCCGCCAGCCGCGCCCGCCCCCGCTCACCGCCGCTCATCTCATTCAGCGGCCGCTCCTGATCCGACCCGCTGAAGAGGAACGCGCCCGCCAGGTCGCGCGCCTGCTGCTCGCTCAGCATCGACCCCGGATTCTCACGCCGAATCGCATCCTGCAGATAACGGAACACCGGCGACTCCGACTGATCATCCGCCGACACCTGCGCGAAGTACCCGATCTTCACGTTCGTCCCGAGCCGCACCGTCCCGGAGTCCAGCGGCAGTTCCCCAAGCATGCAGCGCACGAACGTCGTCTTCCCCGCCCCGTTCGGCCCGATGATTCCCCACCGTTCGCCGCGCCCGATCGTCACATCCAGCCCGTCAAACAGCACCTTGGTGGCACGGCTCTCCGAGCCGTGATCCCCGCCGCTCTCCTCATCAACAAGCGCGCCTCGGAGATCCGTGCCGCCATACTTCTTCGACCCCCCGCGCATCACCGCCACCAGTTCCCCGGTCCGCTCCGCCTTCGGCAGTTCAAACCGCAGGTTCGCCGCCTCGACCGGGCGTTCGACCGCCGCCTGCTTCTCCCGCTCCAGGCGCGACTCCCGGCCGCGGGCCTGCTTGGCGCGCTGTCCCGCCTTGTACTTGCGGATGAACGCCTCTTCCTGCCGGAACTTCGTCTGCTGCTTCTCGAACGCGCGCGCCTGCGTCTTCTTTCGCTCGGTGCGCAGCTTCCGGAACGTCGTGTAGTTCCCCGGGTAATCGATCAGGCGCCCCTGCTCCACCTCTTCGATGCGCGTCACCACCCGGTCCAGCAGATACCGGTCGTGGCTCACCATCACCACGCTCCCGCTGTACTCATCCGCCAGGAACGACTCCAGCCACAGCCGACCCGTGATGTCCAGGTGGTTCGTCGGCTCGTCCAACAGCAGCAGGTCCGGCTCCTGCAGGAGCAGCTTGGCCAGACCGAGCCGCGCAAGTTGCCCCCCCGACAGCGCCCCAACGTTCAACTCGAACTGCGCATCGACAAACCCAAGCCCGTGCAGTACCGCCTCGATCCGGTGATCCACCGCGTACCCGCCCGCCGCCTCGATGCGATGCTCCAGATCCGCCTGCTGCTTGAGCAGTCGCTCCAGCCGCTCTCCCTCCGCCCCGGCCATCTCCTCAAAGACCTGCTCAAGCCGCGTGTGCAGCAGAGCCAGATCGGCCATGCCCGCCGCGGCTTCCTCGCGCAGGGAGCGCGACCGGTCCACGTCCGGGTCCTGGCTCAGATAGCCGATCCGGATCCCACGTTGCCGGGCGACATCACCCGCATCGGGGGAGACCAGCCCCGCCATCACCTTCAGCATCGTCGTCTTGCCGCTGCCGTTCCGCCCGACCAGGCCGACTCGATCGGCCGGTTCGACCACAAGGGTCGCGCCGTCCAGGATCACATCCTGTCCATACACAACTCGAACATTGGTCGCGGCGAGCAGCGGCATCGGGGGGCATCATCGTAGGTCGCGCACGGACAGCCGCCGCCGCGTTCCCCCATTTCGGCTGGGAAGTTCCACCACCTCGCGGCGATCTGGCAGGTACACTTCGCCCCCGACTCAGGCGGGCTCTTCACCCACGCACGACGGAACCAAAACCATGCGCATTTCCTCCTCCCTTGCGGCGATCGCGACCGCATCCGCTCTGGCTCTTTCGGCCGCGCCCGCCGCGGCCCAGTCCGCCCAGCCCGCTGCCCGGCAGCCGGAACTGGATGGCTTCCTCGGCCACCGCGTTCGATTGACGCTCACCAACGGCGAAGTCGTTCGCGGCGAGCTCACCGCCCTGGCGGACGGCGCGGTGCACATCCTGCACCCGATCTTCGGCGAGATCGCCCTGGCCCGCGCGATGGTGGCGAACGTCGCGCTCGACCAGCAGCCCAACGCCACGATCCCCACGCCTCAGCCAGAACCGGAAGCCCCCGAGACCGTGGTGCCGCCGCCCCCGACCTCACTCCTGGAAGGGTGGAAGGGCACGGTCGAGTTCGGCCTGAACGGCTCCTCCGGCAACACCGAGCGCGTCAACCTCCGCGCCGGCCTTGGCGCAACGCGCAAGACGAACAAGATTGAAACGTCGCTCAACTTCACCTACGTCTGGGCGAAGGACGAGGGCGACAACACCGAAAACCGCGCGCGCGTCGACCTGCGCAACGACTGGCTCCTTGGCGATGACTCCCCTTGGCGCGCTTTCCTGAAAGGCTCCTTCGAGTTCGACGAGTTTCAGGACTGGGACACGCGCCTGTCCGTCTTCGGCGGCCTGGGCTACGAGTTCATCGATACGAGCGAGACGTTCCTCCTCGGCCGCATCGGCGCCGGCGTCACGCGCGAGTTCGGCGGCGATGACAACGACGTCATGCCCGAAGGGCTCCTCGGCCTCGACTTCCGTCACGCGCTGACCGAGCGCCAGCAGATCAACGCCACCGCGGAGTTCCTTCCGGATCTGGATGACGTCGGTCAGTTCCGGGCGATCGGCCGCGCCAGCTATGACATCCTCATCGATCCCGAGGCCAACCTCAAGCTCAAGATCGGCGTCGAGGATCGTTACGACTCCGACCCCGGCGACGGCTACCGCCGCAACGACTTCGACTACTTCGCCCTGATCGCGTGGGAGTTCTAAGCCCGGCCCGATCGGCCGGCCAGGCACACCAAAGGAGACCCACAATGCTGCAGGACACGACCGCGACCGAGCAGGCCGTCGAGAGCGCGCAAGATGCCGCAACCAGCGCCGAACAGGCGGCGACAAGCGCAGAACAGGCAGCCGCCAGCGCAGATCAGGCCGCGGCGGGCGCCGGGCAGGCCGCCGATGCGGTGAGCAGCGGCCAACTCCGCCTGGACGTGGCGCGCAGCGAGGCCGCCGACATCGCCAGTGGACGATGGGACCAGGTGAACTGGCTCGATCTTTGGGCAAGCGTCGGATGGCCCGCTCTCAAGGTCATCATCCTCATCATCATCGTTCTGATCGCCTCCTCCTGGATCCGCCGGCTCATCCTCGCCGGCTCCGGCCGGGCGCGGCTCGATCAGACACTCGCACGCTTTCTCGCCAACATGGCGCGCTGGACGGTCATCGTCCTCGGCGCACTGGCCGTCCTCAATACCTTCGGCATCGAGACGACCTCCTTCGCCGCCGCCATCGCCGCCGTCGGTTTCGCCATCGGCATGGCCCTCTCCGGCACCCTCGGCAACTTCGCCGCGGGCATGATGCTGCTGGTCTTCCGTCCCTTCAAGGTCGGCGACGTCGTCACCGTCGCCGGCATCACCGCCGTGGTCGACGAGATCGACATCTTCACGACCCAGCTCAACACCTTCGACAACCGGCGCTTCATCGTCCCCAACGGCAAGATCTTCGGCGATACCATCGAAAACATCTCGCACCATTCCACCCGCCGCGTCGACGTGAGCGTCGGCACCGACTACACGGCCGACCTGGACCAGGTCCGCGAGATCCTCACGCGCGTGGCGACCGAAGTGCAGGGACGCCTCGCGGACCAGGCTCCCGCCGTCGCCCTGCTCGAACTTGGCGAGTCCTCCATCAACTGGGCCGTGCGCGTCTGGGTCAAGTCCTCTGACTTCGGCGCGGTGAAGGATCGCCTCACGCGCAACATCAAGGTCGCACTTGACGAAGCCGGCGTCGGCATCCCCTTCCCCCAACGCGACGTCCACCTGTTCGTGCAGTCCGGCAAGCTCCCCGGCTGACCCCGGTCGCCAGTCGGCCTCCAATTGGGACCGCCGGCTTCCAGCCGGCTCTCCTCTTCGCTCTTCGCTCTTCTCCCACCCCCCCACCCCCCCACACCCCCATACCCCAGCGACACCGGCCACGCGCCCGAAGCCGGCTGGAAGCCGGCGTTCCATGCGCCGCGCCCTCCGATCCCCCAAAAACGAAAAAATCTTCCCACACGCTTCAGTCGCCACAAGTTCCCGCCGATCCATACCTCCGGAGAGAGGCGGTCATGGACGGCCGACCGTCGGAGGGGAAGAAGGGCGGAGATCGGTGGCACCCCGACCTCCGCCATTACAGCCCGGATCAGCGAGCGGACCCGAGCCGCGGCGCCACGAAGACTGATGGCGTCCCCCCGGCCGCTCACATGCGGGGGCGGCCTGCCCGCGCTCAGTGCAGCGCGGGCAGGCCCAACGCCGCAAAAACCGCAAGCCCTCGCCGGGCCATGACCGATGCAGCCCCCGGCCCTTCACCGGGCCCCCAACACATCTCCCGGCCGCGACGCCATCCACCTTCGAACCGACCGGAGCCGGCACACGCTCATGCCGTCAGCCCGCGACCAGTCCGCTGCGCCTTGCCGCCTTCAACGGGCGCGGCTCACCCTGCGCGCCGTCGCCGTGATCCTCGCCGCGGCGGCGCTCCTGCCGCGGGCCTTCGCCCAGACCGGCCCCCTTCAGCGGACCCCCGGCTCCCCCGTCACCCTCACGCTCGACAACGGCGACACGCTCTCCGGCGACCTGCTCGCCTCCGACGCCGCGACCATCACTGTGAGCCACCCGATCCTCGGCCGACTCACCATGGACCGCTCTCGCGTTCTCGAGGTCCGCAGCGCCGTGGGCGCATCGGCCCGGCCGGCCGTCGCCGCGGCGCCACAAGCCGTCGCGGCGGGACCGGGCGCGCACGCGACCGTTCTGCCGACGTCAACCCGAAGCCTCCCGGCGAGCCAGCTGGAGCCCGAGCCCGCCCCGCCGGTCGAGGCTGAGCCTGGGCTGAGTGACGCAACCGAACCGGTTGATCCGCCCCCACCGGAGCCAACTCGCGCCAAGCCAACCTGGAGCGGCCGCCTGGCGCTCGGCTTCAATGGCTCCGACGGCAACGCCGACCGGCTCCGCCTGCGCTACGACGCCGGCGCGACGCGCACCTTTGAAGGCGAGACGCTCAACCTCAACCTGGCCTACTCGATCGCCCACGAGGGCTCGCGCCGCAGCGAGCACTGGCTGCGCGCGAACGCGCGCAACAGTTGGGCCTATCGCGACACCCCCTGGGAAGCCTTCGCCGAGGCCGAGACCGAGTACGACGAGTTCAAGGATTACGACCTGCGCGTCAGCGCCGGCGGCGGCGCGGCGTTCCGATTCATCGACTCCGACCGCACGAAGCTCACCACGCGTGCCGGCGTCGGCGGCCGGCGCGAGTTCGGCGGAACCGACAACGACATCACCCCCGAAGCGATCGCGGGCTTCGAAGTATCTCACCAGCTCAACGCCCGACACCGCATTACGGCGAACGCCACCTGGTTCCCGTCGCTGGAAGACCTGAGCGACTTCCGCGCCACCGGCCGCGCCGCCTGGGAAATCCTCATCGACCCGGAACTGAACCTCACCCTCCAACTCGGCGCAGAAGACCGCTACGACAGCACCCCGAGCGCCCGCGAGCACAACGACCTGGACTACTTCGCCCAGATCGTCCTGAAGTTCTGACCCACAGAGACGCGCCTGTCAGGAAGCGTTCCATCAGAGCCGCGACCGTAAGGGAGCGGGGGCGACTATTGTGCAGACCACAGAGACGCGCCCGTCACAGCATTATGCGCCGTTAGGCGCAGGTTAGGTTGCGCAAGAAGACGCGGCCCGC
>CAYWRO010000014.1:0-62711 GCA_964460345.1 uncultured Phycisphaeraceae bacterium | reverse complement strand
ACGGCTTGTCCCGAAGGGCAAGCCGTGCCTGAGCACCCGGAGCAGGCGAGCGATTCTGTTGCTCGCTGACCATCGAGCCTGCCACCCGTTCGAGCCGGCGACCCGTTGCGAATGAGACCGTGGCGCGTGCGCGCCGGTCCCGCGTGCTCCCGCACGCGGCTCTGAGTCCGCCGCCGCAGGCGGCACGGACTCCCCGGGGTCGGGCAGGGGGTACTCCCCCTGCCATTGCAGCGCTTGGGCCCCGCCGACATGCCCGCGGTGTTATCGGCCCCCGCATCCCGCAATTGTTGCGCTGCGCAGCCGTTTTGCAGGGGTGCGCGGTCGTTGCGCAGCGCTGCGCAGTGGTTGTGCGCTGCTGCGCAGTCGTTGTGCAGCGGTGCGCGGCGGGTGCGCAGCGCAACTTGTGCGCGGTGCGGCGGTGCACGACCGGTGTGCGGGGGTGCGCGGCGGCCGCGCAGTGGAGCACACTTTCATTGCAGCGCTGCTCAAGTCCGCCGCTCAGCCGTTCGATGAAGTCACTCGGCACGCACGAATGTTCGCACCTGCGTGTCTCCATGGCTCCATGCCTTGAAGAAGGGACTCCCATGTCGCTCGTCGTCCCCCGCGGCCGTGATGAACTGATCGAGTTTTACCGCACGCACCTGCCGGTCTGGCAGCAGGACCCTTCGCGCATCGGCCTGAGCGCTGGCAGCTCGACCAGCTTGCCGAGCTCGTTCAGGAAGCGGACGAGCGGACGGCGGAGATGAATGCGCTGCGGCAGCGCGCCATGTCGGCGACGCTGGCGCGCAACAGCGCGACGGACAAGCTCAAGCGGTTCGGCGCAGGGGTCATGGCCACGATCCGCGGGCACGCGCAGATCACCGGCGACATCCACACGTACGCCGAGGCGGAGATTCCCGCCCCATCGCCGCGCACACCGATCGGCGCGCCGACGACGCCCACCGCCGTCCGCGCCCAGCCCGCCAGCGACGGCGCGGTCACGCTCACCTGGGAGGGCACGGTGCGCGGCGGCCAGTTCTTCACGATCATGCGCTCGATCGACAACGGCCCCTTCGTGCACGCGGCGAGCATCCGGCGCAAGACGTGGCGCGATGCGAAGATCCCGCTCGGCAGCGCGTTCGTCCAGTACCGCATCTACGGACGCCGCGGCGAGCGTTTCAGCCTGCCGGCCCAGGCGTTCGTGCAGTTCGGGACCGTGCCGGCCCCCGCGGCCACGGCGCAGGCGGCGTGAGGAGTCTCACGCAGAGGCGCAGGGAACGCAGAGAAAACAGGACGGAGCCGGTCACCGGCGCCAAGGTTGAATGACGAGAGCGTCAAGTGAGCGCTCGACATGTTCAAACGAGTTTGAGCATGCCACCCCAATCAGGGCGCCGAGACGCGAGCCCAGCGGTTCACGACTTCATCATTCTCACCCACATCCCACACTCCGGGCAGACGCCGCGCGTCAGGCCGGTCAGGTCGTAGCCGCATCGGCTGCACGCGCTGGGCGGTCCGCCGCGGCCAGGTGGTACCCTCACGAGAGTCGCGATGACCACCGTCGTGACGAGAAGCACGATCCACTCGGCAGCGGTCACCATAACTCGCACGATGAGCAGAACCGCCGCATCGTTGGCGTCCGCCGGCACTCCTGACAGGGCGCGGGCGATCATCCAGGAACCGGCCACGCACGCCGTCTGCGGCAGCATCAGGGCGAAGACCGCGGCACGCGACCAGCCATACACCGCAAGCGGGACAAAGACGGCGCACGGCGGCGCCATGATCCACAGGAACCACGCAGCGCCGTCAACCGCCTGATACGTCCAGACCGCCATCGTGAGGAGCAGCACGGTCCAGATCACGCCCGATGTGACCGCAAGTGGGGACGGCAAGCGCGAAGCGGCCGAAGACATGCCCCGATGATAGTTCGCTCAGGCCATCACCTGATACACAACAAGCGCACACACATACGCCAGCCCGCACATCCACCCCAGTTGCAGCAGCGCCCACCTGACCCCCCCCGCTTCCCGCGCCGTCAAAACAAGCGTCGGGAGGCACTGCATCGCCAGGACGTAATAGACCAGCAGTGACCAGCTCGTCGCGGCCGTGAAGATCGGCGTGCCGTCGTCGCGGCTGGCGTTGGCGAGCCGCGCGCGGACGCCTTCATCGGCGACGTCGGCGTCATCGTCGCCGATGACGATCACCGCCATCGTCGTCACGAAGACCTCGCGGGCCGCGAAGCTCGCCAGCACGCCGACGGAGAGCTGGCGGTCGTAGCCGAGGGGGCGGAAGACCGGCTCGACGATCGTGCCGAGTCGGCCGATGAAACTGTTGCGCGCCGCGTGCCGGGCCTCCAGCGCTGCGGCCTCGGCCTCGAGTTCTTCGGCCTGCTCCGGCTGCGACTGGGCGACCGCCGCGGCCTGCGTCTGCAACGCGACGGCCTCCTGCGGCGGGTCCACGTGCGGGTACGCGCCGAGCCACCACAGGATGATTGAGATTGCCAGGATCGCCGTGCCCGCCTTCTTCAGGAAGACGACGGCGCGGTCGTACGTCGTCAGCAGCGCGGTGCGGATGCTCGGCCGCTTGTACGACGGAAGCTCCATCACCATCGGCCGTCCCCTGCCGCGGAGAATGGTCGAACGGAAGAGCGCCGCCGTGAAAAGCCCCGCGATCGCCCCGAGGAAGTAACAGCCGGTAAACGCCAGCGCCTGCAGCGACGGCCGGCCGGGGAACAGCAGCACGACGAGCAGCGCGTACACCGGAATGCGCGCCGAGCACGACATGAACGGTGCGATCAGGATTGTCGCGAGGCGATCGCGCCGATCAGGAATGCCGCGGCACGCCATGATCCCCGGCAGCGCGCACGCGTGTGCACTCAAAAGCGGCACAAACGCGTGCCCCGACAAGCCGAACGGCCGCAGCAGCCGGTCCATCACGAACGCCGCCCGCGCGAGATACCCCGTGTCTTCTAACAATGAGATAAGAAAGAAGAGCAAACAGATCTGCGGCAGAAAGATCACCGTCGCCCCCACGCCCGCCACGACACCATTGGCCAGCAGATCCCGCACGTCCCCCTCGGGAACCACGCGCTCCACGAGACCGCCGAGCCCGCCGAAGATCATGTCGATCCAGTCCATCGGGTACGCGGCCAGCTCAAAGAGCCCCCAGAAGAGCCCCGTCATCACGACCGCAAACATCACGAGCCCGAGGATCGGATGCGTAAAGGCGCGGTCCAGCCGATCGGTGAAGGTATCTTCCTCCAGCCCGCTCGATCCCGCCGCGGCGTGCGCAAAGAGCTCATCCGCCCACCGCCGCAACCCCGCCTCATCCCCCGGCGGCGTCCGCGTAGGAATCTGAGCCCCCCCCTCCCCTCCCGCAAGCGCCGCTCGCAACTCCGCCAACCCCTCCCCCGTCCGCGCGCTCACGCACACGACGCGGCAGCCGAGCGCATCGGAGAGCCGGGCCGCATCCACATGCAACCCGCGCCGATGCGCGAGATCGATCATGTTCACCGCCACCACCGTCGGCAGCCGCCGCCGCAGCGCCTCCCCCGCCAGCGTCAGCGATCGCCCCAGGTTCGTCGCATCCGCGACAACGCAGATGGCATCCGGCGCCCCCCCTCGCCCCCCGTCCCCGCCTCCCGCGCCCCAACCGCCCCGCGGCGCCGTCGTCCCCGCAAGCACCTCGCGGCAAACGCTCGCCTCAAGCTGCTCCAGCTCGATCGAGTAAACACCCGGCAAATCGATCAGTTCCGCATGGACCGCCGGCTTCCAGCCGGCCTCCACCCCCACCCGCCCCAGCCGCGCCTCCAGCGTCGTCCCCGGGAAGTTGCTCGTCTTGTGCCGCAACCCGCACAGCCGGTTGAAAAGCGTGGTCTTCCCCGTATTCGGGTTCCCCAGCAGCGCGATCCGCCGCACGCCCGCCGAAACGCCGTCCGATGCGCTCCCGTTCCCGCCCGCGGCCTCGCCCTTCACAGCGGCGGCAGCCGGAGCGTCCCCCGTCGTCGGGGCAATCGGTGCGGACTCGGCCATCTGCTTCGATCCTCCCCAGCGCTACGCGACCACCTGCACCATGATGCGGCTCGCGATCCGCCGGGCCAGGCCGATCCGGGTCTGCCCGCCGCACGCACACCGCACCGCGACAATGCACGGCTCGCCGAGGCGGCACAGCCGAATCCGCGCCTCCGGCGTCAGCCCCATCGCCCGCAGCATCGCCGCGCCATCCTCCCCATCCACGCCCGCGGCCTCCGCGAGCCCCTCGGCCTGCACGACCGCCGTCTGCCCCACGCGAAGCCGCGTCAGCGGCACCGCGGCAGGGCGAGCAGCGTCAAGGTCAGAAGAGCCGTGGCGGGTCGTCTGGGGCATATCGAGTGCAGCGATGCTCACGTCGCGTGCTCCTGGCAGAAAGGGAGAACGGAGAAAGTGCTCGGACAGGCGAAGTGTAGGGTTGTTGAGACTCAGTCGCAAGCAATCAAAGATCTGCTCGTCCGAAGCAGCCGCCCCCGCCTCAACCGCCCGCCCGGGCCGACCGCTCCCGGGCCCACACCATCGCCGCGACGGCCGGGTACACCAGCAGAAGCGCGTAGGTGAAGACCCGCGACCCCGGCTGAACGCCCGCCGAATACCGCCACAAGACCGGCAGTTGACCCCGGACGTCGATCCACACCAGCGCCGCCAGGGCCGCCACCCCCAACACCACGATCAGCAGCAGGATGCCCCGGTACGCCGGCATCCGCTCCCGCCGCGACCACAGCAGCCACCCTGCGCCGTTCGCCGCCACAAACACCAACCCCACCCCTCCCGCCGCCGCCACATCACTCCCCAGCAGCACAAGCGCCGCCAGCAGCATCCAGCACGAGGCCCCCACCTGCGCCCCAAACCACGCCCCCGCGTTCCACTCAAACGGAGATTCAGACCTCGCAGGAACCGACGCACCCATCGTTCAACCCTCGCGCGCGACAGGACGGCTACGCGGCGTCCGCATCCACGAATCGGATCTCGACACGCTTCCCAAGCGCCTCGGCAATCCGCCGCAGCATCGACATCGAGTGCCCATCGTAATCCGCGTGCTCCAGGCGCGAAATGACGCTCTGATCCGTGCCGACCAGCTTCGCAAGTTGCGCCTGCGTGAGCCCCGCGGCGGTACGGGCATCGTAAATGAGTTGGCCGACAAGAGCGTCCTCATACGCCTGCTCAATGGCCGCTCGTCGTTTCGGATCACCCCGCACGAACTCGTGCTCAATGATCTCGATCGCATCAGAGGTCGTTCGCATCTTCCGGGATTTCAATTGTCGCCCTGTGTTTTTCGGGGTTTTGCTCATACTCGTGCTTCCGTTGAAGCGCTCTCTCGATGTCGCCTGGCGGAACCTTCTGTTCTTTGGTTAGTGCATGTGCCAGAATCGCGATGTCGCGTCCATGAAGGAAATACAGCATCCGATAGTTCACACGCCCGCGCCGGACTCGCAACTCGTAGATGCCATCCCGCAGAAAGTCCGCATGCGGACGCCGGAGTTCATGCCCGAGCGTTCGCAGGAGCAGTACACGGGCAAGGCAAGCGTCGAGACTCTTCGTGTCACGCTCACCCAACTCGCGCAGCCAGTCGAGCACCGGCACTCGGCCCGTTGAGTCGCGGTAGAAGTAGACGTTCGTAGGCGGCGTCGAGCTCGCCCTTCATTATGGCAAATTTGCCATATGATGTCAAGCCCCAACCCCACTTCCGAGCCGCACTACCCCCCCATCCCGACCAGCGCCTCATTTGTGGGAAACCGCTGCAGCGCGGCGAGCAACTGCTCCACCTGCTGGTGCGGCGGCATGTTCAGGAGGCGCCGCCGCAGGGCGTTGATCGTCGCCAGTTCCTTCTCCGCCATGAGCAGGTGCTCCTTGCGGGTGCCGCTGGCGGCGAGGTTGATCGCCGGGAAGACGCGCCGCTCGGCAATCTTCCGATCCAGGATCAACTCCATGTTCCCCGTCCCCTTGAACTCCTCGAAGATCACCTGGTCCCCCTGACTGCCGGTATCCACGAGGCACGTGGCGATGATCGTCAGCGATCCCGCCTCTTCGGTGTTGCGCGCGGCCCCGAAAATCGTCTTCGGCACCTCCAGCGCCCGCGAGTCGATCCCGCCCGTCATCGTCCGCCCGCTCGAGGCGTGCTTGCGTGAGCGGTTGAAGGCGCGCCCCAGCCGCGTCAGGGAGTCCAGCAGCACCACCACGTGCTTGCCCGTCTCCACGCGCCGCTTGCAGCGCTCGATCGTCGTCGTCGAGATCGCCACGTGCGTCTCGACATCGTGATCGTTCGTCGACCCCACCACCTGCACCCGCCCATCCGCGCCCGGCGCATCGGCCAGGCTCCGCCGGAAGTCCGTCATCTCCTCCGGCCGCTCATCGATGAGCAGCACGATCAGCTCGATGTCCGGATGGTTCCGCAGCAGGGCCATCGCGACGTCTTTCAGCAGTGTCGTCTTCCCCGCTTTAGGGGGAGACACGATCAGGCCGCGCTGGCCTCGCCCGATCGGGCAGAACAGGTCCACCAGGCGGCACGACGCCGGGCACCCGGGGTACTCCAGCGTCAGCCGCGGCTGCGGGTCGATGCTCGTCAGTTCCTCGTACGGCTTGCGCGAGGCGAACTTCTCCGGGTCCATCCCCTCGATCGCCAGGATCGCCTCCACCACCGGCCGCACCGATCGCGGCCCGCGCCCGCGCCGGCGGCGACGCGGCTTGCGCATCCCCACCTCAACGGTCACCTCCAGCCCATCGCGCAGCTTGTACCGCTCACCCAGCGCCAGCGGAACGAACGGGTCATCCTCGCTCTGCTTCAGCGTCGTGCCCGAGACCTGGCGAACGCGCCCCTCCGCGCGCTGCGGCCATTCAAGAATTCCGGTAATCGTTGTCATGCCGTATCCGTGCCGCGGCGGCGGCTGAACAAAAGTCCAAAAGACAAAGGCCGTCCCCCCAGGTTTGGGTGCTCCCCGCTCGCTTGCTCAAGACCCCCCTGCACTCGGCCGCCGCGATGGCAGAGCGGCATGAGAGCACAAAATCGGCTCCAAGTCAAGTTGGCTTGCGAACCCCCCGATCTGAGTGGCGTACCGTTCGGCCTGACCGAGGAGGTGGTTCCTGCCATGAACGTACACCGGCTCTTTCACCAGTCCATGCGCCGCATCAGCCAGCCGGAGCCGGCCAGACCGCAGGGCCAGGGGCAGACTTCTCGGACGAGAGAGGAAACGGGCCAGGAGCCCAACGAGGGCGATCAGCCCCCACCTGCCCCACCCGAACAGGTCGAAAGCTGCAAACAGGGCTGAGGCCACTTATCATTCGCTGCCTGTACGGTCGATCGCCCTGGTGGGCGGCGGGCGGTGCGGCGAGATGAATCGGCCCCCATGCAGACCCTGAAGGGCATCCCAGTCTCACCCGGCATCGTGGTCGGGCGCGTCTTCGTCCTCGACGAGGAGCGGCGCCGTATCCCCAAGCGGCACATCGCCCCCGATCTGATCGAGCACGAACGCCAGCGCCTCACCGAGGCCATCGACGCCGGCATCAACGAGCTCCGCGACCTGCGCAGCCAGGCCCAGGAGGAGATGGGCGACGACGCCGCGGCGATCTTCGCCTTTCACATCGGCATGCTCTCCGACCCGCGCCTGCGCGACCCGATGTACGCGCTGATCGAAACCGAGCGCGTCACCGCCGAGTACGCCGCGTGGAAGGGCTTTCACGACCTGGCCGAGCAGTACGCCGCCATCGCCGAGCCGACGATCCAGACCAAGGTCGACGACATTTACGACCTGTCCGCGCGCGTGCTGCGACACCTCATCGGCGAGCACGCCTCGCAACTCTCGCGCCTGGATCACCAGGCCGTCGTCATCGCGCGCGACCTGACCCCTTCGCAGACCGCCGCCTTTGACCGCACCGAGGTCATCGCCTTCGCCACCGACATGGGCGGCCGCACCAGCCACACCGCCATTTTCGCCAAGGCGATCGGCATCCCCGCCGTCGTCGGCCTGGGACGCGTCACCGACGTTGCCTACGACGGCGTCACCATCATCATCGACGGCGAACGCGGCACCATCGTCATCGATCCGGACGAAGAAACGCTCGACCGCTACGAGTCGCTCATCAAGCAGCGCCGGCTCTACCAGCTCTCCCTGGCCGAGCTCTCGTCGCTCGAGTCCGAAACGCGCGACGGCGTGCGCATCGAGCTGCAGGGCAACATCGAGTTCGCCAGCGAGATCCCCGCCATTCTCGAGGCCGGCGGCGACGGCGTCGGCCTCTACCGCACCGAGTTCCTCTACCTCACCAGCAGCACCGAGCCGACCGAAGAGGACCACTACCGCGCCTACACCGGCGCGATCCGCCGCCTCAACGGCAAGATCCTGACCATCCGCACCGTCGACCTGGGCGCAGACAAGTACACCCAGGAGCGCGCCGCCGAACCGGAGCGCAACCCCTTCCTCGGCCTCCGCTCCATCCGCTACTGCCTCCAGTCACTCCCCATGTTCCAACGGCAACTCCGCGCCATCCTCCGCGCCTCGGCCCTGGGACACATCAAGGTGATGTTCCCCCTCATCTCCAGCACCACGGAGTTCCGCCAGGCGCGCTACCTGCTCCACGACGTCATGGAGGATCTGGACGAGGAGAAGATCCCCTTCGACCGCAACATCAAAATCGGCATGATGGTCGAGGTCCCGTCGGCCGCCCTGATGGCCGACACCTTCGCCCGCGAGGTCGATTTCTTCTCCATCGGCACCAATGACCTGGTCCAGTACACCCTGGCCGTGGACCGCACCAACGAGCGGGTCGCCTCCCTGTACAACCCCACCCACCCGGCGGTCATCAAGCTGATCCGCCACGTCATCCGGGCCGGCAATCGCAACAAGATCCCCGTCTCCTGCTGCGGGGAGTCGGCCGGGGAGCTCGAGTACGCCATGTTGCTGATCGGGCTCGGTTTGCGTACGCTATCTGTGACGGCGTCGGCGATTCCGCCCCTCAAGCGGCTGATCCGCAGCGTCACCATTCCCCAGTGCGAGCGGTTGGCCCGAAAGGCCGCCACGCTCGATTCCGATGTAGCGGTCAGCGCGTACCTGCGTGACCGCGTTCGAAAGATTCTCCCTGAGGCGCTCGACGGGCGTTCCGCCGAATGACAGACAGTGCGATCCTCTGCAAGAGCGATCCAGCTTTCCCCGCCTCGGGAATGGCAAGCATCGCAGTGCGCCACCGACGGCCCCGCGCGGCAACGCCGCGACGGCCCGGACGCACCGCCCCTCCCCGCCCGTATCCCGCGCCACCCGTCCAGGCTCCGGCCTGCGGCCACGCCCCCGACCAGAGCGGGGGCGCCACAGCGCGGTGGACCGACGCCGTGAGGGGCACGAGGAAAGGACTCACCCCCGATGCGCGAAATGGTCATCAACTACGTCCCCGGCGAGGAATGCCGGGTGGCGATCCTCGACAATGGACGGCTCGAGGAGTTCCACGCTGAGCGGATGGATTCCGCCGGCCACGTCCAGAACATCTACGTGGGCCGCGTCGTCAACGTTGAGCCCGGCATTCAGGCCGCCTTCATCGACTTCGGCCTGGAACAGAACGGTTTCCTGCACATCAGCGACGTCCACCCCCAGTACTTCCCGGGCGAGGACGAAGAGACGACCGAGCGCGTCGGCAAGAAGACGCCCCGGCGCGAGCGCCCGCCGATCCAGGAATGCCTCAGACGCGGCCAGGAGATCGCCGTCCAGGTGATCAAGGAAGGCGTTGGCACCAAGGGCCCGACCGTCACGAGCTATCTCAGCGTCCCCGGGCGCTTCCTCGTGATGATGCCGCACATGGATCACGTCGGCGTCTCGCGCAAGGTTGAGGACGACGACGTTCGGCGCGAGATGCGCAAGGTGCTCGATGAACTCGATCTGCCCGACGGCTTCGGCTTCATCCTCCGCACCGCCGGACTCGGCCAGACCAAGCGTGAACTGAAGCGCGACCTCGCCTACCTGCAGCGCCTCTGGAAGGACATGGAGCGCCGCTGGAAGCACGGCAAGAAGCCGCGCCTGCTCTATTCCGAGTCCGACCTGCTCGTGCGCTCGCTGCGCGATCTGCTCGCCGCGGACATCGATCGCATCGTGATCGACAACGAATCCGCCGTAAAGCGCGCCGCCCGCTTCCTCAAGATCGTCGCCCCGCGCAGCACCACCAAGCTCGCCCACCACGTCGGCAAGACGCCTCTCTTCCACGCGATGGGCATCGAGGAGCAGATCCTCCGCATCCACTCGCGCGAGGTCCCTCTTCCCTCCGGCGGCCGCCTCGTCATCGACGAGACCGAGGCGCTCGTCGCGATCGACGTCAACTCCGGCCGCATGCGCGACGCCAAGGACGCCGAAACCACCGCCTTCCGCACCAACCTCGAGGCCACCGACGAAATCTGCCGCCAGCTTCGCCTGCGCGACCTCGGCGGGCTCGTCATCCACGACCTCATCGACATGCGGTCCGCCAAGCACCGCAAGGAGATCGAGGCGCGCTTCCGCGAAAACCTCAAGCGCGACCGCGCCCGCACCACCATCCTCCCCATCAGCGGCTTCGGCATCCTCGAAATGACGCGCCAGCGCATGCGCGGCAGCCACGAAAGCGTCCACTTTGCCGATTGCCCCACCTGCCGCGGCCGCGGCATGGTGCAGCGACCGCAGAGTGTCGCGGCCGACGCCCTGCGCGAACTGTCCGCCCTGCTCGGCCATGAGCGCGTCGCTCGCGTTGAGATGGTCGTCTCCGCACGGCTTTCCGGCGAACTGCTCTCCTCCAAGCGCCGAGCGCTCAGCCGCGTCGAGCGGCTCAGCGGCAAGAACGTGGAAGTGCGCGTCAGCGACGCCGTTCCCGTCGATCGCGTCGTGTTCCACGCGTACGACGAGCGCGGGGCGGACCTGGACGTCGAGAAGCTTCCCAAGACGAAGCTGCGCGACCAGGATCTGAAGCAGTGGGAAGAGCCCGTCGGCACGGACGAATCCTGGGCCGCCGAGCCGGGCGAAGAGGTCGTCGAGGATCTCGAGCCCGAAATCGAAGAGATCGAGGAAGAGCCGCCGCTGCCCGGCGAGTTCGATGAAGTCGAAGAGCCCGCCGAGGGCAAGAAGAAGCGCCGCCGCCGTCGCCGCGGCGGTCGAGGCCGCAACAAGGGCGGCGAGAACGGCCAGGGCCAGCCCGCCGAGGAGCAGGCGCCCAAACCCGCACCCGAGCAGACCGCTGCCGCCGAACCAGCCGCAACGGGCGAGGGCGGCAAGCGCAAGCGCCGTCGCCGCCGCGGCGGCCGCAAGAACGGCGGCGAGGCCCCCCGTGCCGACGCCGGCGAAGCGGCCCCCGCGACCGAGGCGAGCAAGCCCGCGCCGCCACCCGCCGCGCACGAGCCCGAGGCGCCAACGCCCGAGCCGAGCGCTCCGTCAGAGGAGCCCGCCGCCTCGTCTGAAACGACCAACGGCTCGAAGAAGCGCCGCCGTCGCCGCCGGAAGAAGAACGGAACCGGCGACGCCACCGCCGCGCCGACGGAAGCCGCTGCGCCCGCCAGCGAAGCCAAGCCGTCCGGCGAAGCGAAGCCCGCCGCACGTGAAGAGCCGTCGGAAAGCACGCCCGCCGCCGAGGAGACTCCAAGCGCCGAAACCACCGGCGAGTCCGGCGGCAGCAAGAAGCGCCGTCGCCGCAAGCGCGGCGGCCGCAACGGCGCGGCAGAACCCGACGCCAAGTCATCCAGCAGCAACGGCGCAGATCAACCCGCCGCGGCAGACAAACAGCCGCCCCCGGCGCAGACCACGCCCCCGGCCCCCGCGCCGCGTCGATCGCTCTACTCTTCACGGCGGCGGCTCGCTCCCAGCGAGCGGGGCCGACTCTCGCAGGATGAGTGATGCACGAGCGACGGCTGATCATTCTGGGTTCGACGGGCTCCATCGGGCGCCAGGCGCTTGATGTCGTCGCCCACCTCAACGCCCTCGCCGACGAGCGCCCCGCCGCGGCCGACGGTGAAGCGCCCCCCCGCTACCGCGTCGTCGGGCTCGCCGCGGGCAGGCGTGCCGCGGAGGCGTTCGAGCAGGCGCAGCGCTTCGGCGTCCGCCATGTCGCCGTGCGTGATGGCGACGGCGTCTCACCACCGGAGGGCATCACCCTCTTCCGCGGCAGCGATTCCGCCGAACGCCTCGTGCGAGAGGTGGAGGCCGACATCGTTCTGGCGGCGATGGTCGGCGCGGCGGGCCTCCCGGCGACCCTCGCGGCCGTTGAAGCCGGTCGCGACGTCGCCCTGGCGAATAAGGAAACGCTGGTCGCCGCGGGCGAACTCGTCGTTCCGGCGGCCCGGGCCTCCGGCTCGCGCCTGTTGCCGGTCGATTCCGAACACGCGGCGATCTGGCAGTGCCTGCAAGACGCCTCGACCACGCGCCAGCTCTGCCCACCCTGCGCCTCGTCGCCCTCTGTGGCGCGGCTGATCCTCACGGCCTCCGGCGGCCCCTTCCGCACGTGGCCGCTGCAGCGCGTCCACGATGCAACGCCCGCCGAAGCGCTGAACCACCCGACCTGGCGCATGGGGCCGAAAGTCACCATCGATTCCGCATCGCTCACGAACAAGGCGCTGGAGGTCATCGAGGCGCACTGGCTCTTCGGGCTGCCCGCCGACCAGATCGACGTTCTCATTCACCCGCAATCCATCGTGCACTCGCTCGTGGAGTTCATTGATGGCAACCTCATCGCGCAGCTCGGGCCCAACGACATGCGCGTGCCGATCCAGACGGTGTTGACGTTCCCGCAGCGGGCCCAGCGTCGCGCGCCGCGGCTTGAACTGCGGCAGATGGCGCGGCTGGAGTTTGAAGAGCCCGACCTGCAGCGCTTCCCTGCGCTCGGTCTCGCCTATGACGCCCTGCGCGCCGGCGGCACCGCCGGCGCAATCCTCAACGCCGCCAACGAAACCGCGGTGGAGGCGTTCCTCGCCGAAGACGGCCCCGGCCTGGCTTTCGGACGCATCAGCGAACTCACCCGCGATGCGATGGAAGCCCTCGGCGCGACGCCAATCAGATCCCTCGAAGACGTCATGCACGCCGACGCCGCCGCACGCCGCTTCGTGCGCGATCAACTGGAAGCCGGCGTCCGCCGCTGACTGGTACGTTCGCCCTGTGACCGAACCATGCGCACCGCCAACCAGAACTGGACGACCCGAACGCTCCTGAACTGGATGGTCGATGCGTTCACCCGGCAGGAGCTCGATTCGCCGCGGCTGTGCGCTGAACTGCTCCTGTCGCACGTGATCGGGTGCGAGCGCCTGCGGCTCTACATGGATGCCGACCGTCCCGCAACGCCGCTGGAGCGTCAGTCCCTGCGCGAGCTGGTCGGCCGCGCGTTGAAGAACGAACCGGTGCAGTACCTCGTTGGCGAGGGCTGGTTCTACGGTCTGCCCTTCAAGGTGGACCGGCGTGTGCTCGTGCCGCGGCCGGCGACGGAGACCATCATTGAGCAGGTGCTGCTGCACAACCGCGCCGAGCCCGGCTTCGGCGGCAAGGACGGCGAAGGCGTCGTGATTGCGGATGTGTGCACGGGCAGCGGCTGCATCGCCATCGCGCTGGCGAAGAACATGCGCAGCGCCCACGTGGTCGCGACCGACGTCTCCGCCGATGCGCTGGAGGTTGCACGCGAGAATGCCGCGCGGCACAAGGTGCAGGACCGGGTGGAACTGCTGCAGGGAGACCTGCTCCAGCCGCTCCTGACTCACCCGTCAGCCCGCACGCTGCACTACCTGGTCTCCAATCCGCCGTACATCCCCGACGACGAATGGGGCGACGTCGCGCCCAACGTGAAGGACTACGAGCCGGAATCAGCGCTCCGCGGCGGCCCCGACGGCTTGCAGTTCGCTCGGCCGCTGCTGGAGCACGGGCCGGACCTGCTGCGCCCAAGCGGGCTGATCATGGTCGAGGTCGCGGCCTCCCACGCCGATGAAGCGCTGGAACTGGCCCGCGCCAATGCGAAGCTCGAAGGGGCGCGCATCGAGACCGACTTTGAAGGACTCCCGCGCGTCATCGTCGCGCGACGGAAGGGATGATCGCAGTTAGCAGGCCGGCTCGACCGGCAACCGCGACGAAGGGGGGGTGGATCAGTGGCGACCGAACGTGAGAAGATGCTGGCGGGGGAGCTGTACGATCCCCTGGCCCCGGAGCTCGTCGCCGCGCGTGAGCGGGCCCGCGACCTCTGCCAGGCGCTGAACGCCACGCGCGAGGCGGAGCACGAAGCCCGCCGCGGCATCCTGACGCGCCTGCTCGGCGCGGGCGGCGACAGCGTGTGGATGCAGCCGCCGTTCTACTGCGATTACGGCGCGAACATCCACCTGGGCGAGCGCGTCTTCTTCAACTTCAACTGCGTCGTGCTGGATGTGTGCGAGGTGCGCATCGGGGCCTTCACGCTTTTCGGCCCGGCCGTCCAGATCTACACAGCCACGCACCCGATGAAGGCTGATGAACGCCGGCGCGGACTGGAAGCCGGCAAGCCGATCGAGATCGGGTCAGACGCCTGGATCGGCGGCGGCGCGATCATCCTCCCCGGCGTCCGCATCGGCACAGGCGCCGTGATCGGCGCGGGAAGCGTCGTCACGCGCGACATCCCGGCGAGCGTCTTCGCGGCGGGAAACCCGTGCCGCATCGTCCGCGATCTTCATGCCTGAGAGCGTGGCCTGCACGCGCGCATTGACCCGCGCCTGCGCTTCAGCGCTCATCTTCGACTTCAATTTGATCCACTTGCCGGCCATTTGCGTCACCGCGTCTTGCTCGGCTGCCGTGCGAGCGCTTTGTAGACCTCTTCCAGCAGCCGCTCGATCTGGAACGGCTTGAAGAGAACGCACTGCAGCCCCTCCTGGCTGGCCCGCACGATCGAGTGGTGTGGGTCGTAGCCGAACCCCGTCATCAGGATCACACGCGCATCGGCATCCACCCGCCGCGCGGCGGAGAAGACCTCGTAGCCGTTCTTGTCCGGCATCTTGATGTCGCTGATGATCAGGTCGTAGTGCTGACCAGACGCGCTGGCCTCGAGTTCCTCGACCGCCACGCCGCCGTCCGGACAGACCGTCACCTCGCAGCCGCGCGCGCGAAGGACGTCGCGGATGATCTGCCGGATCCGCGGCTCATCGTCGGCGATGAGAATGCGGCGGCCTTCCAGGCGCGGATCGCGCCGCTGCTCGGCCAGCGCCCGCTCGGCGCCCAGAATGTTCTGCGGGCCGCGGGCCGCCTGGCGCACGCGATCGCGAATCGCCTCAACGTCGCGGCGGATGCGGTCCACGTGGCCTGCAAGTTTCGGATCCCGCCCCGCCGCCTCCTTTAACCATTCCGCTTCCTGGAGGATGTCCTCAAGCGGCTCGGTCAGTTCCCCCTCCACCGTTCCCGTCACGCTCTCCCCCGTGGCACATCGCTCGATGACGAGAAGGTCGAGGATGTGCAGTGCGAGTGCGACGTGGTTTCCGAACATCTCCGCAAACTGGCGGTCTTCTTCCGTGAATGCCGCGATCCTTTCGCTCTCGACGTTCAGCACGCCGATGATGCGGTCGTGCAGTCGGAGCGGAATTGTCAGCGACGATCGCGCGTTGTAAAGCCCCGTCAGGTAGCGGGGGTCCTTCGTGACGTCCGGACAGAGGTACGACTTCCCCGTCGCCGCGACGTATCCCATGATGCCGTTGCGGTCGCGCGAGGCGTACATCTCCATCTCCATCGCCTCGGGCGGCAGCCCCGTGGAGATGACCAGTTCCAGCCGGCCGCTCTGCTCGTCGATGAGCCGGATCGAGAAGTGGTCGAAGTTCAACAGGTCGTGAGCGAACTTGACGATCTTCTCTTCCAGCAGTTGCAGCCGGTCGGTCACGTGCATCTTGCGGACGATCGCCGCATCCAGGCGGACCAGCTCGGCCCCCGCCCGGTCGATCGCCTCCATCTTGCGCTCAAAGCGGCGCGAGTTGGTGCGGTCCCAGGAGATCGCCGCCACGCGCTCGATGCGCCCCGTGTACCCCGCCCCGCCGCTCCGGCTGACCGGGGAGACGACGACCTCGAAAATGCGGGAGTCATCCCCGCTGGCCACGTCGAAGCGTTCCTCGACCCGCGTCGGCAGCCGGCCGTCCTGAAACACTCGCCCGTGCAGCGGCTCCTCGAACCGCAGCGCCGCCCGGCGACACACGGCCGAAATCCGCGCCCGCGTCTGCTCGTCATAAGCCCGGAAAACATCGTTCGCCCACAAAACCGCCCCCTCGCGGCTCGTCAGGCACACCCCCTCCCCTATTGCGGCGAGGACATCCGCGGCGTTGCCCAGCGACGGGTCAGCCGCCGTGCCGGAGGCGCCGAGCACCAGGTCCGCGTCCGCCGCGGCGATCTCTTCAGCCGTCATCCCCTCCCGACCGACGACGACGTCGTAGGTCTCCCGCAGGAGGGCCTCCAGATCGGTGGCGGCCACGTCGGGGCCAGGCACCAGCAACAACTTCGGTCGGGATGGAGGCGTTTGTTTGCCGCTCACAGCTGAACAACCGAGTAATTGTACCCAAACAGGATCCCGCCCATCCATCGGTTTCGGCCGAACCGAGGCTGCACTTCAGCCGGATGGGGTGTCCGACCCGTCCTATGGTGCTCGCCCCTCATGATCGCCGTTAACAACGTCAGCAAGTGGTATGGCCCGGTTCAGGCGGTTAAGGATGTCTCGTTCGCGGCCAGCCCCGGCCAGGTCGTCGGCCTGCTGGGCCCGAACGGAGCTGGGAAAACCACCACCATCCGCATGATTACCGGCTTTCTCCCTCCTTCCGCCGGGACGATCCAGGTGTGCGGCCACGACACGATCGACGCCTCCCTGAAAGCCCGGCGTTGTATCGGCTACCTCCCCGAATCCGCCCCGCTATACCCTGAAATGAGCGTGGCCGACTATCTCACGTACCGCGCCCGCCTGTACGGTATGTCCCGGCGGGAGGTAAAAGCCGCCGTGCCGGAGGCCGCCCGGCAGTGCTGGCTGCAGGACGTCATCCGCCGCCGCATCGGGCACCTCTCCAAAGGGTACCGCCAGCGGACAGGACTGGCCGCCGCCCTGCTCCACAAACCGTCCGTGCTGGTGCTGGACGAGCCCTCCAACGGCCTGGACCCCACCCAGATCAGGGAAATGCGGGCCCTGATCCGCGGCCTGGCTGAGGAGCGAACGGTGCTGGTCTCCTCCCACATCCTCCCCGAGGTGGAGCGGACCTGCGACCGCGTGATCATCATCGCCCGCGGCGAACTGCGAGCAGACGGGACGCCGGCGGAACTGGTGGACCGCCTCGCCGGGGCCGCGCCGTGCGAACTGGAGGTCAAAATCGCAGACGTGCCCCGCCTGCTGGCCGAACTCAGGAAACTCCCCGGCGTTGCGCGGGTGCAGGATCGCACGGGCGACGACGGCTGGACGCATGTCTCGCTCACCCCCTCAGGCGCACACGACCTGCGCGAGTCCGCGGCAGCCGCGGCGGTCGCCGCGGGCGCGACGCTGCGCGAGGTGAGCCGGGCGAGACCCTCACTGGAGCAACTGTTCATGCGCATTATCGAGGAGGCACCGGCTGGGCAGGAGGGCGTGGCCGCATGAGTCGTCTCCTGTCGCCGCTGGGGCCGCTGGGCGCGGTGGCCTGGCGCGAATACGCATCGATGTTCCGGACAGCGCTTGGGTGGATCGCCCTGGCGCTCTTCCTGTGCCTGAGCGGGTACATGTTTGTGAGCCGGTCGCTGATCCCGGGCGAGGCGGCGACGATGCGGCCGTTCTTCCATGTGTGGTGGGCGCTGTTGATCGTGATCGCGCCGCTGATCTCCATGCGGCTGCTGAGCGAAGAGGTGCGCACAGGGACGGTCGAGCCGCTGCTGACCGCGCCGATCCACGAGGCGAACATCATCGTCGGCAAGTACCTGGCGGGCGTGCTGTTCCTGCTGACGATGCTCGCGCCGACGCTGGTGTACGTCCTGCTCCTCGAGTGGGCGTCGCGCCCGGATTACGGCCCGATCATCGCCGGGTACCTCGGCATCGCCCTGCTCGGGATGCTCTACCTGGCGATCGGCACGCTGGTCTCCTCTCTGACGTCGAGCCAGGCGCTGGCGGGGCTGGGAACGTTCTTTGTGCTGATCGGGATCGACATCGGGCTGACCCGCATCGCGGCGGGAGTCTCCGAGCCGGTGGCTCGCGCGATCTTTGCCATGTCGCCGCAGGTGCGGCTGACGGACTTTGCCAAGGGGCTGATCAACACCGGCGACGTGGCGTTCTTCGTGATCACGTCGACGTGGTTCCTGGTCATGGCCACGCTGGGGCTCGAGTCGCGGAGGTGGCGATGAGCGCGAACAAAACCGGAAAGCGCACTGCCCCCCCACCGGCCAACGCCTCCGGCAGCCGGCCTCCGCCACCCCGGACGGCGACCCGCCGGCGCGGGCGGTATGCGCTCAACAGCGTGGTCACGGCGTTGGCGGCGACCGCCGCGTGCGCGTTTCTGCTGCTGATCGCGTCGCGGCTGACGGTGCAGATCACGGCCCTCTCCACGCGCGAGCACGTGCTGGCCGAACGGACCCAGCGCATGATCGAAGGACTGGACGCCGACTACGACATCATCATCGCGGCGAACTTTGAATCGATCGATCCGGAAGGGGCGCAGCGCACCCTTGACGTGCTGGACACCTTCAACCGCGCATCGAATCGCATCTCGGTGACGGTCCTCGACATCGCCCAGGCGAGCGGGGTGGAACGATTCACCGCGCTGATGAGCGACCTGGTCGCGGCGCACGAGGGGAAGATCACGGAACAGGCCGATGCGCTGCTGGCGGCGGCGGAGAGCGCCGAGGCATCGGCCCAGTCGCTCAACACGCTCAACGAACACCTGGCGCGGGCCGCGGAGCAGGCGCCGGCCGACTGGGAGGTTGCCGGGCTGGCCGAAGGGCTCACGCAGCGCGCCGCCGCGGCGCGGCTGCTGGCGACGGATCTCGTCGAGGCGGCGACGGCGGCCCGCGCGGCGATGGAGCAGCGGCTGGAGCTCGCCCCGATCCCGCCGATCGACCTTGCCTACGACGGGCTGCAACCCGTTCTGCGGAGCGTCGCCGAGCAGGTAGGTCAGCTCGTGCGCGACCTGGAGCGGATCTCCAACCCGCGCGAGCGGCTTGCGCCGGAGGGCGTGATTGATGCGCTGCGTCCCGCGCTGGAGACGGGGCGGCGGGTTCGTGACACGACGCTGCGCGCGGCCGATGCGCTCGACCGGACCCCGCCCCTGGCGATCCTCAGCGTGGCGCGCACGCTGGAGCGGACCAGCGCCGTCATTGTGGTCGGTCCGCCGGACGGGCCCCGCGGCGGCGTCACGGCGGTGGATTTCTCGACCCTGTTCCCGCCGCGGCTGGAGCTTGACGAGCGGCCGTTTCAGATCGACCAGCGCCAGCGCGCGGAGGAACTGCTGGCGACCGCCATCGGCTCCGTGAGCGATGAGCACCTGCCGATCGTCGTGTTCCTGCACGCGGAGGAGCAGCGGTTTTCGCCGCAGTGGCCGCTGGTGGGTGAGGCGATGGAGCGGCTGTCGATGCGCGGCGTGGGCGTGGCGGAGTGGCCGGTGATGCTCGAGAATGAGCGACCCGACCTCTCGGGCTTCCCCAACGCGGCGACGCGCCCGGTGGTGTACATGGTGCTGCCGACGAATCCGCGGACGCCGCAGGATGCGCTCCGGATGAACCAGCTCGTGAACGCGATCGAGGACCTGGTGGATGCGGGGGAGAACGTTCTGCTCTCGGTGCACCCCTCGACGCTGCCGACGACGGGGAACCCGGATCCGATGGTGTCCTTCCTGGAACGGTTCGGGATGACGGTGGACACCGGGCGCCCGCTGCTGCAGGAGGGCATCACGCAGCAGGGTCGCGTCGTGACTCCCATCTTCGACGCCGTCATGGAGACGGGCGACCATCCGCTGGCGGGCGCGATTCGCGGCCTGCGGACGCGCCTGCCATGGCCGATGCCGATCCGCGTGCGCGAGACAGGCGCAGAGACGCCAGGCGTGCGCGTTTCACCGGTGATCCGGATTGAGGACAACGACGCGACGTGGGCCGAATCGGACTGGGTGGCGTTCAGCCAGGTGCCGGCGAGCCAGCACGCCTCGGTGGTAAACCCGCCGGATGAAGACTCGGCGCGGGATGACGGAGACGGGCCCTGGACGGTGGTCGCCGCGGTCGAGGCGCCGCGGGAAGGACAACCCCCACAGCGACTTGTCGTCGTGACCTCGGGCTTTTTGTGGATGAGCGATCCGTTGACGCAGGCGGCCTCGGTCGTCGGCAGCCGCCGCGCTTTTCACTTTCCGGGCAACCTGGAACTGCTGGAGTCCAGCGTGTTCTGGCTGGCGGGGCGGGATGAGTATGTCGCGACGAGCGCGGCCGCGCAGGACATCGCCCGGATCAAGCCGATCGGCGAGGTGCAGATGCTGGCGATCCGATGGCTGCTGATCGGCGGGATGCCGCTGGCGGTGCTGTTGATCGGCGCGCTGGTGCGGCTGATTCGCGGCTGAGTTGGCACGATGCAAAAAAGAATGGGCGCACCGGCGTTGTCCCCGGCGCGCCCACTCGATGTTGCGCAAGTCTCTCCCGCGAGAGGCGTGTCTTCAAATGTCGGCCATTGCCCGGGCCACGGGAGCCGATCCGGTCATGGGTCGGCTTGGGATGAGCAGATCTGCAATCGACGCGTCTTCATTCGTCCGGACTTTCAAGGGGTGAGGGAACTGGAAACGAAAAGAGGAAGGCCTTCCACAATTGGGCGTGCGGTACGCTTCGGGCGCGCAGGAGTTACCGTTTTGAGGGCAGACGGAAGCGCAAGGCAGGGCGGGAGCGCGAGTTAAGAAATTTTCAAAAAGCCGGATTTTTCTTCGGCGCATCGACATTCCTGCGCGCGCAACACGTTCCGTTTTGCGTCGCAGCCGCGGCGCATCGGGGTTGCGCCGTCTACTCGGCGAGGTCGCTGGTCAGCCGGTCGATCCCGGGGAGCGGTGCGTGCCGCCGGCCGCACTCCGGACACACCGGGGCGGGGATGAGGCCGCGGAGGTCGTACTCGCACAGGCGGCAGTGGTCCGGGATCGGCCGCCGGGGAAGCGCGGCCAGATAGAGGCCGACGAACGTGATGAGCGCGCCGTACGGCGCCAGGAGCACGCGGAGGCACCAGACGTTGATGCGTCCGTCGGTCTGCACGTTCAGCCAGGAGTGGAACATCCAGATCACGACGACGCCCAGGAAGCCGAGGGTGACCGCCGCGAGGGAGCGCCAGCGGCGACGCCACTTGAGCGCAAAATACCAGACCAGAACGGCGTAGACCGGAAAAAAGAACATGCTTCCACTTCACGCGCGGGGGTTCGCCCCGAATGAGGAATCGTATGCGGGCGAGGGGGTGGGAAGGGGTTGGGTCACAGGCGGGACGTCACAGGCGAGACGCCTGTGCCACGGGGCACCACAGGCGGGATGCCTGTGCCACGGGCACGGGCCTAGCGGCCGGCTTCGAAGAGGGTCTGGAGAGATTCGTAGATGTCGTCGCGGTCGTTGACGCGGCTGGTGACGACGCGCTCGTCACGCTTCCCCTCGCCGGGGGAGCCTTCAAAGGCGTCGCGCAGGACGTTGATGAAGCTGCCGCTGCCGTACGGACTGGTGACCTGGCAGTAGCCGAACATGTTGATGCGCGGCAGCAGATGCTCGCGGAGAATCTGAACGCACAGGCGGTTGTCGGACTCGCTGGAGTTGTCGCCGTCGGAGAAGTGGAACACGTACGCGTTCCAGTCGGCGGGGTCGTAGTGCGCTTCGAGAAGTTCCTTCGCCAGCGCGAAGGCGGAACTGATGCGCGTGCCGCCATCCTCTCGCACCGAGAAGAACGTGGCGCGGTCAACTTCCTGCGCGACGACATCATGGACGACGTAGCGGCTTTCAATCCCCTCGTAGTTGCGGCGGAGCCACGTGTCGATCCAGAACGCTTCCAGGCGGACAAGCTCCTTCTGCTCATCGCCCATGGAGCCGGAGACGTCCATCATGTAGACGATGACGGCGTTGGACTGCGGCTTCTTGACCTCCGTCCAGCTCCGGTAGCGCATGTCGTTGCGGATGGGAATGATGACCGGATCTTCCGGGTCATACGCGCCCATCGAAAGCTGGCGCTTGAGCGCTTCGCGATACGTGCGCTTGAAGTGGCGCAGTGATGCCGGGCCGGTCGGGCGGATGCCGGAATACTTGTCCTTCACCGTGGTGATGCGGTGCTCGCCCTTGGGCTCGATGCGCGGAAGCTGAAGCTCTTCGCCGAGAATGTCGGCAAGTTCTTCCAGCGAGACGTCGACCTCGAGGATGTGCTTGCCTTCCTGCGTGCCGCCCTGCGCGCCCTGGCCGGGGCCGACCTTGTCACCCTCGTCGCCATCACCCATGCCGACGCCGCCGGAGTTGTCTCCGTAGCGGAAGGTCGGGATGTCGATGTCGTGAACCGGGATCGAGACGAAGCGCTTGCCCTCGCGGCCGATCAACTCGCCGCGGGAGATAAAGCGTCGCAACTCGCGGCGGATCTTGCCGCGGACGATCTGGCGGAAGCGCTGGTGGTCCTGTTCAATCTTGTTTACCATCGTTCAGCGTTCCCTGCTGCGCGCGGTACGGGGCGTGGGACGGGCGGTCTGCCCGGCCCCGTGAAGGCTCAAGTCCGTTCTCGCGTTGTCGTCCCACCCATTCATCGGCCCACTCCACCCCCTGTGTATATACCCAAAATCGGGTATTCCTGTTCTAGGTATCCGGCCGGGCTGGACGTTCCGGCATACCGGCGGCCTTGTCTGTATTGTCCGCGCGGGGGACGCTGCGGGCGGCCCGGACGCCCCGGGAAATGAGGAAAAAGGCCGCCAGACCGAGGGGAAGGGCCAGAAGCAGTTCGATTCCCCGGTTGAGGACGTCCGCCGCGAGGCCCATGGAGAGGACCTGGGCGGGGTCGCCGCCGTGCCCCGCGGCGGCCGCGGCGAGCCCCACGGCCCACTCGCGGAGGCCGAACTGGACGGGGGTCATGGAAGCGAGCATGCTGGCAATGGTCACTGCAAGGGCCTCAATGGCGGAGGCGGACAGGCCCGCGAGGCGGAGCAGGAGCCAGTAGCGGAAGACCCAGCCGCCGATATCGACCAGGCGAATCAGCGTGCCGAGGAGCAGGAGAGACAGGGGCAATGGGGTCTTCCGTCGGCGGAGCATCCGCAGGGCGAACGCCGCGGCGACGCCCGCCCCGGCAAGCAGAACGAGCGCTGCGAGCATGTGCCCGGCCGCCGCGGCGAGTCCGGCCGTGGCGAGCGCGCCGGCCAATGCGGAGCAGATGAGCGCCTCGAGCATCACGCGCACGGAAGCGGCGACGGGGATGTCATTCACAAGGCGGTGGTACGCGACGCGGCCGAGCATGCCGGGGCGCATGGGAAGGTTGTTCAACAGCCATGACGCCCCGATGAGGGCGGCCATCTCCGTCCAGCGAACGCGGCCGAAGCGGATGGTGAGCGCCCAGAAGAGCGTGGTGGTGAGCAGCCAACTCGCAACAGGCAGGAGGAGCAGCGCGGCGACCGTTGCGGGCGCGGCTTGGCGGAGTGACTCCGCCGCGTGCCCCATGCCGCCGCTGCGCAGCGCGACAAAGACGGCCAGCGCCATGAGCGCAGCGCCCGCGACAATCCAGAGCCATCGTTTGAGTGAGCGCGGCGGCCGCGAAGCGAGCCCGACGTCGCTCCGTTCGCCGCCGGGTTGGGTGGCGTGGGAGAGGTCGGGCGATGTGGCCATCAGTTGCTCCGGCGCGCGGCTCCCGAAGCTGCGCCTTCACGCCTGAGCTGGAGGCGCTCGGCAGCGCTGCGGAGGCGTTCATCATCCGCATTGGCCGCCGCGGCGTGCAGGGGAGACTCGGGCCTGCCGTCTGCGCGGACGAGGAATGCGACGAGGGCGACGTCGGCATCCTGCTCGGCGGCGATCGCTTCATCCACGGGAGCGAGCCAGGGGCTCTGAACGCCGAGGGGCAGCAGCGCGGCGATGAAGAATCGCTCGGCGCGGTTGAGCCGCGGGTAGCGATCGGCCAGAGCGCTGCCGATGGCGAGCAGTTCATCGGCCGGGAATCCGGCGTTGGCCTGTTCACCAAGCTTCCAGCGCAGGACGCAGAGGGCTTCGGCGACATCCAGCGCGGTGCCGGTGCGGATCCACTCTTCAAGCTGCTGCGCGCCGGAATCGGCGAGGCGCGAGGGATGGCGGTAGAGCATGGGCGTCTGCGCCGCCTGCCCGAGGGGAGCGCGGGTGTAAGCGCCCTGATCGTTGATGGTGAAGCCCTGAAGGACGCGCCAGCGCATCCGGAGCGAGCGCCCGGCGAGTTCGTGCATGACCGTGCCGAGCAGGCCGTCGCAGGGGTCGACGGTGAAGGTGTACTCATCTCCGGGCATCAAACGAAGGCGGCGCTCGGCGCTGAGGACGTGCGAGATGTCGGCCGACGGCGCGTTCGCGATGCCGACCTGGATCTGTGGGCTCAGCAGCAGGCGGGAGTTAATGACCTTCTCCGGGCCGACGGCCAGGGGAATGCGCGACGTGTTCTTCACGCTGATCGTGAGGCGAGTCGAGCCGAGGACGTCGATTGTGTCCGGATCGAGGCGCGTGCGCAGGTGCACCGCGCGCGTCGGATTGCGCACCATGCCATCCAGCCACGCCGGCACCGCCTGCGCGAGCGAGCGCAGATCGCCGGCCTGTTCCGGCAACGGAGCCGGCGAACCGGTGAGAACCTCATGTCGCGTGCGGGCCCAGGCGCCGGCGAGCGAGCCGGGCATGAGCATTGCGATATCGGCGCAAATCGCCGCGGCTTCCTGCGGGCGACCTTGCAGTTCTTCGGCGATCGCCAGGCCCACGAGCGCGAGCGGCTGGACGTCCTGCACCTCCTGCAGCAGGGCGCGGCCGCCGGCGATGTCACCCTGGCGAAGCAGGAGCATGCCGCGGTAACGCTTCTGCGCGTCCGCGTTCTCAACGGCTTCCACCTGGGACTCAATGATCTCGGCGGCCTGCTCGGTGTTGAAGCCGGCCCAGAGGAAAGACCACGCCGACTCGGCCCGGATGATGCGCAGGCCCTGCGCCGCGGCCTCCTCCGTCATCGACTCCGGTCGCAGCGCGGGGTCGGTGAGGATCGCTTCCTGCCCCGCCAGGCCGTCGAGGTATTCGCGCCGGGCGTAATCAAGCTGAGCCGCATCGCCGAGCGCCGCGGCGGCAATGAGACGGACGCGCTCAACGGAAGCGGCCAGGCGGATGTCCTCCGGCCGCTCGAACTCATCGAGAGGCTGTCCGGCCTCTTCAAGCTGCCGCCGGGCGCGGCGGACGCGCTCACGCTGCGACTCGATCGCATCGCGAAGTTCGCGAAGGAGGGAGGCCGCGCCGGCTTCGTTCCAGCGCGCCATCAGTGACTCGGCGACGATCTGCTCGTGCGTGCGCTGGCCGAGGTGGGCCAGGATCGTCGAGTGCATGTCGTAGAAGCGCTGCGCCTCGGCCCACGCGCCGCCGGAGCTGAGCTCGCGCGCCACGACCAGGTGAGTCTCCGAATCAAAGGGATCGGCCAGCAGGAGATTTTCAAGCAGTTCAAAGCGGCCGACGGCGTCGTTGACGCGCTGCGTGAAGAAGGTGACGGCCAGGGCCGCGGCGTCCTTGTTGGTCGAATCGAGCTCCGCGGCGAGGCTCAGGCGCTCGGCGAAGCCCTCGATGTCGCCCCGCTCGCGCAGGAGGAGGGCCGCATCAAGCGCCAGGCGACTGCGGACGGAAGCGTCCAGCGAGCGGCCGCGGGGGCCGAGATAGTTGTCGTAAGCGGCGAGCCGTGCATCCACGCTCTGGAGGCGGCTGATGGCGTCAGAGATGACGCGAAGCTGCGTGACCGTGTCCTTGCTGTTGAGCGCGAGCAGCGTGCGGGAGAGGCTGGTGACCTCCTCCGGCGCGCCGCCCCCCTGCCCGACCGCCTCGATGAGCAGACGGAGGATCTGCTCATCGTCCGGCGCAAGGGCGTGGGCGATGCGGAGGACGTCCGCCGCGATGGCAAAGTCGGCGGCGGTGGGCGTGGGCGTTCGGCGCAGGTCGAGCTGCGCGATGCGGGCGACCTCGCGGGCGGCGAGGGCGTCCACATCGCCTTGCGCCCTGGCCGCGCGGGGGACCGCCGCGAGAACGACGAGAACTAAAAGAGGAACCAGACCACGAAGAAGAGCAGCATGAGGGCGAGCGGGCCGAGCTGAAAGGCCGTGATGACCCGGTCGTCTGCCTGCGGCGCCAGGTGCGCTGCGGTCGTGGCGATGGCGAACTGGCCGACGGCGATCAGGAGCACCCCGAGCGGAATCCAGCCGTTCGGGGCCGCGGCGGTGAAATCGCCGATTCGACGCGGCCACTCGATCATCGCCAGCAGGCCGACGATCACGAGCAACACGCCGAGGGACCCGATCCAGAACCATCGACTGACCACCACCTTGCGGCCTCCGCTTCGCAGCGGCCACTATAGACCTCCAAACCACGACAACCGGGGGCCGCCGCGTGACGGCACTGTTGCCCGGCTCCTGTAGACGCGGCCCGATCATCCCATGTTCATCGTGACGAGGAACTCGGCGTTGGTCTTGACGCGTCCGAGGCGGCTCTTGAGCAGCTCCATGGCCTCGACCACGTTCATATCGGACAGCACCTTGCGGAGACGGTACACGAGTTCCAGCTCCTTGGGGTCCAGCAGCAGTTCCTCGCGGCGGGTGCCGGAGGCGGCCACGTCGATGGCGGGCCAGATGCGCTTCTCGACGAGGCGGCGGTCCAGGTGGAGCTCGGAGTTACCGGTCCCCTTGAACTCCTCGAAAATGACCTCGTCCATCTTGGAGCCGGTATCGACCAGGGCCGTGCCGATGATGGTCAGCGAGCCACCGCCCTCAATCGCGCGGGCCGCGCCGAAGAACTTCTTGGGACGCTGCAGGGCGTTGGAGTCCAGGCCGCCGGTCATGATCTTGCCGGAGTGCGGCATCTCGGCGTTGTAGGCGCGGGCGAGGCGCGTGATGGAGTCGAGCAGGATGACGACATCGTCGCCGAACTCGACCATGCGCTTGGCCTTCTCGATCACCATCTCGGCGACCTGCACGTGCCGGCCGGACTGCTCGTCAAACGTGCTGGCGACGACCTCGACGGAGCGCTCCGTGTTGCGACGGAAGTCGGTGACTTCTTCCGGGCGCTCGTCGACGAGGAGAACGATGATCTTGACGTCCGGGTAGTTCTTGCTGATCGCCTGCGTGATCTTCTGCAGGATGACCGTCTTGCCGGTTCGCGGCGGGGCAACGATCAAGGCGCGCTGGCCCTTGCCCAGCGGCGTCACCAGGTCGATGATGCGCGTCTCGATGACGTTCGGCTCGGTCTCGAGGATGTAGCGCTCCTCCGGGTGAAGGGGCGTCATGTCCTCGAAGCTGCTGAGATTGTGGACGAGCTTGGGGTCGCGCCCGTTGACCTCGTCGACGCGCAGCAGCGCGAAGTAACGCTCGCTCTCCTTCGGCGGGCGGATCAGGCCCTTGACGATCATGCCCTTCTTCAGGCCGAAGCGACGGATGAGCGTCGGGGAGACGTAAATGTCATCGGGACCGGAGAGGTAGCTCTGCTCGGCGCTGCGGAGAAAGCCGAAGCGGTCGGGCATGATCTCCAGCGTGCCCTCGCCGAACATGAGCCCCTGCTTGGCGGCGCGGGTCTTGAGGATCTTGAAGACCAGTTCCTGCTTGGGGGTCTGGTTGTAATCCTCCAGCCCCTCCTTGGCGGCGACCTCGTGCAGTTCGTCGATCTCCATGCGCTGGAGCTGCGAGATGCTGAGGCTCTCCTTGAGCGCCTTGGGGTCCGACTTGGCGGCGACCTTCTCCAGTTCGGCTGCCTCGCGCTCGAGTTCCTCGTCGGAGGGGAGCACGAAGTCGTACTGGTTGCCGCCGCCGGATGGAGCGCCGTACGACGGGCCGCCGGGGGCTCCGCCCTTGCGCTTCTTGCGCTTGCGTCGCTTGCCGCCGCCGGGGAACTGCTGCTGCCCGCCGTTTCCGGACGGGCGCGGACGATCCTGGGAGGGCGCTGCGCTGCCGGACTGCGGGCGTGCTTCGCCGCCTTCGTTCTTCTGGGGCTGCTGTGCCGCCTCTGAGCGCGGCGTGCTTTCCTGACGCGCCCCCTCCTGAGTCGATTCCTTTGCCGCACGTCCACGGGCCGGTTTGGTGGACGGCTTATCCGCAACCGCGTCTGTCTGCTTCGCCATGTTGTTTTCTCTCGGACTGCTTGTGAGCCGCGGAGCCCTGTTAATGGGCCGCTGAGCGCCGGGTTGTGTAGCCCGCGTGCTCGAACCGGGTTTCCATCCGGTACCTGTGCAGAGGCGACGTTCCCTCGGGAAGCGTCACATACCTCAAACTCGTTCCTCTTTGGCGGATTTCCCCAACGGGGCGACATCCAGCCGCCACCAGGGTGCTCTTTGAAGGAGGGGGGTCGCGACCGCAAACGGTCAGCTTGACGGGCCTGATCCCCCACCCGCTCCATGGAAGTATACCCGCCTTCGTGGCCGGGCGCGTCAACCGCCGGAAGTCCCCCCGGGCTCGATGTGCGCAGTGGCTCTTGTAAGGATACGTCGGGCCGCTGCATCAAGATCGGCCAGCGAGCCGTCATTCTTAACAACATCGTGGCTGGCCGCCCGCTTTCGCTCCAGGTCCCATTGAGACCGCTCGCGCCGGTCGAGCTCCTCCTCATCCCAGCCGCGGGCGCGGACCCGCTCGAGGCGGCGCTCACGCGGCGTGTCAACAAAGACGATGTAGTCACACTCCGCATCCACGCCGGCCTCGAAGAGCAGCGGCGCATCGATGACCGCGCCGGGGGCCCCGGCATTCCGGGCGGCCTCGATCTGCTCGGCGCGGCTGTGCCGGATCATCGGGTGAATGAGCCCTTCCAGGCGTCGGCGTGCCTCGTAGTCGGTGAAGACGATGGCCGCGACGGCCTTGCGATCCACCTGCCCCTGTTCATCCAGCACACGGTCGCCCCACCAGGCGCGCAACTGTTCGCGGACGGCGGGCGTCTGGAGCACCGCCTTCGCCTCGGCATCGGAATCGATCACCACGCAGCCGAGCTTCGCCAGCGCGCCGGCAAGGGCGCTCTTGCCGGAGCCGATGCCGCCGGCGACGCCGATGACCGGCATGCGGCGAGCCGTGCCCTCGCGCTTGTGCGGGTCCGTGGCGCGTTCGATCTCCGCCCGGGCGAGCGTGCGGATCTTCTGCGGGTCAGGGACCATCCACCAGGCGACCTCAACGCCGTCCGTCGCGGCGGTCGCAAAGCCGATGGAGCCCAGGCCGAAGAGACGCTCCCGGAGCAGGCGGTGGATGACGATGCTGCGAATGGCGTCCAGGGGCGCCTCCACGCTGGAGCGCCGCAGCACGCCCCACGAGGCCTCGACGCGCCCGCCGCCCGGCCCGCCGCGGATCAGGGCGTAACTGCGGCACGCCCAATCAAGCGTGCGCCAGATGAGAACCACACCCAGCAGGGCCGCCGCGGCGAGAAGAAACGGCATCGCCCCGGCCCGAATGACGCCGACCGAACCGAGCCACAGCATGACGGCAGCAATGGCGATGATCCACGCCAGCACGCCCAGCGACCGGAGAACGATGTACAGCGGGCTCGGGCGAATGGCCAGGACGGTCTCGGTGGAGGATGGCTCAGTTCGGACAAACGCCCGAGAGGCCGGCGTGCGGCCGCCGTCGTCGAGCGTTCCTCCGTGCTGGCGGGCCGCCTCCATCACGCATCCTCAGTGCCGTCCGGCGGGTGGAGCACGCCGATGTCCGGCAGGTTCCTCAAGTACCCATCGTAATCGAGGCCGTACCCGACCACGAACTCGTCTTCGATGTCGAAGGCGGCGTAATCAACATCGACCTCTTCATCGCGCTGCTTGTGCTTGCGAAGGAGAACCGCCAGGCGGAGCGAAGCGGGGCGCTGGGCCTCAATGACGCGCCGGATGAGCCCCAGCGTGCGGCCGGTATCGAGAATGTCATCGACGACCAGCACGTGCCGGCCCTGGAGGTCCGTGGGAAGCCCGCCGCGGATGTTGGCCCCCTGGCTGGTCGTCGCCGCCCCCGGATAGCTGCTGACGGTGACCGGCTGGATGCTCATCTGGAGCGGCATGTGCCGGATGAGGTCGGCGACGAACACCATCGCGCCGGTGAGGATCGGGACGAGCACGAGGGACTGGTCGCCGCCTTTCCCCCCATCCCGGGGGGCATCGATCACCGAACGGAAATCGGCCGAGATCTGGTGGCCGAGTTCCTCGACGCGGGCGGCGATCTGCTCGCGATGGATCAGAATGGTGTCGACGCGGTGGAGCACGGGCTGAGGGTAGACGCGGGGAATGAAAACGGCCGCTCGCAAGCGAGCGGCCGTCGAGATTTGTCAGCGAAGTTGCGTGCTCAGGCACGGCGGCGGCGCATCGCCACCAGGCCGCCGCCCATCGCCAGCAGAGCCGCGGCCCCGGGGGTCGGGATGAAGCTGTGGGTGCCGGGGGTCGTGACGGCCGCGGTGCCCGGGCCGTCGACGCCGTCCAGCGCGCCGGCGCCGGCAAACGTCCACTGCGACGGGTCGAAGGTGGCCGAGGCGGAGATCACGTCAAAGTTGCGATAGGCGTAGCCGTCGGTGTACTCCCAGACCTCGTTGGTGCCGTCGACGCCGATCACACCGTACAGGTCCACCAGCGTCGCATCGGTGCCATCGCCGGTCGCGACTCCGAGGAAGAGGGCGATCACATCGTCGCCGTTGATGAACGAGCCTTGATCGAAGTTGTCGGGATCAAAGCCGTAGACGTCGAAGAAAAATCCGACCCCGGGCCCGTCGCTGTTCTCGTACGAGATGACGTAGGAAGCGCCGGGGGCGAGGGTGCCGGTGAGGGCGGTGGAGCCGCCGCCGCCGAGGGAGGTCCCGCCGTTGCTGTAGTTGCCGATGCTGTAGGCGGACAGGTCGATCGGGGCGGCCCCCGTGTTCGTCAGTTCAACGAACTTCGGCAGGCCGCCGGGCAGGTCGGCATCGACGACTTCCGAGATGATCAGGTTGGCCTGGGCAGCGGCCGCGACGCCGGTGAGGGCCAGGAGCGCAGTGATTCCACGTGTCTTCATTTGTCTCTCTCCCATCAGGTTTGAAGGACTCTCTCTCACCGCTGGGGGCTTCAGCCCCGGCTCAGCGAACAGCGCGTGAGGATACCGGGCGAGCCGGGGGCCGGCCACCGAAAACCCCCCTTATTGAGTGAACATTGCGTAAAGGACCGCGCCGCCGCCCTTGCGGTCCAGGTGAGGTTCAGGCTGTGCAGGGCGGACGCTCAGATCGGCCGCGGCAGGCTCTCGCCCGCGGTCCGCCGCACCGGCGGCTCGTCGCGCAGTGTCATGGACTCTGCGCCCGCGGCGTTCCGGAGAATGGCCGGCATCTGCTCGTCCTCTTCGTCGGAATCACCCAGGGCCCGGTTCAGCGCCCCCATGCTGCGCGGCGCATTCGCGGCGACGCCGCGCTTGCGGATACTGGACAGCTCCCGCTCCAGGGCTTCGTCCAGTTCACTGACGCTCGTCACGATGATGCCCCGTTCCACACCCGCGCGGAAGGCGAAGACCGCCACCGCGCACATGGCCGCGGTGGCCAGCGGGATGGCCACGCGGATGAGAACACCCATGAAGCCATCGGTGCCCTCGACCACGGAGGTGTACTGCACAAAGACGCCCGGAATCGCCAGGCTGGGCATCGCCTCGGCCCAGGGCAGCGCGACGACGAAGACCACCATCGCCCATGTGGAGGCGGTGGCCGCCTTCTGCACGCCCGGAACCTTCGCCCCGCCGGCGATGACCGTGCCGAGGAAAGTCAGCCCGAGCATGGTGAAGGCGCCGATGACGCCCGCCGCGGCGGCGATGTTGTTGCTGCGTTCCAGAATGACATCCGCCTTGCTGCGGACCTTGTTTGGCTCGAGAGCGGCCAGCGCCTGCTGCTGCCCGGATTCGCTGAGCCGGCCGCCGCGGAGTTCCGACGCCGAGACGGAAGCCCCCACCTGGCCGTCCGTGACGACGACCTTGAGTTCACCGTCGGCGGCCTGCTTCGCCAGCGAGGTCCATCGGATGTCGGTGTAATGGGCCAGGCCGTAGATGAACGTCTGGGTCACGGCTGCCAGACAGACGATGAGACCCGCGGCGGACACCCACAAGCGCAGGCGCGCGACTGCCTCCGATACATGTGGCTTCGGCTGCGCCATTGTTCTTTGCCTCCTGACGGGTCGCTCCGCAGCGCCCGCCTTCTTCTGCATCGGCAGGGAGGAGGCTGATCTGAACCACGGCCTCGGGATTTGCGATGCTGAAGGGAAGCGGGGCGTCCGATAACCTTGCTAAACCCGAGCGTAATACCCCGTCAAAGTCCGTACGGCCAAGGCTGGCTTTCAATCCTTCCTGAAAGGTTCTAAACTGGGGCGGAGTCACCGATGCCCCCCATCTACACGCCACCAAGTGAACATCCGAACCTTGCCCATGACGACCCCGGCCTGCTGCGCGCCGTCGCGGTGGGGCAGGCTCGTCTGACGCCGCAGCAGGGGCTCGACGCCCTGAAGCAGATGCCGCTGCACACGCTCGGGCGGTGGGCCGATGCGCGCTGCCGCGCCATTCACGGCGACCACATCCGGACGTACGTCATCGACCGGAACATCAACTACACGAACGTCTGCAACGCCAAGTGCACGTTCTGCGCCTTCCGCCGCGACGCCGACGACGACGATGCGTACACGCTGGAAACCGCGGCAATTCTCGACAAAATCGCGGAGCTGGACGCGATCGGGGGAACGCAGATCCTGATGCAGGGCGGCATGAACCCGGCCCTGCCGCTGGACTGGTACCTCGACTTGCTCGGCGCGATCCGCGAGCGGTTCCCGCACATCCACATCCACGCGTTCAGCCCGCCGGAGTTCATCGAGTTCGTCCATTTCTTCGATCCCCCCGGGGCCGACCTGGAAGCCAAGATCCGCTGGGTGATGGTGCGGCTGAAGGACGCGGGGCTGGACTCGCTCCCCGGCGGGGGCGGAGAAATCTTCGCGCCCGCCGTGCGGCGGAAGATCGGCCTGGGCAAGTGTGACGCCGAGGCGTGGCTGACGTGCATGTACGTCGCCCACACCCTCGGCATGTTCACCAGCGCCACGATGATGTTCGGACACATCGAGGGCCTCGCCGACCGCATCCACCACATGGCGCTTGTGAGAAAATGGCAGGATCGGGCCTTGCGTGAGAGCGGCACCTTGTGGTATGCTGACGAGCGAGGTGTGTGTTCGGTCTCGGCGACCGGCACGGGGGGGGAGGGAACCAACAGGGGGAACCGTCCGGACGCTCGTCCGGGCGGCGACGCAATAGGCCACTACAAGGCCTTTATTTCCTGGCCTTTCCAGCGCGAAAACACGCCGCTGGGTCGCGTGAGGGGTTGGCCACAATCGCCGGGGGAGCAGGAAGAGGGCTTCCCCGGCGATTGGGTCGCTTCGCTCGAAGGCGATGGAGACCCGAAAGCCCACCCGGAGTTCGGCCGGCGCGTCCGCATGTCCTCCGCGACGGACTACCTGCGGACACAGGCCGTCAGCCGGCTCTTCCTCGACAACATCTACTCCATCGGCGCGTCGTGGGTCACCATGGGCCCGCACATCGGCCAGACAGCCCTGAAGTTCGGGGCCAACGACATGGGCTCCATCATGATGGAGGAGAACGTCGTCTCCAGCGCGGGCACGACCTACTGCCTGGATGAGGCCCTCCTCTGCCGCCTCATCCGCGACGCCGGGCACGTGCCCGCCCAGCGCGACAACCGGTACGACCTCATCCGCGTGCACCCCGCCGCGGCGGAGGCCCCGGATCTGGCGGTGCGGGACTGGTCCGAGCATCGGGCGCGGCGTCTGAAGGCCGCCGTGGAGCGCCCGCAAGTCGAGGGCAAGCCGCTGGAGCTGACCATCACGGCCCGGTAATTGCCCGATTTGCGGGATTTGCCTGCATTTTGGGTGACTACCCGAAATCAGGTGGTAGGCTTCCGGGCCTCTTTGAAGGACCGTAGTAAACCGATGTAGACGCCGGGCGGCCGGTCGCCCCGCATGACGTCTGCGTTGCTGGATGCAAAAACCCGGAGTTTGTTCAATGACCTCGCGTTTGCTCTCTCGAGCGCTGTCGCTGTCGGTGCTGCCGTCGCTGGTCTTCGTCTCTGCCGCGGAGGCCGCGCGGATTGATCTGGCGATCTTTGAAAATGCCGACGGGGCGGACGTCTCCGGCCTGGATCTCTGGGTCGACGTGGCCCCTGCCGGCACGGACCAGATCGAGTTCACCTTCCACAACGACTCGACCACCGCGTCGGTGATCACGGCGGTCTACTTCGATGCCTCCGCCCTGGCGACGGTGGCGCTGGCAGTGCCGGAGATCGCTGCTCAGTCCCCGGGCGTGAAGTTCTCTTCCGGCGCTTCGCCCGGACAGCCGGCGGGCTCAATCCAGCACCACGGAGGGGCGTGGTCAACCTTGTACAGCGCCGATGCCGATGCGCCCCCGCCCATGAACGGGATCAACGCGGGAATCGGCGAGACCCTGACGGTCCGATTCAACCTGACGGGTGGGTACACGGTCGACGATGTGATCGGCGCGATCACCGACGAGCCGTCCCGATTCCGGATTGCGCAGCACATCCAGGGCCTGCCGGGCGATGCGAGCGTCTGGTCGGTCACGGTGCCGTCGCCGGCCTCGCTCGGCCTGCTGTCCGGGTGCGCACTGCTGGCGATGCGCCGCCGCCGCTGAAGTCACCCTCGCGCGGCCCGCACGGCGGCGACCATCTCGCGGCAGCGGGCCTCATTAATCGGTTTGCTCCAGCAGCCGCCCTGCTTGATCCAGGAGCCGACGATCAGCGCATCGGCGTTGTGAAGCAGCGCCGCCGCGCTGTCGGCCGTCACGCCGCTGCCGATGATCACGGGCAAGCGTGTCGCCCCGCGCGCCGCGACGATGTCGTTCGAGTCGACGGGCTTCCCCGTTGCCGTCCCCGTGACGATTACCCCATCCGCCCCAAAAAACTCCGCAGCCTCAACCGCCTCCGCCAGCGTGACGTCAGCCGTCAAGGCGTGCGACGCGTGCTTCTTCTTAACGTCCGCAAAGATGGCCACCGAAGTTGCGCCGATCTCGCGCCGGTAGCGGAGAAGATCGCCGGCCTCCGCCCTGACAAGCAGCCCCTCATCGGCGACGTGGCTGAAGACGAAGTTTTCACAGCGAATGAACGTTCCCCCCACTGCCTGCGCGATCGCCAGCGCTTCGTGATTCCCGCCGCTGAGCACCTGAACTCCCAGGACAAGCCCCGGCGCAGCCTGGCGAACCGCCGCGGCGGCGAGCGTCATGGCGGCGACGACCTCCGGCCGCTGGCGACCATGCACATACGGCCGGTCGTGCATGTTCTCGACGATGACGGCGTCGAACCCCGCCGCGGCGAGGATCTCCGCCTCTCTGGCGGCCTGGTCGACAAGGGCCTGAACGGAATGGGCGGCGAAGGGCGCCCCGGGGGTGGCGCCCAGATGCACCATGCCGACGAGCGCCCCGGCCGGCAAAGGATTCGGGACAGGTTGTGTCAGATTCGTCCGCGGCACGGCGGTGAGTGTAGAAGATGGTTCGCAGCGAGGTTCGACGTTGGGGAAGCAGGTGGCATTCGCAACGCACGAGGCATCGCCGCGGATGACAGCGTCGCGCGGGATCCGAGCGCCTGCCGAACGCGTAGGTGCTGACGACACAAAGGCCCTCTCTCGCCCACACCATGCCAACGTCCGGGTTGACGCACGCCTGGTTCGATTCAACATCCTGGTCGCTGATCCTGCGCGCACAGCACGACCCGGGCGACCTCGAAAAACTGCTCCGCGCGTACTGGAGCCCGGTGTACGCGTACGTGCGCCGCAAGGGATTTTCGACGCACGATGCGTCGGACATCACGCAGGACTTCCTCACGCAAGTCGTGCTCGGGCGTGACTTTCTGGGCCGGGCCGACAAGGGGCGCGGAACGTTTCGCGCCTTTGTGAAGACGTCGCTGCGGAACTTTCTCATTGATCATCAGCGCCGCATGGCTCGCCGACGCGGCGACGTCTCCCTGGATGAGCCGGCCCTGAATCTGGGGAGTGGCGAGCGAGCCCGCGAAGACAGCGCGCCATCGGATGCGTTCGACCGTCAGTGGGCCGCGGCGGTGCTGGCCGTGACCGTCGAGCGGCTGCGCGCGGGGTGTGAGACGGACGGCCTCAAGGCGCACTGGCGGGCCTTTGAGCTGAACGTGCTCCGACCGATCACGAAGGGAACCCAGCCCCTCCCAATGGACGAACTGGCGCGACTGGTCGAAGCGCGCGACGCCGCCCACGCTTCAAACATGATCGTTTCCGTCAAACGGCGATTCCGGGCAACGCTGCGGAAGGTCGTCGGCGAGACCGTGGCGGCCCCGGCACAGGTCGAAGAGGAAATCACAGCGATCAAGCGCGCGATGGGCGGCCGCTGACTACATCTTTCGAACGGGTCGTCCATTCTCCCTTTTTCGGGGGAGTGACTTCGGGTTGATCGCTCCCGCTGCGAGCCTCCAGCACTTATACTTTGTGCGCGTTGCCTTCACCGAGTTTCCCCTGATCGACTTCTCAGGGAGGTGCCTCGTGTCCAGCGCTTCCACTCGACGCGAGTTCGTGATGGTGGCCGGTGCGGCGGCAGTCGGCGTCGCCGCGGCGCCAGGCACGTCCGCCAGCGCAACCGTGCAGCCAGAACCGACCGAGGCGCCGCGCCGGTTTCCAGACGGCTTCTTCTGGGGCACCGCCACCTCGGCCTATCAGATCGAGGGCGCGTGGAACGAGGACGGCAAGGGGCCGTCCATCTGGGACACGTACGCGCACACGCCCGGCAAGATTCAGAACGACGACACAGGCGACGTCGCCAACGACCATTACCACCGCTACAAGGAAGACGTCGCGCTGATGAAGAACGACATCGGCGCCAACGCCTATCGCTTCTCCATCTGCTGGCCGCGCATCTTCCCCGAGGGCACGGGCACACCCAATTCCAAGGGCCTCGACTTCTACAACCGCCTGGTGGATGAACTGAAGTCGGCGGGCATCGAGCCGTTCGCCACGCTTTATCACTGGGACCTGCCGCAGGCGATCCAGGACAGATACGGCGGGTGGCAGTCACGCGACACGGCCAAGGCCTTCGGCGACTATGCGGGTTACGTGGCGGAGAAACTCGCCGACCGAGTTCGGCATTTCTTCACGATCAACGAGTTCCGCTCCTTTACCGAGGCGGGCTACAGGGGGTTTACGATTCCGGATCCTGGCAGCCCGGCTGGGTCGAGGACGGTGCACCTTGCGCCGGGGCTGAATCTTCCGGCGCGCGAGGTCAATCAGGTGCGCCATCATGCGGTGCTCGCGCACGGGCTTGCGGTGCAGGCGATCCGGGCGAGCGGGAAATCGGGGACCCAGGTTGGCCCGGCGGAGAACATCGTGACCGCCGTTCCGCTCATCGAGAGTCCCGAGCACATCAAGGCCGCTCAGGCGGCGACGCGCGAAGGCAATGCGCCCTTCCTGACGGTCATGCTCGAGGGCAGGTACACCGACCGGTATCTCGAGGAGGCCGGCGCCGATGCGCCGAAGTTCACCGATGAGGACCTGAAAACCATCGGTTCGCCGCTCGATTTCGTCGGCATCAACGTCTATTGCCCGTCGTTCTACGCGATCGCCTCCGACCAGGCGCCAGGTTGGCGTGTGGTTCCCTTTGCCAAGGGACACCCGAAGGCGGCGATCAACAACTTTCCCATCGGTCCCGAATGTCTGTACTGGGCGCCCAAGTTCGTCCAGTCGCTGTGGGGAGCGAAGGAAATCTTCATCACCGAGAACGGCTGCGCAGGCGACGAGGTGATCGCCGACGACGGCAACATCTACGACACCGACCGCATCATGTTTATCCGCGCCCACCTGACGCAGCTCCAGCACGCCGCCGCCGACGGCGTGCCAGTGAAGGGCTACTTCTACTGGAGCACGATGGACAACTTCGAGTGGACCGCCGGCTTCGGCAACCGCTTCGGGCTGGTGTACGTGGACTTTCAGACGCAGAAGCGCACGCCCAAGATGAGCGCTGCGTGGTACCTCGAGACGGCCCGGCGCAATGCGATGTGAGCGACAACGCGGGGGGGTCGCTGCTTCGACACGATGAGTGCGGTAACCTGAGCCATCGTGTCCCTGCGACGGCCAGTTCATCCCGCCTGGGCGATTCTTGCGATCGCGGTCGCCGCCGCGCTCGTGATCGGCTGGCTCTTCCTGAACCCGCAGGCCCGCAACGTGCGGGCCGCCCGCCGGCACGCCGCCGAACTCGGTCCCGTCCTCCGCGCCGACCCTCGCTTCGAAGACGTCTATCTCGGGCCCTACACCGGGGGCGGTGGCGCCCTCTGGGTTCGCGGCACGGTCCTCGAGCCGGCCCACGCCACGGCCCTCAGAGTGCTCGTCGAAGGGTGCTCCGCCGTCCGCATCCGCTGGACGGTCGAGATCTGGACTGGGGGCGAGGCGGTTTCGATGGACGAGTTCCTCGACGGCGACCCCGCCACGGACGAGGTCAGCCGGGCACTCGAGCGCCCAGCCTGAGTCGCGCCCCCTAGGCCGGCCCGTTATACTCAGCCCCATGCCAGAGTCCCAGACAATGGGCCGCCCGCGGCCGGCCGCCGTGGCAGCCTCTCCGACGAGCTTTGCCGCCATGTCAGACGCCGCCTCCCTGCCCGAAGCGATTACCGAGCCGGTGGCCGCGATCAACGACGATCTGCGGTCGTTCGTGGCCGGGCGCGACCTGCCGGGGAACCTGAAGGAGGCGATCCTCTACGCGCTGCTGGGGCCGGGCAAGCGCATCCGCCCCGTTCTGAGCTGGCACTGCGCGGCGGCGGTCGGCGGACTTGGCGAATCGTCGCTTCCCGCAGGGTCGGCGGTGGAGTTGATTCACGCGTTCTCGCTCGTGCACGACGATCTGCCGGCCCTGGACAACGACGACCTCCGACGCGGCCGGCCGACGCTGCACGTGCACGCCGGGGAGCCGATGGCGATCCTGGCGGGGGATGCGATGCTGACCCTGGCGTTTCAGTGCATCGTGGAGCGGGTCGCCGATGCCCCGCTGGCCGATGCGCTCAGCCGCGAACTCGGCGACGGCACCAGCGCAATGATCGCGGGCCAGGTTTACGACACGCTCGGCGGGATGGGCTCTCACCTGCCCGAGGCGGAGAAGCTCGATCTCATTCACCGCAAGAAGACCGGCGCACTGATCGCCGCGGCGTGCCGGATGGGCGCGATGTGCGGCGGCGCGCTGGGACGCCCAGAAGCCCTGGAGGCGATCACGCGCTACGCCGACGCGATCGGCCTCATGTTCCAGATTGTCGATGACCTGCTGGATGTGACGCAGTCGACCGAGCACACAGGCAAGCGCACCGGCAAGGATGCGGAGGCGGGCAAGCTGACCTTCCCGCTGGTGCACGGCATCGAGCGGTCGCGCCAGAAGGTCCGGGAACTGCACGCCGAAGCGCTGGAGGCGCTGAGCGGGCTCGAGTCGACCGAACCTCTGCGCGAGCTTGCTTCGTACCTTGCAGTACGGACGCGTTGATTCTCGACGTTTGACTCTGATTTCCCAAAAGCGGGTGCATGGTCGGGGTCGCCTAAAGTAGTTTCAGAAGTTCGTGAACGCAAACGACGCATCGCTGGCGGAGGGGGGCCTTTGACTGGGCTTTCGCACCGGGTTCTTGCGATTTAACAAGGAAAGCACGGATGGCTCTGCTCGACTCAGTTCGCACGCCGGATGATCTGAAGCGCCTCCCGCTGGAGCAGCTCGATGAGCTCGCCGCGGAGATTCGCCAGGCGATCATTGACCAGGTCTCCCGGACCGGCGGGCACCTTGCGCCGAACCTCGGCGTCGTTGAACTGACGATCGCGCTGCACCGCGTGTTTGACTTCGGTCACGACCGGCTGCTGTTCGACGTGGGACACCAGTGCTATCCGCACAAGCTGCTCACCGGACGCGCCGGCGGACTGGCCAACCTGCGCACGAGCAAGGGGATCGCCGGCTTCCCCGACCCCGCCGAGTCGCCGTACGACCTCTTCATGGTCGGCCACGCCGGCACGGGGATCTCCACGGCCGTCGGGATGGCCCGCGGCGACCTCCTCGCCGGACAGGCCTACCAGCCGGACCGCAACCCCGAGGGGCGGCGCGTCGTGACGCTGATCGGCGATGCCTCGATCGTCAACGGCCTGGCGATGGAAGGGCTGAACAACGCCGGCACGCTCAAGCGGCAGTTCCTCGTCGTGCTCAACGACAACGGCATGAGCATCTCCAAGCCGCAGGGCGCCGTCGCGCAGTACTTCGATCGCGTCCGCCTGTCGCACATTTACACGGACCTGAAGCGCTCCGCGCGGCGGGTGCTCTCCCACGTGCCCGGCGGCTCGCTCATCGGCGAGGCCTATCACAAGATGGGAGAAGCGACCAAGGCGATGATCGCCGAGGACGCGTGGTTCGAGCACTTCGGGCTTGTGACGGTCGGGCCGATCGACGGTCACAGCATCCCGGAACTGGTCGAGTTCCTCTCCGAGGCGCGCGACTTCGACCGGCCGATGGTGCTGCACGTCAAGACGGTCAAGGGCAAGGGCCTGGACATCGCCGAGAAGGACGCCACGACGTTCCACTCGCCCGCGGCGTTCAAGTACGACCCCGACTCCTGCCGCGTGGAGATCCAGAAGAAGGGGCGCTCGTTCACCACGGCCGTTGCGGACGTGATGATCGACGTGATGGAGCGCGACGACAAGGTCGTCGCCTGCACCGCGGCGATGCCGGGCGGCACCGGCATGGACAAGGTCATGCCGCGCTTCCCCGAGCGCACGTGGGACACGGGCATCTGCGAATCCCACGCGCTGGACATGATGGCGGGGCTGGCCAAGACCGGCTTCCGGCCGTTCTTCTTCGTCTACTCGACTTTCCTGCAGCGCGCCTTCGACCAGGCCTTCCAGGAAGTGTCGCTGCAGGGGCTGGCGGTGCGCCTGTGCCTCGATCGCGCCGGGCTCGTCGGCGGCGACGGCGCGGTGCACCACGGCTTTTGCGATGTCTCGCTCCTGCGAACCCTGCCCAACGCCGCGCTCATGGCCGCGATGGATGAGCCCTCGCTCGCCGCGGCGATGGAGTTCATGCGCACCTATGACGACGGCCTGTCCGCCGTCCGCTACCCGCGCGACAACGTCAGCGAGCGCTTCCTGGATGAGCAGTGCCCGCCCTTCGAACTGGGCAAGGCCCGCTGCCTGACGCCGGAGCTCGACGTCACAGGTGGCACGGCACTCCGAGCCGTGACGGACGGAAACGGTGCCGCTCAAGAAGCGGCAAGCGGAGCGCAGGACCGCCCCACCCCCGACGTCGCCATCCTCGCCTACGGCACCACGGCGATCGCCGCGATGGAAGCCCGCGATGAACTGGCCGGCGAATACAAGGTCGCGGTGTACGATGCCCGCTTCGCCAAGCCCGTCGACGAAGCCCTGATCCGCGCGCTGTGCGAACAGAAGATCCCGATCGTGACCGTCGAAGACCACGGCCTCATCGGCGGCTTCGCCGCGGCGGTGGTCGAAGCGGCCGCCAAAATGCACCTTGACTGCTCCCGCCTCGTCCGGCTCGGCATTCCGGACCACTGGATCCGCCAGGACTCACGCAAGACGCAGCTTGCACAGGTCGGGATCGACGCCGCGGGGATCGCGCGGGGGGTGCGGCGTGCGGCGGAGTTGGGAACGGGAGCCTCGGCCGCGTCCGTCGGCGCGGTGACTGTCGGACTGCGCGGCAGCCCTGCGGAGTCAGGAGTGACGGCAAAGGGATGATCGATGGGGCGCGCAATGGGTGGACGCTTCTGACGATCGACCACATTCGTAATGCTGGGTTTGGTGGTTTTCGGACGGTGAAGCAGCTGCGCGAGTCGCGGGACGAGATTCCGCGTCTTCCGGGCGTTTATCTCGTGTTACGCGATACTGAAACGTCGCACAAGTTCCTCGATGTGAATCCGACGCAGGCTCGCCAGGGAAGGTCCCCGACCATCCCCGTGGCCGAGTTGCAACAAAGATGGATCGAGAGCACACCCGTCTTGTACATCGGCAAGGCGGGCAAGCCTGGTGGTCAGGCCACGCTTCGCAAGCGACTTGACCAGTACATCCGACACGGGCAGGGCCGGTGCAAGAACCACTGGGGTGGAAGAGCGATTTGGCAGCTTGCCGAGAACGAACGGCTGATACTCTGCTGGAAGCCGACGCCGAACGAGGATCCCGGCGAGGTTGAGGGGGCGATGATCGTCAGCTTTGCTAAACACTTTGGCGCCAGACCGTTCGCAAACCGTCGCAACTGAAGCCGGAGTACGAAGTAAGGTTCTGTATGCCCCGCAAGGCCCTCGTCCTCGTCAACCGCTCCAAGCCCGACGCCCTCGCCGCGCTTGATGAGGTTCTCACCACGATCCAGTCCCGCGGCGAGGTCATCGCCACGCTCGGCACCAATGGCGACCCGCTCCCGGATTCGGCACACGAGGCGGATGTCGTCGTCGTCCTCGGCGGCGACGGCACCTTGATGAGCCAGTCGCGCCGCTGTGCGCACCTGCGCGCCCCCATGCTCGGCGTGAACTTCGGCAAGCTCGGGTTCATGGCCGAATGGGACGTCGACGCCCTCAAACGCCACGCCGCAACCCTCTTTGACGCGGCCGTCCCCCTGCCGACGCAGAGCCGCTTCATGCTGCGGGCGAAGGTCGTGCAAAATGGCCGGGCCCCCGCGGCAGACGTCGGCGCAGCGCCGCAGCCCCACAGCCAGACCGGCGCACCCGTTCCCCCCGATTCCCTCGCGCTCAACGATGTCGTCGTCACCGCCGGCCCCCCCTACCGGATGATCACGATCTCGCTGCGGATCGACGATCAGGACGGGCCCGCCGCGACCGGCGACGGCCTGATCGTCTCCACCGCCGTCGGTTCGACCGCATACAACGTCTCCGCCGGAGGCCCCATCCTGCACCCCACCGTCGACGGCATCGTCATCACGCCGATCGCCGCGCACTCGCTCTCCTTCCGCCCCATCGTCGTACCGGCGGCGGCCGACATCGAATTAATCGCCGAAGAGGTCAACGACGACGGCCGCGGCGGCGGAACGACGCTGGTGCTGGATGGACAGAACTCGGCGCGGCTCCAGCGCGGCGACCGCGTGCTGATCCAGCGGCACGATGTGCCGGTGCAGTTCGTGCGAAACCCGGACTCCCAGTTCTGGACGACGCTGATCCACAAGATGCACTGGGCCCTGCCGCCGCGGATGCGGCGGTCGTGAGTGCCAGTCTGGCAGAGGGGCCGTCGAAAGCGGCCAACCCGGCCGACCTGACCGGCGTGTGCCGCGGGAAATCGGGCCCGAGCCTCGGGCACGAGGGTTGTTCATACCCTTTCAACGGATGAGTGTGAAGTACCAGGATTACTACCAGACGCTTGGGGTCGCTCGCAGTGCATCCGCGGACGAGATCCAGCGCGCCTACCGCAAGCTCGCGCGGCAGTACCACCCGGACGTCAACAAAGACCCCGCGGCCCACGAGAAGTTCAAGCAGATCTCCGAGGCTTACGAGGTCCTCAAAGACCCTGAAAAGCGCAAGCTCTACGACCAGCTCGGCGCGAACTGGAAGGCGGGCCAGGACTTCCGCCCCCCGCCCGGCTGGCAAGGCCGCGCGCAGCGCGGGGGCGGGGGCGGCGGCGGCGGCGTGGAGTTCGACTTCGGCGGCTTCGGCGGCGAAGGCGCGGACTTCAGCGAGTTTTTCGAATCGATTTTCGGGGGCGGCATGGCCGGCGGCTTCGGCCGCGCCGGCGCAGGCATGGGCGGCGCCGGGCGCGCCCGCCCTCGTCCGCGGCAGGGCCAGACCCACGAGACGAGCGTGACGATTTCCCTCTGGGAGGCCGTGCACGGCACGACGCGCTCGATCTCGGTCGAGCGGCCAGAAGACGGCGGCTCGAGAACCTACGACGTCAAGATCCCCGCCGGCACGACGGACGGCAGCGTAATCCGGCTGGCCGGCCAGGGGTCGCCCGGCATGTTCGGCGGCGAGCCCGGCGACCTGCTGCTCCGCGTCCAGGTGGCTCCGGATCCCCGGTTCAGGGTACAGGGCCGTGACCTCGTCACGCAGGTCCCGATCACCCCGAGCGAGGCCGTGCTGGGCGCCAAGGTGCCGGTCGAGGCGATGGACGGGGAACTGGTCGTGACCATCCCGCCCGGTTCGCAGTCGGGCCAGCGGCTCAGAGTGCGAGGCAAGGGCCTCCCCGGCCGCGGCACGGCCACGGCAGGTGACCTCTACGTGGAACTGCGGATCGTTGTCCCCAAAGAGCCCTCCGAAGAAGAGCGGAGACTCTACGAACAGATCGCGAACACATCGAACTTCCGGCCTCGCGAGTCGTAGCACAACCGCGGACACCGTTCGCGAGCGGTGTTCGTCTGGAGAGACCTCATGATCTTGGATCCTCTTTACTTCATCATCCTGGCTCCGGCGATGCTGCTGGCGATCTGGGCCCAGTGGCGGGTGAAGAGCGCCTACAGCAAGGCGTCGCAAGTGCCGGCCTCCAGCGGCATGACGGGGGCGGAGACGGCACGGATGATTCTCGAAGCGCACGACATCAAGGATGTCGGCGTCGAGCCATCGCACGGCTTCCTCTCCGATCACTACGACCCCAAGGCGAAGATGCTGCGCCTGAGCCCGGACGTCTTCCAGGGCCGCAGCGTGGCGGCGCTGGGCATTGCAGCGCACGAGGCGGGGCATGCGATCCAGGACGCCAAGGGATACGCGCCTTTGAAGCTGCGGAACGGCATCGTCCCGCTGGCCGCCGTCGGCAGCAATCTCTCCATGATCCTGTTCATGGTCGGCATGTTCATGGCCTTCTCGGGCGCGATCTTCGGTGATTACCTGATGTACGCCGGCATCATCCTGTTCTCCGCCGTGGTCGTCTTCCAGCTCGTGAACCTGCCGGTGGAGTTTGATGCCTCCAAGCGGGCCAAGGACCTGCTGCAATCGACGCACATGGTGGCCCCCGGCGGGGAAGCCAAGGCGATGAACAAGGTGCTGAACGCGGCGGCGCTGACGTATGTCGCGGCGACGCTCACGGCGGTGCTGACCCTTCTGTACCTGATCCTTCGATCGGGTCTGCTTGGTTCACGCGACTAGAAAACTCGCGGGCGATGGGAGCAACGCGCAGAGATGGAAACACAATCGGGTCGGTTCTTCACACGCTGCATCGGGGCGGGCGCGGCGATCATTGTCGGTCTGAGCCTCGCGGCGTGCGGCTCGATGCGCGGCGGCGGTGACAACACGCGCATGCAGATCCTGCACGACGGCCGTCAGATGGCGTTCCAGTACGTCAAAGGCGATGCGGCCGAATCGCCCCGCCGCATCGTCCTCATCCACGGCGCTCCCGCAGACGCTTCAAGCTGGACTGAACTGCTCAAGACGCAGCAGTCGCTCCTGGCAGGGTGCGAACTCATCGCCGTCGACCGCATGGGCTACGGCGCATCAATGCCCGCCAGGAGCGCGGATCTGGAAGAAGACGCCCGCGCGATCGAGCCCCTGCTGGAGCCCGGCACGATCGTCGTCGGCCACTCTTACGGTGCGCCAATCGCGCTGCGGCTCGCCGCGGCGTACCCGGAGCGCGTCGGCGCGGTCGTCCTGATCGCCGGCGCGACCGATCCCGGCGTGCCGGAGTCACGCTGGGCGCAGCTCGGCGACGGCGGGCCGCTGTCGCCGACCGCCGAGCAGGAGCTCCTCGCCCTCGCCGGCGAGAACGCGAAGCTGCAGCCGATGCTCGGCGACGTCGTGTGCCCCGTGGTGGTGATCCACGGCGACGCCGACCCGCTCTGCCCTCGCGACAGGACGCTGCGGCACCTGGAAGACACCCTCCAGGCGGCGAACCTGCGGATCGTCTCCATCATCGGCGGCGGCCATCACGTGCACCGCACACACCCGCGCCTGATCGCAGAAGAGCTCGCGCGCCTGGCCGAATCCCTTGAACCGGCGAGCACGCACAGCGGGCCGCGGAACATGCTGCGGCCGATCCGCCAGAAGCGGGTGTACCGGCCGTGCGACTTCCGCGCCGATCCCGGCGACGGCATCTGACGCATCGGCCGCGACGCCGGCGGCCGTTCATACCATCATGCGACTCCGGGGGCGGCGCTCGCCGCGGCCCACCATCTCGCGCTCGCGAAGGGAGGACGCATGACACGGCTGATTCTGAGTGCACTGGCGATCTGTGGCGTGCTCACGCTCGCGCCCGCGGCGGCGCAGTCGATCCCGCCCGGCGAGGACGGCGCGAAACAGGCGCTGGAGCGATCGCCGCGGCATGGCGAATGGGTCGACATCAACGCGGACGGGTATGACACGCCGATCCGCGCCTACGTCGTCTATCCCGAGCGATCGGACAACGCGCCGGTCGTGATCGTCATCCACGAGATCTACGGGCTGACGGACTGGATCCGCAGCGTCGCGGACCAACTCGCCGCGGACGGCTTCATCGCGATCGCGCCGGACCTGCTCAGCGGCATGGGCCCGGACGGCGGCGGCACGGCGGCCTTCGAGAGCCGCGATGACGTGGTCGCGGCGGTGCGCGGCCTGAGTGACGACAAGGTGACGGCCGGGTTGAACGCTGTGCACGAGTACGGGATCGGCCTCCCCGCTGCAACGAACAGGTTTGCGACGGTGGGCTTCTGCTGGGGCGGAACGCAGTCGTTCGCCTACGCCGCCGCGCAGCCGGAGCTTGACGCCGCGGTCGTGTACTACGGGACGAGTCCCGATGAAGAAGCGCTGCGCGAGATCAGCGCGCCGGTGCTGGGCCTGTATGGCCAGGACGATGCGCGCGTGAACGCGACCGTGCCGCCGGCCGAGAAGACGATGAAGGAACTCTCCAAGGTGTACCAGACGCACACCTACGACGGGGCGGGTCACGGCTTCCTGCGCCAGCAGGACGGACGCGAGGGGGCCAACAAGCGTGCGGCTGAGAAAGCCTGGCCGGAAACGGTGCGCTTCCTCCGCAAGCATCTCGAGACAAATGAGCCGGCGAGCGAAACGCAGGAGAGTTCATCGTCCGCGCCCTCGAACCAGTAAGCCTTTCAAGCCAGTTCCGCCAGTGACCAAGCGTGGCCTATGCCCGCTTCGACGTGCGCCGCACGTGCGCCCTCACTCCACCCGTGCAGAGCCCTTCGCATCGCCTCGCCTGACCGAGGAGCGGTGGGTGATTAGGGTTCGCTTCTCATGTGCAGGCGTGCCGCGGGCATGATAGTTATGCCTGAGTCGGCCCTGTCTGGCCGGCGCTCCCTGAAAGGAGGTAGTGCATGCCTTGTGCGTTGGTCGCGTGGTCCGCTCGCTGGGCGGTTGGCCTGGCGGTGATGCTGGTTGCGGACGCCGCGTGCGGACAGGGCCTGGGCACCTACTACGAGCAAGAAGCGCCGGCGCCGCAGGAAGTCTGGTACGAACCTGAAGCCTGGAGCGCCTCGGAGTGGTACACAGCGGACACCGCTCCCGTTCAACGGTGGCGCCACATCGACTACGACTACGGCTACGTCGAAGATGAAGCCGCGTTCCGCCGCTACGACTACGACGGATACCACGACGGCTACTACGACGGATACCACGGCCTCGGAGCCGGCTTCGATTTCACGGAACGGACCACCGAGCCGACAGAGGACTCCTCAGAGAGGCCCCGCGCCGACGTCGCACGCCTGAACCATCGAACCGCGTACGTCAACGGCTATCAGGACGGCAGCTACGACCGTGAGCGGGGCTACGACGCCGATCCCTACTACTACGTCTACGTCGAGGACGCCTCGCAGGCCGGCGCGCGTTCGAACGAACAGCGCGCCAAGGACAACAACCGGCGACGCGGCGACCGCTGCCTTCAGTTCACACGCCGCGGCACGAGCGAGTACGAGACCGACCGCGCCGGCCACCGTGAGCGGCTCCGCGGCGACGTGAGCGATCTCCGCGCCATCGAGGCCGACGGCGGCCACCTTCTCGCGCAGGTTCGCTTCGACAACGGCCGCGAGGTGGTGGCCGACTTCGGGCCGCACATGACGGAACAACGCCTGCCCATGAAGCCGGGCGACCGCGTGACGATCATCGGACGGCGCGACACCTCCGAAGAACAACCGGTCTTTGTCGCCAACCGCCTGACTGTGAATGACCAGAAGTACACGTTCCGCGGCGTTATCCCCGCTGAGCGGGCCCAGCCGGACCTGCAGACCGGGCAGAACTGGAGCGGCGCGGGCCCTTCGCAACAGGTGACGCTGCGGGGGCAGATGGCCGAGCTGCGCGGCATGGACGACGAACAGATGCGCGATGCCGATGAGATCACCCCTCCGGTCCAACCCGAACGAACCTTCGCGCGACTCCGCCTGCAGGATGGCCAGACGGCGACGCTCCTGCTTGCGGGAAATGTCGATGTAGATGACCTGGCCGTCTCAACCGGTGACCAGGTGACCGTTCGCGGCCGCGAGGTCTTCGTGAATGACCGGGCAGTCATTGAGGTCAGCAGCATGCTCGTCAATGGACGTCCGATCGCACTCGACACCGAGTAGCGATTCCGCCGCTTTGTCCGATTATCACAGCCTTTTTTAAGTGCCGTGCCCGCTCGCGTTCACGCGCCGGCACGCGCTCTAACATGGAGGGGGATCATGACCGTGCTGACGAATCAGGGTCGGCTGACGGATCGCCGCGAAACCTCGCGCCACATGACGGCGAAGCCGGTGGCAACCGGTCGCCGCAAAGGGGATCATGCTGTGCAGCACGCTCTGCGCTCACCGCCGGCGAAACACTTTCACCGCTTCTACATGGCGCTCGGGATCGCCGTCGCCGCGCTCATCGGCGTGAACGTGCTGCTCATTCTCGGCGTCCGCACCGGCTCGGCGTATCTCAACCGCCAGCTCGATCTGGCGCACGAAGCGAACATCGCGGCGTGGTTCTCCAGCGTGCTGCTTGTCCTCGCCGGCGTCATGGCCCTGATCATGGCGTGGCTGTCGTGGCTCAAGGACGCTTCGCCCGCGGCCAGGCGTCTTCCCGTGCTCGCCTGGCTCGCCGTCGGCGCGATGATGGTGGGTTTGTCGGCCGACGAGGTGGCACAGGTCCACGAGTGGGTTGGCAACCGCGTGCCCCATCACCTCGGCGCAGAGGAAACCGTGCTCGGACTCAACCACACGTTCCGATGGCTGCTCATGCTCGCGCCCTTCATCATCGGCGGCGCAGCGCTGCTGATCTGGTTCTCCATCGCCTGCCTGCGCGGCAGGGACCGCATCCTCGTCATCGCCGGTGTGGCCTGCTGGATCGGCACGATCCTGGCCGAGTACGTCGAGGCTGTTCAGTGGCGCAACGGCTGGGCACGCGGGCTGCAGGTGCCCATTGAAGAAGGCTTCGAACTGATCGGCACGACGCTCATCTTCATCGCCTTCGTGCAGGTGCTGCGCCGGACGCTCGGGCTCGCTGCACCCGCCGCCGAAGCGAAGCCCGCCGACCGCGCGCAGGAAAAGCTCATCCCCGCGACCGCCTCCTGACACGCGTGGCGCTCCGGCTCAGCGCGTGGCAAGCCGGTCGTACACCAGCACGCCCGCGATGTCGTTCACGTTGGTTCCCGTCAGACCCGTCCGGACGAAGCCGCCGACCGTTGCGAAAAAGTCATGGCTGCGGCATGCCTTCAGAAGGGCGACCGGGTCGACCTCAAGGCTGCGCGCCCGCCGGCACGTGCCGCCGGAGACCATCGCCCCCGCCGCGTCCGAAGTGCCATCGACGCCGTCCGTCGCCACGCTGAATGCGGCGACGCCGACCTCCTGCAGCGTGGTCGTCGCATCCAGCGCCACCGCCATGGCGAGCGCCGTGTGAAGGTTCCGCCCGCCGCGAGGCGGTGCGCCCTTCCCCGCCGTTACTCGAACCGTGGTCTCCCCACCCGCGAGGATGGCGAAGCTGGCAGCGCCGCGCTGTCGCAGTTCCACCGCGCGCCGGACGAGGTTGGCGCCCACCTCCGCGGCGTCTCCCGTCACCCCCGGGCGACAACTCGCAACCGTGAAGCCGAGTCGTTCCGCCTCCCTCTCGACCGCGTGCAGGGCCGTCTCATTCGAAGCGATCACGTTGTACACGCTGTCGGTGAGAATGGAATCGTGCGGCTTGAGCGTCTCGGCAACGGAGCCAAGAGCGCCCCGCTCAAGGTGCCGCGCAATCGCCTCGCTGACATCTGCAACGCCGTACCGCTCGATGATGTCCAGCGCATCGCGATGTGTCGTGGGATCAGCCGCCGTCGAACCGGAGCCGATCGCCTCGCGACGATCCCCCACCACATCGGACACAGCAAACGTCACCACGCGCGCGCCCGGCTCGCCTCCACCCGCCGCGCGTGCCAGGCGCAGCAGGCCGCCGCCCTTGAGTTGCTCGATGTGCCGCCGCACACAGTTCAGATGCCCGATCGGCGCACCGGCGCGCAGAAGCGCCTCCGTCAGGCTGCGCAGATCCGCAAGCGACACGCCCTCAACCGGCAGCGCCAGGTGAGCCGAAGCGCCCCCCGAAAGCAGCACGACCAGGCACCCGCCCTCTCGCGCCGCCGCGACGGCGACGTCGGCCACCGCGCGCGAGGCTTCCACGTTCCGCTCCGTGGGCATCGGATGATCAACCGGGAAAAACCGGACGTTCTCCACCGGCTCATTCGCAGCGCCGTCCCCCCACTGCTGCGGCTCCGGGCCAAGGCAGACCCCGTCAACAACCTGCACGCCACACCCCGTCACGAACGCCCGCGCCAGCGGCCCCGCCGCTTTGCCGAGCGCGACCAGCCGAACCGGCGCTGCAAAGGCCCCCGCTCCGCCGAAACCCTCCACGGCACGCTCCAACGCCGCGGCAGGGTCCGCCGCGTCCAGCGCCGCCCGAACGAGCGCATCGACGTGGTCAACGTGATCTTCGAATCGAATGGGCATGAAGGTCCCGGTGAAAGAGGGATCGTACGCGACCCCGCCCCGCGAACCATCAGAAGACAAGCAGCCCCAGCGCGATCCAGAACGCGGCAACAACCATGACAATGGCGGTGTAGCCGACAATGTCCCGGGCCCGAACGCCGGTAATCGCCAGCAGCGGGACGGCCCAGAACGGCTGGAGCATGTTGGTGAGTTGATCGCCATAGGCGACGGCCATGACCATCTTGCCCGGTGCAACCCCGACCGCCTCCCCCGCCGCCAGCGCCACGGGCCCCTGAATCCCCCACTGACCGCCGCCGGATGGAACGAACAAGTTGACGACCGCCGCGGCGATGAAGGTGAGCAGCGGCACCCCGGTCTCGCCCCCGCCGGCGAGCGACTCGGCAAACGTCTGAATCAGGCCGGACTCCGCAAGCATGGCCATGATGCCCGCGTACAGCGGAAACTGAAGGATGATCCCCGCGCACCCGCGCGCCCCCTCCTCCGCGGCACGCAGATACGACGCCGGCGACCCGTGCAGGATCAGGCCCAGCGCGAGCATGGTCGCATTCACCTCGTTCAGGCCCACGTTGGCCAGGCCCGTCACCCACGCGTAGCGCCCCAGCGCAACGAGCAGCGGCACGGCGAGCAGCAGCGCGATCACCAGCGAACGATCCAGGCGGTCGGGAAGGGTGGGCTCTTCAGGCAAGCCGTCGCGCTCCCCACCGGGCCCCGAACTGACCTTGCAGTCCGCCATCGTGAGGATGTCCTCCGCACGTTTCGGAGCCAGCGCGTACAGCGTCAACGGAATCAGCACGAGCAGACCGGCCGTCACGAAGAGATTCATCGGCGCGAAGATCGTCTCGGTGAGCGGAATCGCGTCCTCGCCCAGCCGCGCCAGCGCATCAGAGGAAAGAACCTTCGCCGCGCCATCAAGCGTGGTGACCGACAGCGGCGCGGAACCGGACAGCCCGCCGTGCCAGATGAGCATGCCCGTGTATCCCGCGGCACAGATGAGCGGGTAATGGGCCGCGACGCCGCGGGCCGCCAGGGCGCGCCCCACCTCGCGCGCCATGAGCGCCCCCACGATCAGCCCCAGCCCCCAGTTGATGAGCCCCGCCGAGCAGGCGGTCAGCGCAACCAGCGCCGCCCCCGCCGCGCCGGACCGCGGCAGGGAGCCCAGCGCATTGATCAGCCGCGCGACCGGGCGCGACGCCGCCAGCGCGTGCCCCGTCACCAGGATCAGGCACATCTGCATGGAGAAACCGAGAAAACCCCAGATGCCCGCATCCTTGCCGGGCTCGCCGAGCGCGCCGCGCCAGGCGTCCAGCATCGTCGTCGCGCGGCGCTGCAGGCCCACCGCCGTCCCGCTCTCCGCTTCGAAGGAGCCGAAAAGTAAGCAGATGCCCACCGTCACGAGCGACAGCAGAATGGCGATCACAAAAGGATCCGGCGCTGTTCTGCGAAACAGTTCACTGAGCCTGAGGCCGAGTCGGGAGATCATGGCGGGAGCGTAACCGCCCGCCAATGCAGACGCAAGCGTCGGCCATGAACTAGCTCAACCCCGACAGCCGTTTGCCTGTACAATGGTCGGAAGCCGCCGGATTCCCGGCCACAACGCCCTGGCGCTCGCCTATGTCCGAAGAACTGAAATCATGCGTCTTCTGCAGGCTGGACTGCTCCGGCGTCCCGCACATGCGCGACAAGCAGGGCCGCTACGCCTGCACAGCATGCGTCGAGGCCGAGCGGCAGCGCCGCACCGCGGCGAACTCCGGCTCCAGTGCGCCCGCCCGCGAACTGGCCGGGGTGGGGACCAATGGCGCCTCGCTTCACGCCGCCGACAAAGCGCAGAGCGGCTACGACTTGGCGGACGGCCCCGAGCCGGCGCCCGCCGATGGAACCATCCCGCTCACGCCGGCCGAACCGGCCCCAACCGGCGCGGAGACCACCTGCCCCGTCTGCATCATCCGCATGCCGCCGGACCTCGGCCGGTGCGTGCAGTGCGGCTACGACCCAAAAGTCGGCGTGCAGTCCTCGCGGAAGGTACGCAAGACGCGTACCAAGGAAGGCGCTTTCCGGCCGATCTGCTCGCAGTGCGGGTATGACATGACGGGCGTGCCCGGAACGCGCTGCCCGGAGTGCGGCACCGTGTGCGAGTTGGGCCGCCGCGCCTACGACCGGTCTGAATCGCGCCGAATCGCGATGTGGTCATACCTGAAACCGGCGATCATGTTCGTCGTCGGGTTTGCCGGCATCCTCGGGCTTCTCGCCTTGACCGGCGAGATGTCCATGCTCGGGTTCTACATCACCAAGTGGATCACCTTCGTCCCGCTCGGCGTCGCCGCGTTCTTCGTCTGCTGCCTGCTGTGGCTGGGGTTCGATGCGCCGTTTCATCGCGTCGCGCTGGAGCTCGCCGGGATCTACGCCGTCGTGGATCTCATCTCACTGGCCGTGTACTGCGTGGTGCCCTTCTACCTCGTCAACGGCCTCGTGGTGTACTTCGTATACATCGCGCTGCTGGCCTCCTTCCTCGACCTGGACTACTCCGATGCCGTGGCCGTCGCGTTCATCAACCTGCTGCTGCGGATCGCCCTGCTGGTGACGCTGGCTCAATTCTTCGACCTGTAAGCTCCCGCGGGAGCGCGAGCGCAGAGTCGCTCTCCTTCCCATGGATCACCCTGCCCCGCCCGGCTTAGCTACCGCAAGGCGAAACGGCGACCGACGGGAGGCGCGCGCCGGAGCGCAACCTTCATGGGTGGAGCCACGTGGCGGACTGGGTCACCAGCACGGTCGAGTCGATGGGGTACATCGGCGTGGCCGTCCTCATGTTCCTGGAAAACGTCTTTCCCCCGCTGCCGTCCGAGATCATCATGCCCTTCGCCGGCTTCGCCGCGGCACGCGGCGAACTGACCTACATCGGCGTGGTCATCGCCGGCACGATCGGCTCCGCCCTCGGTCAACTGCCCCTGTACTACCTTGGCCGCTCGCTCGGGATCGAGCGCACCAAGCGCTTCACCGCACGATACTGCCGGTGGATCATGGTGGAGCCGGCGGACATTGACCGCGCCATGGCCTGGTTCGCACGACGCGGCGGGGCGGCCGTGTTCCTCTGCCGCCTGGTGCCGGGCGTGCGCTCGCTGATTTCGATCCCTGCCGGGGCGCAGCGCATGGGCCTGCTGCCGTTCATGGCCTATTCAACGGCCGGCATGGGGATCTGGGCCGCGGCCCTGGCGTTCGCCGGACAGGTGCTCGGGCGCAACTACGACGCCGTCGAGAAGTTCCTCGGCCCGGTCACGTACGTCGTCCTCGCCATCCTCGCCGTCGCGGCCGTCGTCTGGTTCATCCGCCGCAAGCGCGCCCGCGCGGCGGGAGGGGGCGGGGCAGGGTGTCACTCGGAATCCAGCAGCAACCCACGCCGTGCGAGCAGCGAGCCCTCCGCCAGGTGAAGCTGGATGAGCGCAATGCGGTACGCCACCACCGCGTTGACCTCCGCAATCTGGCTCTCCAGCAGGTCGCGCTGCGCCTGAGCGACGAGCAGCGACGTCGACTCCCCGACGCGGAACCGCTCCTCCTCAGCCCGAAGCGCCTCCTCGCGCAGAGAGCGCGTCGCGGCGGAAGCCGTGATCTGCCGCGCCGCTCGCTCGACCTCTGTCGCCGCGATGCGCACATCGAGGCGGATGAGCTGTTCCAGATTGGCGATCGCCTCAGCCGCCTGCCGCCGCGCGGTGCGCGCGGCCCGGTCCGCGGCCCGGGCCGACCGATTCCCAAGTGGGTACGCAAAGTCGAGCCCCGCCGCCAGGTCGAACGTGTCGCCGTCCAGCTCCGTGAACGCCTCCCCAAAGGAGTCGCTGTAGCCGGTCTTGCCGTAGGCAATGAAGAAATCGAGCCGCGGCAGGAGACCGTTCCGCGTGACGATCGTCTCAAGCCGCTCCTGCTCGAGCAGCACGCGCGCCTCGGCCAGGTCCGGTCGCTGCTGAATGGCCAGCGCCGTGCGCGCATCGAGATCGTCGAGCGGCGCGGGCTCGAGGTGTGGATCGCTGGCCACGTTGACCTCCCGGTCCAGGCGCCCCCCCGGATCGGGATTGATCAACCGCAGGAGCTGCAGCCGCAGCACTTCCAGCCGGGCCTGGGCGTCGATGAGATCCTGCTCGCGCTGCGCCACTTCCGCCTCTGCGCCGGCGCGCTCCGTCTCCGGCAGAACGCCGATATCGATCCGCTGGCTGACTTCATCGCGCTGCCGGCGGGCCAGTTCCAGCGACTCTTCAAAAATGCGGAGTCGCTGGGCTTCCAGCGTGTACTGCCAGTACGTGGTCTCCGTGTCGGCGATCAGGGTCTCGATGAAGCGCTGCAACTGGTGCAGCGACGCCACCGCATCCAGCCGCGCCTGCCGCACACGCGCGAGGTTCACGGCCGGGCCGAACCCCTGCAACAGCGCCTGCGTCACGGTGATACCGACACGCGCGACCTGCTGCTCCGGCGCGCGGTTGGAGGTCGACCGATCCGCCGTGACGCCAAGCTCAACGTCCGTTCCCGTGGGAAGACGCTGCCGCACGCCCGCCTCGTAGCTGGTGTCTTCCCGATTGGTGGGAAAGCTCTCCCCGGTCGCGCGGGAGACCTCAAGGCCCTCTTCTTCGAAAATATCCGCGCGGGCAAACACCTCCGGATCAAAGACGCCGCGTTCCAGATCCTCGAACGTCGCCGCGATGACCGGCGTGAGCCGCTGGACGCGCAGATCGCGGTTGTTCTCCAGCGCCAGCAGCGTGGCGCGCTCAATGGTGAGCGTCAGCGGACCATCCTCGCTGACAGGCTCCGGATGCGCCAGCGACTCGGGCTCAAAGGCAAGCCGCCGCGCCTCCTCAGGAGGCGTCCGCCAGGCCTCATCGGTCAGCGAGCCCGGCTCAAAAACGTCCCAGCGATCCGCGGGCGTGCACGCAGTGAGCCCGGCGAGCACCCCCGCGGCCGCCGCGATGCGTGCGGGCAATGTCAGTCCACCACGCCGCATCACGCCGCCTCCCTGCGCCGCTCAGGGTGCACAAGGCTGTACACCGCCGGAACAAGGACGAGCGTCACAAGCGTCGAGAAGGTGAGCCCCCCGACCACGGCCCGCGCCAGCGGCGCCTGCGCCTCGGCCCCCTCGCCGATGCCAAGCGCCAGCGGAATGAGGCCGAGAATCGTCGTGAGCGAGGTCATCAGAATCGGGCGCAGGCGACGACGGCCCGCCTCGCGCAGCGCATCGCGCGTGACCATCCCCTCACCCCGCAGCCGCCCGGCCTGGTCCACCAGCAGAATCGCGTTGTTGACCACGATCCCCCCAAGCATGATGCACCCGATGTACGACTGCACGTTCAGCGTGGTATTCGTAAGAAACAGCACGGCCAGCACACCGACCGCCGCGGTGGGCACCGACAGCATGACCACCAGCGGATCGCGCAGCGATTCGTACTGGCTCGCCAGCACCATGTACACCAGCACGATCGCCAGCCCGAACGTAAGCAGAAGCTCGCGGAAGGCGCGCTGCTGCTCCTCATAGCTGCCGGCGATCACGAACTCATACCCCAGCGGACGCGGAATCCCGGCCAGCCGATCCCGCACATCCGCGGCGACCGACCCGAGATCGCGCTCCGCGATGTTGGCTGACACGGTCGCGAGGCGCTGCTGGTCCTTGCGCTCGATCACCAGCGGCCCGCGCCCGCTCTCGACCGTCACCAGGTTGCGCAGCGCCACATCCTCTCCGGCCTCGTTGCGGATCGTGATGTCGAGAATCTGGTCAAGCGGGATCTGGCGCGCATCCTTCAGCCGCACGAGAATGCGGTGTTCATCCCCCTCCTCGCGATACTCCCCCGCGCGCGTGCCGCCGAGCGCCGTCTCCAGCGTGCGCGCGACGCGGACAATTGACACCCCGAGGTCCGCCGCCTTGTCGCGATCGATGCGGATGAGCTCCTGCGGCACGCCGGACTGCCGGCTGAGCCGGACATCCGTAATGCCGGGAACATCCTCGATCACGCGCTGCGCCTCCGCGGCCAGCAGGTCGAGCGTCGCCAGGTCGTGGCCGCGGACTTCGATCTGCAAGCCCTCATCGCCGCCGAGAAGACGCTCGAGCATGCGCTGCCCCTGCGGCGCGCGCGTGCGGATCTCCATGCCGGGGATGCGCCCCGTCAGATGTTCGCGGATGTCCTCGGCGATCTCCACGTTGGAGCGCGTCCGCTCCGTGACCGGCACGAGCGACATCTGGATCTCCCCCTCCGCCGCATCGTCCGGGTTGAAGCTGGATGCGCCGACACTGACGACGGCGCTGACCATCTCCGGAACCATCGGATAAACCAGTTCCTCCATGATGCGCGTCTGCGCATCCACGATGTCCAGGCGTGTGCCGACCTCCATCTCCCCGGAGACGCGCACCTCCCCCTCATCGCTGGGCGGCAGAAACTCCGTGCCGATCAGCCGCACGAGCGGAAGGGAACCAAGCAGCAGCAGCAGCGCCAGCGCAACCGTCAACAGCCGCGCCCGCAGCGCATCGTGCAGAACGCCGGCGTAAAACCGGTCGATCCCGCCGAGCGCCCCCTCGCCGACGCGATCGATCCACCGGGCCAGGCCCGAGCGCCCGCCCCGCCCCTCGCGTCGCAGGACAAGCGAAGCCAGCATCGGCACGATCGTGAGCGCGACAAAGAGCGACATCAACAACGAAAACGCCACGACAAGCGCAAGCTGACGAAAGAGAATCCCCGATGTCCCCTGCACGAAGATCAGCGGCAGAAAAATGACCAGCGTCGTCACCGTGCTGGCGACGATCGCCGACGCCACCTCACCCGCGCCGTTCACCGCAGCCTGAATGCGGCCGTCCCCCTCATCCGTCCGGCGTCGAAAGATGTTCTCCAGCACGACGATCGAGTTGTCGACCATCATGCCGATCCCAAGCGCCAGGCCGCCCAGCGTCATCAGGTTCAACGTCAACCCGCCGATGAAGATCAGCGCAAACGTCGCCAGAATGGAGATTGGGATCGCCGTCGCGATCACAAGCGTGCTGCGCACATCGCGCAGAAACAAGAGCAGCACCAGCACCGCCAGTCCACCACCATAGAGAATGGATGTGCCGACGTTGCGAAGCGAGCGCTCGATGTACTCCCCCTGGTTCGTGACGGAGGTGATCGTCACCTCCGGCATCTCGCGGTTGATGCGCTCCACTTCCTCCAGCACGCGGGCCGCCACCTCCGCGGTGTTGGCGTCCGACTGCTTCCGCACCGCCAGGCGCACGCCGCGCTTGCCGTCGATCCGGATGATGCGCGTGACATCCTCGTACGTATCCAGCACGCTGGCGATGTCGGACAGCCGGATCTGCCCCCCCTCCCGCACCGCCACGACCGTCGCCGCCAGTTCCGCCACGCTGGTGAACTCACCGGGCGTCCGGATCGTCACCTCGTAACGCCCGCGGTCGATCTCGCCGGCGGGAAGGTTCACGTTCGCCTCACGCAGCGCCTCGAGCACCGCATCAAGCGAGAGGTTCAGCGCCTGCACCTTCCCCAGGTCAAGCTCCACCCGGATCTCGCGCCGAAACTCCCCCCACACATCCACCGCCGCGACGCCCGGCAGGCGCTCAAAGCGATAGAGAATCTGGTTGTCCAGCAGCGTCGTCAGATCCACCGGATCGAGCGAACTGGCCAGCCCCAGCAGCACGATCGGCGCATTGGAGATATCAAACTTCCAGAGCTGCGGACGCGACATGTCCTCCGGCAGATCGTCAACCACGCGATCCAGCCGGTCGCGCACCTCGTTCGACGCGGCGTCCAGATCCGTCCCCCACGCGAAGCGCACCCGGACACTGCTGCTCCCCTCGGCCGACTCGGACGTGATCTCCTCGACGCCGGAGACGAGCGAGACAGCCTTCTCGATCGGCTCCGTAACGAGGCGCTCCATCTCCTCCGGGCTGGCGTGGCCGTAGTCGCTCCGGATCGTCAGCATCGCCGTCGCAACGTTCGGCAGCAGATCGATCGGCAGCCGCCAGAGCGAGAACGCGCCTACGAGAACCACGATAAACGTGACCATCGTCGTCGCGATCGGTCGCCGCACGCACAGGCGAGGCAGGTTCATCCCGCCCCTCCATCAAGCTCCCGCCCGGGCGTCCGCCACGCCCCCGCGCCAAGCCCCTCCTCCACGTTCACCGGTGAACCGTCCCCGAGAAGCTGCTGGCCCAGCGTGACCACCCGCGCCCCCGGCCTGGGCACCGACGTCTCCTCCGCACGCGGCAGGAACGTCACCGCCACCTCGTCCCCCTCCGTGATCCCCATCTTCACGCCCCACTGCTTCACCCCCTGTCCGGTCTCATCAACCACGAACACCACATCCTCGCCGCTGCGACGCGTGATCGCGGCGAGCGGGATGATCGCCGCGGCGTCCTCCTCCTGCAGCACGATCCGGACGCGGATGAACATGCCGGGTCGAAGCTCCCCCGTCTCGTTGGAGACAGCCAACTCAACGCGGGCCTGGCGCGAGGTCTCCCGGAAGACGGGGGCGATGCGAACCACCTCGGCATCGAACCGCCGGCCGGGGAGCGCATCCGTGGTCAGCGTCGCCGGCTGACCGATCCGGAGGCTGGGATAGTCGCGCTCCGTCACGTTGATCACCGCCGTCAGCGGGTCCAGCGTGGCGACGGAGACGATCCGGTCTCCCACCTGGATCATGCCGCCGGGATCCACGAACCGCTCGCCCACGGTGGCCGTTTCCGCCCCCTCGCCCCAGTCTGCCCGCACCTGCGTGTAGCCAAGCTGAATCCGGGCAAGCTCGAGCGAAGCCTCCGCCTGCTGCACCTGCGCCTCGGCCAGCGCCAGGGCGGCGGTCGCCGAGGCGAGCCGCGCGGTGGTCTCATCAAGCTGCGACTCCGACGCGATGCCGCGCTCCTTGAGCGCCTGGGCCCGGTCAAACTCGCTCTGGGCGAGCGTCAGATTGCTCTGCGCGCCGGTCAGCTCCGCCCGGCGGACGGCCAGCTCCGCCTCCGACTTCGCCACCGTGTGGACGTACTCGGCGTCGTCAATCTCAGCGATCACCTGGCCGCGCTCAACCGTGTCCCCCAGGTCCACATGCACCGCCCGCACGCGGCCGCCCACCTTCGGGCTGACGCTGAACAGCGCCGCGGCCTCCAGCGTCCCGCTGAACTGCCGGACATCCCGGATCAGCCCAGCCCGCACCGGGGTTACCTCGACCGCAACCGCCGCCGCGCCCCGCGCCTGGCCCGACCCGCCCGCCGACTGTCCCCCACGCCAGAATGCGACGATGCCGACGGCTGCGCCCGCAATAAGCAAAACGACAAGGACAATCAGCGTGGCAACTCGCGGCATTGACACCTCTCGCACCCCGCCCGAGCTTGGCAGGGAACGCGTCTAACGAAACCAGGGATCCGACTCGGAGCGAAGCGAGCGCGCACCGCGGCCCCTCCTGGGCCGGACGCCGCGTCCCGCTGAACGCACCTCACCGTAGAACTATTTCAAATCGACATCGTTTGTTCACACCATCGGCCGATGGGACGCCGCGGCTGCAAGCCCCGCGCCGCTTCCGCCGCGATCGTCCAATCTCGGCCCGCCTCTTCAGGGCGGGATACCGTTCCCTTTCCCGGGGGATCTTGAGCCGGCGACCGCCGGCAGGTGAGGACGCCGTGGACCACGCCTACGAAGAGATCCGAGACGCAGCGCTCGACGTCCTGTCCGGACGGGTGAAGCCGACGCACGGGCCCCAGCAGTATGAGACGCTCCGGGTCGGGGTGGCCGAGGCCCTCGCCCGGCGCGACGAGCCCGACAACCCCCACGCCGCGCGACGCCCGCCCGTGCTCTCCCAGGCCGACAACGAACTCTTCCTCGAGGTCTTCTGGGATCTGTTCCGCCAGGGGCTGATCACCCTCGGCTACAACGACGCCAACCGGGAGTTCCCCTTCTTCCGCCTCACCCAGTGGGGACGGCGACAGATAGAGGACAAAGAGGGCTTTTATGCCGACGCCGCGGCGTTCGAAGCCGCCGCCGGCGAGCGCCTCAAGCGGGCCGACCGGTCCACACTCCGATATCTGGGCGAGGCGATGCGGGCCTACCGGGCGGAAGCCCACACGGCCGCCCTGGCCCTGATCGGGGTCGCCGTGGAGGACCTGTGCGAGCAGGTCTTCGAAGCGCTGCACGCCGCTCAGGCCGCCGAGGGAGAGGACGGGGCGTCCGCCGGTCCGGCCGGCTCGCCCCGCGGCGGGACGGTCCTGAAGCGGCTGGGCGAACTCAAGGAACTCATCGACGAGAACCCCACCCTGGTCCCGCCGCCGACGCGGGACGTCGTCAACGCCCACCTGCTCGGGGTCATGTCGATCCTGGGGTCCTTCCGCGATGGCCAGGGCCGCCTCCGCGCCGACCCGCCGGACCGCGAGCAGGTCTACATCCTGCTCAAGGCAGCCGTGGAGTACGCCGGGACGCTCATCGACATGGCCCAGCACTTCTCTGAGTCGCGCGTGACCGTCGTCCTGCGCGGCGCCCGCAGCGGCGCAAGGGCCTGAAAGCCGGCCCGCACAACCGGCAACGCTTCACAGACCGGAGCAAACGACCCCCCAGCAGTCGCAGGCTGAACTGGCCCTGTCGTTGGCGTCGCCACATGCCGATCTGGCAAGCGGGGACACACTTCAGGAGTCATGCACATGCGAATGAATCGGTTTCTTCTCGTGGCGGGCGCGGCGGCGTCTCTGAGCCTGACCGGCTGCGGCCTCTTTGGCGGATCGAGCGAGCAGAACCTCAGCTCGGCCGAGGAGCCTGTCGCGGCGGCGGGCGAGCAGAGCGGCGGAGATGAGTCGCAGGTCGCCTCGAACACGCAGAGCGAGCCCGCGCCGTACGTCGCCTCGTACGGCCTGCGCCGCAAGTTCACCTACCAGTACCACCCCGAACTGGAGATCTACTACTCACCGGAGTCCGGAGATTACTTCTGGCACGACGGTCAGAAGTGGGTCTGCAGCCAGGATCTGCCCGCGATGCACGACGACTTCACGTTCGTCGACACCGTGCGTATCACGCTGAACACGGACCAGCCCTTCACGCGCCACGAGCACGTGCTGCGGGCCTACCCGGGCTACGCCCGCACCGATACGCCGATGCAGCCGGCCTTCACCGGGGTTGAAACGGATCGTTGATGAGTTCCTTCGTGAGCTCCCGGGCTCGGCGTGCCAGTAGCACGCCGGGCCCTTTTCATTTCCGCCGTGCTCGCGCCACGCGCCTCACGCGCCCATCAGGCGCTGAAGCTGCTGCCGCTGAAGGGAGACGCTCAGGCGCTCCAGTCCGGCCCGCAGCGTGCTGCCCTCCTCAAGGAGGCAGAGCAGGCCGTACCGCATGCGCCCGTCCCGCAGGGGGCGGGCGCTCTGAACCATCGCGCAGCCGGTGTGAACCCCTGAGCCGCAGCGGAGCAGCACCGGCAGGCGATCGCCGATCGTCCACTGCCCGGACCCGATCACCGCGAAGCCGCCGGGGCTGACATCCAGCACCGGACAGTCCTCCTGGCCCACGCGGGCCGCCACGCCGGTGGCGGTCGTCCGCACGCGGTACGACTGCCGCCGCTCGGCCCGCATCGGCACATCCAGCGTCTGGAACCCAACCAGCGGCGCGCGGGCCGGGCAGTCCCCCTCGTGCGGATCGTCCATCACGACGTCGATCCGCGCCGGCTGCTGGCAGAACTCGCCGCGAAATTCGTAGAGAAGCGTGACCTCCAGGCCGGATTGCAGGGGGATCTCCGCCTCTTCGAACTCGGCCGTGTAGAGATCGTTCCCCGCCGCGACGATCTTGGCAGGGTGCAGCACGAAGCCATCTGGCGGGTCGCGG
>CAYWRO010000013.1:0-63548 GCA_964460345.1 uncultured Phycisphaeraceae bacterium | reverse complement strand
GGTTTTGCTTTGCCGCCGGCCGGTTTTGCTTTGCCGCCGGCCGGTTTTGCTTTGCCGCCGGCCGGTTTTGCTTTGCCGCCGGCCGGTTTTGCTTTGCCGCCGGCCGGTTTTGCTTTGCCGCCGGCCGGTTTTGCTTTGCCGCCGGCCGGTTTTGCTTTGCCGCCGGCCGGTTTTGCTTTGCCGCCGGCCGGTTTTGCTTTGCCGCCGGCCGGTTTTGCTTTGCCGCCGGCCGGTTTTGCTTTGCCGCCGGCCGGTTTTGCTTTGCTGCCGGCCGGTTTTGCTTTGCCGCCGGCCGGTTTTGCTCTGTCGCCGGCCGGTTTTGCTCTGTCGCCGGCCGGTTTTGAAGTGATTCCGTTGGTCCGCGCGGCGTTATCGCCGCCGGTTCCGGGGGTTTTTGGGAGGAGACGGGTGAAGCGCGCAAAAAAAATTGTCGCCTCCGCATCCTGCCGCTTCAGTCGCGCCGCCTGCGCGACGAAATACCTGTCACGCCCATCGCATCAAACCGGGCAAGCAAGGAGGTTCCACATGTCAGTGATCCCGAAGACGCGCGACGCCATGATCGAGTGGTACACCCAGCGACAGCCGATCTGGGAGACCGAGCTGGCGCAGATTGGCGTCACCGCACAACAGTGCACCGAGCTGAAAAATCGACTGGGGCAGGCGGTCGACCTCGTCGCCGCGGCCAAGGCCAAGCGCGAGAGCGCCAAGACCGCGACCGAAGCGGCGGCCCTCGCCGTCGACAGCCTGCGCAGCTACGGCGCGGGGCTCGTCTCGACGATCCGCGCCTTCGCCGAAGCGACCGACGACGACCAGGTGCTGATCAAAGCGGAGGTCCCGCTGCCCAAGCCCCCGACGCCCGTCGGCCCGCCGACCTCGCCGACCGACCTGAGCGCCGACCCGCACGCCAACGGCACGATCACACTCAAGTGGAAGGGAACGATCCAGGGCAACCAGTGGTTCGCCATCGATCGCAAGACCACCGCAGGCAACTGGGTGCGGCTGGACAGCGTCCGCGCCAAGAAGTTCACCGACCTGGCCGTGCCGATGAACACCAACATCATCCTCTACCGCGTCTACGGCCAGCGCGGCACGCAGATCTCCAACCCGCCCGCCGAAGCAACCGTCAACTTCGGCAACGTCCCGGCGGAGATCGCCGCGGCCTTCCGAACGGGAGACACACAGGCGGCGTGAACGCCGTGCCGAATCGAAAAGCGTGTGGGCGAGGCGGCGCGTTTTGTGAGAGCGCGCCTGCCCGCCCATTTCTTTATTCCGCCGCGCCCGGTTCCTCATCGGCCTTGGCCGGTTCGGCGATCGCGTGCGCTGCGCCCGCGACGGCGCGGACGACGGCGGCGAAGCGCTCTTCATCGATCGTGTCGATGGTGTCGCCGGGCGTGTGGTAGTGCGGGCTGCGGAAGTTGGCGGTGTCGCTCAGGATGATCGCGGGCAGGCCGGCCGAGAGGAAGGGGCCGTGGTCGGAGCGCAGCAGGTCGGGCGGGGCGATCGGGAAGAAGTCGGCGACGAAGACCTTGCACTCCGGCGCGGCGGCCCGCATCTCGCGCGCGAAGGCCTGCGAAAAGTCGCGGTGCCGCGCGATGCCGCCCATGGCGATGAAGTCGCCGACGGTGGGGATCGTGACGCCGGGGATGTCGTCGACGGGGCTGCGCTGGCTGTCGGGTTCATCCGAGAAGTAACCGAGCATGTCGAGGGCGACCATGCCGACGACGGTCTCCTTCCCCGCCTGGATCCGCGGCGTGAGCACGCGGTGGACGTACTCGCCGGAGCCGATCATCCCCGCCTCTTCGACATTGAAGAGGCAGAGCCGCACCGTGCGCCGCATCGGCTCATCCTTGAGAATGCGCGCGAGCTCAAGGATCGCGGCGACGCCCGTGCCGTCGTCGTCCGCGCCAGGGGCGTTGGGGACGGCGTCAAAGTGCGCGCCGAGGATGAGGACTTCGCCGGGAAGGTCCGTGCCGGGAAGATCGACGATGATGTTGTGCCACTCACGCGCGCCCTCGCGGCGGGGAACGTCCCAGTGAATCCGCTCACGCACGGGAGTCAGGCCAAGGGCTTCGAGCTTCTCGATGAGCAACGTCTCGGTCTTGGCCAGCCCCTCGCGATGCGCCTCGTCGCCGCCGACGGCGCGCTTGGTGGGAAGGTCGCGGATCGACTGCATGAGGCGGTCGGAGTCGACCTTGTCGGCGACGTTGGCGACAGTGACGAGGGGGAGGCAGAACGCCGCGATCACCGCGAGGGGCGCCACGGCTCGCCGTACTCGGCGCAGCCGTGCGGGGGAGAGCGGGTGTTCATCGCCGCGGCACCGGACGGACAGTGACGTTCGCACGGCTGCGCTGAGTACAGCGAGCCGTGGCGCCCGGGGGTGTCCGTCACAGGAGCGATGCCTGTGCCACTGGTGGTTGTGTTGCATGTGTTCTTCCCCTCACAGGCGTGCGCGCCTGTGCTACTCGAGCACGATCTGCGTGCCCACCCCTTCGTCGGTGTAGATTTCCTGCAGGATCGAGTGCGGGAGCTGGCCGTCGATGATGTGCGCCTTGGGGACGCCGCCGGCCAGCGCGATCAGGCACGCCTCGACCTTGGGGAGCATCCCCTCGCCGATGACGCCGCGCTGAATCAGGTCTTCGATCTCGCGCCGCGTGAGGGAGGAGAAGTAGCTGCTCTCATCGTCGCGGTCGCCGCGGATGCCGTGCGTATCGGAGCACATGACGAGCTTGGCCGCGCCGAGAGCGGCGGCGACGCGGGCCGCGGCGGTGTCGGCGTTGACGTTGAACTTCCAGAAGCCGTTGTCCGCGCCGGGCAGCGCCAGGGCGATCGGGGCGATCACGGGGACGAAGCCGTCCTCGCACAAGGCGTTGAGCAGCACGGTGTTCACCTCGGCGACCTGGCCGACGTAGCCGAGGTCGAGGTCCTCACCGGTGCCGGGATCCTTGAGCTTGATCTTCTCCGCGAAGATGACGCACGAGCCGCGGCTGTGGAGGCCGACCGCGCGGGAGCCGGAGGCGTTAAGCTGGTCGACAAGGCCCTTGTTGATCTCTTCGACGAGGACGCGCTCGGCGATCTCCAGCGTGGCGCGATCGGTGTAGCGGCGGCCCTGGACAAAGCGAGCCTCCAGGCCGGAATCCTTCATCGCGCGCGTGATCGACTTGCCGCCGCCGTGAACGATCACGGGCCGCATGCCGACGCCGGACATGAAGGCGACGTCCGTGAGCAGGGCGCGCAGCTTGACCTCGTCGTCCTGCACGCTCCCCCCCACTTTCACGACGACAATCTTGTCGCGAAAGCGCTGGATGTACTGGTGGGCCTCGACGAGCGCTGCGGCTTTGCGGATGGCGGTGTCTTGTGGGGTTCTGAGCATTGGGGAATGGTATGGGGGCTCGCGCCGTTGCTCAGATTCCGCGCCTCAGGTCGCGCCCACCGTCACGCCGCGGAGGTCGCGCCGGCGCAGGGCCGCGTTGCCGAGCTGGCCGCACGCGGCCATGTCGTCGCGTCCCTTGGTTCGGCGGCGCTTGGCGTAGGCGCCCGCAGCAGTCAGGTCGGCGAGGAACCGCGTGACGTCCGCCTCATCGGGGGCGGGCCAGGGGGAGTCGGCCCGCGGGTTGTAGGGGATGACGTTGACCATCGCGGGCAGGCCGCGGACGTAGTCGGCCAGCTGGCGCGCGTGCTCCGGCGCATCGTTGACGCCGGGGATGAACACGTACTCCAGGCAGATCTTCGCCGCGCCGTAGATGGGCCACCGCTCGATGGCTCGTCGCAGGGCGGCCATCGGCATGCCGCGGTTGACGGGCATGAGCTGCGAGCGGATCTCGTCGTTGGGGGCGTTGATCGAGACGGCTAGGTTGAGGCGGTGCCAGGCGGGCTCGCGGACCTGGGCGGCGAGGCGCTCCAGGCCGTCGATGCGGCCGACGGTGCTGATACAGATCTTGCTCATCGGGACCGCCGCGCCGTTGTGGTCGGTGAGCACGCGGATCGCCTGGATGACGTTGTCGTAGTTGTCCAGCGGCTCGCCCATCCCCATAAACACAATGTTTCGAGGCCGCTTGCCGAGCGCGTGCGTCGCGACCAGCCACTGGGCGACGATCTGCGCGGGCGACAAGTTGCGGTGCAGCCCCATCTGGGCGGTCTGGCAGAAGGCGCAGCCCATGGCGCAGCCGACCTGGCTGGAGACGCAGAGCGTGTAGCTGAGCATGCCCTTGCGCCCGATCATCGGGATGAGGACGGACTCGCTCTCGAGGGCCGCGCCCGTGCGCGGGTCGACGCCGACGGGGAGGATGAACTTCGTGGTGACGCCTTCGTCGCCGTCGCTGTCCGCGCGGCGGACGATCTGCGGCAGGGCCACGTCAAAGAGACGGGAACGCATCACGCCGTCGCGGAAGAGCGCGCGGTAGGCAGGCGTGGCGACGCCGCCGGGCGGGGTCTCGCCGCGGCTGGCGGCCAGCTCGGCGCAGGTGAGGCCCAGGGGGTAAAGGAGGGCGTCGTCGAGCGGCGAGATGGAGGAGTTGGGGGCCATTTCGGTGCCATTCGGGGCGGGGCTGCGGATGGTAGGTGGCGAGATGGCAAGGGTTTGCGGGCTTGCGGGGCCGCGAGCATCCCCGATTCAGGTGCGACTTTGCCTATCTTGCCCATTTTGTCACCTGTCTGGTTCAGTCGGGGCCTTTGCCGGACGATCCAGTTCATGACGGGCGCGGAGCCGCCCGCGCTCCGCTGGAAGAGACGGAGACAATCGCACGGACCCGGCTTAGGCAGGTGGGCCTGAGCCGGGTCCCGTCGTTTTTGCACCTGGCGTTCAGGGGTAGACCCACGCGCCCGCAAGCGGAGCGCTGGCGACGCCGGTGACCTGCGGCAGCGTGATGGGGATGCGGTCCTGGCAGAGTGCGCCGAGGACGGCCATCGCCGCGGCCTCGCGGGCCTGGGCGGGGAGGCCGGCGTCGTCGGTGGTCGAGACCTCGCCGGGCCACGCGGCGTGGATCGCGCGCACGAGGGCCTGGTTGCGGGCGCCGCCACCGGCGAGGAGGAGTTGGGGACGCGCGGGCGCTGCATCGCGCTCGCCTTGCTGCTCGCGGGCGATCATCGTGGCAATGGCGCTGCAGGCGCTCGCGGCGAGGTCTTCGGGGCGGACCTGAGACTTCCAGGCGCTGAGCCAGGCGTGGAGTTCATCACCGGTGCCGAGGGAGCGTCGCTCGCGGCCGTCGCCGACGAGCGCGAGCAGGCGGGCGACGAGGTCGCTGGTCGCCGCGGCGTGGACGGTGCCGGTCATGGCGCGTCGGCCGTCCTCGTCGAAAGGGGTCTGGAAGAGGGCGTGGGCAAGGCGGTCGAGCAGGTGGTTGCAGGGGCAGACGTCCATGCCGCGGATGTGCGCGAGGGTCGAGGTGGGATCGGCGGCGCCGTCATCGCGTGGAAGAAAGGTGAGGTTGCAGAAGCCGCCGAGGTTGCAGACGACGCGCTCTTCTTGTGGCGAACGGAGGAGGATCCAGTCGGCCAGCGGGGTGATTGGTGCGCCCTGGCCGCCGGCGGCGACATCGGCGCTGCGCAGGTCGGAGAGGACGGGGGTGTTCAGCGCCTGGGCGATGACGGCGGGGTTGGCGAGTTGCCACGTGACCGGCGGCTTGTGGTAGACGGTCTGGCCGTGGAGGGCGATCAGGTCGACGGCGCGTGTGCCGAGGAGTTCGCGAAGCGCCTCGACGTGGAGGAGCGCCAGGTCGCGCTCGAGCGCAGCGATCTGGCCGGCGGTCATGGGACGCTGATCGGCGAGCATGCGCGTTGCGGGCGCGAGGTCGCCAAGCGGGCGCGAGGTGAACCCCAGCAGTTGCGCGTTCATGGCGAGGCCGGCGCCGGTGATCTCGACGAGCGCGCAGTCGACGGCGTCGATGCTGGTGCCGGTCATGCAGCCGGCGATGAGGCGGGTCGGCATGGAAGAGCGTAGGTGCAACACGCCACTGAGACGCGACCGTCAGGGAGCGTTGGTGCGGCGCGTGCGTGCGTTGTGACTGTGATCGAACGAAGGAGGGAAACCGGCTGCTGATGCTCGACGGGATGTGAGCGATGGCGATGTGCTGCACTCGCAATGTTTACGCTTGCCGAGTTGAGGCACGGGGGAGGCTACCGCTCCCTGACGGTCGCGGCTCAGTTGGGTATTCCCAGCGCAGCGTGTCGGCGTCTGCGTGCTCGATGCGCTCAAGCACCGGGGTGAAGTAGCTGCAGGATTTCTCGAGACCGCCGATGCGGTTGCGCTGCAGCCAGAGGTCGCGGTGTTCGTCGATGATCGCGCGGAGGCGGGCCGCGATGTCGCGGCGGGTGCTCGCGTCTGGTGGCGAGTCGGCGCGGACGAGTGCGCCCCATTCGAGCGCGAGGCGGAGGGTGGAGAGGGTGTGCGCCAGTTCGCGCTGCATGAGCGAACCGCTGGTGAGGCCGGGCGGAGGGCCGAGCGTTTCGAGACGATCAGCCATGTCGCGGAAGGTCTGCGCGCGGGCGGGGATTGCGGCCGCGCCGTAGCAGCGATAGAGGTCGTTGAAGATGGCGGAGGCGTTCCTGATCTTCAGGTCGCGGCGAAGATGAGCGTCGAGGTCGCCGAGAGATTCGAGCCAGGGACCGAGTGCGGCGATCTGGTGGAGGGGGGACGCCGGCAGGGCGGAAGAGCCGGCTGGAAGCCGGCGTTCCAAGGCGTGGACCGCGGCGCCCGGGTCAAACGTGCGTGCCGCGGCGGCGTTCCAGGCTGCTTCCGCGCCGTGGGCGAGGCCGATCAGGGCGATGGGCCAGTGCTGGTGGTGGCCGGTGTCTCCCCAATCGCAAATGAGGATGCCGGCCGCGCCGTGGGCTGCACCGGCTTCGGCAGCGCGGCTGATATTTTCGCGGCGTTCACTGGTGCGGCCGGTGATGGAGCGCCAGGAGGAGGTGCCGGGACAGACCCAGGGCTCGATGCCGTGTTCGTTCAGGCGTTGGCACCAGGCGGCGAAGTCGGCGTCGGGTTCGTACCCCCAGGCGAGGCCGATCACGCCGTCGGGCATGTCGGCGAGCGCTTCGGGGTGGCTCAAGGCGATGTCGGCCCACATGGCCGGACGTTTGCCGTGCTCGCGCGCAACGGCCGCGATCTTGCGGACGAAGTCAAGGTACACGGCTGCGCGGCCGCGGCGTTCGACTTCTTCGCGGCTGCGTCCCTGGCCGACGTCGAAGGTCTCATCGCAGCCGATGTTGACGCGCGAAGATGTGAAGCACGGGAGCAACTGGCCAAGCAGGTCGCGGACGAGTTCGATCGAGCCCGGGTCAGAAGGGCAGAGCGAGAACGGGCCGGAACGGTCGAAGTGCATGAACTTCCACGTGCCGTGCGTCTCGGCGAGCGGGGCGTAGCGCGGCAGGCGCAGCCACTCGGCGAGATGGCCGAAGCAGTTCTGATTGGGGCAGAGCTCGACGCCGCGAGCGGCGCAGAAGCGGTCGAGCTCGCGCGCTTCATCCGGCGTGATCGGCGAGACGTCGCGCCAGACGTCTTCATGGCCGGCATAGGCGAAGGCGTGCTCGGTGTAGAACTGGATGTGGTTGTACTTCAGAGAGGCCAGAAGGTCGACGGTGTCGCGCAGAGTCTCCATGGTGGGGACCTTGCAGCGCGAGATGTCGAGCATCACGCCGCGGATGGGGAAGGTCGGCGCGTCCTCAATGTCGAGACAGGGCAGGGTCGGGCCGTGCTGGTGGAGAAGTTGAGCAAGGGTTGCCAGGGCGTGCCGCAAGCCCCGCGGGGTGGGGGCCGCGGCGTGCACAACGGCGGTGCCGGCCGCATCGGCTTGGATGCGGAGGTGGTACGCCTCCGGGCCCTCTGGCAGGTCGGGGTTCAGTGAGAGACGGACGGGGGCATCGGCAGAGGGGGCGAGCGCTATTCCCCGGATGGGGGCATTCAGCGGGCCAAGAAGATCCCATCCCTGGACGTGGATGACCGGGCCGTTGAGGGTCGCGAGGCCGCCGGTGCGCTGCAGATGTTGCGGGGTTGGAAGGAGCAGGTCGGTGGCGGCCATGGCGCGATGGTATCAGATGGATCGGAGCGAAGGGCAGCGATCGAAGCGTGGCGGGGCCCCCAAATCTTGTGGGCTCGACGGGCCCAATCCGGCGCCATGGGCGTTGCGAGAGGAGGAAATGGCGAAGAACGGGGTTTCATGTGCGGCGGCGTCGTTGTAGACTGGGACGGATGCGAAGGCATGCCTTTACGTTGATCGAACTGCTCGTCGTGGTGGCGATCATCGCACTGCTGCTGTCGATCCTGATGCCGGCGCTGGCCGGGGCGCGCGAGGCGGGTCGCGCGGCGGTCTGCCTGTCCAACGTGCGGTCGATCTCGCTGGGGTTCTTCACGTATGCAAACGACTACCGGGTGATTCCCGGCACACACCACCAGGGGTTGATCAACCTGGACTGGTGCGGGCGCAACAACGTCGAGTGGATCGACAACATGGACCAGTACGACCACCCGATGCAGACATCGGTGCTGTATGACTACATCGACAACGCGGATGCGATCCTCGCCTGCCCGACGGTGAAGCGCGAAGCGAACAACTATTTCGATTACGTCGCGGTCATCCGGATGGCCGGAGCGCGGACGGACCTGCCGTGGCTGGCGGGGTACAAGACACAGCCGCGGCTGCGCAACGCCTCGCCGATCGAGTACCTTCCGAGCCTGCCGCTGCTGGTTGAAGAGGACTACACGTTCTTCAACTCGCACCCGGTGTATGCGGGCGGGTCATGGGCGTGGTTCGATCAGTTCACGGACCGGCACGATCGCAAGGGGACGCTGGGATTTCTCGATGGGTCGGTGCAGCGCTTCAAAACGCCGAAGGGACCAAACCCGGCGATGGAGGAAGCGGAAGACCTGACGGCGGAAGACTTCCACATCTTCGCGCGCAAGCGCCGCTTTGATGTGTACCAGTCGACGCCGGAGGAGTTCGGCTGGGTGAACGGGCCGCGATAACCCCCTCCCCCCCCACTGCCCACGGCCGAGTCCCTCACTCGATTTACCGAACACTTCCGCGCGTTCATGGCCCGTGGCGGTGGGCGCTGGGCTGTGGCGTTACGGGCGGCGCCGCGGGGGCGGGCGGACGGGATGACTCCATCAGGGAGCGGATTACCGCTTCGACATCATCGGCGTGCTGATCGGGGCAGCGGACGCCGGCGTCGAAGATGATGTTGCCCAGTTGGCCGCCCGGAACGGCCTGCCCAATGCGCACCCTGCGCCAGAACGGGCCGATGCGCTTCACCTCAATCCGGTTGGCCCCCTGCCAGGGGAGGAAGACGCGGTCGGCGGACTCTGTCTGCGCGAGCGGGAGGCGTGCCACGCCGGAAGGGGTGAAGGCGAAGCGCTCCGCGCCGCGGCGTTCACGCGGACTGCTCACCACGAACCAGATGAGCCCGCCGATGACGAAGACGAAGAGTCCGACGGCCATCCACCAGGCGAAGAGCAACATGAGCCCGAGCCCCTGGGTCATGACGATTGCGCCAATGGCGATGCACCAGAAGGCGGCACGCCGCGCGGGAGAACTGCCGGACTGCTTCGCGATCCCGGCAACAACGAGGCATCGCTCCTCGAACGGCGTCCCGCACTCAGGACAACGGCCGGGCGCTGTGAGACCGCGCAATGAATACCCGCACTGCAGGCACGCCTCAGGGGCGCTCAGCCAGTGCGGGTCGGGTAACGGTTGACGGGCCATGTCCGGGGTTCAGCGCGACTCAGGCGGCGACGGGACCCTGATACTGGGCGTCGCCGAACCCGAGGATCGGATAGAAGACGATGCCGAGCAGCCAGAGGCCGATGCCGAAGAGCACGCTCTTGCCGAAGGCCCTGGCGACGTCAATCGAGATGATCGCCGGGATCACAATGTTCACGATGGGGATGAAGAAGAGGATGAGCCACCAGCCGGGGCGGCCCCCAATCTTGCAGAGCACATAGACGTTGTAAATCGGGATGATCGCGGCCCAGCCGGGCTGGCCGGCCTTGGCGAACGTCTTCCACATCCCCGCGATGATCAGGACGATCAGGGCGAGCCAGAAGATCATGAAAATGAAGCTGCCGATCGCGGCGCCCGCGCCACCCGAGTCTCCGTTCTGAGCGAGAAGGCTGAATGCGATGTCCATGTCTGAAGTCTCCTTGCCGGCGGTCACCGCCGCCGCGCGTTTCAGAACATCGACCAAACTCTCAAAGTTGCTTTACTGCAAGGGCTCGAGCAGCACCAAAAAAGCAACGGCCGGCCCACGGGGGGCCGGCCGTCTTGCGCATCGTTCGTATCGGTGATGGTCAGGAAGCGACGGCCTGGCGGAGCGCCTGCGGCCGCGGGGCGTCCTGCTCGAGCGGGTCGATGTGGACCTTGCGGCCCTTGAAGACCACGCGCCCGGGGGCGACGGCGAAGAGGGTGTCATCCTTGGCGCGCTTGACGTTAAAGCCGGGATGGAACTTCGTGCCGCGCTGACGGACGATGATCGAGCCGGGCTGGGCGATCTCGCCGCCGTAGAGCTTCACCCCCAGATACTGGGGATTGGAGTCGCGCCCGTTCTTGGTTGAACCCTGTCCCTTTTTATGTGCCATGGCTGGCTTCCTGTCGGTTCGGTGTTGGAAATCGCTCCCGGCGGCCTGCGGGTGAGGCCGGGGCGGGAACGGCGATTGTAGGTGTGTGGTGGCGGAGGTTTCCAGCCCCTCACGGACTGTTGGGGCCCGGATTTACCCTCAGCGCATAATCCAGCGGCGCTCGACCTCCGGAACCGCCTCCGAGCCGCGGCCCTCGAGGGTGCCGCCGGTGTTGTAGCGGATCATGAGGACCTTGCGGAGGGTGATGGTCTCGTCTGAGTTCGGGACCGTGATGGTCTCCGTCTCGCCGCTGAAGCCGGCCATGTAGACGGTGAGTTGCTCGGCATCCATCGCGGGGACAGGCCAGATGATCAGCCCTTCGCGGGCGTTCTCGGGGCCCTGGAGGAGCTGGTCGATCGCCTGGACCTGGTCTTCCAGGAGGGGGTTCTCGAGCATGTCCATGATCTGGCGGGTGACGCTCATGGGAACGTCGCGGCCGGAGCGGACGATGTCGCCCTCGTTGGTCGCCAGGTCAAAGGCGGGGGCGAAGAGGAGATCTTCACCGGAGTTGTTGATGACCTTGTACGTGAAGTAGAAGTACGAGCGGGGCTCGCCGTCCACGTCCAGCGTGACCATGCGAAGCTTGCCGGGCTCGACGTCCAGCTCCCAGCGGCGGGGGACGGGGTCCGGCTCCGGGGCGGCCAGGGCTGAGGCTGCCACGGAGAGGCACGCCGCGGGGACGGCGAGGGCGATCGCGGCGGGCACGAGGGCGGCGGCGAGCGACCGGGACCGGCGACGGGGGGTGTTTCGGGCCATGTGACGGGGATCTCCCACGGGGGTTCGGGGCGTAGTCTACAGTGCGAGCGGCGCGCGTCAAACCATTTCGACCAATCAATCCCCGGGTGCGCCGGAGCGGAGAAATGACGAGCGTCCGGAGTTCCTTCCCGTGAGCACGCTGGCCGCTGACAATGGTCCTTTCGATTCTCCGGCGGGGCAGGTTCCCGCGCCGGAGGTCGCCGCGGCGGCCGAGGCGGTCGTTCGCCTGCCGCAAGGCCTCCGAGTGAAGGCTGCGGAACGTCTGGTAACGCAGGAGGGGGCCGCGCGAACGGCGGCGGCGAAGCGCTTTGTGGCCGCCGCGCCTTCGTACGGGATCGATTTATCCCTTATGTGGGGGACGCTATCGGCGAGCCGGCGGTCGGTGCGGCAGGTGTGCCTGGCCGTGCTGGGCGCGGGACGAACGGCGATGCTGTTCGTCTCCGGGGAGCGACCAGAGGGGGAGGATTCGCTGGACACGGCCCAACGGGCGGCATGCATCGAGGCGGCGTGCCGGTATGTCGCTCGGAACGGGGGGATGGGCCGGGGCGGGTCACGTCCGCCGGCGGTGCTGGCCCAGGCGCTGCTGGAGCCTGGGGAGACGGCCCAGGAGGCAGGGCTGCTGGCGGCGGGCTTCACACGCGTGGGGGCGCTGGCGTACCTCTCGCTGCGGCGGGGGCGGCAGGGGTTTACGGCAGGCGAGCCGGTCGCCGCGCCGGAGGGGGTGTCGATCCGGACGGCGGGCTCACTGGGCGCGCGGGAGCGTGAAGAGGCCTTGTGCGCGGTGCTGGAGGAGACGTACATCGACACGCTGGACTGCCCGGAACTCTGCGGGTTGCGCGAGGCACGCGATGTGCTGGAATCGCACCGGGCCGTGGGGGTGCACGATCCCAACTTGTGGTGGCTGGTGTATGAGGATGGGGCTGCCGGTGGTGGCGATGGAACGGGCGGCGAGCGCGCGCTTGGGTGCATGCTGCTGAACCCCTGCCCGGAGCAGGACCTGATCGAACTGGTGTACATCGGGCTTTCACCGGCGCTGCGCGGGCGGGGCGTCGCGAGGTGGCTGCTGGATTACGGGCTGCGCGCGGCTTCAGCACGGCGCGAGTCGTGCGTGGCGTGCGCGGTGGACTTGCGCAACGGGCCGGCGATGCGGCTGTACGAGCGCGCGGGGTTTCGGCGCCTCGGCGAGCGGACGCCCTTTGTTCGCCGAATCGGCATTCGCTGAGCGCAGGGGCGTTTTCCACGAGTTATCCGCATCAAGAGTGCGTTAGGTGGACAAGATTTTTTTCCGCGCGCAACTGCTGGCGATCACACGACAAGCGCCGATGTGGAAGAACTCCGACCCAATTTGCCCGTTGAGCGCGGGGGGAAGTTGCGTTACCCTTCGGCCGTCTGGTCATGGAGCGACCGACGGAAGCGAGAGGCGCGCCGAGGTGGTGAGAGGCGCAGATCTCCCTGAGGCAGGTTGGATGGCAAGACGCGGGCGGTAATCACCCCCCAGGCGTGCGCCATGGCCTCGGCGACGGGTCGAGAAAGCCCGTGCTTCCGATGGGCGGATGGACTCGGTTCCGTTTTCCCCAGGGTGCCGCGCTCTATTCCGGGATTCTGCCAGCCCGGAGCGCCACTACATCCTGCCAGCCCCCATGAGGTGTGATGGTGAACGCACGTCACGCGACGATGTCTCTCTGCGCTGCCAACGGCCGCGACTCAGCCCCGGCCCGTCCGAGCGCTTCGGTGACAGCCTGCCCGCAAGGGCCCGGCCGCGGCGCCGAGGGTCCGGCGGATGAGGGCATTGAGAACGTGCTGTCCAGTTGCATTGGCCCGGAGGCGTTCGGGCGGTTTTTCGATCAGCGTGCGCGGCTGCGCGTGGATGGCGGTGAACTGCGGGTGGAGGTGGCGGATGCCTTCATGGCGTCGCTCGTGGGGCGTCGCTTCGGCGAGGCGCTGCGGCGCACGGCCGAGGCGGTGGCGGGGCCGGGGACGGCGGTGAACATCTGCGTGGAGCCGGCCAGCGAGACGGCGGCGCCGTCGACGGGGCGGCATGGTGGCCCGAGCGGCGGCGTGGTGCGCCGCATCGGCGGCGGCATGGCGAACGGGACGCGGCTGCGGGCGATGCCCGGCCGGATGCACCGGCTGGACGAGTTCATCGTGGGGGAGAGCAACCGCCTGGCGTACGAGGCGGCAGTGCGAATGGCCGAAGCGCCGGCGGCCGAGGCGGCGTCGATGTCGCCGCTGTTCATCCACGGCGGGTGTGGCATGGGCAAGACGCACCTGGTGCAGGGGATTGCGGAGCGCTTCCGACGCCTGCATCCGGAGGCGCGGGTGCGCGTGGAGACGGGGGAGTCGTTCACGAACGCGTACCTATCCGCGCTGCAGACCGGTTCGATCGACCGCTTCCGGCGCAACTGCCGGCGGGTGGACCTGCTCGTGATCGACGATGTGCATTTTCTTGCGGACAAGAAGAAGACGCAGGAGGAGCTGCTGCACACGTTCGACGCCGCGGGGATGGCCGGCGCGCGGCTTGTGCTGGCGTCGGATGAGCACCCGGGCGAGATCCGGGCGTTCAGCCGGGCGCTGTCGTCGCGTCTGACGGCGGGGCTGGTGGCACGTGTCGATGCGCCCGAGACCGCGCTGCGCGAGGCGCTGATCAAGGCGCTGTGCGCCCGCCGCGGCCTGACGATCGACGATGAGGCGGCGGTGACGCTGGCGGCGTCGGCGCGAGGGGCGGGCGGCAAGGCGGCCTCGGTGCGCGATCTGGAAGGCGTGGTGACGAAGGTGCAGGCAGTGTCGCGCCTGCTGGGGACGCAAGGGCACATCACGCGACTGGTCGTGGACGCCGCGCACAGTGATGCGGGGGCTTCGCGTCGAGGGGGGGCGCCCTCGCGGCCGGTGCGGCTGGAGGACATCATCGCGGGCGTGTGCGCTTCCCTGGAGGTGAGCCCGGCGGAGTTTCGCGGCCGGAGCCGTCACCGCCGCGTGGTGCTGGCCCGGTGGATCTCGGCGCACCTGGCTCGGGAGTTGACGACGGCGAGCTTTCCGGACATTGCGCGGGCGATGGGTCGCCCGACGCATTCGACGATCATCGCGGCGTGCAAGCGGCTGGCCGAAGAGATCAGGCAGGACGCCCCAAGTGCGCTGGAGGGTGAGCTGGCGGCGGTGCCGGTGCGGGATCTCTGCGAACGCGCCCGGATGGCGGTTTTGCAGGGATGAGGGATGGGGAGGTGAAGAGGTGAAGGGGGTTCGCCGATGGAGCGGCGTCCCGATGAAGGGCCGACCCGAGGAGGGGTGGCCGCCCTTTCACCATCTTCACCTCCACATCTCCTAAACTGGACGCGTGCGATCGCGTCTGCATGGAAGCTTGTTGTCGGCGGCCGGGTGCGTGGCGTTGTGCGGCTGGGCCGCCGGCGCGGAGCGCGAGCAGGCTGCGCCCGCTGCACCTGTCACGCAGCCGGCGATCGCACCGGCGAGCACGGCTGACGTCACGGAACTGCTGGGCGAGTTGCTCTTCGGGCGGGATGCGCTGACGTCGGAGCGCGCGATCATTGCGCTGCGGCGGCTGCATGATCCTTCGCTGCGCCCGTTCTTCTCGCAGATGGCCGGGATCGTTTCGCCGGGCCGGGGGCTGGATGGCGAGCCGACCTCGGCATCCCCGCTGCGACGGCATGGCATCCTTGGGCTGGCGGAGTTGTCCGTGCCGGCGCGGGTGGACCTGCTGCTGGTCAAGACCATTGCGGATCGCGACGAGCGGGCAGCCCTGTTGCGGGAGGCGATTGAACTCAATCTGATCACGGTGGACGATTTGCGCGAGGTGTCGCGGTGGCCCGATTTGCGCCCGTTGGTGCGGGCACGCACGCTCGGGCAACTCGTGGCGGCGGGGCAGCGCGTGGAGTCGTTCCGGCTGCGCGAACTGCTCGGGGAGGATTCGATCGCAAGCGTCTATGCCTCGCTGCTGCTGATTGAGCTTGGGGGCGCTGACGAGGGCGTTTCGGGGATGCACGTGGGCGATCGCGCGCCGCTGGAGCGGCTGGTGGCCCGGGCGGCGCATCTGGAGCCGGGCGTGGAGACGCTGGTGGCCGACATCCGGCGCTTCGACTTGCAGTCGGGCCGTCCGCTGCTGGAGAAGCTCGCGACGGATCCGGGCACGCCCCCGCTGCTGCGCTTCGAAGCGCTGCGGGCGCTGCTGTCGATTGCGCCGGACGACCCGGAGGTCTGCGCGGCGTGGCGGGCAGCGATGGAGCATGCGCCGGATGCGCCGTCGCGGGCGCGACTGGCGCTGGCGGCCCTGGATGTGGCGCGGCTCCTGCGCTTCGACCCGGGCGGGCGCACGCGACGCGGGCTGGGCGGGGATGTTCTGGGCGCGATGGCGTCGACGGGCAGCGACCTGCTGGTGGCGATGTCGGAGGCGGGCCGCGCGGTGCTGGTGCGGCCGTGGACCGAGACAATGGAACTTGACCCGGTGTTAAGGCTTGCAGGCCAGGGGCACGAGGCATCGGCGGCGTGGGTGCTGGAGTTGGCGGGGCACCTGCCCGCGCCGCAGGCGATGGCGCTGGAGTTGGCGGTGCTGCGGGCCGGCCAGCGTGCGATGCAGGATGGGTATTACGTGGGGGCGGTCGTCGAGGCCGCGGCGCTGCTGGCCGAGCGGGATCCGGCCGCGCTGGAAGGGCTGCTCAAGGAAGCGGCGGGTTCGAGCGATGCGATGTTCATCCGGGCGGCGCTGTCAGGCGCGCTTCGGACGATGCGTGCCGCGGAGGCGGCGGACGCGCCGCGGGCGGCGCTCTTCGAGCACACTGCGTGGCCTGATGAGACGTGCGCGGCGATGGCGTCGCTGCTGCGAGTGCGGTGGGGCGGGACGCCGGCGGAGGAGGATTACGCCGAGCTTGCCGGGATCGCGATGGGGCGCGGCGAACTCAACGATGGATTGCGGGTGCAGGCGGCGTGGCTGGCGCTGCGGTCGCGGGATGCGGGGCGTTCGGCGCTGGCGCGGATCATGGCCGATGCGCCGGAGTAGCACGAGTTCGCCTCTTTCCTCCTTTCAGGGAGAGGCTTCGATGCGCGGAGCGGGGCTATCGTGGCAGGCGGGGCGCGGTTGTCCGCCTCGACCAATCCTGCCTGCCCAGTGCGCCCGCAACGGCGGGCGCAAGCGCGGGTTTTCGATTTTGCCGAGGATCGCATGAGCAACGAGATACCGCTGAGTCGCCCGGACATCAGCCAGCTCGAGTGTCACCTGGTGCAGCAGACCCTGATGTCTGGCCGGCTCTCGATGGGGCCGATGCAGGAGCGCTTTGAGGCGCTGGTGGCGGCGCGGGCCGGGTGTGAGCACGGGGTGGCGGTCTCCTCCGGGACGGCCGGGCTGCACCTGGTGCTGCAATCGCTGGGAATCGGCCCGGGCGACGAGGTCGTCACGACGCCGTTTTCGTTCATCGCCTCGTCGAACGCAATTCTGTATGTGGGCGCCAAGCCCGTGTTCGTGGACATCTGTCCACGGACGCTCAACATGGATCCCGCGCGGGTGGAGGGGGCGATCACGGAGAAGACGAAGGCGATTCTGGCGGTCGAAACGTTCGGCAATCCGGCGTACATGGACGATTACGCGGCGATCGCGGGCCGGCACGAGATCCCGCTGATCGAAGACTGCTGCGAAGCGCTGGGCTCGACACTGAAGGGGCGGCCGGCGGGGAGTTTCGGGCGCGCCGGCGTCTTCGGCTTCTACCCGAACAAGCAGATCACGACGGGCGAGGGGGGGATGATCGTGACGGACGATTCGCGCCTCGCGGAGTTGTGCCGCTCGCTGCGCAACCAGGGTCGGCCGATCGTGGACTCGATCGGCCCGCCGAGCACATTGGGGGGCGGCTCGGCGGAACGGCGAAGCTGGCTGTATCACGAGCGGCTGGGGTACAACTACCGGCTCAGCGAAGTGAACGCGGCGATCGGCGTCGGGCAGATGAGGCGCTTCGACGAGATCCTGGAGCGCCGGCAGGATGTGGCCCAGACGTACATACGCCGCCTGATGACCAACGCGGACATCATCACGCCGACGGTGGACCCCGAGGCGATGTTCTCGTGGTTCGTCTTCGTCGTGCGGCTGGCGGGACACTACACGCGCGATGATCGCGACCGGCTGATCGACGGGATGCGGCGGCACGAGATCGGGGCGGCCGACTACTTCCCGTGCATCCACCTGCAGCCCTTCTACCGAGAACGGTTCGGGTACAAGGAGGGAGACTTCCCGATCGCCGAGAGCGTGAGCCAGCGGACGATCGCGCTCCCGTTCTTCAACTCGCTGACGCCGCGGGAGGTGGACCTGGTCGTGCAGACGCTCGAGGTGATGATGATGCGCGAGGGGCTGAAGCGGACTTGAGGGGGGGCGGGGTGCTTTCGCCGGGCCGATAACCAGAAGCAACCGGCTATTGTGTGGCATTTTGCCGTACGCAGTGATACACTGCTCGTATGAGCGCCCTGCCCAATCCCCAGCCGGCCCGGCTTGATTTCCGGCTCTCGCCGGAGCACAAGTCGCTCATTGAGCGGGCCGCGGCGGCCCAAGGGCAGACGGTCTCGAGTTTTGCGATCTCGACGCTCATCCGGGCGGCGGAAGAGGTGATCGAAAGCGAGACCCGACGGACGCTGTCGGCGCGCGATTCCGAATTGTTCCTGACGATGCTTGATTCGTCCGGCGCGCCGAATGCCGCGCTGAAGGAAGCCGGCAAACGCTACAAGGCGCGCCGTGGGCAATGAGCCCGAACGGTGGGAGGTCGATGAACTTCGCCCGGAGCACGAACGGGCGGCGTTTGCGTGCGGGCATCCATCGCTTGATGCCTATCTCAGGCAGTACGCGAGCCAGAACGAAAGGACGGGCTTCAGCCGAACCTTCGTCGCCGTTCGGCCGGCACAGACGATCGTGCTTGGGTACTACTCGCTCTCGGCGGGTTCGGTGGAACTGACGAATCTCACGGATGAGCAGCGCCGGCGCCTGCCCAGGTATCCGTTGCCGGTGGCGCATCTGGGCCGACTCGCCGTTGACCGAAACGCGCAGGGCCAGGGGCTTGGGGAACACCTGCTGCTCGACGCGCTCGGCCGCATCGCCCGGGTGGGCGAAGACATCGGTATCCATGCAGTCGAGGTTGTTGCGATCGATGACGCCGCGAAGCGGTTCTACCTGAAGTATGGATTCGTTGCGCTGCGCGATGACCCCCACCACCTGTACATCCCGATGAAGGTGGTACGGCAATTGGGGCTGGCCTAAAAGAGCGAGCTTTGAGGCGGTTGCGCTTCTTCGACCGGCTCGATGCAGGCAGGGCCCTCGACCTCCGCCCTGTTCACGCGGCGGCTCACGGCGTGGAAGGTGAGGCGGTCGTCCGCGACAGGTTTGCAGAGGGCGAGCAGATCGTCTTCGCTCGCGGCCTCGTCGAGCCACACCGCCGCGCCCCCCCTCCCCCCCGCTCCGGTGGTGTCGAGGATGACAGGCATGCGGTCGTGGAGACCGCGGATGGTCGCCGCGGCGTCGGTGGTGAGGATGGTGAAGGTTTCCACGGGCGGGACGTCGGGCATGTCGGGCGCATGGGGAGGGGGAGGCTGCCACGCTTCCCAGAGGCCGGCCATCACGAAGGGGCCTCCTTCGTCGACGCGGACGAACATCGGCTGGCGGATCTGGTCCTTGCCGAACGGGCCGATCTTCTTCCATTCGTAGAAACCGTCAGCGGGAATGAGGCAGCGGCGGCGGCGGAAGGCCTCGCGGAACAGGGGGCGGTCGCGGACGGTCTCGCTGCGCGCGTTGATGGGTCGCGGGCCGTCGTCGCTCGCCCTCGCCGCGGCGGGAATCAGGCCCCAGCGAAGCGGGACCATCTCACGCACGCCGTCCGCGCCAAGACGGATGACGGGGGCGTTTTGCGTGGGGGCGATGTTGTAACGGGGTTGAAGGCGCTCGAAGCGGATGATGTTGAAGAGGCGGGCGAGGTCATCGCCGGGGGTGAAGAGGACGTAGCGGCCGCACATGAGGGAGGATAGGGGTGGAGTGCACAGTGGATAGTGCACAGTGGATAGTGAAGAGTGCGGGGTGTCGAGGTTGTGCGATGTGGTTAGCGGCGTGTGCGGACTTTGCCGCCGAAGCGCTTGGGAGGGAGCTTGGTCGGGACGAGTCCGCCGGGGAACTTCTTCTCATCTGCCTGCTCGACCGGCGGCGGCGCGGCCGTTGACTTGAAGCGGTTTTCGCTTTCGAGCTGCGCCAGCCGTTCGGCATCGCGCTGGCGGCGGTGCAGTTCATCGGCGGGGGGCTCGCTCGGCTGGAAGTCGGGATACTCAAGCAGCGGGATCTCCGCGTTGATGAGCTTCTCGATCTCGGTCAGCAGCGGCCCCTCCTGCGGCGTCACCAGCGACCACGCCACCCCCTCGCGACCGGCGCGGGCCGTGCGGCCGATGCGGTGGACGTACAGGTCAGGATCTTCCGGCAGGTCGTAGTTGATGACGTGCGTGATCCCCTCGACATCCAGCCCGCGCGAGGCGAGGTCGGAGGCGATGAGAACGGACAGGTCGCCGCCCTTGAGCTGCTCGATGATGCGCGTGCGTTTGGACTGCGGCAGATCGCCGTGGATGGCGTGCGCGTGAATCCCCGCGCGGTTCAGGGCGGAAGTCAGGTCGTCAACGGTCCGCTTCATGCGGCAGAAGACGATCGTCAGGGCCGGCTCCTCGTGCGTGAGCAGGTGGACCAGAAGCCGCTTCTTGTCCCAGCGCTCCACGGTGAGGTGGCGCTGGCGCACCAGCTCGACCGTCAGCGCGCCGGAGGTGGTGACGATCTTCTCGACATTGTCCTTGCAGTAGCGCTTGGCGAGGCGCTCGATCTCATCGGAAAGCGTGGCGCTGACGAAGACCGTCTGGCGTTCCTTCGGACATGCCGAGAGAATGCGGCGGATGTCGTCGCGGAAACCGATGTCGAGCATGCGGTCGACTTCGTCGAGCACGGCCCAGCGCAGGTTGTCGTAGTGCATGTACCGGCGCTCGACCATGTCCATGACGCGGCCGGGGGTCGCCACGAGCACCTCGGGGCCCTCGTCGAGCAGCTTGGCCTGCACCTCGATGCGCTGGCCGCCGTAGACCGGCAGGGCGCGCAAGGGGGTATGCTTGCCGAGCGTGTTGAAGTCGGTGGCGACCTGGATCGCCAGCTCGCGCGTCGGCACCAAAATGAGGGCCTGGAAGGGGGTGCCCGCCTCCAGCGTGTTCAGAATCGGCAGCGCAAAGGCGGCGGTCTTGCCGGTGCCCGTCTTGGCCTGGCCGAACATGTCGCGGCCTTCCAGCAGCGGGCGGATGAGCTGCGACTGGATCTTCGTCGGACGGCGGAACCCGGCGTCCTTGAGGCCGTGCAGCACGCTGTTGCGCAGGCCGAGCGACGGGAACGTCGTCTCCAGGTCGAAGGCGTCGCCCAGGTTGGAGATGTCAGGGTCAAACTCCACGGGCGAGTCGTCGTGCTCGGTCGAGCGCTGACGCTCAAAGCCGCCGGTCGCCCCCTTGCCCGCGCTCCCGCCGCGCTTGCGACGGCGACGCTTCTTGCCGCCACCGCCTCCGCTACCACCCCCCTCGCCGCGCGGGCCGTCGCCGCGGCCGCCCTCGGCCCCCCCCTCACCACCACCACCGGCCCCCCCACCGCCACCGCCGCGGCGGCGACGACGCCGGCGACGGGGCTTGTCGCCCGACGCCGAATCCTGTGATGAGGAGCCCGCCGGCCCTTCCCGGTCAAACTGATCTTCAGACATTGCACCTTCCGCGCCGGCCGCTTTGACAAACCCGGCCGCTCGCGGGATGGCTGGCGTGACTCGCCGCCTGAAAAAGCGGCGCGAGGCGCTGGTCATCCCAACGAGCGACGCGGAACGAAACCGCGGCCGCGACAAAGGAAAATCACCCGGTCGAAGCATCCAAACCCCGACCTTTTTCGCACCCTCGGGCGAGACAAACACGTCCGAAGGCCGCTACTGATCGTAGGGGCCGCGCCGAGTCGATACAACGAGCGGGCGAGTCGGGGCTTTCGGTACCGCGGAGCGGATGCCGACTGGCCTCCCCTGAACCATGGCCGCACGGAGCACGCCTTGCAGACAAGCCGCCTCGAAATCGACCTCGGCGCCGTTGAGCGGAATGCGCGCTCGCTGCGGGCGCTCATCGAAAGGGGGCCCGCCGAGGAGGGGGGCCGGGGCAAGGGGGCACGGCCCGCGCTGTGCGCGGTCCTCAAGCAGGATGCCTACGGCATGGGGTCCGGACGGCTCGTAAAGCGCGTGGCCGCGGCGGGCGCGCGGCTGATCGCGGTGTACGCCCCAGCCGAAGCGCGGAGCATCATCGACGCCGCGGTCGATCTGCCCGTGCTGCTGCTCATGCCGGTGCGAGCCCTGGATCGCTTTGACCCGGTGTATCGCTTCGCCGCGGTGGGAAAGGTGCACCTGACCGTGCACGGGCTCGACCACCTGCGGGAGGTGGAGCAGATCGCCGCGCGGCTCGGCGTGCCTGTGCCGGTGCACGTGCAACTCGACACGGGGATGTCCCGTGGCGGGTGCCTGGCCGACGAAGCGATGCGCGTGGTCGAGGGCGTGCTGGAGAGCCGGCGGCTGACGCTGGCGGGGCTGATGACGCACTTCGCCTCCGCCGGATCGGACGATGACTTCACGCGTGAACAGACGCGGCTCTTCGATGACTGGCTGACCTCGCTCGATGGCCGGTACGACCCGCGGAAAGTGGCGATTCACATGGCGGCGACGTCCGGCGTCTTCCGATGCCGGAGCCTGCATCGATCGATGGTCCGGGTGGGGCAGGGGCTCTTCGGGTATGCGCCGCAGGGCGAAGGTGGTACAAATCCCGATGCCGCGTGCGACGCCGCGGTGGAGCCGGCGCTTCGATGGACGACGAGCGTGGTGCACGAGCAGGAGATACCGCCCGGCTGGCCGGTCGGGTATGGCAGCACGTGGCGTGCCGCGCGCCCGAGCCGCATCGCGCTGCTGCCGGTGGGATATGCCGACGGGTACCCGCGCTCGCTGAGCAATGCGGGGCACGTGACGTTTACCGGCGTCGCCTCCGACCGCCGCGGCGCTGAGCCTCGACCGGTCGGACCGGGCGTTCGTCGCCACGCTCCACTCGTCGGGCGCGTGAGCATGGACCAGATCACGGTCGACGTCACGGATCTGCCGCGGGAACTGACGCGACCGGGGATGGAAGTTGAACTGATCAGCCGCGACCCGGCCGCGCCGACGCACCTGCCGACGCTCGCGGCGACGGCGGGGACGGTGCCGCACGACCTGATGTGCGCGGTCGGCAGCCGGGTGGAGCGGGTGTATCTGTTCGCGCCGGAGATGGAGGCGGAGGGACCAATTGCGCGGCTGGGGGCGGGGTAACTACGCGCTGCCGTTCTTGTTGCGACTCATCTCCAGCAACATCGCATGCTTCATCAGCGTTCCCGCGGCGGTCGAAGCCGCGGCGAGCCAGCCGGGGATACCGTCGAGGAACGCGCGTTTGAGCACGATCTGTTTCAGGAACGCGCCGGGGGGCGAGACGATCAGAGATGTGACCGACCCACGCTTGCCGGCGCGGTGGAGGGACTCGGCCATTGTTCTGGCGTGCGACCACTGGGTGCGCAGGTGCTCGGTGAAGGTCTCGAAAGAATCGTGCCGGAGCGTGCCGGGGAGGGTGGCGACGACAGCGGCGGATTGGGTGAGTTCCAGGACATCGTGTGGGTCGAGGCCGCCCCAGCGGGCCGCTTCGCGCCGGACCAGGCGGAGGCGGTACTCCGGTTGCCAGGCGTGCCGGAGGGGAGCGCCCTTGTAGAACGTCTGGCGGTTGAAGCGGAAGCCGACGGCGGCCGCATCGCCATCTGCCGTTGAGGTTGCACGGCCCGGGCCTGCCCCGCGCGTGCCGATGGCGGTTCGGATCGCGGCGGCCAGATCCTCCAGCACGGATTCGTCCGAGTCCAGGCACAGCACCCACGGCTGTGAGCAGGCCTCCAGCGCCTTCTGCTTCGTCCTGACATGCCCGAGCCAGTCGGAATGGATCACCCGGGCGCCCGCCTGTTCAAGAAGTGCAATCGTCCCATCCGTCGAGCCGGAATCGACGGCGACGATCTCCGCCGCGAGGCCGCGGACCGAATCCAGCGTGCGGCCGATCGTCCGCTCGTTGTTCTTGCAGACGATGGCGACGGACAGCGGCAGCGCGGCGGCCGCCGCGCCGGCGTCGCTCGCCCGTGCGCCCTGGCTCTGGAGCCCCTCTGGCATGGGCAGATCGTGACCGGCCCGATGGGCCATGTCAAACGGCGTGTTCGAGGCTGTCGATCATTTCAAACAGGCGTGGTATCGGGTACGCTCATCGCTCATGCGCATTGAGCACGTTCAGATCCGGCGCATCGTACCGGGGGAGGACCCCCGCGCGTGGACGGCCGCACTGGAGGAATCCGGGTGGCTGCAGCGTGCGACCGTGCTCAAGCAGGACGCGGCGGCGAACCACATGGTGCCGCCCGCGGGCGAACAGATGACAACAACTCCCCGGCCGCTGTTTCCCCACGCCGATGCGGCGCCCGGTCACTGGGTGCGGCGCGCCACGCTCGCCGGGCGCGACGTCGTCGTGAAGTGTCGCCCGATCGGGTCGCTGGCGGAGCGTCTAAAGCTGGTGATCCAGCACGGCCGCGGCGACCGGCACTGGAAGGGCGCCACCTGGCTCGCGCGGCACGGCTTCCGAACCGCATCGCCCTACGTGATGGCGACCGCCGCGCTGAATGGAGAGGCGGTGGAACTGCTCGTGATGGAGGCCCTGGCGGGCCAATCCGTGCTGGAGCATTTGGCGGCCGCGGACCTGGGTGTGAGGCAGGAGCACGCCGTGGCCGCGGCACTGGGACAGATGATCATGCGCCTGAGCGGGCGGCAGCACTACAACCGGGACAGCAAGCCGAGCAACCTGATGGTCATCCAGACGGCGGACGGACCGGAGATCGCCATCATCGACTCGGTCGCCATCCGGCCGAGCGCGCAGGCGGAGCAGATGCTTGCCTCGCTCGTGATCGAGCCGATCGACCAGGGCTGCCCGCCGCGGCGGGCGCTGATGATGCGGGCGCTGCGGGCGGCGGCGGAGGAGCTTCGACACGGACCGGCGGGGCTGGACCTGGACGATGAGGCGCTGGAGGCGATCGTCCGCACGATGTGGCGGGCCACGGCGGCGCGGGTGGAGCGGCACTTCCAAACGCGCGGTTCAGCGCGGTGTTGATTCGAGGAGATCGAGAAGTTACTGCAGACCGTCCGCTTCCGGATCCGGGCGTTCCTTCACGCCGGGCTCCCACTCAACGCTCGCCGCTCCCAGCAGGGTTCCTGTGGCGAAGGCGAGGTCTGTCAGGGCGATCTGGTAGGAGGTCAGCGCGGAGATCTCCGACGACTGCGCATCGGCCAGCGTGGTCGCCGCGTCCAGCACGTCCTGGCTGGTGGCATCGCCGGCCTCGAAGGCGCTCTGCTCGGCCTGCAAGGCCCGGGCCGCGGCGATGACGGCCTGACGGGCGGCCATGATCCGCTGCCAGCCGGCTTCGACGTTGTCGATGGCGTTGAGAACTTCCTCGCGGATCGCGAGGGCGCGGGCCTCGCGCGTGCTGAGGCGCTGCAGGCGCGACAGGATGGCGATCTGCAGCCGGGCCTCCGCCGCCTCATTGCCGAGGGGAACCTGCCCGGTCACGCCGACGCTCCACGATTCGAAGTCGTTGTCGGCGAGTTGGTCCCACGACTGGCGGAAGGTGTTGCCCAGGGAAGCGATGGTGTACGAGTAATCGAGCGCGAAAAGCGGAAGCTTCTGGTTCTCGGCGAACTCGATGTTGCTCATGTCCGCCGCAAGGCGCAGTTCGAGCTCAAGCATTTCCATGCGGTTGTCAACGGCGGCGGCGGCGAGCGCCCCGCCGTCCAGCTCATAGCGCAGGGGGTTGGGCTCGGTCCCGGGGGTGAGGACCACGTTCGTGCCGATGTCCAGCCCGGGCAGGTTCATCGCTCGCTTGAGTTGGCGCTGCCGCAACAGAACGAGATTTTCAGCGTTGATGATGGCCTCAAGGCGCTGGGCGACGCCGGATTCGGCGCGGATGACCTCGATCTCGGCCACAGCGCCGGCGTTGAGCAGGCGGCGCGCGCTTTCCAGTTGCTCCCAGGCGAGTTCGTACTGCTGCTGGGCGACGTCAAGCGCCCGCCGCGCGGCGTAGAGCAGCCAGTACGCACGGTCGGCGTCGGCGATCACGCGGATGACTTCGAGCTTCGTCTGGGCGCGGCTGATCTGCTCGTCGATCTGGGCGATGCGGATGGAGTGGGTGTTCACGCGGCGGCCGGCGTTGCGCAGCAGCGGATGGCTGAGAGAGAACCGCAGCGCGTTGGCGTACGAGACGGGAAGCGTCACGAAAGGGTTGGCAGTCTCCCGCCAAGACTGCGTAAGGTCCACGCTGGCGCGACCGCCGGTGCGAAGGGGGATATCCACGCCGACGCCGCCGAAGATGGAATCCTGCGCGTTCGACGCGGTGACGTCAAAGGTGGGAGCGTCGTCTTCCGCGTAGGTGATGAACGGACGGAAGACGGCTTCGAACTTCGCTTCTTCGGCGCGGAGCGCCTCGCCGGCGATGAGCGGGTTGACCAGGGCGACCTGAAGGTCGAGGTTATTCGCCAGGACGGCGGCGCGGACGTCTTCGAGCGTCACAGGCGCGGACTCAAGTCCGGCGAAGCGGTCCGGGGCTTCGGCGGGCGGCGGGGTCTCCCGCTGGTCCGCTTCGGCCGCTTCCCACTTGCCAAGCTCCAGCCGCTCGATGACGTGAAGCCGCTGGGGGGCGACACGCACGGCATCATCAGAAGGATGCGACGCGAGCGGGTTGGCGCAGCCGGACACGAACAGCGCGGCCGCGGCGGCAAACACGCCGGCCAGGAGCGGAGTGCGACGATCGCGAAGGAGGGGAAGGGGGTCAGGTTCGCTCAACGGCTGAGTCTCCACGCGTTCTCGGGGATGACCTAAGACTTACAAACTGTGTTCGCTATTCGTGGCGCAGCGCTGCAATGGGATCCAGCCGTGCTGCCTTGATCGCCGGGAACATCCCGAAGACCACACCCACGCCCGCGCTGAAGGCGATGGAGAGCACGACCGCCCACGCCGGCACGCGCGCGTGGTCGAGCGGGAAGTTGGGCATGTTCTTCAGGGCCAGGACCATGCCCTGGCCGAGCAACAGCCCGACCATGCCGCCGGCCACGCACAGCACCACCGCCTCAACGAGGAACTGCAGCAGCACGACGCCGGGCTTGGCCCCCACCGCCTTGCGCAGGCCGATCTCGCGGGTGCGCTCGCTCACGCTGACAAGCATGATGTTCATGATGCCGATCCCCCCCACCAGCAGGGAGATCGAGACGATGCCGCCGGCGACGATCGTGATCGCCGCGGCCATGGCGTTGAACTGATCGATCGCGCTCTGCAGGACTTCGACCTGGAAGGTGTCGGCATCATCGCCGCGGAGGCCGCGTTCTTTCCGCAGGACGAAGCGGATCTCTTCCTTTGCCTCAGCGGCCAGGTCCGGGCTCTTGAGCTGGGCCATGGCCATCATCCAGTTGTACGGGTCGAGCGTGCGGGCCGTCGAGAACGGGATGAGGATCTCCGATCGCGACTGGCCCCCGCCGAACATCGGGCTGATCTCCTTCGTCTCGACGACGCCGACGATGAGGAAGCGGCGCTGCTTGATGAGCACGAAGTCGCCGACGGGATCCTGATCAAGCCGCAACTCTTCGATCGCCTTGTCGTTGACAATGCACACTTGCCGCGCTTCGTCCTCATCGGCTCGAATGAAGGGCCGGCCGAGGGTGATGTACCGGTTCTCGATCTCGTGCCAGCTCGGCCACACGCCCGTCACCTCGACGCCCTTCTGCGTCGTCTTGCCGTGCTGGACGTCGTAGCGCGCATCGGTCATCGGGGTGATCAGCGCGATGGACTCGCAGTGCTGGTTGATCTGCCGCGTCTCCCAGACGTTCAGCATGGCGTCCGACCAGGACATGCTCGTCCGCTGCTCCGGCGGCACAAAGCCCCACAACCACACCTTGCTCGCGCCGAACTTCTCGACCTCCCCGAGCACAAAACCCTTCAGCCCGGCGAGCGCGGCGATGACGGCGATGACGCTCGCGACGCCGATGATGATGCCGAGGCTCGTCAGCAGGGCGCGCATCTTGTTGGCCCAGATCTGCCCCAGGGCCAGAAAGACGGTCTGAATGAGGAGGCGGACCACGATCATCCGTCATCCCGCTCCGCCGCTGGCGCCGCGGCCGTCTCGTGGGCTCGCACGTCTCTCACCTTGACACCCGCCGCGGCGGGGTTGCCCGGGCGGACAGGGTGGCCGTTGTCGTGGTTGGCATCGTCCGGCTCGCGGGCATCGGCGCGTCGCTCGATCTGCTCCTTGGTTCGCCGCAGCCAGGCCTGGTGGACCGGGTCGTCGCTGGTGGGATGATCAGAGAGAATCTGGCCGTCGCGCAGCCGCACGATGCGTGCCGCGTGTCCGGCGACGTCTTCCTCGTGGGTGACGATCACGATCGTCTGGCCCTCGGCGTGCAGTTGCTTGATGAGGGCGATGATCTCGTCGGTCGTGGTGGAGTCGAGATTGCCGGTGGGCTCGTCGGCCAGGAGAATGCTCGGTTCGTTGACCAGTGCGCGCGCGATCGCCACGCGCTGGCGTTGGCCACCGGAGAGCTGGTTTGGCCGGTGCTTCATGCGCTCACCGAGCCCGACGCGTTCGAGGGCGCGCCTGGCACGCCTGCGGGCGCTGAAGACGTGCTTGCGCGAATAGAGCATGGGGAGCATGACGTTTTTGAGCGCGCTCTGGCGGTTGAGCAGTTCGAAGCTCTGAAAGACAAAACCGATCTCTTCGTTGCGGACCCGCGCCAGCGCCCGTGCGCCCATCTTGTGCGTCGGCTTGCCGTTCAGTTCGTACACGCCGCGGGTCGGACGGTCCAGACACCCGAGGATGTTCATCAGCGTGCTCTTGCCGCTGCCCGAAGCGCCCATGATGGCGACGAACTCATTGGCCCCGATGTGCAGATCGACCCCGCGCAGCGCGTGCACGCGCTCCACCCCGACCTTGTAGACCTTCTCGAGCTTGCGGATCGTGATCGTCACGCGCCCCCCTCGCCCGCTCCCACCGCATCCTGATCCGACGCTGGCGTTTCGGCCTCGGGGCCGCCTGCGCCGGCTGTGTTCTGCGCTTCGGACGCACCGGCCTCTGTGGAGACCTTCTGGTCGTGCTTCAAGGCGACGAGCACCTTGTACGGGCCCGTGATCACTCGCTCATTCCCGGTCAGGCCGCCCAGAATCGCCGTGTGTGTGAGGTCGCTGGGGCCGACTTTCACCGGCATGGCCACGGCCTTACCGTCGACGACCGCATACACGACCTGGGCGAACGCCTTGTCCGCATCGACGAACTCGCTGGACCGGACCTGCTCGGGCAACTCCTCGCGCCGGCGGTCCAGAACGCACTGGCTCGGCACGCGCACCACGTCCGCAAGCGTTTCCACTTCGATGTCCGTGTTTGCCGTCATGCCGACGGCCAGCCGCGGCATGCGTGCGCCGGTGCTTGCATGCCCACCCGGGCTCTCTTCGCCGGCGTCATCGCCTGCAACCGTGGCCCCGGACATGTCGAGCACGATCTCGGTTTCGAAGACGCCGGTGCCGTCCACGGTCGTCTGCCGTTCCAGGCGCACACGCTGCACCTTGCCCTTGAACGTCAGGTCCGGGTAGGCCAGGACGTACACCCGGGCCGTCTGCCCGGGCTGGATCGGGGCAATGTTCGTCTCATCCACCTGCGCGTAGAGCACCATTTGCGAGAGGTCGCCGATCAGCATGATCGGCGAGCCGAGATTGTTGAAGGTCCCCAGCACCAGCTCCCCCTCCTCGACGTGCAGCTTCACGATCGTGCCGTCGATCGGCGCGTGGATGACGGTGTTGTCCAGGTCGCGCTCGGCGCGCCGGATGTTCGCCTGCGCCATGTCGATGGCGTGCTCGGCCATCCTGAGCGACGATTCGGCGCGCAGAAACTCCGCCTCCGCCGCCTCGAGCGCGGCATCGGATCGGTCTCCGCTCGCGTGGAGCTGCTTGACCCGGTCGCGCTCGGCACGCGCGCGCGCCAGGCCCGCCTGCGCCCCCTCGAGCTGCGCCTCCTGGCTTCGCAGGTTTGCCTGCGCGCTCTCCAGCGCCGCCACGAGGTCGCGGTCGTCCAGCCGGACGATCACATCCCCTTTCTTGACCTGCTCCCCCTCGCGGAAGGGCAACTGGAGGATTCGTGCCGACACCTGCGCGGTGATGTCCACCTGAGTCAGCGGCTGGATCGCCCCCGGCGCGCTCACCGTTCGCACCAGGGTCCCCCGCTCCACGGCCTCCGCGCGGACGGTCGTCACCGGCTCCTTGGGCTTGAGCGAGTTCATCCACTCCTTGGCCGCGGGTGAAGTCGCCACGAACGCGCCGCCGCCGCCGCAGAGGACGATGCACACCAGAAGCCCGCCAATCACCCATTTCAACACGGAGGCAATCCCTTCGCTCGGCGCACCGGCCCCACCCGCCTCACGACGCGCGGCACAGGCCCACCGTACGCCGTCGACCACGCGTCTGATCAGTCAGTCGGAACTTCCGGGCAGATCTTGCACACCGCCGGCCGCCGGCGGTTCTACCGCCTTCCCCCACCACCCGTTTCGCCCCTGGCCGGGCTTCCCGCCGGCTCAGGAGGCGCGAAGCTCCGCCGCGATTTGCGACTTAGCCGCGGCCGTGAAGGTCTGCACCTGCGGGTCGACCTCCTCGTGGCGCAGCGTTCGGGCCGGATCCCTGAACCGGAGCCGAATCGTGACGCTCTTGCGGCCGGGCTCAATCGGCTTGCCGCGGAACGCGCCGACGAAGTCGTGCCCCTCCAGAAGCGGCAGAGGCGTCTCGGAAAGCACCTGCTCAATGCGGGCCCAGGTGACTTCCTCCGCCACAACGAGGGAGATGTCCCGCTCAATTCCGGGAAAGGCGGGCAGCGCCTCGACGGTCGCCCGCGGCGGATACAGCTCGATCAGATCCGCGAGAGCGAGCTCCGCCGCGACGATCGGCTCGCGCAGGTCGTGCTGGGCGAGTACGGCCCGGCTCATCAGGCCGGCATGCCCGATCACCTTGCCGTTGAGCCGGACCTCGGCCGTCGCGCCCGCTTCCCAGGCGCTCGAGGGAGCCGGCGCTGGAGCCATCTCGATGGTTGCCGCGACTCCCCCCATTGAGTGGGTCACAGCCTCAATCGCGCCCCGAATGAGGCGCAATCCCGCCTGCTGGCGGTCGAAGGACTTGGCGCTGCCGGCGACGAGCGGGCCGGGCAGATCGGCGAGCATGGCGAGCACCGTGCGCTCGCGTTCGCGACCGGAGGTGTCCGCGGCGAACGTCTGGGCGATTTCGTAGAGCCGAACCCCGCCCTCCGCGTGGACTCCCCCATCCTGGTTGGCCTTTCGGCAGGCCAACAGGGAGGCAAGCAGGCTTGGACGGACGACCGGCTCCGCCTTGCGACGCTCGTCGCAGACCTGCAGCGACGTCAGCCCCTGCTGAAGGAACGGCTCGGCGGCCTTCTGCGAGACGAAGGTGAAGGTGATCGCTTCATAGAAGCCCATGCCCGTGAGCGTGGAGGCAAGCTCCCGCTTGGCGCGCTCGCTGGTCTGCGGGGCCGCGACGCGAAGGGCGACCTTCTCATGGATCGGCAGTTCATCAAGCCCGTGCGTGCGCGCGACTTCCTCGATCAGATCGATTTCGCGCGTCAGGTCGGGCCGGTGCGCGGGGATGGTGCACTCAAAGACCACATCCTCGCCCGAACCGTTGCGGACGACGTCGATGCCGTGGGAGCGGAGCAGGTGTTCCATCTCCTCCAGGGCCAGGGTAATCCCCAGGATGGTGAAACAACGCGAGGGGCGCAGGCGCACGATGGTCTGCGGAGCCGGCTCAGCGCCCTCGTCGAGCGCACCGTCAAGCAGCGTGCCGCCCGCAAGCTCCACCAGCAACGCCGCGGCACGGGCAGCCGCCTCATCAATGGTGCGAGGATCCACGATGCGCTCGAAGCGGTGTGAGGCGTCCGTCCGGAGACGCAGCCGCCGCGCGGTTGTGCGGACCTTCAACGGGGCCCAGGTCGCCACTTCAAGAAGCACATCCACGGTTTTTTCAGTCACTTCCGTGTCGGCGCCTCCCATGATGCCGGCGAGCGACACCGCCCGCTGGTGATCCGCGACCACGAGGTCGCCGGCGCGAAGCTTCACGCGCTGGCCGTCGAGCAGTTCGAGTTGCTCGCCCGCCTCCGCGTGGCGGACGACCAACCCAGGCCGACCGTCCTTTCCTTTCGCGAGCGTGGCCAGGTCGAAGACGTGGCTCGGCTGTCCGTACTCGAACATGACGTAGTTGGTAACGTCGACGACGTTGTTGATCGAACGCTGGCCGACCGCGGCGAGGGCCCTGACCAGCCACTCCGGGCTCGGCCCCACCTTGACGCCCTTGATCACGCGGACGGTGAAGCGTGGGCAGTCTGCCGGGATGCGGTTCTCGAGCGTCACGACCTTCGAGACCGGCTCCGCCCCGGGCGCGGACGTCGGCACATGCGGCTTGACGAGCGTGCGCGCCGTCGCCGCGGCGATCTCTCGAGCCACCCCGACATGGCTCAGGCAGTCTCCCCGATTCGAGGTGACCTCCACATCGAGCATGACGTCGCCGTCATCGCGCTGGACGACCTCCTCGATGGGAAACCCAACGTTGGTGAGGACCTCTTCAGCACCGGAGGCGGTCACGTCCGCAGGACGCAGGTATTCGTTAAGCCATCGGACGGAAATGTTCATGGGGCGGAAGGATACGCGAGACGCGGCGGCTGCTTTATGAGGAGTCGACCACGGCATGCGGGTAAACTCGCCGGATGTTGGAGTTCTGGCGAAAGCTGGCGTGGTTGACGGCGGCGATTGTCGTCGCGGGGAGCGTTGCTTCCTGCGGCTCCGGACCGGAAGCCGGCACGCGCCGGGCCGCCGAGGTGAATCCGGCGTGGGCCCTGGCCGACCGCCCGCCCGCAGACTTCACCCTTTCCGTGACGGTGTACGCCCCGACGCGGCCGGAGCTCGCCTCCCGGACCGGGGCCGGGCAAGAGCCGCGGCAGCCCCCCGCGGGCCAGGGTCGCGATGAGCAGCAGCCCCGCTATCTGCGTCCAATGCGTGCCCTCGTTCAGCCGGACCTGTCGCTGCGAGCAACGTCGGGCGACGTCTCGCCCAAGACCTATCCGTCGCTGACCCGCCGCCTCAGCGCCGAGGAACACCGCCGACTCTGGTGGGACCTGCGTGAATCCGGCCTGCTCCGGGAGCACCACCCGGAGGAAGTTTCCTCAGAGCTCGCGGCAACACCCACGAGTGAGACGATGCCTCGGCGCGGGCTCTACATCATCTCGTATGTCGCCGCCGGACACCGCCGCACGCTCGCCGTAGACCCGGTCCTGTCGGACGACGCCCCGGGAGCGCGGCGGCTCGTCGACCGGCTCGCGGCGCTGGCCTGGATCGAGTAATCCTGGCTTCGGCCCCGGCCGGCGCATGGCTCGCCCCTAGACTTTGCCCCGATTTTCTCCTTCAAGAGGGCAAGTTCGTATGGCGGATGTGCAGACCACGCGACTGAGCCGCAAGTGGCTCCTCAAGATCTCCATCTTCCTGATCGGACTGCCGGTCTTCGGCCTGCTCGGCCTGTACGACGGGCTGATCAAGTACCCGAAGCGCGGCGAGCGAGATGCGGCCGTCCGTCTGATGCAGTTCCTCGAGACGCATCCCACCTTCACAAAGATTGAGAACCCTGCGCAGACCTTCACCGACCTGAAGGAGCGCGCTGAATCCGGCGAGCGGCCGCTGACGGATGAAGACCGCGCCCGCTTGGAGTTTCTCGCCGCGATGGACCGTCTCTGGCGGCTGGACGCCGAGACGCTCGCTTTGCCCATCACCGACCCGGACGGCGAGCCGAAGACGTGGGACATCCGCCGCGGCGAGGCGTTCACCCTTGATGAGGGCGGGCAGAGGCAGTACGACCTGGTCAGCCAGACGCGGTCGGAGTTGAAGGCGTACTGGGACACGGCCAAGAAGCCTGCGCCGCTGGACTCGAAGTTCGACATCGGATTTCAGTGGGGCCTCGTCATCGTGTGCTTCGGTCTGTGGCCGTGGCCGATCTGGCTTGTCTTGAGGGCGGCCCGCACGCGTTACAAGTGGAACGAATCGGAACGGCGTCTCATCCTGCCCGATGGCTCATCGTTCACGCCCGACGACATCGAAGATCTCGACAAGACCAGGTGGCACAAGTTTTACGTGACGGTCCATCTGAAGGACGGCGGTGAGCGCACCTTCGACCTGCTCCGCTTCGAGCCCCTTGAGGAGTGGATCGTGCGCATGGAACGGACCCGCTTCCCCGATCGGGCTGCCAAGTCCGCCGCGGCCCCGGCCGAATCCACGGTTGGCGAGCCCGCCGCGGGCGAGCAGGCCGAGGCGGAGGAGGCCGGCGTGGACAACCCGGCTGCGGGCGGCTGAGCGGGCAATTCGAGCGTGTGCGGCGGTGATCCCGAACCCGTGCTTGCAAAATCGGGCGGGGTCGGCCATGCTCTTGGGGACGTGGGGCCGAGAACCAGCCCCGCACGGCTGACGTATTCGGACCCAACGGGCTGGGGCAGGGGGCACGCGGGGGCAGGCTGGGAGCCTGCTTGTCTGAAAGGGCTGGGAGCCCTGCATCAGGGCTGGAGGCCTGCACAGAGCGATTGTGGCGAGCCGGGGAATCGTTCCGGTTGGCACACGCAGGGGTGACCTGTTGCGGGGGTTTTTCTGTGCACTCGGGTGGAACCGGACGAATCAACATGCAGGGAATGAATGCCGCGTAGGAGCGGGAATCTGGCCAGGTCCACCATCGGTGGTGGGACTCAGTCGCGTCGTCGCGGCTGGTGGCGACGTGCGCGGCTCGCGGTTCGGATCCTGGTCGGACTCACCCTGGCGGCGGCCCTGACAATTGTCCTCGGCATGCGCTCTCCGGCGGTTGAGTGGATGGCCGCCCGGCAGCTCAGGAGCCTGCTCGGCGTCGAGTTCTCCGCATCGTCGACCATCCTCGAGTTTGACGGCACGCTGACCGCGCGAGATGTGCTCCTTCGCGTTCCGGGAGTCCAGAGCGAGGCCGGCGAGTTGCTCCGCGCGGATCGCGTGATCGTCGAGATGGATCTGTCGAACCTGCACACCGGCACGGTGCGCCCGCAGACGATCCGCCTGCACGGCGCGCTCTGCCGCATCAGCGTTGCGCCGGACGGCAGCATGAACATCGACGGGCTTGGCTCGGCCGAACCGGGAGATACCCCGCCCGCCCCGCCGAAGATCGATGCGCCGGGCGCGATCCTGGAACTCGGCGAGCACGTCGGGAGCCGGTACACCGCCCTCAAGACGCTGCAGGTCGACGGCTCCTTCATGCCGATCCATCGCGGGCAACCCGAGTACGTCATCCAGTTGATCGAGCGCGTGCCCGGCGACTCACACGAGCCTTCAACCCCCGCAACTGCGGCGGCGACGGAGCGGCGGCTCATGCTGGACGGCCGGCTCAACCTGATCGAGCCTGCCGCCACGCTCAACCTGCACGATCTGGAACTGGCCGAATGGGGGCCGCAGGATGTTCCCGCCAACCTCCGCGGCATGTGGGAACGTCTCAACATCCGCGGCAGCGTCCGGCGTTCGACGCTCACCTACGACCCTGTCTACGGCCTTCGCGTCGAGTTTCATCCCACCAACGTGGCGCTCGATGCGCCGATTCCCTCCGGTCTGCCCGATGAACCGGACCGGCCGCTGGGGCTCACCGATGTGAACGGAAGCATCGCGATCTCGCGCGATGGCATTCACGCCGACCTCGTCGGGCTCATCGAGGGACAGGAAGAGGCTTCGCAGGTCAGCTTCACCACATACGGCACCTCCCTGAATGCTGCGATCGACTGCACGGTTACGACGCAGAACTTCGTGATCGGCGAGAATCCCGGCCTGCTGCGCTTCATGCCGCCTGTCGTGCAGCGGCGTTTTGAAGACTTTTCCGGCCCCACGGCGGAACTCGACGCCCGGGTGCGCATCCAGCGCAGCGCGCCCGATTCTGTGACGGGACGCGCCGGGGAGTTCACCACCGAGGGCTCCATCGTTCTGCGGCGGGCGCGATTCGCGCACGAGAAGTTCCCGTACGAGCTCACCGATCTCCGCGGCGTCGTCGAGTTCGACGATCACCAGATCGAGATCGTCAACCTGACGGGACGCGGCCCCAGCGGGGCGCGCGTCTACGCGACCGGCCTGATCGCGCCGCCCAGCGACGAAGCGCACGTGGACATTCAGATCGACGCGGTGGATGTCCCCGTCGATGAGCATCTGGCGGCGGCGCTGCGCAACCGGCGCGGGGCCCTCGATGCACTGTTCGACATGGCGGCGTATGAGCAGTTGCGCGCCGATGGGCTTGTGCTGAGTTCGCAGGATGCAGCCGCCGCACGGCTCGCGGCGATTGAGGCACGGACGGATCTGGCCCGCCTGGAAGCCCGCGATGCCGAACCGGACGTGATTGAGACGGCTCGTGCGCACCTTGCGAGCGTTGAAGCGCAGCTCCGCCGGCCTGTCTTCGATCCGGGCGGACGCGCCACCGCGCAGGTCCTTATCACACACCGTCCTGATCAGGACTGGGACACCGATGTTCATGTGCGGTTCGACGAAACGGTGGGCCTGTTGCCGGAGCCGTTCCCGCTGCCGATCCTCGCCTCTGACCTGGCGCTGCGAGTCCATGACGAGACCGTGACGCTGCTCGAAGGCGCCTTCACCACGCTCAACGGCGGCGCCGCGACCGTCGAGGCAAGCATTGGCGCTGATGATGCCGGCTCCGGCGAAGACGATGCGGAGATAACCATCTCCGCCGCCGACGTTCCCGTCGACATCCTGCTGATCCGCGCCATCCCCGAAGCGGGCCGCGACGTGGATCCGGAGGCGGACGCGGGGGATGCGACGGTGCGGGCTACGCCGCGGCCAGGCTCGATCCAGCACCTGCTGCGGTCGCTGGGGATCCAGGGCACGGTTGACGCCGAAGCGCAAATCGGCGGTCTGGGTGACGAGGACGGGTGGTTTGACGTTGATGTGACGTTCGACAGGCTCGCAATGAACCCCGCGGGGGCCGTGGATGCGCAGCGGCGTCTCCGCGTGGAAGACGCTTCCGGGCAGATCCACGCCGACAACGATCACGTGCAGATTCGGTCGCTCAGCGGAACTCTCGTGAGCGTGCCGCTGCGGCCGGATGAGATCCCGACGCCTGCGGGATCGATCACGCTGAACTACGAGGGCGACTTCGGCGCCGATGCCGGCGCCTTCGCGCGGGTCCGCGCTTCGGTGGAGCAACTGGACCTGACCGCCCCGGTTGAAGAGGTCATCGCGATCGTCTCCCCGGAAGCGGCGGCGACGTTGCGCACGCTGCGCAGCAAGTATCAACCCGCCGGCGTGATCGATGCCGACGTCGCGCTGGACCGCACCGAAACAAGCGATGTGCGCGTGACGGTCGCCGCCACCAACGGCCGCGGCATGGCGCTCGACACCCCGCCGGGCCGGCTCAACGTGGAGCAACGCGGCGGCCGCCTCCAGATGGTGTTCGATGAGCGCCAGACGTTCCGCGCCGAGGACCTCATTGCGGACGTCACGACCGTGCTGACCGGCGCTGAGGAGCCCGCCACGCGCGTGCACGTCGACGGCACGCTCCAGCTTGCATCCGGAGCGCTCCTCGCGGCCGACGCCCGCGCGGCCGTTGTCGACGGGCGGCTGGAGTCGGGCCTGATCGGCGGCCTGATTCGGCGCGCCTTCGGTGAAAAGGCGGATGACGCGTGGACGCAAATCGATCCGGCGGGCGAAGTCGATCTTGAAGCGACGTTCTGGAAGGAAGCGGGAGGCGAGCTTCTCGTCAGCGGAGAAGCGTCGCCGCGTTCGCTCGCTTTCAGCAAGGGAGGCGAGCGCATTCTGCTTCCCCAGGTGCGCGGCCGCGTCACGTTCGGCCCGGACGGGGGTGTCATCGATCGGCTCCGCATTCAGGGTGAAGGCTGGACCGCGGCGTTCGACGGCGGCTGGAGTGCCGGCGGCGATGGGGATGCACCCGCGTACCAGGTCCAGACCCGCGTGCTGCTCAACGCCGATGGGCTCACGCCCGCCATTCTCGCTCTTGCCCCGCCGCGGACGCGGCAGGTGCTTGAGGAGACCGACGCGGCGTTCGACAATGGGCTGCGCTTCCACGACGCCGAAATGCGCCTGGATCTGAATGAATCACTCGCCCCGATTGGCGGGAGCGTGCAAGGCGTGCTGAGCTTCGCCGGTTTGCGCATGGACCCGGGCGTTCCCATCACCGATGTCACGGGGCGCGTCAACCTGGACGCCGAGCAGGTGGGCGACACCCTGGCCGTCGAAGCGGCCGTTCAGGCGGACGAACTGCGTGTCGCCGGCGTGCATCTGCTCGACGCGGACGTGTACTTGCGCACGGGCGCTGTGCCCGGCAACCTGGTCATTCCGGTGGCCTCGGCGAGCTGTCACGGGGGACGCATTTCGGCGCGCGGGCTGATCAGCGGCCTTAACATGACCGAAGCCGACGAGCTTCGCTACGAAGCGGACATCAGCGTCACGGGGCTGCGCTTCGCGCCCGTGCTTGCGCAGCTCGACTTCCGCCAGCCCGATCCGGTCCTCGACGGCACGGGGCAGGAGGCCCAGCCCATGGCCGCGGCGGTCCTCTCGACCGATGAGAGCCGGGGGCTGATGGACGCGACGGTCACACTGCGCGGGGTGGCAGGCGATCCCGGCTCACGCTCCGGGCGCGGCGCGCTGCGCATCAATGGCGGAGACGTCGTTGAACTGCCCGGCGTGATGGGCCTGCTGCAACTGAGCAATCTGCAGCTTCCGAGCGCTGATCCGCTGGACTACCTGCAGACCGAGTTCTTCCTGCGGGGTGACAATGTTGACTTTGAGCACATCTCCCTGCTGGCCGAGTCGCTTTCGCTCGTAGGGTCCGGGCGCATGAACTGGGCCGACAAGAGCCTGAACTTCACATTCAACTCCATGTCGCGCCTGCGGATCCCGATCTGGTCGGACGTCTTTGAGTCGCTGCGCAACGAGATCGTCACGACAACGGTGCGCGGCACGATCAGCGAGCCCGATGTGAGCACGCGGCCGCTGGCCACCACCGGCGCCGTCATCGGCAAGCTTTTCGGTTCCGATCACGACTTCCGCGAGGGCGCCAACCTTCAACGGGCCGAGCGCGAGGCTCGCGCCGAACGCCGGCGGCTGCAGGCCGTCATTGGGGACTGAGCACCCACACAAACGGGCGCGACAGGCTCCCAAGCCCCGTCGCGACCCCCCGGCGAGCCGCGTGCGACGCCCCACCCGAATCGACCCGGAGCCAACCCGCCCCTACCCTTATCCCCTTCTGCACGCGGGATTTCCGCGGCGGTTCGAGTGACTGGATGGAGTTGCATGCACAGGGAACACAATCGTCAGGAGCTTGATCCGGCCCAGGCCATCGACCTGGAGCAGCCGGACGTGCCGCCGGAGCAGCCGGAGCATCGACGCGCCGACGACCCCGAGATCGTTGAACGGATCGACCAGCTCGTCACCGACGTCGGCGGCAAGCCGGGCACGTTCGATGGCCGCCTTATTCGTGACCTGCTCATCACCGGCCTGAAGCTGATTCCGGACGGACGCGACACGGGGGAACTCAAGCTCATCACCGCCGCGGTGAAGGAGCTGCGCTACGCCTACCGCGTTTTCAGCGAGTACCCGGACCCGCACAAGTGCACGATTTTCGGCTCTGCGCGCACGCCGGAAGACCACCCGGACTACCAGGCTTGCGTCCAGTTCTCGCGCCTGATGGCCGAACGCGACTGGATGATCATCACCGGCGCGGGTGACGGCATCATGAAGGCCGGCCACGAAGGCCCGGGCCGCGCCGCCTCGTTCGGCGTCGCAATCCGCCTGCCATTTGAGACGAGTGCGAATGAGATCATCGCGGGCGACGAGAAGCTGATCAACTTCCGCTACTTCTTCACGCGCAAGCTCATGTTCCTCTCCCAGGCCGAGGCCGTCGTCTGCTTCCCGGGCGGGTTCGGCACGATGGATGAAGCGTACGAAACGCTGACGCTTGTGCAGACCGGCAAGGCGTCCATGATCCCCATCGTCATGTGTGAGGGCGAGGGCGGCACGTACTGGAAGGAGTGGAATGAATCCGCTCACAAGATGCTGCTCAAGCGAGGGATGATCAGCCCGGAGGATCCGGCGCTCTATCACATCGCCTCGAGCCCGGCGGACGCTGCGGACCACGTGCTGCGCTTCTACCGCAACTACCACTCGTCGCGCTACGTGCGCGACGACCTGGTCATCCGCCTGAAGCGGGCCATCTCAGACGAGGACGTCGCCCGCCTGCAGGATGAGTTCCACATCCTCGTCAAGCCCGGAAGCCGCATCGTCCAGCGCAACGCCTACCCGGAAGAGCGCGACCACCTGCACCTGCCGCGCATCGCGTTCACGCACACGCGCCACCACTACGCGATCGTGCGGCAGATGATCGATCGGATCAACTCGTTCGATCCGGTGTGACCTGCGACGCTAGCCGAACCGGCTGAACACCAGCCGGGCTTCCGACGGCCTCAAAGCTTCTTCAGGGCATCCACCAGTGCATCGATGTGCTCGCTCGTGTGGGCGGCCGACATCTGGATTCGCAGCCGCGCTGTTCCCTCGGGGACCACCGGGTAGCCGAAGCCGATCACAAAGACGCCCATCTCCAGCAGGCGCTTGCTCATGGCGATCGCCCTGGCGGTGTCGCCGACGATGATCGGGCAGATCGCCGTCGGTGACTCCAGCACCTCGAACCCTGCGGCCGCGATCTTCCTGCGTGCTTCGGCGACGTTCGCCCGCAACCTCTCGACGCGCTGCGGTTCGGCCAGAAGGATCTGAATGGCCTTGTTCGCACTGCACGCGACCGTCACCGGCAGCGCGTTGGAGAAGAGCGTCGGCCGCCCGCGCTGCACCACCAGTTCGGTGCCGCGGCGGTCGCCTGCGATGAACCCGCCCGCGCCGCCGCCGAGGGCCTTGCCGAGCGTGCCTGTGAAGTAGTCCACGCCGGCCTTGCCATCTTCCAGCATGCCATAGTGCTCGTGCGTGCCGCGGCCGGTCCTGCCCATGACGCCGTGGCCGTGGGAATCGTCCACGATGAGCTTCGCCCCGAACTCGTCGCACAGGGCGCGCATCTGCGGCAGGTGCGCGATGTCGCCCTCCATCGAGAAGACGCCGTCGGTCACGACCCACATCTGCCCCGTCACATCCGCATCGTCCCGCGCCGCCTCAAGCTTCGCGCGTAGATCGTCCATGTCGCTGTGGCGATAGACGGCCTTCTTCACGCCTTTCTTGATCACCGGCGTCAATCGCATTGCATCGATGATGCACGCGTGGTTCAGTTCATCCGAGATGATGATGTCCCCCGCCTCACAGAACGTCGGAAACAGCGCTTCCGTCGCGTTCCAGCAGGAGACGAACGTGTAGGCGGCCTCCGTCCCCATGTACCGCGCAATCGTCTCTTCAAGTTCCAGGTGCGGCTCAAACGTCCCGCAGATGAACCGCACGCTGGCCGTCCCCGCCCCGTGTTTCCTCAGCCCCTCGATCCCCGCCTCCACCACCTCCGGATGGTTCGCCAGCCCGAGATAGTTGTTCGAGCAGAAGCACAGGACCTCGCGCGTCTTCCCATCGGGGTCACGCAGGCGCACCACGGCGTCCATCGGGCTCTCGATCGTCTGCAGGTGCTTGTACTGCCCCCCGGCGCGGAGAGAGGCGAGGATTTCATCGGTGCGGGCGTCGAAGGGGTGTGAGGTGGCAATCGTCATGCTTATCGGCTCCAGATCTTCTCGAAACGGGGGATTGTACGGGAGCAGAAGTCGTTATACTGCCGCGAACGCACAGGAGGCACCATGGCGAAGCGGCGCACCTGGGCAGCCACGGGGATGGCTGCGGGACTGGCGGGGACGGCCGTTTCGGTCGCGCAGCCGTCCGCTGAGGCTCTTCCGGAGGGAGGGCGGACGCCGGGAGACCTGCTGGCAGGGCTTACCGATCCGCTCGCGCCAAGGGACGTGCCCGAAATCGAACCGACCCACGACCTGACCTTCGCCGAATCCATCGACATCGGCAGCGTTCTGTTCCTGCCGGATGGGGACCGGGCCCTGGTGCAACTGCGGCCGGAGGTGGTGGAGGCATGGCCCCTCGCGGTGCACTACGCCCCGGAAATTCTTGGAGTCCTTTCGGCCCTGCTGCTGATCCCTCTTTTGTGGGTGCTGGTGCGGATCCGGCGGCGGCCGCGGCGGGTGGGCGCGCCGCACTGCCGCAGGTGCAACTACGACCTGTCGGCACACGTGCCCGTCGCAGACGGCAGCGAGGAGTCCGGCCCGGGCTCCCCTCACCTGCCCGCCAAGTGCCCGGAGTGCGGCGCGGGTCTCGCCGAGCGTCGCCCGATTCGGGGAACAACGCGGCGACGACGGGCAATCCCCTGGGGAATCGCCGTCGGGATCATCGTCGTGGGCTACACGTTTGTGCTGCTGTTTGTGCCGCGGAATGGATGGGCGTCGGGCCTGGCGACGCTCCCGTCGCTGCGACTGCACACGCTGGCGGAGGAGAACGGCCTGGCATGGCTGAAGCCGTTCTATTCCAGGTGCGAGCAGTGGGTCGAAGTTGACTTTCCGACCGGCAAGGTCGTCCGGCGGCTGCCGATCCGCCAGTCGATAACCTGGGTGGATTCCCGCATCAGCCCCGACGGGCGATTCATGGCGATGTGGGGACCGCAGGGAGAGGTGGCGTGCGTCAGAGTGAAGGACGGGCGCACCGTGGCCGTGCTGGAGGAGAGCGGGGGCAAGGAAGTCGGCGGGGAAACACAGTACATCGTCGGGTTTTCCGACCAGAGCGATGCGCTGTACGTCGCGTACGTGGATGTGCGGACGAAGAACGAGCGCCTCGTCCGGTGGGACTTCTGCACGGACACGACGACCCTGTGCATCGAAGCGCCAGTCCACCTGGAGGACTTCGGCACGCCCGGGCGGCCGCTGGCCCCATTTGTTCGTCGGTATCGGGTGGTCGGCGGCGCGGGACCGGCGCGGTACCTCGCGGCGCCGGCGTTTATGGAGGCATACCCGGACATCGGGTACTTCATCCGGCTCTACGATGAGCAGGGTGAACTGCTCGGGGAGTATCCGATCGCCGGGGCGTCTCCCATGAACGAGCCGATCGTGTCCCCGGATGGGACGCGGGTGTTCGTCTCCGGCAGCATCAACGGGCTACTGGGCTTCGATGTACGAGGGCGCAAACGATTGCCGCCGTTGCGCCCCGGGCGAACGACACATCCGCTGGACGAGCTGGCGCTGAGCCCCGACGGCCGCCTGCTCTTCGCAAGCTGCTATCCCAACGTGATCCTCGCGAGGGACATCGAGGCAAAACGCTGGGCCGGCAAGTTGAGTTACAAGAAGGGGTACATCGCGCCGGACCTCGATGTCTCACCAGATGGACGGTGGCTGGCGGCGGTGCCGTTCGAGTCGGTCGGCGGCGGCACCGGCGGCCCCTTCCTGCATCACCTGCTGATCTTCGACCTCAGTCAACTCGAAGGTGACTAGACACAGGTCGAGCGCAGCCGCGGCGGAGCCTTACCGTCGCACAGCCACAACGGCGCGATCGCCTGGCACGCCCGCGGCGGGAGGAGCAGGCGGGCCACAAGGCGGACAAGCGGACGGCCGAAGAGGAGGCCGAGGAGAAAGGGGATGGCGAACATCGCCATGCACGCTGCTGCCGCGGAAGGCCAGCTTTCATGCTGAGCAAGCGTCCACGCATTGGCCTGCCACCCGATCCAGGCAGCGTTTGCCAAAGTTGGGCGCGACCACGCGATGATGGCCACGGCCGCAATCAACATCAACCCGGCGAAGACAAGCTGACTGCGGAGTCGGAGATGCAGAAGGACGACCGCCCACAGCGCGCCGGAAGCTCCCGCAGCCAATAGCTTCGGCAGCCAACTCGCAAGCGGGACGGTTCGCAGCCACCGCCACCCAAGCGGCGGCGCCGTGGCCATCACGGCTGCGCGATTGTCCTTCCACCACTGCGGATCGATGCCGGTGCTGCCATTCTCGATCCATTGTTCGATGATTGCGTTGCTGTACTGTCCGGAGTCGTACCAACCGATGTATTGCTGCGCGATGGAGATCATGGTCGGGGATAGCGCTTTGTCAGAGCCGTCATTGGCACGCACGGCTGCTATCGCCTCGAAGACCGCCGGTCGCCAGGCCTCACCAATGTGGTCGATCAGGCGCGGATTCATCTGCCACGAGATGGCACTCGTGGCTGACCACGGCAACAGGATCGTGCCATACGCCATGGCCAGCACCGCGGCGAACCACAATGCAGCCAGCAGCACCGCCCACCGCCGCTGCCAAGCGCCCAAAGGCGGATACTCCTGCACGGGCGCCACAGTGCCGCACTCCGGGCAGCGTGCGATGAGCAGGTCGTACGCTGGTTCGCGAAGCATCATCTGCCCGGTGAGATTGAAGCCGCAGCGGATGCACAGGCGAGTGCCCGTGACGACGGCAATGCGCTCCGCGCGTGCATCCGGGCCGCGACTGCCCTCCGTCGGGTTTGGACGGCCCGCGGCGTTCGCCGCATCAATCTCGTGATGGTCGGCGCTCGTTGTCTCAGGCATGGTGGGCTCGGATCAAGGCGACTTTGCGCGCCGAGCGGCGACGCATCATGTGGGTCACGATGGAATCGCTGTTGATGCGGCGCAGCAGCGCCGACTCAAAGGGAAACCAGAAGGCCACGATCGGAATACCGGCAAGCACCAGCACGCCCATGGCGATCAGCGTGTTCAGGTCTGGTTGCGCGACCGATCCATGTCGCCACCACCCCTCGAGCATCGGCCAGATCCACACGGCCGTCATCAACACAGACTGGGTCCCAAGCCATGCCGGAATCCGAGCCCACCGGCGGCGCCAGTGCGAGAGTGACAGGCACACCCACGCCCCCGCCCACGCATGGCAAAGGAACACAATCCAGTTCTCCTGCAGCCACACGGTCACCAGGCGGCGGCCGCGGTTCTTCTGCCGTTCGGTCAGCATCGCCAGAAGGTCCCCGTCAGGGGCCACTCGCGCCGCCTCGGCCGCTGCCCCCGCGATGAACCACGCAGAGACCAGCAGCAGCGCAACCCCGATGAAAACCTGAACCCCGAGCGCCGTCCCGACCAGGGCCGCCGCCGCGGCTCGCCGCCGCGAACGCCGCCGCAACGGCAGCACGCGGCCGCAGGCCGGACACGTGACCGCCCGGAAGCCGAGCGTCAGCAGGCGAGGGTGGACGCCCGCCAGGTCCATGCCGCAGCCGCGGCAAACCCGTGAAGGAGGAAGAGCGCGGATCACACCCACTGCTACCGGAGTCGACCGTCTCGGGTGGCGGGAGCCTGGGGACGGGGACGAGGCGGACGTCCCTATCCTTCCGTTCGCACTGGGTTAGCAGGAAGGAGCAGCCGCAATGGCGGAGGATGTCAAGGCCGGGATCTCAGGAGTCGCTTCGTCCGGGGGGGCGAAGTCGATGGACGCCATCATGGCGCTGTGCAAGCGCCGCGGCTTCATCTATCAGGCCAGCGAGATCTACGGCGGCATCAACGGCTTCTGGGACTACGGCCCGCTGGGGGCGCAGCTCAAGAAGAACCTGCGCGATGCGTGGTGGGAAGACATGATCATGGCCCCGTGCTGGGGACGGCCGGGACCGAACGGGGAGCCGGTGCGCTGCGTGCCGCTGGAGACGACGATCATCCAGCACCCGAAGGTGTGGGAGGCGAGCGGGCACCTTGCCGGGTTCGCCGATCCGATGCGCAAATGCGCCAGGTGCGGGCACTTCGTGCGCGCGGACCAGTTGTGGGACACGATCGTTACCTCCTCCGAGTGGTTCAACTCGATGATTCAGGAATTTGAGCCGTCGCTCGAGGGGACGCAGACACCCGGGCTCGACTCAGGACGCCTGCTCCGTTGGGCCCGGACCAAGGGCAAGAAGCTGGCGCCGAACCTTGCGCTCGTGCGGAATCCCGAAGTAACACTGTCGTGGCTGGCGACCCGCATCAACGGTCAACCCGATGCGCCGCCTGACGTCATTGAGATCGCGCGGCACGTCGCCACGGAGCAGCTGAACGCGACTGGATTGCAGGATCCTTGTCCGCGATGTGGAGGCGAGCTTGGTGAGCCGGCGGCATTCAAGCTGATGTTCGAGACGTGGGCCGGGCTCACACAGACAGACGACAACAAGGTGTATCTCCGCCCCGAGACGGCCCAGGGGATCTTCGTTCAGTTCAAGAACGTCGTCGACACCACGCGCGTCAAGGTCCCCTTTGGGATCGGAAATACCGGCAAGTCATTCCGCAACGAGATCACGCCCCGGCACTTGACCTACCGGTCGCGCGAGTTCGAGCAGGCGGAGCTGGAGTTCTTCTGCCACCCGGACGAGTCGCAGGAGTGGTACCGCTTCTGGCGCGACTTTCGCATGGAGTGGTGGCAGTCGATCGGGCTGGCGGGCGAGAACCTCATCCTGCGCGAGCATGAGAAGGATGAACTCTCGCACTATTCGCAGGGAACCAGCGACGTCGAGTACCGCTTCCCCTTCACCGCGCCGGGTTTCGGCGAGCTTGAGGGGATCGCCCACCGCGGCAACTACGACCTGACGCAGCACCAGCAGCACTCCGGCGCAAAGATGGACTACTTCGACACCGAGCGCGGCGAGCTGCTGCCGAACGGCTCGCGCAAGGGCGAGCGCTACATCCCGCACGTCATCGAGCCCGCCGCGGGGCTCGACCGCGGCGTGCTGGCGATCATCTGCGAGGCGTACACGCGCGATGAGAGCCGCCCGAGCCCGGAGATCCTCAAGCTCCACCCGCGCCTGGCTCCCATCAAGGCCGCGGTCTTCCCGCTCGTGAACAAGGACGGCATGCCCGAGCAGGCCGAGAAGCTCACGGCCGAGCTGCGCAAGCGATTCGCCCGCATCGGCTTCATCGAGAGCGACCCGAAGCAGTCGATCGGCAAGCGCTACGCCCGCATGGATGAGGCCGGCTGCCCCTTCTGCTTCACGATCGACGGCGACACGCTCAAGGACCAGACCGTCACCGTGCGCGACCGCGACACCGGGGCGCAGGAGCGGATCAACATCGACAGCGTCGTCTCCTACCTGACCGAGCGACTCGCCTGACCGAAAATCACCGGCGCCCGCCCGCGGCGAAGCCGCCGCAACTCAGCGCATGAAAAAGCCCCGCACGCTCCGTGCGGGGCTTTGTCATTTCGTCGTTCTCACGCTCAGCAGCCCGCGAACCAGCAGTCCAGATACCCCAGCAGGTCGAAGACATCCACGCCCGGCGTGTCGTCGATCTCCGCCCTCGCATCCGCGAGGAACCAGAGATCCAGGTACGCCAGCAGGTCAAACACATCGACCTGTCCGGCGTCGCCATCCATCTCGCACACGCACGGAGGCGGCCCGTCGAAGTAGGTGTACGTCACGATGTACTGGGCGCTCGCGCCGGCCCCGAACCCGATCAGGTCGTCGTTCGTCGACCCAAAGTCGACATCGCTGTCAGCCGTGATGAAGATGAAGCCGGTGCCGATCCACTCAGCAAGCTGTGCGGGGTCCGTGATCGTCGTGGTCTGCCAGCCGCTTGAGCAGAACACATCGACCGCCACTTCGCCGCCGCCCGCCTCGCAGTTGGCCTGACCGTTCACCATGCACCCCGCCTCATGCAGCAGCCGCGGGGTCGTCGCATAGTCCAGGTAGTACTCCACCTGGATGTTCATGTGCCAGTCCACGCACCCCTCGCTGGTGTGCGGATCGACGTACCCGCCGCGCATGGAGGCATACGACTCGATCGTTACGGACTGCAGCGTGGACGTCCCGCCGAAATCGTCGAACTGCGGGATCAGGACATCCTCCGGCGAGTTGAACAGGTCCGGCCGACCGTCATACACGAGGGTGTCGGCCTGCAGGGAACCACCGGCACAAACCGCCGCGGCGACCGCGACCATTGACATGATGCGAGACATGGTGAGAGGCTCCAGGTGAGAGGTGTGGGCTCAGATCCGGCCCAAAGAGTACACCCGCGCGAACCTGTGTCAAGGACACTTTGAGGACATTTTGTTCTCGATGTGCCCTCATTTTGGGGTGGCTTTGAGGACAAACCGAGATATGGTTGCTCCATGTCACGCGTTGACCACACAGCCAGGAAGGTCGTGGAGGTGCCCAGTCGCCAGCGCCGGCTCTCGGCCGGGCAGGCCGACGAGGCCCGGCGCGTCGGCGAGCGGCTGCAGGCCGAAACCGCCGCCCTGATCCGCTCGTTCCCCGTGGCCGCGCGGACGATCGCCGGCATGAGCGAATGGCTGGGCGTGACGCGGCCGGTCTGCCAGCGGCTCGTGCGGGCCAGCCGCCGCCGCGGCGACGCCTTCGTGGCGCTCACGTACTTCCCGGGCGTCAAGGGCCTCCACCAGATCGTCGAGGCGGCCCGCGAGCGCGGCGTGGAGGAGGCCCAGATCGAGTCCACCCGCGCCGCCGTCGACCGCTACGCCGCGCTCATCGATGAACACGGCGGCAGCCAGAAGCGCCTGATCGCCGCGGTCGAACTCACAGTGCAGGATGCCCAGACCGAACTGCCCTCCGCCGATGTGCCCGGGCCGGGCGTTACCGGCGCGCCCGGCCGCCTTGAGGTTCGAGCCGAGGGACGCCCGCCCGACGGCCCGGCAGATGCCAGAGAACTCGCCTTTCACGGGATCTCCGCAGTCGTTCGGCGCTCGTTCCGCACGCAGTTCCTCCTTCAGATCTACCGCCCGCAGTCGCAGGATTCGGGGGGCGATCCCACGAAGATGGATGCGCTCAGCGTCATGGGCATGCTCGGCGTCGAACGTGCAGCCGGCGCACTGCCCATCTGCCCGATGAGCCGCTACGCATTCGGCGACTCGGGCGCGCTGGCCCCCGGGGCCGCCGCAATGCCGATCGCCTCCGGCCACGCGCCAGGCGATGGCCCCGTAACCCTGCTGGCGCCGTTCTGCTCACGACCGCTCCCCCGTGTCGTCGCAAAGCCCGGCGTTGGAAGCACGCCGGTGCTTGTCGAGCCGGAGGGTGGTGAATCCGGCTCCCCCTTCGACGTCGTGCTCGGGATGAAGGTCACGGGCGTGACGAATCCGGCGGCGCTGCCCTCTGAAGCTCCCGTGCAGATCTGCTCGATCGTCAGCGACGGCCCATCGCGCAACCTGGTCATGGTGGCCCTGCTCCACAAGACGCTGGCGCGCAACAGCGTGCCGACCGCCTCGACCATCGCTCTGGGACGCCGCGGCCCCGTGGACCTGCGGCCGGGGAACATGCCGGAGGATCGCTGGTTCGATCGGCTTCCGGAACGGCCTGTCGTTGAAGTGCTCGGGCAGGGGGGCGAGGCGATCGCCGCGGCGTCTCTGCCGGCATGCGACCGGCTGGGAGAACTGGCGGCCCACCTGATTCATTCACAGGGCTGGTCGCCGGACGAGTTCGTCGGCTTTCGAGTGCGCGAGAGCTATCCGGTTTGGGGGGCGGAGTATCTGATCAACTTCGTCTTCGAGGCGGAGGAGGCCTGACGGCGTAGCACTGGCTGCACGATTCGATAAGCCCCGTGCTCTTCCTTTGTCGCATGTCCCTCAGAGCGGTGCTTCGCACCGTCGACACATGCATACGCAAAGGGAGGCTCACATGCGAGTTCACAATCCACTCACGATCGTCGCCAGCACAGTGGTTGTCGCGGTCGCCGCGCCGGCCGTCGCCCAGACCGCTGCATCCGACACGTGCGCGACGGCGCCGCCGCTGGCCCTGCCGCTCAGCCCCACACCGCAGTTTGTCCGCGGCGACACGGCGTCGCCCGGCATGACGCTCGACCCCATGCCGGACTGTGGCGTCCCGCTGGCGGCCAACAACGCCTTCTTCCGCTTCACTGGCAACGGCAACCTTGTCACCATCTCGACCTGCACCGATGTGAACAACAGCGCCTTTGCGCAGTACGACTCTGCCATCAGCGTGTACTGCGGCCCGTGCGACGCGGCGCAGTGCGTCACCGGCAGCGCCAACGCGTGCGCAGCGCCTACGGGCGCGACGGTCCGCTTCTGCACAGAAGCGGGGCGCGAATACCTCGTCATGATCCATGGCGCAGGCGCGGGTGAGATTGGGCAGTTCCATGCCGTGGTGTTCGACAGCGGGGCTCGCTGCGACGACCCTGCGCCGTGCGGAGGAACTGATCCGTGCGAGTTCGGCGTGGACTTCGAATCCCTCGCCTTTGGCGACGCCTGGGGCGGGCCTCACGGCAACGCCCCCGGCGACGTCATCTTCGTTGAGGACAACATCCCGGTCTCCGTGCACGACTTCACCCTCGGGACCTTCGTCGCCTTCAACGAGGCGCGCATCGAACCGGCCAACAACTGCCTGGACAACAAGACGATGCGCCTCAACAACATCTCAACCGGGTTCGACTTCTCCGGCCTCGGCGCACCGGTCATTGCCGTGAAGTTCGATTACCTTGATCTCGGCGGCAGCGAGAACCTGAAGGTCAACGCGGCCCCGCGCCACGAGGTCCCAGACTTTGCCGCGCTGCCTGCCCTTGTCGCCCCCAGCGTCACCGCTACGGACACCTTCGTTCCCGTCGCGGGCGGCCGCTGCGGCACCGTCACCCTGACCGGCGACGTCCAGCGCCTCCTCATCGGCGGGCAGGAACTCTGGATCGACAACATCTGCGTTGTTCTTGGCGAACCGCCCGAGCCCTGCGACGCCATCGTCAACGCCGAATCCCGGCCGCTTGGCGAAACCTTCAACGTTCCCGGCCCCATGTTCACGGAGAACGGCATCCCCCTGCACGTCTCCGACCTGCACCTCTTCGCCGGCCCCTTCTTTAACTTCGCGCAGATTGATCCGGCGTTCCCGACCTGCCAGGACAGCCAGGTGATCGAGACCAACAACGTCGTCGTCTACTTCGACATCAACGCCCTCGGTCGTATTCCCGAAAGCGTCGAGTTCGAGTGGTTTGACCAGGGCGGCACCGAGAATCTCGAGGTCAACGGCGCGCCCCGCTTCATCGGCGAGATCGAGCTTGCTCCGGTCGCGATCGCGCCGGGCGTTCTCTACACCAACACCTTCACGGATACCCCCCTCGGGCGTTGCGGCCGCGGCGTGCTCACCGGCCCAGTCCTCCGCTTCGCGCTCGGCGGCCAGGAGTTCTTCATCGACAACATCTGCGTCCGCTTCCCCGCCTGTGACTGTGAGTGGGATGGCAATGCTGCGCAGGTCGACGTCTTCGACCTGCTGGCCTACGTCAACGCCTGGTTCGCGGCCGCCCCGAGCGCCGATCTGACCGGCGACGGCGCCACCGACGTCTTCGATCTCCTGCAGTTCCTCGACTGCTGGTTCCAGGCCAGCGCGGGCAGCCCCTGCTGACCGTCGCCTCTCAAGTTGCGACAACCTGCTACGAGTCAACCACAAGCGGGGCCGCCATCGGGCGGCCCCGCTCCTTTCCTTGCCGACACTCAACGCTCGCCGCGAGAACCCGCCGCGATCACAAGCTCACACACACGTTCTTCGCCTCGGTGAAGAACCGCAGCGCCTCCTCGCCCCCCTCGCGTCCGACCCCGGACGACTTCATCCCGCCAAACGGCGTCCGCAGGTCGCGCAGAAGCCAGCAGTTCACCCACACAATCCCCGCCTCCACCGCCGCGGCGACCCGGTGCGCCCGCCCCACATCGCGCGTGAAAATCGACGCCGCCAGTCCATACTTCGTTGAGTTCGCCAGCGCCAGCGCCTCGGCCTCCGTCCGAAAGGACTGCACCGTCACCACCGGCCCGAAGATCTCCTCCTGCACCACCGCGCAGTCGTTGTCCAACCCGGTGATCACCGTCGGGGCCACGAAGTACCCTTTCGCGCACCGCGCCGGCAGCGACTCCGCGCGCACCACGTCTCCCCCGGCTCGAATCGTCCCGCCGAGTTCCTTCGCCCGCTGAATGTAAGAGACCACCTTGTCCCGGTGCGCCTCGCTCACCAGCGCGCCATGCTGCGTTCCTTCCTCGAGCGGATCCCCAATCCGCAGCGACCGCGCGTGCGCCACCACGCCATCAACCACCCTTTCGAAAACCGACTCATGCGCCAGGATTCGCGATCCGCATAGACAGATCTGCCCCTGGTTTGCAAACGCCGCCCGCGCCGCGATCGGGACTGCCGACTCCAGGTCGGCATCCTCAAAGATCAAGGTCGCGTTCTTCCCTCCAAGCTCCAGGCTCACACGCTTGAACATCGATCCGGCTGTCGCCCCGATCCACGCCCCCACCTTCGTGGATCCCGTGAACGACACCGTCGGCACATCCGGATGCTCCACCAGCGCCGCCCCCGCCGCATCGCCGCGTCCGTGCACGATGTTCAGCACGCCCGCCGGAAACTCCGCCTCCACCGAAAGCTCCCCCAGCAGATGCGCCGTCATCGGAGTCACCTCTGAGGGCTTCCCAACCACGGTGTTGCCCGTCGCCAGCGCCGGCGCGATCTTCCATGTAAACAGGTACAGCGGCAGGTTCCACGGCGAGATGCACCCCGCCACGCCCCGCGGCCGCCGCAACGTGTAGTTCAGCGCCCCCCCACCGCCCGGCCCCTGCACGCCCCCCGCATCCATGTGGTGCGCACCGGCCGAACCATGCAGAATCGCCGTCGCGAAGAACCGCAGGTTCGCCGCAGCGCGCGGAATGTCCACCGTCCGCGCCAGCGCAATCGGCTTCCCCGTGTCGATCGACTCCGCCCGCGCCAGCCGCTCCAGGTCCCGCTCAATGAGGTCAGCCAGCCGCAACAGCAGCCGCGAACGCTCCGCCGCGGGCGTCCCCGACCACCCCGCAAACGCCCGACCCGCCGCGGCGACCGCCTCGGCGACATCCTCCTGCCCCGAGTCCGGCGTCCGCCCGTACACCGCGCCCGTGGCCGGCTCAACATTCTCCAGCCACTGCCCGGTCCGCGGCGGGCAAAACCGGCCCTCAATCAGGTTGGTGATCTCCATGCACGGAGTGTAAGCGGCGGCCACCCCCAGCCAGAAGGACCGAGAACGTGCAATCACCCGCCCGCGCAGGCCGCAGAGCCGTCGAGAGCGGCACCCGGCCGCGGCCGCACCGACAAGCAGGCTGGAGCAGCGGGCGAAGATAACGAAAGCTTGCACGGCTCAAAATCGCTGGGCGGCGACCCATGCACATGGAGAGAGCAGATGAAGGCAACGACGCGACATTGGTTGCTGGCTGGCGGAATCATCGGCCTGGTGGGCGCCACCTCGGCCCTCACGCAATGGGGCCCGCGCCAGGCTCCCGCGAGCGTCGATGATTACCGCGCACGCTCCGCCGTCACGCTCGGCGGAACCTTCCGCGACTTTGAGCCAGCCGGCTCGCCGGGTGGCCACCCCGATTTCGGCCTTGGCGCAGCCGAAGGTCCGGGCCGCTACGTCGGCATCGCAGCCGACCAGCTCGGACCGGACGGCGCTCCCGTGCTCGCCAGCACCGGGCGCAAGCTCCTGGCGCCCGCGTCCAACGCCGACGGCATCGCCATTCCCGCGGCCGTCCCGTACGTCGGTCCCCGCCCCGGCGACGTCGAGGCCGTGGTCGCCTCCGGCCCCGGCGGCGCGGTCACCAGCGCCAACTCCTTCGCCCAATGGTTCGCCGATGTCCCGGGCGTGAACCAGACCGCGCCGGGCAACATCACGATGACCCGCAACGCCTCGAACGACACGTACATCTTCGAAGGCTCGCTCGATGCGCCCGGCGGCGGCTCCGGCACAAACGCCGCGTACACCTACGAAATCTCCACGACCTTCATCCACGAGGCGGGCCAGGACTGGTTCCTGGACGTCGACACCGCCGCGGACGTCTGGGTGTACATCGACGGCAAGCTCGTGATGGACTCCGGCGCGGGCGCCGGCTTCATCGGCCTCCAGGACTTCGAGATCGGCGAGGGTACCGTCAAGCCGGGCCAGCCCTTCGCCGCGGCGATCAGCGTCCTCGGCGTCGCGTTCAGCTCCGGCAAAACGCTCCTGCCCGTCACGGCGCAGTTTCGCGTCGGCAGCGAGGTCTTCTCTCCCTTCGGCCCCCTGAGCGATCCGCGCAGCGGCAACCTCAACGACAATAACAACCCGCGTCGTTTCATCTTCCCGGATGTCTACCCCGCCGGCACGCCCCTCAGCGTCACAGGACGCTCCTTCCTGCCCGACGGCTCAAACTGGCGCTCTCATATGACCGTGGACTCGCGCTCACCCGGCAGCGTCGTCCTCCTCCTGCGAGACGGCGACCCGGTCCCGGACATCGACCCCTTCGAAGACCAGACCGCCGCGGCGGCGTTCCTCACGGATTACATTGAGGACGGCCGCATCAGGCTCGCCTCCAACCAGGCGATCTATCTCTTCGAGATGTACACCTCAAATCTCTCCGATCCGACGGCGGACTTCCAGGACCTCGTCGTGCTCGTGGAGCTCGCCCACAATCTTGAGGACCTCGCCGGCCCGGGCGGCCCCGGCGGAGCGGCGGCCTCACGCGTCGAACCCGCCCCGGGCATGCGGCAGCGCCTCGACCTTGACCGGCTCGCCTTTCTGCGCGACGGCGGCACGCACAACATCCAGATCTTCATCGCCGACCGCAACCCCGTGTCTTCTCCCTTCCGCTTTGAAACCAACATCACCACGTTAAACCTGGCGCGCATGCCAGGCCGCAGCGAGTTCGACTAAACCGGCACGAGCAGGCTCCGACTCTTCAGGCGCGCACGGCTTCCGTCCACGGAGCCGTGCGTTGCCAATTGCGCTCTTCCCGATCGGGCGACCGGCCGCGGGCCCCTCCTCACCACCGCGCGACCCCTCCCAAGCCGCACACTTTCAGTCAAACTGCCCCGCTTTCCGCGCCAGCCTGATCGCGCATGACGGTTGTGCAGACGCACGCTCATCGAAAGTTTCACTTGCGGCTCAAGCCGCTATTTGTGATCTCTTCACATGGGGTTGAGGGATTCGGCGGGCGGGTCGTCAAAGGCCACGTCGTAGAGCGGACCAAGTTTGAAGGAGCAGCCGATGAAGCGTGCGACGAACATGATGGTGCTGGTGAGCAGCCTGGCGGGTGCGACCTTCGGTGTCAGCGAGGCCGCGGCCGGACCTGACGACTACCGCGCCCGTCAGTCGATCACGATCCCCGGCGTCTTCCGTGACTTCGAGCCGGGCGCACACCCGGACTTCGGCATGGGCGCCGCCGACGGGGCGGGGCGCTACGTCGGCATCGTTTCGCCGCAACTTGGAGCCAACGGGGCGCCCGCCTTCGCGAGCACCGGCTACAAGGTCATGGCTCCCGCCGAAGACGCAAAGGGGAACCCCATCGCGACGACCCCCTACGTCGCCGGCCAGCACGGTGACGCCGAACAGGCAACGCGCAGCAAGTCCGGCGGCGCTGTCACGGGCAAGACCTCCTTCGACCAATTGTTCACCGACGTCCCTGGCGTCAACACAACCGAGCACGGGTCCGTCACCCTGAAGCGCGACGCTTCGAACACAAAGTACGTCTTCGAAGGCACGCTCGACTCCGGCGGCCACCTGGACGCCACCGGCGGCTCAGGCACGAACGATGCGTACACCTACGCGATGGAGACCACCTTCATCCACGACGCCGCCGAGGACTGGCACATCGACGTCGCCACCGCCGCGGACGTCTGGATCTACATCGACGGCAAACTCGTCATGGACGGCGGCGCCGGCAACGGCGTGGAGATGATGGATGATTTCGGCATCTCTGACGGCGTCGTGCGCCCGAATCAGCCCTTCGCCGCGCAGATGACCGTGCTCGGTGTCGCCTTCAGCCTTGACGGCCACCGCCTGCCCATCACCATGCGCGCCAGGATCGGCAAGAGCTACTTTGAACCCTTCGGCTCCTACTCAAGCTCCAGCAAGGGCAACATCAACGACGATAAAAACCCCCGCACCTACACCTTCCCCGCCATCTACCCCGCGGGCACGCCCGTCACCGTCATCGGCCAGAGTTGGTACGGCAGCAACAAGCTCTACAACGTTGACTCCGGCAGCTCTTCCAAGTTCGTCAAGGTCCTGCGCGACGGCGACCCCGTCCCGGACATCAAGCCCTTCCAGGACCAGGCCGCCGCCGCCGAGTTCCTGACCGACTACGTCGACACCAAGAAGGGCGTGGTCCGCCTCGCGCCCAACCAGGTCATCTACCTGTACGAACTGGCCACCGACAAGCTGGATCACGAATACGTCGACTTCCAGGACCTCGTCGTGCTCATGTCCTTCGCCAAGGACATGGACAGCTTCCCCGGCGACGGCTCCAGCAGCGGCGGCAACACCGCAAAGATCAGCCCCGCGCCCGCCATGACGCAGCGGCTCGACCTCAGCCGCCTCGAGTGGCTTCGCGACGGGGCCACCCACCGAATCCAGATCTTCATCGCCGACCGCGGCTCAGAGCCCTCCCCCTTCCGCTTCGAGACGAACATCACGACACTGAATCTTGCCGCCTCCCCCATGGTTCACGCGGCCGACTGACCTGCCGCCGCCTCAAGCTCCGCAGTTCACCCGCGGCGGGAGCCATCGCTCCCGCCGCTTTCTCAAGCCGCGCCAGCCCGGTTATATGGCCGTTCTGTCACCCCGCCGCTCGCACAACCTGGCAATCTGTCCGGTTTGAATGGCCCGCCAACCCGCTCTGGCCGAACCTCACCCCTCCCCCTCGCCTCACTTGCGTCTCCCGCGAGCCGATGAACAGCGATACGCGACACTAAAGGGGGGGCATTGGGAGCACACAGCATGGCAACTCGACGAGGGGTATGGCGGCGCGCAGCAGTTCTGATGATGCTCGCGGCCGGTCCCGGCCTTCCCGCGGCCGCGATCGCCCAGCAGGATTCCGATCCGTACGTGGACTACCGATCGCGCCAGGAGATCGATGTGGCGGGTTACTTCCGCGACTTCGCTCCCTTTGACCAGGCGGGCGGCCACGCCGACTTCGGGGCCATCGCTCTTGATGGGTACGGCCGCTTCGCCCAGGTTCCCGAGGGGTTCCTCGACCCTCAGGGAAAGCCGGTGTTCAACACCTCCGGCTTCCAGGTGCTCTCACCGTGGCTTGACGCCGAGGGCAACTTCCTCATGCCCCTGCCGCCCGCTTACGTCTCGTCGCGGCCGGGCGACGTCGCCGGCCAGCTCGACAGCAAGGAAGGCCGCGCTGTATCCGGCGCGGTCCCCTTTGCCGGATGGTTCCGCGACCATGATGCGTTGCAAGTCGATCGTGGGGCGATGCGCCTCTCGCGCGTCATCGGGACAGACAACTACCGCTTCGATGGCTTCATTGACGGCCCAAACCTCCGCACCGGCGCTCCCGAGGCTGACAGCAACTCCACCTACACCTACGAGTTTGAAACCACCTTCATCTACGAAGACGACCGCGACTACTTCATCGAGGCCAACAGCTACGGCGACTTCTGGATCTTCATCGACGACCGCCTCGTGCTCGACGGTGGCGCGGGGACCTCCATCCCCACGAACTACGCCGGCATCATCGTCGACGGCACCGTCTCGATGTCCAACACCGCAACGGTCAAGCTCGCCGACGGCACGGACGGCCAGGTCAACACCAATGCCGCCGGACCGGGCGTCGTAAGCATGCAGAACTCCGCCCAGATCAACGCAGATGTCAACGTCGGTCCCAACTCGCCCGCCAACGCGGTCGCCATCAAGGGCGGCGCAAAGATCAACGGGTCCCAGGGTGAACTCAGCGAGCCCATCCCCATGCCCCCTCTGCCCACCATCCCCACCGGCGGTGAGGACAAGGGCAAGTGGACGATCAGCGGCGGCTCCCTGAACATCGACGGCGACTACCGGTGCAGCGAGTTTCTCCTCCAGACCAACGCAACGCTCAATGTCCGGGGCCGCACCCGCATCATTTGCGACGGTCGCTTTGAGATCCGCAACGACTGCCATGTTCAGCTTCACGACGGCGGCACGCTGGAAATCCACCTCAAGGGCGGCCCCATCATCATGGGCAACAACTCGCGCTTCAATATCAACACGGCAGACCCCTCCCGCGTCACGTTCTACAACCACGGCAGCAGCGAAATCGCCATGGACAACGGCTTCATCGTGTACGCGAACTTCGTCTCGCCCTACGCCGAGATGAAGATCGCCAACGGCATCGAGCTCTTCGGTTCTTTTTTCGGCAAGAACATTGTCATGAGCAACAACTCGCAGTTCACCCTGCAGGCCCGCAAGGAGCCCATCGAAGGCTGGGGCGAAGGCGAGGAACTGGAAGGCGCTCAGCGCATCGACCTTGATCGCCTGGCCTGGCTCCAGAACGACCGCACCTACCGCCTCAAAATCTTCTTCTCGGACCGTGTCTACCCCAAGTCGAAGTTCCAGATCCAGACCAACATCATGACCCTCAACCTTGCCAACGCGGCCAAAGACCTTGCCAAGGTTGACTAGGTTCGCTCCACGCTGCAACCGCTGCATACGCCCGGACCCGACCTGCCGCAGCGCATTTAAGCGCAACCCCCCTTGAGAGGGAAGAAAAAGAACCCGATGTTACCTCCGGTGTCCTTTCGCCGGAGGTTTTTTAATGCAACTCCGCCACTCACGAATGCGTCTGCTCTGCGGCCCCGCGGCGATCCTGGCCGTCTGCGGCTTCGCCCGCGCCCAGGAAGATGACTACGCGGCACGCTCCTCGATCGACCTCCAGGGAACGTTCCGCCAGGTCACGCCCGCCGCGGCGGGTGGACACGCGGACTTCGGCCACTTCGCCAACGACGGCGCGGGCCGCTACGTCGGCGTTGTCGCGGACACACTCGATGGCGATGGCCTTCCCCAGTTTGCCTCAACCGGCCGCAAGGTGACCTCCCCGTGGCGCGACGCCTCCGGGACGTGGATCATGCCGCCGCGGCCGTACCTGGCAGGGATGCCGGGCGATGTCGCCGGCGCCACGTCCGCCGCGACCGGCGGCGCGGTGAACGGCGCGAGTTCCTTCGCCACCTGGTTCCGCAGCGGCGGAGCCACCAAGGCGGCCGTGCCCGGGCACGTTCAGATGCGTCGACACGCCTCCGAGCCGCTCTACACCTTCGAAGGGTTCCTGGATGGCGGCGGCACCCTGACGGGCGGTGCAGGCAAGGGATCGCACTCGCACACCTACGAAATGCAGACGACCTTCATCCACCGGCAGGCGGATGATCAATACATCGAGGTGACCACCGACGGCGACGTCTGGCTCTTCATCAATGGCAGGCTCGTCATCGACGGCGGCGCAGGCGATGACATCGTCTTCCCCGGCGTGGCGATCGACGGCTCCATCACAATGGAGAACACGGCCACGATCGAGGTTGGCTCTGGCAACGTCAGCGTATCAACGAATGCCACGAGCACCGGCGCGTGGTCGATGGCAAACAGTTCACGCGTCTTCGCCAACGTCTTCTCCGGCCCTGGCTCCAACCCTGCAACAGTCATCGACGGTGAATCAGGCCGCATTTCCGGCACGTTGGGGGCACTCTCCGCACCGATCACCGTCCCAACGCCGACGCCCCCTGCCCTGGGCCCGAGCGCCGGCCACAAAACCTTCAACAACACGACGCAGACGATCAAGACTGATCTGCACGTCGACAATCTCTCCATCCAGAAGTCGCGTCTCATCTTCGAGGGCCACCGCTCAGTCGTCGTGGACGGCGACTTTTCGATCACCCAGCAGAGCGACATTGAGGTCGCCCCCGGCTCTTCCGTGAAATTCTACATCGCCGGTTCCGTAACCTTCCGCAACAACACGGACGTCAACCGGAACACCGGCGTCCCCTCGCTCTGCACCTTCATCGTGACCGGCAGTTCCCCCGTCGAGGTCGACAACAAGGTCACCATCTACGCCAACTTCATCGCCCCCAACGCCCCCATCGACATCGGCAACAACACCGACGTCTACGGCGCGCTCTTCGGCGGCAGCCTCTACATGCACAACTCCAGCAAATTCATCATGATGGCGCCCCCGGCCGGCAGCGAGCTCGTCGCGGGCGTCCCCCTTAACCCGGCCACCGCCATGACCCAGCGCATCCACCTCAACCGCCTGGGCCTGCCCGATCACTCCACCGCCGGGCTCAAGCTCTTCTTCGCCGACCGCAGCGCTCCGGCCTCCCCCATCCGCATCGAAACCAACATCCTCACCCTGAAGCTCGCCGGCAAGCCCATGATCTCAGCCGTCGACTGATCAACGCGCGGCATGCCACGCCAAAGGGAGTTGAACCACAGAGGCACAGGGGCACAGAGGAAAGAATCAATCCACAGATTGCGCAGATGAACGCAGATTCAGGAGAAGGTGGCACGCCACCCAATCCTCGGTCTGCGTCCCTGCGCCTCTGCGCGAGAACTCTTCTCTCGACCTCTCCACCCATCCCCCTCTCTGTGTCTCTGTGGTGAAAAGAAAATGAACCGCAGAGCACGCGGAGAGCGCCGAGAAAAGCAAGCTGGCCCGCCTCGGTAACTTCACGTCTCCCTCCGCGCTCTCCGCGATCTCCGCGTTCAATTTCTCTCCCCCCTCTGTGCCGCCGTGCCTCTGTGGTTCAATTCCTTCAGTGGCAGTTTGCTCTCCCTACGGCATCACCTTCGCCACGGCCCCGTCAGGACCGTACACCGTGAACCGCGGCATCCCGTTCGCATCCACCTCAAACCCGCACAACGGCACCCCCTGCGCCGAGTACGTCCGCAGCAGCCCATCCCCCTTCACCGTGCTGCTCATCACCACGATCGGGTCCGCCCCCTCCCCGAAGGCGCCCACAAAGCCGCCCGTGGCCGTCGACCCCAGCTCAACCCGCGGCTGCCCCACCCCGTTGTAGGTCACGACTTTCCCGACCCCGCCCCCCGTTGCCCCGATCTGCACCAGCCGCTGACCCGTCGCGTTATACGTCCCGATCGCCCCGTCCCCATTGGGCTCCCCCGCCAGCGTCAGATTCGGCGCCGCACTGTGCGACGAGAACAGGGACACCGCCCCCTGGCCAAACCCGTTCGCCGCCATCCGCACCAGGGGCTTGCCCTCGTCCGTGTACGTGTTGATCGTCCCCCCGAACTGGCTCGGGCCCGCCCGCACAATCGCCTGGCCGTTGCGACCGTTGATCGCCACCTGGCCTGCACCGGACGCATCGCCCGAGATCGATGCCGCGACGCCGCCCTTGCCATTCCTGACAAGGATCTCCCCAGATCCGGTGGCATTCGCCTGCAGCACCAGCGCCGACTTCCCGTCAGCCCCCACCACCTCCACCGTCCTCGCCCGGATCAACTCCTGAACGCCATCGCCAGCCCCCTCCTGAGCCGCCCCGAGGCCGATCCCGGCCACCGCGGCGGTCGCGAGCCCAACCACGGCCAGACGCAGCCGTCGATTCGACCGCTCCAATGCCGCGATGCGCTGCTCCAGAGACGACATATCGGTCCTCAAAGCTCCTCGCGCGGGGTCTCCACGCCTCCTGTCTGCCAGAGATATCGGCTCCGCGGCGGCCCGGATAAAGCCCGCCCCGATGGGCCGCCCCGCGTACCCGGCAGCCGTAGAATCGCCCTTTGCTCCTGTCACGGGGCCGGGGGGTGCGAAGGAGAATCAACCCATGGCGATTGTGAGCCGTTGGATCTGGTTGACCATGCTGACCCTCGGCCTCGCCGCCGCCGCGGCGACGGCCCAGACCGAACAGGACGCCGACACCCCCGCCAAGCAGCCCGCCGCGGCCGCGCCGGAGGCCGCCTACGTCAAAATGGTCACCTCCAAGGGTGACATCATCCTGCAACTCGACGGCGAGAAGGCGCCGATCACCGTCGCCAACTTCCTCCAGTACGTCGACGGCGGCCACTACAACGGCACCATTTTCCATCGCGTCATCAGCAGCTTCATGATCCAGGGCGGCGGCTTCACCCCCGACATGGAGGAGAAGCCGACACGCGACGGCATCAAGAACGAGTGGAAGAACGGCCTGAGCAACGTCCGCGGCTCCATCGCCATGGCCCGCACCAGCGATCCGGACTCGGCCAGCGCTCAGTTCTTCATCAACGTCGTGGACAACAAGCGCCTCGATGGTCCCGTCGCCGGCGGCGCGGGCTACGCTGTCTTCGGCCGCGTCATTGAAGGCATGGACGTGGTGGACCAGATCCGCCAGGTCGCGACGACGACCAAGTCAGGACACCAGAACGTACCGGACGAGCCGGTGATGATCGAACGAGTCGAGCGCATGAGCGCCGAAGAAGCGGAGACCATGATGGCTGAGAAAACCGTGCGCATCACCATGCAGACCAGCATGGGCGACATCGTCCTCGAGCTCGACCGGGAGAACGCCCCGATCTCCACTGAGAACTTCGTCAACTATGCCAAGAAGGGCCACTACGACGGCACCATCTTCCACCGCGTCATCGACGGGTTCATGATCCAGGGCGGCGGCTTCACCCCCGACATGCGGCAGAAGCCGACCGATCCCCCGATCAAGAACGAGTGGAAGAACGGCCTCAAGAACGTCCGCGGCTCCATCGCCATGGCCCGCACCAGCATCCCGGACTCCGCCACCAGCCAGTTCTTCATCAACGTCGTCGACAACCCCTTCCTCGACCAGCCCAATGGCGGCGCGGCGTACGCCGTCTTCGGCCGCGTCGTTGAAGGCATGGACGTCGTGGACAAGATCCGGAACGTCAAGACCGCCAACAAGGGCGGCCACGGCGACGTCCCCGTCGAGCCGATCGTCATCGAGAAGGTGACCGTCGCAGGGGAGGAAGGCTGATGAACGCCAATGCGGGCGCGATGTTCGAGGTCGGGCAGCGCGTGCGTGTCACCCAGCAGGTGCCGCGTCAGGCCGGCCCCTGGCGCACCACCGTCGAAGGCACGGTGCTCCAGTACGAGCAGCAGAAGTCCGGTTCCTGGTACGCCCACGCCCGCGATAAGAAGGTCTGGGTCGACCGGCTCAAGATCCGCAAGGACAACGGCGAAGAAGTCTGGCTTAACCTGGACCAGTTCTCCAGCGTCGAGGCCATTCCCTGACCCCGCGCGCGGCCGACTGCACCCTTTCGCCGCGCGCCCATCCGCCCACGATCAAGGAGCGATCACCATGGCCAGGGGACAACACCTCACGCGCCATCAGAAGGGCATCGTCAACCGCTACTACGAGCACCGCGACACCATCATGCTCGCCAAGCTCGGCGAGGCAGTCAGCGAGCTCTACCTCTGCGACAGCGAGGCGAAGGCCAAGCGCCTCTGGACAAGCGTCGAGACCGCGCTGAAGAACCTCAAGGTTCCCGCCGCGCGTGCAGACCGCATCGTCGCCTCGCGCGACGTCAAGGCCCTGGCCAACCTTCTCCAGGAACTGCAGGGCTGAATCCCTCACCCGCGCACACGCCAACCCCTCACCGACGCCGCCCCACCTCCACCTCACCCTCCGCGGTCTCAATCACCTTCTCCACCCACACCCGGAACCCGTCGTCAAGCGAGTATGGAATCTCGCTCGTCAGCGGCGCGGCCTTTAATGATGCGCGCAGGCAGAACATCTGGCTTCCCTGCACCGGCCCCACCAGCACATCCACCCACCCGCCCCGCGCCTCGCCGCTGCTCGCCTCAACCGCAGCCGCGCCCACATCCGGCGCGATCACCATCACCGGCGCCGCCCCATCCAGCCGCAGGTACATGAACTGCATCCACTGCAGCAGCGCCTCGGTCGCGCTCGCCGCGCACGCAGGCACGCGGATCTGCTGCGGCCGCATGTCCAGCAGCCGTGACTTGCCGCCGGCTCCCCCCGCCAGATACGCCCCCATCTCCCGCTCGATCTGATACAGCACCCGCGCCACCCCCTCCCGCCCCGCCGCCATCCCGGGATCGTTCGCGATCCGCCCCACCACCCGCCGCGGCGAAACCAACTCCGGCCCCCCCTTGTCCACGCCCTCCATCGCCGCCCGAAGCTCCCGCCTCACGCCGTCGATGATCCCCACCACCTCGGCGGCCGACTCCGTCGCCGTGCACAAGCCCTGCGCGCGTTCGAGCTGCGGCAGCACCGTCTCGATTGCCCACCGCACAGGCACGCCGCGGCAGTGAGCCGCGACCACCATGGGGTACTTCGCCCGCCCCTTGCCATCCCGGCTCGACCACAGCCGCCCAACTACCACA
>CAYWRO010000012.1:6220-64282 GCA_964460345.1 uncultured Phycisphaeraceae bacterium | reverse complement strand
GGGCGCTGGTGCGCTTGGGCTTGGGGAACTTCGGATTCACGGCCTTGCTGAAGTCCGGCTTGGCCTTCTTCCCCTTGCCGCCCTTGGGCGCTGCGCCGTTCTCCGCCGCCTCGATGGCCGCCAAGTTGGCGTCCGCGACCTTGATGGCCTCCTTGCGGGCCTTCTCCGTCGCCTTGATGGCGGGGTCGGTGGCCGCCGCGGCGGGCTTTCCCCCTCGTTGGCCCACGTTGGCCCGTGTGGCGTTCTTGGCCTTGGGGGCGGGCGTTGCCCCCTTGTCGGCGTCCTTCGCGGCAGGCGCCGCCGTGGCGCCCACTGCCGCCCGCAGGCGCTGCGACGTCTTGATGCGCACCTTCTTGCCCGTGGCCAGGTTCGTCGCGTCCCAGCCGCCGTGCGGCGACTCGGCGTCGATCCGCACCTCGACGACGTTGTTGCTCACCTTCGCGCAGACGGCGGCTTCACCGGCGGGAACATGGAGCGGCCGGCCCTCAAGCGGCTCTTGGCCGACATCGACGCGGGGAGGATCGATTGTGTGGTCGTCTACAAGGTGGACCGGCTCAGCCGCTCGCTCATCGACTTCGCCCGCATGATGGAGTCGTTCGAGCGGCACAGCATCTCGTTCGTCTCCGTTACGCAGCAGTTCAACACCGCCAACTCGATGGGCCGGCTCATGCTTAACGTGCTGCTCTCGTTCGCTCAGTTCGAGCGGGAGATCATCTCCGAGCGGACCCGGGACAAGATCGCCGCGACGCGCCGGAAGGGCAAGTGGGCGGGCGGGCGGCCGATCCTGGGGTACGACGTTGACCCGCGTGGGCTTCGGCTCGTGGTCAATGAGGAGGAGGCGAGCCGGGTCCGCGACATCTTCGATCTGTACCTGGAGCATGAGACGCTGCTGGCGACTCTGAAGGCGATCCAAGAGCGCGGCTGGGTGAACAAGCAATGGACCACGAGAACCGGTAAGGTCCATGGTGGGACCCCATTCGACAAGAGCAGCCTCTTCAGACTGCTCACGAGCGTCTCGTACCTGGGGAAGGTCAAGTACAAGACCGAGGTCCACGAAGGCGAGCACGAGGCCATTGTCGATGCCGACATCTGGGAACGGGTGCAGCACGTCCTCGCCAGGAACGGCCGCACCGGCGGGGCCGCGGTGCGGAACAAGCACGGCGCGCTGCTGAAGGGGCTGCTGTACTGCACACCGTGCGGGTGCTCCATGGGGCACACCTACACGACGAAGAAGGGCAAGATTCGCTACCGCTACTACGTCTGCCTCAGCGCACAGAAGCGCGGCTGGCACACCTGCCCGTCGAAGTCGGTACCCGCACCGGAGATTGAGCGGCTCGTGGTCGAGCAGGTTCGTGCGATCGGGCAGGACCCCGCAGTCGTCGCCGCGACGCTGAAGCACGCGCGGAGGCAGGTTGAGGAGTCCAGCGCGGCCCTGGAGACGGAACGGGCGAAACTGGAGCGCGAGTTGAAGCGTCACTACCGGGAGGTGCAGGCGCTCGGGGGAGGCGTCCTCCTCGAACGGCGCCGCGGCGGCCCGCCTCGGCGACCTCCACGAACGCATCGGCGCTGCCGAGCGACGGCTGACGGACCTGCGGGAGCGGACCATGGTGCTTGAGCGAGAGGTCATGCACGAGGGCGAGGTGGCTGATGCGCTTGCGGCGTTCGATCCGGTGTGGGAGATGCTGACGCCGAAGGAGCAGGCGCGTCTGGTGGCGCTCCTTGTCAAGCGGGTCGAGTACGACGGGTCAGCCGGAACAGTGGCACTCGTCCTTCATCCGAACGGGCTCTCCGGGCTGGCCGATGAGGTTGGGGCGGGCGCCGAAGAAGAGGAGGCGGGGGTTGAGGAGGTGCTGGTATGAATCAGGAGCGCCGCATCGAGTTCAAGGTTCACTTTGAGTCGCGTCAACGGGGCCGCAAGCAAGCCGTGGTCGGGGAACGCCCCTTTGCAGTGTCGCCTCCTCGCCTGCCCAGGGTCACCCGGCTCATGGCCCTCGCCATCCGGTTCGAGCAACTCATCCGCGACGGCGAGGTCCTCGACCTGGCGGAGATTGCCCGGCTGGGGCACGTCACCCGGGCGCGGGTGACGCAGATCATGAACCTGCTCCACCTCGCGCCGGACATCCAGGAGGCCATTCTGGCCCTTCCCCGGGTTGAGCAGGGCCGGGACCCCGTCACGGAGCGGGACCTGCGGCCGATCGTCGCGATGATTGGTTGGGGACAGCAGCGTCATGCGTGGGAGCTTCTCCTCTCTTCGAACAACCCGCCCAGGGGCCGTACATCAGACGCCCCTTGAGGGTCCGCTGCCGACCTCGCCCGGGCGGCGTGCCTAATCTGTCGCGACGGACCTCGTCCAGGCCCGCCCGCGGTGTTGTGTTTGCTCCTCCCGGGATGAGAGCGATGGGTCATAGCCGACTCGGCAGGCTGCCCCGAACACGCAAATGGCAAGAGGTGGTGGCCCTCATTGCCATCGGCGCTGGCGCAGATCAGATTGCGAACGCGGTGATCCGAGCGGCTGAACGCGGCTTGATGGCCGCGGCTCATCACGCTGGCCTTGTTGAGGCATTCTGGACGCTGACGCAGTTGACGGCTGCGGCGCGCGAGCCGGAGTTCGCGCAATCACTCCGGCAGCGTGGCTTCGACGTACCCGACTCTCCTTCGTTGCCCTCGGTCTTGGCGGCCGTGGCCGAACGGATCGATCAGAGCATGCCAAACTCGCAGGGGCGCACGGATCTCGGCGAGATCGCCCAGTGTGCCGCAGTCGAGACAATCAACCAGATAGTTACCACGCGCACCCAATCTCTCTTTGGTTCTGGTCCGGATGATGTCCGCCGCGCATTTCATGACCTGGGCACGAAGAAGGCCTTCGGTGACCTTGCTCGCCGCTTCTTTGGCCAGGCAACAGCCAAGGTACTTGACGCCTATATCAGCCGTGAAAGCGCGAACCACATCGGCAACGGTCAGCGCTTCGCCACTCTCGCAGACAAAGCCGAGTTTGATCGCGCGCTTCGCACGCACTCCCACGAGGCGTCTGTAATCGTGGAGAGGTTTGCCGGCGATTGGCTGAGCAAGTGCAACTGGCAGAACGGTCCCGCCGGCATCAGCCACGAGGACGCAGGCGGCTTTGCCCACGTAGCCATGAGAAAAATGATCGACGAGTTGAAGGAGGGTGCCAAGTGAGCCCTCGACAACTCGTGGTGCTGTGCAATGAGGCCGCCACGGGTCGCCAGGTGGATGACTCAACGGTCAAGCTCCGCACGTACGGCTCTCATCGCAACGTGCGACTGAAGCTTGACGACCTCGGAAGCCAACTGAACCGTGACCTCCCCTCGCGGCTCATTGACCTCATCGAGATTGCCGCGATGGTCTACATCGCCGACCAGATCGCGCACCGAGGCGCGCATGATGTCGAGTTGATGGGTGCATACTGGCGGAGGCAGCTGCGTTTCGAGGTTTCTGTGCGCGATCACCGGTTCTGGGCATCGGCGGAGGTGCGCACTGCACTCGTAGAGCTCCTGAGCTTTCTGTCTGAGGACGAATACGAGTTCGCTTTCAGTCGCTTCCGATCTCCGCCCGCATTCGACAGGTATCTTGAGTTCGGCGACGATAGCAGCCAGCCCGCACCAACGTCCGTGATTCTGTTCTCCGGAGGCCTCGATTCGCTTGGCGGCGTCGTCGAGAGAGTGGTATGCGGCCGTGAGCACGCGCTCCTAGTCTCCCACGAGTCCTCGCCGAAGCTGCGGACACGGCTCCGCGCCCTGCGCGGCATGATCGATGCCGCTGCGGACGATGCTGTGCCTCAGCATGTGACGGTGACGGTGAATAAGGAGGATATGGCGGAGCGTGATTACACCCAGCGCTCTGGGGCTGTGGAAGCAGATGGGCGTCACGGGCATCGACGACCTGAAGCGTGTCATCGAGGACGGCTCGATCCTGTCACTGCCGCGGATGGGGGAGAAGGCCGTCGCGAAGATCAAGGGGGCGATTGAGCTGATGGAGAAGTCCGGCGAGCGCCTCACGCTCGGGCCGGCGTGGGAGGTGGCGCAGGACGTCCTGTGGCACATGGAGAAGGTCAAGGGGGTGAAGCAGGTGGCCTTTGCGGGCTCCCTGCGGCGGGGCCGGGAGACCGTGGGGGACATCGACATTCTGGCGTCGGTGGGGGGCGGCAAGACGGGTGAAGCCGCGGCAACGAGGGTGGGGGAGGTGTTTCGCGGGCTGGAGCGCGTGGAGCGGGTGATCGCAGCGGGGGAGACGAAGTCCTCGGTGCGCATGTACGTGCGGGCCGTTGATGAACGCTGGCAGGGGGACGAGGATGATGGACGCGGTCCGACGGTGCAGGTGGACCTGCGGATCGTGCCCGAACAGAGCTGGGGCGCGGCCCTGTTGTACTTCACGGGGAGCAAGGCCCACAACGTTCGGCTCCGCGAGCGGGCCATCAGACAGGGGTACACGCTCAACGAGTACGGGCTGTACCCGCTGGACGATGAAGACGAACCGCCTCAGAAGCGCGGCGTCAAGGCAGTCGCCTCGCGCACGGAAGGGGAGATCTACGCCACGCTGGGCGTGCCCTGCATCCCGCCGGAGATTCGCGAAGACCGCGGCGAGCTGGATCTGACGAAGACCCCGAAGCTGATCGAGCTGGAGGACATCAAGGCGGAACTGCACGCGCACACCACGGCGTCTGACGGGCGGATGTCGATCGTGGAGCTGGCCGAGGCCGCCAAACACCGCGGCTTCCACACCATCGCCGTGACGGATCACTCCAAGAGTTCCATCGTCGCGGGCGGCCTCAAGCCCGATGAACTCCGCCGCCACGTCGAAGCCGTGCACGCGGCGCGCGAGCAGGTCAAGGGAATCGCGATCCTCGCCGGGACCGAAGTCGACATCATGACGGACGGCTCGCTCGACTACGACGACGACCTGCTCGCCCTCCTCGACATCGTCGTCGCCTCTCCGCACGCCGCCCTCACCCAGGACGAAAAGGGGGCGACGAAGCGCCTGCTCCGCGTCATCGAGCACCCCCTCGTCGACATCGTCGGCCACCCCACCGGTCGCACGATGGGCCGCCGCACGGGGCTGAATCCCGACATGGCCGAGATTGCCGCGGCGGCAAAAGAGCACAACAAGGCCCTTGAAATCAACGCCCACTGGATGCGCCTGGACCTGCGCGACGCCCACGTCCGCACGGCGGTGGAGCAGGGCACGCTGCTGGCGATCAACTGCGACGTCCATGCGAAGAAGGACTTCGAGAATCTCCGCTTCGGGGTGGTCACGGCGCGGCGGGGGTGGGTGACGGCGGAGCAGTGCGTGAACACGTGGGGCCGGAAGAAGCTGGGGGACTGGCTCCACAAGCGCCGGAAGTGATTCCGCGGAAGCGATCAACACGCGCGTGGCTGTCGGCCGTCGACGCCCGCATCAGGCTTCGTCGACTTACCCACGGAGAGCACGGTCTGCCACGAGTAGACCGGGTACTCAATCTCGACCCGGAAACCCTGCAAACGCGATGCATCCCACCCTCGCTGTTCGCAGATATAGGCAACCATCTCTTCATAGCGAGGCACGTGGGAGCACGCGAACGCGTTCAGCCCGGCGCCCATGTAGCGCACCGGAGGTACGAACGCAATGTTCCTTTCTCCGCCCGGCGGAGCGGCGCCGTGGATCAGATCGCCCGTCGGGAGTACGTCATGGACGAACGCATCCTGGTCCACATGGGAGGCAAAGCCCTCGCAGGCCAGGATATCAACTACTTGCCAGCGGGTTGGGAAGTGCGAATCCTTAATCGCGCGAAGCTGAGGGCGCTCGGCGGACCAGTACGCGTTCTTGAACGAGGGACGCACGAAATCGGCGCGGACAGCGTCGACCGCTGCACGAATTCCGACATCCTCGCCCTCTAACTCGTACCAGATCCACCGGCGCGGCTTGTGGATGCCGACGCAGCGGTACTTCGGTATCGGCGTGGAGCAGAATGGTTCGAGCATGACACTGGCCTGATCGACGATGGGCCGGCCGTCTATGGTGAGCACCTGCGCATTGGCGTCGGCCAGGCCGCTGCTCTCGAGGACTCTTGCGCCCCTGTGGATCCGCCGCAAACCAAGATCAGCGTTGAGCCGCACGACCTCGAGCGTCTCCGGGTCGTCGCGCGATGGGAAGAAGATGAGCGTGTAAACACTGGCCTCCACCGCTACGCCACGGACGTTGCGCGCCGCACTGTACATCATCTGGCGGCTCGCGAGCATCATCCGGCCGCGCGCCTCCGGGATTGTCGCCGCAATGAGCGCGTCGAACTCGTTCCGGTCGCCCGCCTGCTCCTGAACCATGCGCTCGAAGTCGTCGAAGGCCTCGGCCACTCGGTCAATGAGCGGGGCGGGGATGCGCTGGCCGCTGGCGGATCGGAGGAGCCGCTCCAACGACACACGCGGCGGAACGTTCGCCCCGGCGGCGATGGGCTCCGGAGCGGTGGCGACCTTGAACACCTGGCCAGCGAGTTTGGAGTCGACGTTAAAGGCGCGCTGCAGGTCGGCTGCCTTGCGAACTCCCCCTGGTATGGCTTCCAGCAGGGAACGACAGGCCCGTTGCAGACCCGCGAGCGCCAGCGCGGCCGCTTCTTCAAAGGAGGTGCGGTCCGTTGACTGCGCGACGGAGCCGTGAGAACTTGCTGCGGGGCTTGTGGTCATTGTGGTCATGGTAATGGCCTCTACAGCGGGCCGAAGGGGTCCCATTATGGTACCATGCCCTCGCAACTCCGCAAGTTCTTCAGAAAAACTGTCTGAAATGCTTGACGCACCTGTCCAGAGGAGGTAAGTTCCTCCATCCGCGCCTACGGCCTGATCGTGCGGACGACCAGCGGGCGCGAGGTCTTGGGGGTCCCGGAGAAGCATCATGCCTGACCGAACACTTGTGGCTGCCTTGGTTGGAGCGGTATTGGCGCTCGGCGCAGAAGCGGACGCGCAGTACCAGGAAATTGAGCCAAACGACGTCATCCTCGACGCGACTCCGGCAACACTCGCCCCCGGATCTACCTTCTCCGGCGAGCAGTCGGGCAACTCGGACGCGTTTTCTGATACCCCCGGACTGGATTCCCGCGATATCTGGAAGATCACGACCCCGCCGATGCCGCGGGGGATTTACAAGCACACGATCACCGGCCTGGCTGGTTCACCTTCCGTCTACATGTCCCTCATGGCCCGCTATCCCGATGGCGAAGGAGGCCTGAGCGACAACTGGGCGCAGTTCAGTCCTCCCGACATCTACTGGTACGGTTTCGGCAAGGAGGAGAGTGTCCTGCTCATGGTCAACAGCTGCTGCGACCCCTCTGAGCCGGAGACCGCGTACACGTTTCAGTTGCAGAGCAGCGAGCCGGTGATCCCGGCGGAACCCGTCGGAACGATTTCCGCCGGAGCGGTCACCATCTCGGTGACTGCGGTAGACAGCAATGGGCCGACGAGCGACGCGGACATCTGGCTGTACGACTCCGACTTCGCGCCGATCCCAGAGGCCGGAAGTGACAGCACCATCGCGTTCCCGTCCGGTGGTTCTGGCGGCCCTTCCATCATCTCAAGGACACTCACCCCGGGCGACTACTACTTGGCGATCGCGCTGGCCGACCTCATGAATGATCAGCCCGCCCCCTCGAGCGAGGCCAACGTGTGGGGTGGCCTTCTTCACTACCCGGACGCCGTATGCAGCAACAATGTCTGGTTCGCCGACTCCTTCTATGAGTTGACGATCACCGACTCCGACCCGGCTACGGAAGACGTCACCTTCGCACGCGTGCTCCCGAACTACTACGAGGTGGGCTGGCTCAAGCTCACGGTCACAGGCACGGCCTCGTGCGCGGCGGACCTCGATGGCAACAACGCCATTGACGTCTTCGATCTGCTGGCCTACCTCAATCTCTGGTTCGAAGGCGATGCCGCTGCCGAGTTCACAAGTGACGATCCTCCCGCCATCAACGTCTTCGACCTGCTGGCCTACCTCGACGTCTGGTTCGCCGGCTGCTGATCCATCAATCTCTCCGTGTCTTCTCGGGCGGACACCAAACCTGCCCCCCGCGGGGTCGGCGCCCAACAGCGCCGGATTCCGCTTCGCTTCTGACCCTCACACGTTCGGATACACGCAGCAGATTACATGGCCATGCCGGAACGGGAACACGCTATGTCGGGTCGCAATGTGAACCGAGCGTTCACGCTCATCGAGTTACTGGTCGTGATCGCCATCGTTGCGCTGCTGGTGGGCTTGGTGCTGCCGGCCCTGAGCAAGGCACGTGACGCCGCGCGCGCGGCGGTGTGCATGTCGAACGTCCGGCAGATCGGGCTCGCGGCACAGGTGTATGCACAGGACTACGGCGAACAGATCTGGCCGGCGGCGGAATGGGCCTTCGTGGGACCGCCTCGCGACGGGATCCCTGGACTGCTGTTCAACTACGTCGACCAGGCGCACTTCATCCTCGAGTGCCCGGAGAACAAGCGGGCCGCCAGCCGATCATCATCCGGCACGAATGATTTCGGCGTCATGCGGGACCTGAACTTCGATTACACGATGTTCGACGAAATGCAGGGCGCAAGACTGGGGTTGGACATTCGAGCCGCTGCCGTCCCCGCTGGAGATCCGGATGCGTCCAGGAGACTCGCGACCAGTCTGACCGCAAGGCTCATCCCGTTGCCCGGCCCGTTTCTCTTTGTCGAGGAGAGCACGCCATTCTACAACGAGGGCACGCGCGATGGCCACTGGGGAAACCTCGACCAGATCAGCCAGCGTCATCGGCACGGCGGCCACGTCGCATACCTCGATAGCAGCGTCGCCCTTTTCAAGCCCTGGGACGGCGGCGGTCCCGACGTGGAGGATGCCTACGGAGACTTTCAGGCTAGGGATGTCTACGTCAGCACGAAGGGGGCCGCCATGACCTGGTACCGCCTGTCCGACTTCGCACAGCCTTATGGATGGATCAACAGCCCACGTTGAGCGAATCCGTGCTGGTGGTGAGTCTTGCTGATTGACTCACGATTGGTCGCAACCGGTATCTCGAACCCGTTGGCCGATGGTGAGGGACGGCGGCACACCGCTAGGTGAGAGACGGGCGAACGTTTCCGGGTGACCCTGAGTACATGCTGTAAGCGTGGGGATAGCCAGGTTGGGCTGGGGGAAGTTGAAGCAGCCCCAAGAACGCCATGGTCTCCGGAATGCCAGCGCTGGCCGACGGTCTTTGCGGGCCGGGACGGCGGCTGGGGCGGGAGACAAGCCTCATTACCGTGCCGAGATGCAGCAAGGACCTCGTCCAGCCAGCGCAAACTTGTTCGGCGTGTGCTCGCTAAACAGTGGTGTTTCTGCGATCCTATCGCTGGTAGGATCTGGCCTGATTCGGGTGTCGTTTGCAAGATCGCGAAAGCCCACGGACATGACAGAGGTGCCGCCGGGAACGCGAACGCCTGTTTGTGGGGCGGCTGGGACGTTTGGCCTGGGAGTCCCGAAACCGGTGCTACCAGACGGCCGACCTGGCGCTGTGGGACGACGCTCTGCTGATCGAGGAACTCGCCGCGCTGAAGATGGTCAACTTCGACCTGGACGCGCTCGGCTTCGACCCGGACGAGTTGGCACGCCTGACGGGCACCACCGTCACCGACGGCCTCACCGACCCGGACGCCGTCCCGGAGCCGCCGGACGATCCTGTGACGCAGCGCGGCGACCTGTGGATCCTGGGGCGTCACCGCCTGCTGTGCGCGGACTCCGCCAACCCCGACGACGTGGCCCGCCTCCTGGACGGCGCCCGCATCCACCTCGTGAACACCGACCCGCCGTACAACGTGAAGGTCGAGCCGCGCTCCAACAACGCCATCGCCGCCGGCAACTCCTCGTTCACCAACCAGTCGAAGAAGCGCGGCCATCACCAGGCGATGGACCTGGCGCGGCACCCGGAGAAGTCCCAGCCGACGCACAAGAAGATGCGGGCACGCGACCGGCCGCTGGAGAACGACTTCGTCAGCGACGAGGAGTTCGCTCGGATGCTGCGGGCGTGGTTCGCCAACGCGGCCAACGCCCTCCTCCCCGGCCGCGGGTTCTACATCTGGGGCGGGTACGCCAACGTGGCGAACTACCCGCCCGCGCTGGCCGAGAGCGGGCTGTACTTCAGCCAGGCCATTATCTGGAACAAGCTCCACCCCGTGCTAACGCGCAAGGACTATATGGGCGCGCACGAGTGGTGCTTCTACGGGTGGAAGGAAGGCGCCGCCCACAAGTTCTTCGGTCCCCCCAACGTCCCCGACCTGTGGGAGGTCAAGAAGGTCAATCCGCAGAGCATGATCCATTTGACCGAAAAGCCGGTGGAGCTGGCCGTCCGCGCCATGCAGTTCTCCTCGGTCGAAGGCGAGAACGTGCTGGACCTCTTCGGGGGCTCCGGCTCCACGCTGATCGCGGCCGAGCAGACGGGCCGCAACGCCTACCTGATGGAACTGGACCCGGCGTATACCGACGTGATCGTTCAGCGCTGGGAGCAGTTCTCGGGTGGTAAGGCCGAGCGCGTTTCCGCGAACGCTGCGGCCGAAGAGAAAGCCCGCGGCAAGCCGCAGGCGAAGGGGAAGGCGTGATGGGCCGCTCAGCAGTCGCCGAGCATCTGGACGGCTCGGAGGTACGGCTGGATGTCGCCGCGGGTGCCGGGGTAGCCGTCCAGCACGTCCTGCAGGCACTCAGCCATGGACAGTTGGTCGTCCTCGCTCGCAGCGACCACCTGGTGCGTCCGGACGTAGCCCGGCGTGAGGATCTCAACCTCGATGAGGTCGCTGCCCTGCTTGCGAGTCATCGTGGCGTAGTGCCCCGGCTTCTCGCCCTCAACGTCGATGCGTGTGAATCGCATGGTTCAGTCGGCTCCTTTCTCGGCGAGGGCGTGCCATTCGATCATGGCGTCCTCGTAGGTGAATCCCTCGGCGCCCTGGCTCTTGCGCCCGGTGACGGGCTCGACGCAGCCGCGGTCCTTCAGGAAGGCGAACGCGACGGCCACCTGGGTCCAGGGGACCGAGTCGCCCGCGGCGCGCCGGAGGTCCTCCAGGACGAACGGCCCCGTTGCCTCCTCGACGGCCCAGGCGACCCCCTCGAAGATGGCGCGCTCGCACCGATGCTCGTACGAATCGCCGCGCGCCGGGGTCACGCGGCGGACAAGGTGGTCGTGCTCGACTGCAAAGGTCTCGACCCGCTTCGGGCCGCGTGGCTCGTCGCAGGCGGCGACAGCGCCTTCGATGGCATCCCACTCGTCGGCGGTCAGCATCTGGGCTTCACGCGCTTCCAGCAGCGTGCGAGCGGCTGCGAGGACGGCTTCGAGGTTGGCGCGGTCAACGCGGTTCATGGTTGCCTCCTTCCACGCCGGGGCGGTACACCGCCCCGCAGGTGGCGCAGGTCACCTCTGTGCCGTCCTCGTCCCAGACCAGCCGGTCGGCGTCGCGCTCGCCACATCGCGTACATGCGTCCTCCGGCGGCACTTGGTTGGCGGCTGCGTTGGTCGCCACCATCACTCGCCCCCTTCCGGGTTGGCGGCGAAGAGCCCGCGGCCGGCCTTGAGGAATTGCGAGTCCTTGCGCTTCTTGGCGATGTCGCGGATGATGGCGGCGTTCAACGTGGCTTGGGGCGTCTTGCCCCCCGGGCTGGACCACAGCCCCTGCTCGGCCATCGCGGCGATGAGCGCCTTGCAGGTCATGGGCTCGGTCGCCTTGGCCAGGACCTGCGCCGCAGCGTCGAGGGCGCTGGTGCGCTTGGGCTTGGGGAACTTCGGGTTCACGGCCTTGCTGAAGTCCGGCTTGGAGCGCCCGCCCTTCTTGCCCTTGGTCCCGTTCTCCGCCGCCTCGATGGCCGCGAGGTTGGCGTCCGCGACCTTGATGGCTTCCTTGCGCGCCTTCTCCGTCGCCTTGATGGCCGGGTCAATCGCCGCCGTGGCGGGCTTGCCCCGTCGTTGGCCCACGTTGGCCCGTGTGGCGTCCTTCGCCTCGGGGGCGGCCGTCGTCCCCGGCGCGGCGTCCTTCGCCACAGGCGCCGCCGTGGCGCCCCCCACCGCCGCCCGCAGGCGCTGGGCCGTCTTGATGCGGACCTGCTTGCCCGTGGCCAGGTTCGTTGCGGTCCAGCCGCCGTGTGGCGACTCGGAGTCGATCCGCACCTCGACCACGTTGTTCGAGACCTTCGCGCGGTACGTCGCGCCCACCTTCACGTCTGCCTTCTTCATGCTTGGCTCCTTTCGTGCCATCCGCCGGAACCCCCGGCGAGCGAGCACATGAAGCCATCGCCTGCGTACAACAGCAAGGCGATTCCAACAGGAATCGAGCAGAATCTGCGATGCAGGGGAATCCCCCTGCTTCGCGCTGACAGCATCAATGTGGGGAACCTGCGGGCAGGAAGCCCCGGGAGGGACAGAGCATGGAAGAACAGCAACTCGAACTGACCGACGGCCTCACCGCCAAGCAGGAAGAAGCGATCATCGCGCTGATGAACGAGCCGAGCATCGGCAAGGCGGCTCGCTCGATCGGCATCGGCGAACGCACGCTGCTGCGGTGGCTGCGTGAGCCGGTCTTCAGCAAGGCGTACCGGCTGTCCCGCCGCGAGGCGTTCAGCCAGGCGATCGCGATGACGCAGCGCTACGCGCCGCTCGCCGTCGCCACGCTGGCCCGCATCATGGCCGACCAGAACGCGTCCACCTCGGCGAAGGTCTCCGCCGCCAACGCCATCCTGCGCTTCGGGCGCGAGGGGATCGAACTGGACGACCTGGCGGCACGCATCGAGGCCCTGGAGGCGCACGCCGTCACGGTCGCCAACGGGAGGCTGCTGTCATGAGCGTCGCCCAACGCCTACGCCGGCTGGAGCGTGACATGGGCGCCGCGTTCACCTGCCCGGTGTGCGGCGGCCACGGCACGCTGGAAATGGTCATCGCCGAGCCGGACGAGCCTGACCCGACGGGGATCGGGTGCCGTGGGTGCGGCCGGGTCAACGTCCTGATGATTCTGCGGGAAGCGGTCCCGCCGGCGGGCTGGGAGGCCGGTCCGGCCAGCAGGTGAGTATCGCTTTCGTGGAAAAGCGATACTCGGCGACCTGCTATCGCCTTGCACGTACCGCACGTTCCGGGCCACCACTGTCGTTCCATTAACGAGGTCTATGTGCCTTGTGGCCACATCTGCCGGCGGCCGAGGTCGCGTCAAAACTGCGCGACCTCCTGTTCAAACAATTGGTCCACCTTCTCTGGGATTGTCACAAGTAGACTGTTTTCCTCTCGGAAGCCGCGGTTCGGATCGCCCTTGAACGACAGCCAGTTAAAGCTCCCGTAGATCGCAAGGCGGCTGTCCTGGATCAGGACCTTCGCGTGCGTGTTGCCGATGTACTTGAACATGAGGTTGGCGTGGTCTCGCCCTAGCCGCTCAATGTCCTCCACGGCGCGGCGGTCCACGTCGCGCATGTCCTTCTCCTTGTCGTCCCCAATGCCCCAGCCGAGGTACACCTTCACGCCTCCCCTGAGGAGGTCGCGGAGGTGGTTGATGAACCGGTGATTCACAACTCCAGCGCGTATCCAAGGGGAAATGATGAGTAGCCGGTTGCGTGCGTCCGTCAGTGCAGACCGGAGCAGCGGAGCATGCTCGGGCATGGAGAGACGACGAATGGTGGGTCGGCTCAGTGCTGGCTCCGTCGCCTTCGAGCGAGCCGCCGCGTCCTTGGCGCGGGACAGGGCGAGTTCGCGCTCCGCCCGGTCCGTGGCATCCTTTATGGCCGCCTCCGCGGCCTCCTGCTCGACTCTTGCCAGGAGCGCATCGGTGACCTCCGTGGACCCCGTTCCTTCGGTCGTGGCCGCAACTGCGGGCTCGGATTCCCAGCCCGCGGGCAGCTCGGGCGGTTCCTCCAGCCCCTCCTCCAGCTCTCGGGCGATCTTGAGCCGCCGAACGCCCTCGGCGCGCGCGAAGGCGGCCTCGTGCGGCTCAGACACCTGCCCATCTACGGCGAAGCTCACCAACAGGTCCGACGGGGTGCGTCCGCGATACACCAGCGCGACGGCGGGCTGATACACAACGTATCGCTTCTCGATCGCGAGGAACGAGAGGATGCTGACCAACCGCTTTCGCCGCCCGGTAGCGTCGTCCAGCATCCGTTCGACTTCGCCGCGATCTAGGTCGTCGGCCGAGGGGGGCGATCCTCCGATCGTCGGGATGGTGCGCAGACCACGTGTGCGAGCCTCCTGAGCGGTCACCAGGCCCTCGTCCGAGATCGCCACGACGCGCCGCGTGAGCCCATCCCAGAACAGCTGGATCATGCGCTCCTCAGGATGCTCGGCCGCCTCGGTCGCGAGCGTCCGGCGGCCCTTCATAGTCAGCGAGAGCTTCTGGCGCTTGGCCCCTTCGGGCGCCAGGAGAGCGAGCTGGTCGCCGCGCATGAGCTCGGACACAACCGAGGTGACGAACCGTTTGTCAAGGCCCAGGACGCCCGTGATCTCGTCCGTGGACCCAAGCCCCTGATCGATGCCACGCAGCACAAATACCTCCGTCGTGGAGAGCGGAGTTTCTGCGACGGCGAGCGTCCGGACGCTCAAGCGGTATACAGGCAGCGCGACCTCGCCGTACGACACCAGCGTATACCCAGGCCGGCGCGACCACCGCAGTGCCACGTACTCGGGGTCCCTGGGGCTGAAGTCCTCGGTCACTTCGACACCTCCTTCAGCTCGCAGGATTCGGGGTGTAGCTCGGTGTACTCCACAACAAGGCGCAGCGGGTTGGGGTCGTGCGCGCCGCGGCAGAACCCGTGGTCGCCGACGATGAACAGCCAGTCCCGGCCTCGTGAGAGGGCCACGTTGAGGCGGGCCTCGTTCCGCAGAAAACCGATCTTTCCATGCGGATTGGACCGCGTCACCGAGTAGACGCAGATGTCGGCCTCTCGTCCCTGGAACGCATCTACTGTGTTGATGTCGACCCGCAGGTTCGGCCATGTCGAAGCCCGGGCATCCGTCATGCGCTTGATGTAGGCGCATTGGGCGGCGTATCCCGCGATGACGGCGACCACTACTGGTTGTCCTCTCCCGCTGCTCTTGTCGTTGAACTGTTCCAGAAGGCGGCAGATGGTGGCGGCCTCGCACGGGTTGATGAAGCTTTGGTCCTGCCGCTCCTCGCCCCGCTTCTCCAGCCCGCTTGTGGATACCCAGGTGACGTTCTTGCTCGTGACGCCCGCCAACCAATTCGGCGTATCTGTTCGGGCAGTCTTGAGCTGCCCGTCGTAGAAGCACTGGCTGATCAGCTCGCCGATCGCCGGTGCCATCCGGTGCTGGATCGTTAGCGTTTTGCGGCACGACTCGGGGAGGTTGGTCGCGAGGCGGTCGAAAAGCGTTTGCTCAAGGTCGGCCACGCCGAGCCCGTACTTTCCGAGCAGGTCCCGCCGTTCGGCCAACATGCCCTCGAAGGGCGGCAACTGCTTGCTGTCGCCCACGACCACCCACTTCTTGGCCGTCACTAACGGCACGAGCATCTCGGTTGCCCAGGCTCTCGAAGCCTCATCGATGATGCAGAGGTCGTACTCGACGTTGCCGGCGCCGTACCGCCCGAGCAGACCCAGGCATGTGGCCGCCACTACGTCGCAGCCTCCGAGGAACGCGTCATAGAAGTCCTCGACCTTGTTCAGACGCACCCACCACTCCTCGTGCATCGCCAGCAGGTCACGGAACTTCCTGACATCCGAACTGCCCGACAGCAGTGATTCCATCCACGACAACTGTTCCGTCTCTGTCAGCTCCCCGAGCTGGCCCTCCGCATCTCCGAGCTGCCGCAGCCTGATCTTCGCCACCTCGAGACGTCGGTGTGCCCGGGCCTGCTCGTCCTGGAGGCGGGTGAGGCGCTCGGCTGGCGTCTCCCCGAGCTCGCCCACGTCCGCCACGAGGTCCGGGGCGGCATCGGACCTTGGGGCGCCGCGGTCCGCTGCCGCTCTCGCTTCCACCAGTTCTTCCCCCAACGCCGCGGCCCGCTGTCGTTCGGCCACAAGACGCTGCAGACGGAGCCCTACGACGACGTCGTGCGGTTTGAGGCCGCGCGACTCGCCCCAGCTAAAGAGGTACTTCTCGCCGCGCTCTCGCACTTCCTTGATCCAGGATTCCATCTGCCGGCCGACGAGCAGAGGTTTCACCGAGTCTGACACCCTCGCGTCAAAGGGTTCGCCAATGCGCACAACCCGGAGCTTGTGATCTCGGCGCTGGATTCGTTCGATCGCGTTGTCCAGCGCGGCGTGTGTCTGGGACGCGACCAATACATGGCTGCCCGGGTGCCGACGGTGCTGCTGGAACACGAGCTCAGCGATGAAGGTCGTTTTGCCCGTCCCCGGCGGGCCCTGCACCGCCAAAAAATCGGCCGTTCCGCATGCGGCTCGGATGGCCTCCCGCTTGGCCTCGTCCAGATTCTCCTGCACAAACTCCATGTCCGTCACATTGACGGCTGGTCTGGCGCCGCCGGGTCTCAGCAACAGCCCGCCGAGGTCTGACCGCGCCGCCCTTCCAAACCGAGTCGCGTCCAAGGCTCGCTTCTGGCGGTCCAAGGCACGCTCCGCGCCCCGAATGTCGAACTCGAGTTGGCCCGTGTCTGGGCAATCTTCGAGCGCATCGAAGGCCACGACGACCCTCGATCCGCTTGCGTCCTGGATTGTGCCGAAGTAGCGGCGATTGTCTCCGAGTTCCAGGCACCGGCTCTGTCCCATCAACTCCTCCCCATCCGGGATCGAATTGGTTAGGTCGAAGGTGACGAGCCGGCCGTCCTGGGACGCCGCTTTGAACTTGAGAGGCCGGACCTGGCCCCGCTCCGCCTCTCGTTTTGCGCGCAGTATGCAATCCCAGGTCCCGAACAGGGCTTCTGCCTCGCGCTTGGCGGCCTCCTCCTTCTGCATCTCCATGTGCTCGTGGAGACCGACACGGAACTGGTCGAGCCGACGGGCTCCGTCGGTGGATGATCCCGGCGTGCCGAACGCGACCGAGAACGGCGCGGGCCACGCGCGTTCCCTCCATCGCTCCATCAGTTCGTCGGAGGGAGGCAGGCGTGCTCCAAAGATGACCAAGTGGTCCTTCCCGCGATCATCGATCTTGCAGTGGTATGAGTAGTTCTGACCCAGTAGGCGGAACTCGCCCGGGCTGACCTGGAGCCGTCCGAGATCATCCGTGCGTTCCCAAGGGAGCACCCCCACTCCGGCCTGAAGATCAGAGACGATCAATGCGCGAGCTCGCTCGAACGTGCTCTCGCCGACGTCGATCACAACACGATCCTGGTGCGTGGGGGGAACGCGGAGATGCAGGACCTCTCGCCAAGCCTGCGATCGACGCCGGTAGATCTTGTCAAGCTCGGCGAGAAACGCTCCGGCGTTCCGTGGCCGCTCATCCGGTTGCGACGAGAGGGCCCGGCTGAACACGTCCGCGATCGCTGGTTCGACGTCGAACTCCTTCACCATGAGCGCGAGATCCGGGAAGTCACGCGGGGATCGTCCGATGAAGCACTCGAGCATTGTCACGGCGAACGAGAAAACGTCTCGCGTGTACGTTGCAGACCCGTCATCCGGCTCCGGAGGGGCGTAGGGCGCTGTCTGGTGGGTCGCAAGTGTAATCCCGGGCGTGATCCAGTTCTTGAGCTTGGCGATGCCGAAGTCGGCCAACTTCACGACGCCCTCGCCCGAGACCAGCACATTTGAGGGCTTAACATCACGGTGGATGCAGTATCGCTCGTGCGCGAAGTTGAGCGCCAGCAACAGTGGCCGCGCCACATCCTCGTAAAACGAGTCCCACCCTTCCGCGGCGAGTTTCCCGACCTTGTCGCGCAGGCAGTGGTCCATCCAGTCGAGAACCAGAAACGTATCCTGGCCCGGTGCTCCGCTCACGAAGTCGCGGAGGCCGACGATGTTGGGATGCCGCAGCTCCTGCAGCGCAGCCACCTCCCGACGGAAGGTCTCGTCCAGAACGTCGACCTCTTCGGCACCCTCCGCGACCCTGAACATCTTGACCGCGACGGTCTCGCTGGTCTGCACATCGGTTGCACGATAAACCGTCGCCATACCGCCCTTCCTACCGGACGAGAGGTTCACGGCATATCGATCCTTGAGCACTCGAACGTTGTTGGACATATGAGCCTCGGTTCGCTCATCGCGCGTGGGTGACGCCTCTAGTGCATAGTGCCTGTGTGCCCGGCGCCGCTAGTGTCCTAACAGCTTGAAAGCTGCCACTTCACGATCGCCTAAGTACTGCCGGATCAGCGACTTGGATCCGTCGCTTTCCTCGAAGTCAGAACACTATCGCTGTATCACCGCTCTTGGGCACCATGGCCGCGCGAGACACAACGATCGAACTACCAAAAGGGGCCAGACATGGGGCCGATCATACAGGAGTTCCCTCGCTCTCTGCTATCACTGGAGGTAACTCAGGCGGGTATCGCTTTAGCTTCAAAGCGCTACTGAGATGTCCCCCAGGCCGGCCGCCGCCCCCTGACCCCCTCGGAGAGCCATGCAGAGCCACGACTATCAAACCCCAGTGAAAACCCTGGCACTGCCGCCACGCCCCGCGCCAGGGAAACCCCTAGCGCCGCGACCCCCTGCCTCACGGCACGGCCGAGGCCGGCGCCTGCCGCCGGAGATCCTCACCGACGAAGAGATCCGCCGACTCATGGCGGCCTGTGGAGGCCACAAGCCCGTGCCAGTCCGCAACCGGGCGCTGATCGCCTTGATGTACCGGGCCGGGCTGCGGGTCAGCGAGGCGCTGGACCTCTACCCCAAGGACGTGGACCTCGACGTCGGCGCCGTCCGCGTCCTGAACGGCAAGGGTGGACGGTCGCGGACCGTGGGCATGGACCCCGGGGCCGCGGCTGTGGTGCGGGCGTGGTCGGCGGTGAGAGCCTCGGAGGAGATCGGCGAGGGCTCCCCCCTCCTATGCACCTGGAATGGGGGCCGCGTCTCCGAGTCGTACGTCCGCGTCCTCATGTCCCGCCTACGCCGCAAGACCGGCATCGCCAAGCGGGTCCACGCCCACGGCCTGCGGCACACCCACGCTGCTCAACTCCGTGAGGAGGGCGTGGACATCGGGATCATCTCCAAGCAGCTCGGGCACCGGTCAATCGCGACGACGGCCCGGTATCTGGACCACATCGCGCCGCTGCAGGTGATTGAGGTGATGCAGCGGCGCGGGTGGTCACTGTCCCGGCACACCCGGTGAATGCCGAACCCGTACAGCGTTGAGCAGAGCACTTTTAGCGCCCATAGGCTTCGTTGCACGTGGAGGTGGGTGATGGCAAAGGCGGGCGGCCCAGCGACGGCCAACGGCATTCTGTATCAGATCCTTGGCACCCTCGGCCGCGCGGTCGAGGTTTCTGTTCAAGGCCGGGTCGGCAGCAATGACCTCGAGGAGGCCGTCCTCGTCATCGAGCCTGTTGACGGAGGAGACCTCCAGGTTGCGGCGAGGGGAGGCCGTATTGTTGAGCAATGGAAGGCCCGGTCGCACGAGCGTCCCTGGTCGTTATCTGAACTCGTGGAGGATGTCCTACCGGACCTCTTTGGCGCAGCCGACGATGACGTCGAGGTATACCGGTTCGTGACCGAGGGCCGGATCGGAACGCTCAAGCCTGTTCTTGCCTTCTTCAAGCAGATTGTGGAGCCGGAGTCAGGCCCGGTGATCGCAGCGCTGGACAACCACCATCCTGTGAAGTTCGCACGCGGCAGGCCGATGACCGAGCGGCAACTGTTTTCATTGGTCGTGGACTCTGTTCGCCGCAGGTCCACGACCGAAGACGAGTCCGAGGATGCCCTGCACCGCCGAGTCTTCCGGTTCCTTGGGCGGTTCGAAATGATCGAGATGCAATCGGCATCTGAGCTGAACCGCCTGGTGCGTGATCGTTTGATAGCCAGCGTCGATGAAATCGATGACGTTGAGGCGAAGCGACACGAGCTGTGCGGACGAGTGCTGCAGTTGGCAAGCCGAGGCGACGAGCGGATTCGGCCGGAGGCGCTGCTCCGCCAAGCCGGCCTATCCCCAACGTCCTTCCTGGATTGGGAGAGATTGCAGGCGCGGCTGCGGGCGCGGTTGGGCGGGGCTCTGGAGCGCGCCGGATTCGTAGCTGACCTCGATGTGCGCGGCCCGTTTTCGCTAGAGCCTGGTCAGATGATCCACGTCATCACCGGCGAAAGCGGCCAGGGTAAAACATGGGCCTTGGCGGCGCTGGCGCGCGCGGCCGCCGAGGGTCCGGGAGTCGTGGTCTGGGTGCCAGCCGCGCGAGGTGGTCACCAGGCGGACACCATTGCAGCAGAGGCCATCTGGCGCGGCGGTCTTGAGCACGATCGCGGGCTCTCGTTGGAGAGCGTGGCCGAACGTCGCATGCGCGTCAACACGAACGCTCCGAGGCCATGGGCGCTGATCTGTGTTGATGGTGTTCACACGCGTGACGAAGCGGAATATCTAGCAGGTCTCGACTGGGAGGGATGGGATATTCGCTTGGCGATCTCCGCTCCCACTGAGGTCGCCAGGGCGCTACAGCAGACTTGCGGGGAACGTGTGGCGATCATCGAGCTTGCCGACTTTACGCGCTCGGAGCTGCGCACATACATGGCGCACCGCGCCCAGCCATGGCTGAGCGTTCCCGAGGACATGCGCGATGTACTACGGCGTCCCATTCTCGCGCAGCTCTACGCGGACCTCGGGACCGAGCGATCCGGATCGCCACACGACGAATACGAGTTGATGGATCGCTATTGGCGTCGGATCCGAGATCATCGAGCCGGTCAACCTCACGACCTTGCACTGATCCGAGCGTTGGCGAGCAGGCTGCTAGAAGACCCTCCTGTATATCCCTGGCCCCCTGAGGTGTTGATCGCTGAAGGTGTCGGACCAGACGCACTATCGCGTCTAGCAGGATCCGGTTGGCTTCGGGAAAACGCGGACGGATCTGTCCAGTTTTGGCACGATCGGCTCATGTGCTGGGCGGTCGCTCAATGGTTGGTGCAGCGGGCCGGCAAGGAGTTGAGCTTCGACCATGTCGCCGATCAGCTGCAGGCAATCGTCACGCGCACTGACAGCTGGCGCTGGCGCTTTGGGTTCGTGCTGCTCGACACCCTGTGGCTCCTGAGCGACAGGTATGACCCAGCTTCCGAAGCTTGGAACATCCTCGCTCGCTTCGACACTGGTCGCTTTGTCCCCGTCACGACCTTTGCGGAGGAGTCTCTCCCAACGCTGGGCGCGCGGATCGTTCCGATCATCCTCGATCGCCTCCGTCACGCTGCTCCGCGGGACACAGCGAGTTGTGCGCACCTGGCGGCCTCGACGCTCGTCAGAGTAGCCAAACGCGAACCCGGCGCCATCCGACCGCTACTGGGGGGATGGCTGAATGACGTCCACCCTGGAGTTCGAGACGTTGCTCTCCGGCTGCTCGCCCACCTCCCGAGGGCGGACCTGCTGGACCAAGTGTGGACGCTGGATCGTCAGCAGGCCGCAGAGTTCGCCAAGGAACCAGCGAAGCACCATGCGGCGTATCGAGCGTCATCTAAGGCCCTCGCGGCGTGTCTGCAGTTGGATCCAGGCTGGGCTGGGCGCCAGATCTCGTCGCTTGGCTCCGACGGATCGCTGCTGAGCCAGATCGCCTACGCCCTTGCCCGGACAGAAGGCGATGCCGCCCGCGCGGTGTGGATTGAGTACAAAGCAACGCTCATGGCTCGAGTCCCATCAGAGAAGCGCAGGTGCCTCATCAACTGCATTATGCGGTTCCGGGACGAGGAAGAGCTTGTCCGTCTGGAGACGTGGGCAGCATCCACGGATGAGGCCGTCGGGGGCACTGCCGCGTGGGCTCTCGCGCTGTTCAACCCGGATCGAGCTATCGGTCGGTTGGCCGCTGTTGCGCCCGAGCAGTTGTGGTTGCACGCGCGCAATCTGCGCGACTTGCTCATGGGGCTCTCGCCACAGAGAGCGTGCGAGGAAGCACTGCGCCTTGCCGAGATAGCACCCGATGAAGCGGATGCCTACCTGGGCTTGGTCGTCGCGGGAGACCGCATCACGGCTCCTGCGGCGGACGCGGTGGTTCGCGAGCTCGAGGACGCCCTCGAGGGACTGGGACCGTCGCCAGATGCTGACTCCTGGCGAAGTCTGACGAGGCCTCTGGAGCGAGTTGACGCCTTGAACGGCCACACTCCGTTGAGCAAGCTCCGGGACAGACGTGGCTCAGATCTGGAACGTCGCCTTGCAGCGGCCGCGGTACACCGTGCGGGTAACACGACTGGATTCGTAGATCACGTCTTCGAATCCGCATTGAGCGTCCTGCTCAAGATCGGCGGGGAGGGCTTGACCACGGTCTTGAATGCCCTCCTTCGTTCCGATAGTCAACCGGCACGGCTGAAAGGGTGTGAGTTAGCGGGAGCAAGACCAGATGCCAAAACCCGTCGTCTCGTCGCAGAGTTGGCCCAGGAGTTGCCGCCGATGCGGCCAAACGCGTTTCCGATCGTAGCGCAGAGCGCCACAACCACTTTGGCCGCCCTCGGAGAGGGTGTCGAGTTGGTTCACGCCATCATGCGGCTCGGAACCCACGTGTCTCCTGATCTACGTGATGCTCGTACCGGCGCCGCCCCACTCTCCGACCGCGAGTTGCGGCCCGCGCTCCAAGCGATGCAGAACCCGACAGATCCGCAGCATGCTGCGGCCATTCTGGCCGTTGGGCTGAGCGGCCGCTTCGACCTCCGCGATCGCGTCAAGGAGGCTTTCCTTCGGTCCCCGCTCGACAGTGAAGTGGCTTTGACCGCCATTCTGGCACTGCAGGGTCTCGGAGGGCCTGACCAGGATCTGCACGACCGATTGCTACAACAGTACCGATCGGGCCATCACAAACTGGAAGCGGCCGTGCTCGTGAGCATGGGGCCCCATAGAGCGGCGATCGATCTGCTGGACGGGGCGATTGCGCATGCTGGCCCGCTTGACGATGCGGACCGCCGCGTGATGGCCTGGCTGCGCTCTATGCCCGAGTGGCGGCGGCGTGCCACCTACCACCGGCCGCGCGCTGGTAAGGGCATCGATCTTGTGACGATCGCACTCGAACCCAAATGGCTAGATCCACATGACCGGGTGGACCGTGAGCGCTTGTGGGAGCTCGGTGACTCCAGCCGGAGCCCAATCCATGTCACGGGCGCGAAGGCGAATGCGATCGAGCGGCTGGCCGAGGCGGAACCGGAGGCGGCGTTCGAACTTGCTCACCAGTCGCTCCTTTCGGAGCCGCGCGATCAGGACTCGATGGTCAAGATCATGGTGCGCTGCGATGTCGCTCGTGGCTTGACTCTGGCGTTCGATCACGCTGTAACGACGTACGATCCCGCGGTTTGTCGGAGGCTGGCGATTGGTCTGCGATGCTCGGTCCAGCCTGCCCGCGCCGCTGACGAGGTCGCCCGCCGTTTGGTGGCCGACGACTGGCGTACACGGCGTGTTGCCGCGTATATGTCTAGCTACCTCGGCGCCCCCCTTGCGGCCGAGTTGCGGCGCACCGTCCTGCACGATACGCACGGGAACGTGTGTACGACCGCGATCTGCGCCCTCCGCCGCCTTCAACAGGAGGCGGAGGCACGTGAACTAATCGAGATGCTCGGTACCGCAGAAGACGGTGACGCGTGGGGGATCTGCACGGCTGTTGTGTCTCTCGCGGATCCTGATGTCCTGTCCGACCGCAGCGACCCCCTTGGGTTCCTCGAAGCACTGCGAAGTCGTCCATACCAACTCGGCATGCACATTTGGCGAGAACTCGATCGACGTCGCAAGAAGACCGAGCGGGATATCGCTTCCCTGGCACGGCGTTGGGATGAATGATCTGGCGCCGCACTTTGTCTTCGACACTTGAGCCGCGCGATGTCTCGTGCGATGCACCGATCTCATCGGGTGCAACTGTTTAGGTCGGGCAACTCGCCGGCGCACAGGATTGGCACGCCGGTCGCTACCTGTCTGTGTCGTTCGGCGCAACGGCCGCCTCAAGGTCTTCTCGCACTTCCGCGATCTCCTCCACCCGCATGCGGGAAAGTAGTCGAATGATCCAGACGAGCGACTCGCGCGAGGTCGCTGTCCCCAAGATCTCCTCGCGGTGCGAGTGCCACGCTACAACACAGACCGCCGCAACCTCACGAACGAGTTCGCGCTCGCGGCCCAGATACGCCGACAACCCTTCGAGGGCCTTCCTGATCCAAGGCAGCGCTGGTACGCGGAGATCAGTCGCCCCTGGCTTCTGGAGGAATCCGCAGAATGTGCGCAGCCGCCAACGATCGGTAAGCGCCCGTCGTGCCCACTTTGCGTACACGTCTCGGATCGTCTCCAGATAGGGCCGGTCGGCGTCGATCCCGAGGTTCGATCCCCGCTCGTGCACGCCCAAGAGCGCCGACCACGTTTTGGCCCGATCGTACGACCATTGCTCCGCGTCGGGCTCCCACTCCGGCAGTTGCAAGGCCGTTTCAACCATCGCTCTCCAACGCCGGTGAAATCCCTGGGCCTGCTCGGGCTCGGTTCGAGGTTGACGGAACCAGTCATCGAAGAATGCCTCGCACCACTTGGGGTGGTTCGCAAGAAGGATCGCCACTCGTTTCCATGTCTCCGCAGCGAAGGCGTCGTCCTCGTGGCTCGCGATCAGCAAAGCCAGCCGCCCAAGTGCGTAGTGGTCGAACAGGTTGGGCAGCCGGTCTTCGCCAGTACCATCGCGGCGTGCGCGGGACATAGTGAAGGTGACGAGGTCCAGGAGCCGGCGATCGAGTTCAATCAATGTGCTGAGCGATGAGCCTCTTGATGGTCGCACCACTACAGGCAGGGGCAGAATCACTCTCTCCAGCACGCTCCAGTTGAAGCCGTGGTTGTCATATTCTGCCCAGTTGTCCGGGAGCGCCGCGACGCCCTGTGAGCCAGCGTCGTCTTGAACATACCACGAGGGCGCTCGAGCGCGTCGTCGCCGGTCGTGTCGTTCCCTCACTCGCGCTGCACGCAGCCGAAGTTGCTCCCACGGGATCGGCGTGTTGGGGATACGTGCGCCCACAAAGGCGGAAACGAGCCTCCGGCGCCGTGCTTCGGCGATCGCCTTCTCGTTCTCCTCGCCGGGCCAACCTGGCGACAGATTGCACAACGCCGCCCACAACCACAACAAGTTGAACAACCGTCCCAGCTCATCCGGCAGCCTCTTGGCTGCACTGACTGCGGCCGTGAGCACCTGCCCTGTCACAATCGGTTCGTCGGCCATGACGGCCTCGGCCAGAATCCTCCGCACCTCGGGACGCGAGTCACCTGCTGCCAGGCGGGCGACCGCCCAAGTACCGGCGAACGCCTCTGCGTGCTCCTTGAACATCGACACCCCGCTCGGGAGCCCATCATCCCGGGTCGAACGCTCGCCCACGCTGCGCGCCGCGCTCTCGCACCACGCGCGTCGCTCGGGGAACCTGTCGAGCCAATCGCCGGCGAGCATCTCCAGAACCGCAGCCACCGCAGCACGCGCCGATGCGGGTGAGGTTGCCTCCGTCTCATCGGCGGTGGAAGGCTGGTCACGAAGTGAACTCGTCGCATTCCACAACGCTTCTGCTTGGGAGTCTGTCAGTGCCTGACGACGGTCCAGGGTTTCCCGCATTCTCTTGCGGATATGGAACGCGGCGATGCCACGCTCCGATTCCTTCTCCCCCTCTCCGAATCTGGCCGCAAAGTCCGGCGGCCACGTGACCTCGATGATGACGTGCCCCGCCTCATGCTTCGTCACAGTCAGATTCTGGGGGTTGAGCAGGGCCCTAAGTCGCTCAACCGTTTCAGGGGCGATGCAGGTTCCGTCAGCAACCTCGGCTTGCCACCGTGCTCTCGCCTTCTCGCACGCCGTGACAATGCCCTGTTCGCCGAAGGTGAGCTTCGCCGCAATTTTCCACGGCAAGCTCAACCCTCGGTGCGGGAGGTTCGACCACTTGTCGGCCTCGTCATCCAGCCATGTATTGAGCGCCTTGAGGCCGAACGGGTCGATCTCGGGCATGCGCGATTGCGCAGTCAGAGCCTCATCCCGGTCGAGGAGCATCCACGACGAAACCAGCGGAAGGAGCGGCCCCCTGAGCAGATCTTGATGGCGCCGTGCCAGCGCGGCCAGCACGCCGAGGAGAGCTACGGAGTCCCCGGACTCAAGAATCCTCTGGACGGCCCGGTCGATCGACTGTCCGGCGTCCATGCACCGGTATAGCCAATGCTCAAGCGCCATGAGTGCCGAGGCGACGATGTTACCGGGGCGCCCGTGGCCCCTATACCATCCGAAGACTTCAGCGCCGCCTCGGAACGTCCGGAGTTCGCCGTCCACGTCGAGGACAATCGTCGACCATTTCGTCATCCAATCGTGTCTCTTCGAGCCGGGAGGAGGAATCAGGAGCCTCAGCCACTCTTGGGTTGCGACGGAGATGAGTCGTATGACTGCCTCAAGCCCATGCTCCGGTGACCGGAGCAGCAGACCGAGCCATGGCCCGCGCAGGTAGAGCGGTGGGAACCAGTCCAGCTTGCTGACAGTGCCGGTGTGGTCGTCGTGCGGAAAGTCCGCGTACAACGGGTCATCCTGAGTTGGGTCCTCAAGGCAACAGGCAAGCAGCACCTCCTGCGCGATCTTCGGTCGCTGCAACATCAGTCGCACAACCGCGCCTGGTTTGAACACCGCGTTCCGGAACGAATCCTCCACTTGTTCTGACGGTCCTTCCGCGAACGGATCTCGCTTCTTCCGCGGCAACGGGCCGATTGAAAAGGTGCGACGTGCGGATGCGGCGCGCTCGGTTTCCGACATCTGGGTGAGCCGTTGGGCGATCGCATCTTCGACTCGCTTCCTTTCGGCCTCGACCCGCTCGACAACCGCAGGCGGCGTAGGGAGACGATGCGACAGTTCAAGGGCGACCTGCGCTACCTCGTCCGGAAGCCAGGGAGCGGCGAGAAGTAACGCCTCGAACACCCGCTCATCGTCTTCCTTGTCACTGCCGCGCGTCACCGCCAAGCGAGCCTGAAGTTCGCGGGCGGCCGCGACCGCCAGGCTCGCGCAGGCGAGAGAGGTTCTTGCGTACTCGCCCTTGTTCGCGGTGGTTTCGTCGAGTAACCACACGCGCGCGACTTCCCCGAGATGCAGGGGCAGCAACGGGGCGAGATCGGCGGACCGCTTGTCGAGCGCCTCGACCACGCCGGGCCAGAGCTCGGGCATGGGCACCCTGTACATCGCTCGGGCCATGGCCCCCATTGGATGGTCCCGTCGTAGCGCCAGGCTGAGTGCCGAAGGCTCTGTCGCCACTGCGAGGAAGGTTCGGAGTATCCTCGCCACAACCGAAACTCTGGTGGTTCCAAGCCTCGCGAGGACTTGGTCGAGCACGGGCGCAGAGTCGGGCGACCGGCAAAGGCCCTCGATCAGTGGGTCCAGCGCCGGGTGGGGACGTTCCTCCGAGACCAGGTCGACGATGCGCTGACGCTGAGCATCTCCCGTACCCAGCGACCACTCTGCATACAGCCGGATCGCCGGAGCCCACCGGATGTTCGGCGCGACTTCATCAAGGATTTTGTCCACGTCCTCTGCGGACTCGACGAGGTGCAGGAGGCGCCCCCAGTCTCCGATCAAGTCATGCCGGAAGAAGTATCGCTCCCGACGGAAGAGGAGCAATCCATTCGCCGCTAGCCGCTCTGCTACCCGTTCGTCTTCGGCGCCGCGAAGCTCGTGACTCGGCGCGCCCCCAGTCAGCACGTTGGCGTCGGCGCGCGCCAGGATCTTGAGGACGCCAGCCCGAGCGGCCTTGTCCTCCTGGCCGAGGAAGCCGGCCCAGACCTGCTCTACTAGATCAGGGAAGCCACGTAAGGTCTTCTGAGTCACCGAGTGAATCGTCAAGTCCAGCACTTTGAGGTTTCGGAGCGCGCGCAGCAGGGCACGCGATGGACTGCCGGCGAGCTTCAGGGGCAAGGCCGGCATGAGGGTGCTGATCATCTCCTCCCCCGGAAGAGCGATTGGCACGGATCGACATGCCTCTGGATCGAGTCCCTGACGCTGAAGATCGACAAGCATTCGATCGGTGCCCTCCCGCTGCGTCGTAACGACCACGAGCCACGGCCTCGCCGCTCGCACCGCTGCCGCCGCGAGTCGCGCCGCATGTCGTAAGCCCCTAGCGGACAGCCGCTCAGCACCATCCACCACGAGTAGCGCCCTGCGCACGCGGTCTCGGTCGATCAAGTCATCGAGAGGCGCTTGCACACCGAGGCTCGCCGCGACTCCTCCAAGCGTCTCGGCCTCCAGATCTGCCGCCGAGAACCAAAGGACACGGTCTTGGCTGCGGCTCAGTCGTTTCGCCAACGCCGACTTGCCGGTACCAGACTCCCCCTCAATGAAGACTACATGGCCCGGTATCGCGGCCTCCTCCAATTCGCCCATCGCGCCGCTTTGGGCAAGGCAGATCCTGTCGCCCAGCGACTCGCGGACTCCCCCCATCAGGTCGGCCGAATGAACTGCGAGCTGCTCCCACGGCGCCTCGTCCTGCGGCCAACACCGAAACGAGTATCTCTGACCCAACTCGGTGACGAGATCGCGCAGCTCGATGGTCCCACCGCGGATGCGCCGGTCTGTCGCGACGGAATGAAGCGACTCGAGGAGGTCGAGCGCGATCTCCCGGTCACCGCTCGCGAGCGCCTGGCGGCACCACTCGACCGCACGGGTTGTGTCCGCCGAATCGAGTCTGAGCAGATCTCTTCGCCACAGCCTCACGCTCCGGATCAACTCCGCTCGCTCGACCGGCTCATTCGCCGCCTCGCCTGCGACGGCATCTGGGCGCTTGAGGCTCTCGACCAGTTCCCGGGCCATCTGATTGGAAGCGCCTGGCCCGCTGAACCGGATGGCAATTCGCGCGGGATCAGTTGGAACGGCTTCGTGAACCACGCGGTCCCACGCTTCATCCACGCCGAGCGCAAGGCTCCCAGTGACGACGCCAAGTAAGTCAACCCCGCGGCGGAATGGATTCTGCGCGCTCCGCGTCCACTGCTTCCAGATCTGTGCGGCGGCATCTGCTGGCCAGCCCCCGCCCGTGACATGCGTCCCTGCCTTGCACGAGATGGCTAGCTTGGGGTCGTTCGCTCCAACTCGCGTGAGCAGGAGGTCATCAAACTCCCATCCGATGTCGGACGTCTGCCAGTCGACGCGCCGCACGAGTCCCACGTCCTCCCCGAACGGCGGCTGCCCAGCAAGAATCGCTGCTAGCACGAATGCGGCGACACGGTCCTCGTATTCGAATCCACCGCCTCCCGTGACGAACGGCGGTGACGCCGAGCGCCCCTCCGGGTGCTCACCATGGTCAGTGATCTCCGGGTCCGTGCCCACGTAGGTATGGTAGTGGCGAATGAGTGTGGGCCGCGTCGGCTCCCTGAACCTACCTTGGTGACTGCATACCCGTCAGCCGCCCCCGCGCCCACTCCCGCCACCGCGCGTCCTCGCCGCGCAGCGCAATCTCGCGCAGCGCCTCGTCCGTCCCCCCGTCGGCCCGGCCCTCTCGCAGTTGCAAGCGGGTCCGCCCTTGCAGCGCCCCAACGTGCCCCGGGTAGACCTCCAGGGCCGCGGCGTAGGCGTCCAGCGCCTCGTCGACTCGGCCAGCCCGTTCGAGGGTCAGCGCCAGGTTCAGCCGCGGGTCTGGATGACCGGGCATCAGCTTGCGGGCCCATTCGAACTCATTGGCCGCTTCGTAAAGGAGGCCCTGCTCGAGATAGAGCACGCCGAGATTGTTGTGTGCGGGCCCATGGTACAGGTCGGCGGCTAAGGCACGGCGGAGCAGTTCCTCGGCCTCGACCGGATCGGAGTCCATGACCTTCACGGCCTCGGCATTGAGCCGGTCTGCCTCACGCGGGTCACGGGCGTCCTCAGGCTGGACCGTGTACGGGCTGGAGCGGCGGCCAGAGGAGGCACACCCGGCCAAGGCGACGGCCAGAAGCACCAGGAATGTAAGTCGGGCGGCTCTCATGGCTTGCTCTCCTTCGTGTCCTCGGCGATGTACGTCGCCGCGATGGTCAGGCGCGCGCTGTAGCGGTCCTCGCCCGCCTCGCGGCCGGCGGCAACGTGCGTGAGTTCCATCCGTTCAACGGTCCACGCGGCCTGCTCGGCCCGCCAGGTGCTGAGGAATGCGCCGAGTTGGCGCGCGTTGATGGGCTCCAACGTCAGCCGGAACGATTGGCGGTGGTAGGCCGGCCCGGTGTCGCCAGAGCGGGCCAAGGGGGTGTCCGCCTCCGGGGCGAGCGAGCGGAAGGCCTGGCGCGGCAAGCCGGCCGCGGTCATGGCTTTAAGCACTCTTGCCGTGGTGTCCTGTTCGGGTCTGGCTCCGATCGAGACGCGCTCGGACCGGGCTCGCAGGTCGACCACCTGCTGAGCCACCTCGCGCGTGGCTGTGAGCCTGCTGTTGGCAGATTCGGCTCCCGAGCGTTCGCTACGAAGACGGAGAGCCGTCCACCCAACCGCGCCGGCGGAGCTGGCAAGCACAAGTACGAGTATGAAGCGGATCATGGCTTCTCCCTCGTGAGCCGGAGTGTCACGCGGACGTCAGCTTCGCCGGTGCTCTCGGTCCGCGGCAGGGCCAGACGCCAGCCGTCCAGTTCCGCCACGGCCGCCCGGAGGGGCTCGACCTTGTCAGCAGAGTCCACCAGGCCGATGAGCGTAATCTCAGTGGCGGTCACCGTGAGCGACTCTGTGCGGAGCAACACCTGCCCGGGCCAACGGGCGAGCAGATCCGCGAGGACAGGCGCCGCGTCGTCGACGCCGTGGTTGGGGTCCGCCGCGGTGCGGGTCCGGCGCAAGCGCTCCAGCTCGGTCGAGAGCAGCAGCCCGGGGTTCTGCGTCGAGCCGGCCAGCCGCCCCCCCCCAGACAGCACCTGGTCGTACAGCGCGTTCAGCGCTTCCTGGGCATCCCCCGCAGCCCGTGCGTGAACCTGGGCCCGTTCGTGCAGGCCGAAGGCGACCAAGCCAGCACACGCGGCCAGGATCGCAGCAATGGAGAAGTGCCAAATGGCGCGGAGCCGGCGCACCTGGCGCGGCTCGTACGGCCCCACCAGGAGGTTGAGCCGGTTGGGGTCGACATCCACGCCAACGACCGCGTTCGGCAATGACTCAGGCGCGAGCGACAAGGCTGCGGGCTCCAGCTCTTCCAGCGCCTCTCGGGATGCGGCGCACGCGAGCATCCGGCCTTCGCCGGCAGGGATATATACCGCGTGAACGGATTCGATCGGCACGGGCAGGAGGGGTTCAAACAGGTAGCCGCGGTCCGCGTTCCGCGGCACGTCGCGCACGTCGAGCAGGCCCCAGTAGAAGCGCTCCGGCGGCCATGCGAGGCGACGATGGTCGGGGGCCAGCTCGGCGGCCGGTGCTGCCGACGTGTCCGGATGGCCATTCTGTGTCGCGGCGGCGTGGCTCATCGGCCGGCTCCCTTCTCGTCGAGGCGCAGGGGCAGCCAGATCGTGCGGTGACCATCGCTGAGTTCGACGCCATCGGCGGTGACGCGAGTCACGCTCCATGCGCGGGCCGCCTCGCCCGCCGCGAGGGTCAGCAGCTTGTCCTGATCGGGATCGTGCAGGGCGGCTCGCAGCACGGATTCGCCGTCGCTACTGGGCTCGCGGATGATCGCCACGAGCGTCAGGCGGGGAGGCGGGAGCGGCCGCGCGGGTGCCGGCTCCACGACGGGTTCGGGCGCCGGCGGCACGTGCCATAGAGCGACGTCGAACGCGGCGGGATCGAAGGTGTCCGCCTCCTCCGGTTGCCCGGCGACGCTCGCAGCGGGACGAAGGGTCACGTGAGGCGGCCCCGGCACCTCCGGCACGCGCCATGCCCATGCTGCCGCAGCGCCCACCGCTCCTGTGCCGAAGAGGCAGGTCGCGACGATGCGCCGCCGCAGCACTCGGGGTGGATCACTCGTCCACGACAAGCCGCTGCACCACCTTCCACCCGTCCCTCCCCGTGCCGCTTCGCGTCCACACCGTCCACCACGACCGATCCACGTTCCCGATGGTCACATCAACCCGGAACGACCACGTCTGGCTCGAGTTGACGAGCAGCAACTCGGCCTCGGAGCCCATCCGCGGCGCATCGCTCATGTTGGGCTGCTCGCCCCGGGCCCGCGACTGAATGACGTGCTCCAGGCCGCCGCGGTGTTCGGCCCTCACTGCGGCCTCGATCAGCTCGACCGGCGCTGTGCTGACGTTGAGTCGTGCGGGCGACGGGGTGGCGCGGCGTGTTCGCCGGCTGATAGTCAGTTCGTCCGGCAGGGGATTGTGCGTGGCGATCGTGGCGCCGAGAGCGGGTTGTTCGTCTTCGGGCCTTGGGAACGGTGCTTCAAGGGCGTCGAGCCCGGGCACGCCCTCCGGGTTGATGTCGTCGATGGCCTGCCGCATGTACTCGGGCAGACCGAGGCGGATCGGCGAGGCGCCCTTCATCGCGGCAAGGGGCGCCATGCCTTCCTGGTCCCACCCCGTAATCCGGACACGCACGCGGGTATCGCTCGTCTCCCACTCATCATCGAGCACCGCGACCATGGGCGTGGGGGCGTCGGGCGGCAGGACGACTGCTCCTGACTCGGAGGCGAGCCAGTCGACGATCGCGGCCTCGGCGGCACGGGCGAGATCGTCGGCCAGTTGTGCTCGCTGGTCGGTGCTGGATGCGACCGCGCTCGTCGCGGCCAGGCGCGCGAAGGTGGCCAGGGCCGTAACGGTGACGACCAGCGCTGCCAGGACGAGCAGCAGCGCCACGCCGGGTCGGGATGCGATGGTGAAGCGCCTCACGGCAGCGTGTACCTCCGGGTTCGCTCGTCACCAGTGCTGGAGCGGATCGCAATCGCAAGTACGTGCGTCTCCTCGTCGATCTCGGCTTGGAACTCGGCGACGTTGGCGAGCAGCAGCCGTTCGCCGTGGGCGCGGAGCATGAGTCGACCGTCCTTCAACTCCACCACAGCGGTGACAGCGCGGCCATCGAGGCGCGCATCGACCTCCAGCGAGTTCCCCTCCACCCTCACACGAGGTTGCTGGGGTATGCGCTGTTCGTTCGGATTGAAGTCGCCGACGGTAATCAGATCGCTCACAAGCCCCAGCGCAGCGTCCGCCGCCGACCTCCACCGCAGACGCTCGGCCGTGCCCTCCGTGCCGCGGGCAGCGGTGCCCACCCATGATGCACACGCGAGGGCGATGCCGCCAAGGAGAGCGAGCGAGAGCAGGACTTCGAGCAGGGTCATCGCGCGGCTCACGGGCTCTCCTCCTCTGGTAGCTCGACCCAGCGGGCGATTGAGAAGCCGTCGCACTCGAGAATCAGCCAGGCTCGTCGCGCCGGCTCCTCATCCAGCTCTGTGGTCTCGAAGCCAGTTGTTTCGACCAGCCGCAGCGCTACCGGCGGCGCGTCCACCAGCTCGAACGAGACGGGCCATGGCAGCGTCGCGCCATCCATCTCTTCCACGGTTCCCGCGAATCCGACCTCGGCTGGATCCTCCACCAGCACGTCGGCCAAACGCGATAGATCGTTCACCGTCGCACTTGGCTCCGGCCGGCCCACACGCTGCCGCGCATCGACCAGCAGCGAGGCGCCGGCGGCACCGAGCACGGCCAGCAGGGCCGCAGCGGCGACCGTTTCAAGAAGCGTGAGCCCGCGTGCGCAAGTCACGGCTGTGCCTCCTGCCGCTCGACCCAGCCGGTGAGGCCGGCGACGGTCCACTCGCTCGTGAGTTCCTCGAGAGTGACCGTGACGCGATAGTCGAGGGTGCGCCCGCTCCGGTTGAAGCGGATGACCTCCAGTGGCTGGTCGTCGAGCGTGGTCGCCTGGACGCGGGCGCCCTGCGGGAGCTGGACGGTCGAGAACCGGCCATCCTGCCGCACCAGTGCCAGCACCACCTCAGGCTCCGTCTCCGGGGGCAGCCGCAGTTCGCACACGCGGTCGGTCTTGGCGAGCAGCCGCGCCCGCGCATCCAGGTCGATCAGGTCGGCAGTCAGGGATCGCAGCCGCGCGTTCGAGTCCGCAGCGCCGAGGCCGACCGTCAGCGCCGCCGTCGCAATCGCGACGATCGTCACCGCGGCGAGCACCTCGGTCAGCGTGAACGCACCTCGATGCACGATCAACCCTGCCTCTCATCAGCCCGCAGGTTGAGCGACGAGATGTCCGCATCCTCTCCTGTGCCGCCCAGCGCCTTGTCCGCTCCGAGCGACAGCACCTCGTATGGGTGGCCGTCAGGCCCAGGCACGCGCAGTTGGTAAGGCGCACCCCACGGATCGATCAGCTTGTCCGCGTTCAGGTAATAGGCGGCCGTGGGCTGCGCGTGGCCGTCGCTGAGCGCCGCCAGGCCGACGTCCATCGGCGGCCACTCGCCGCGTTCCATGCGGTAGATCTCGACCTGGCCGACGATGTGGCCGATGGCGGTCTTGGCCAGTTCTCGCTTGCCTTTGCCGAAGGCGCCGGAGAAGCCGACGGCGAGCGTCCCGGCGAGCAGGCCGAGGATCACCACGACGGCGAGCACCTCGACCAATGTCATGCCCCGTGCACATCTCATCATCAGATCACCTCCTGAAGCCGGATCAGCGGCAGCACCGCCCCCATGACGACGAGCCCCACCAGCGCGGCCAGCAGCAGAATCACTGTTGGCTCAAGGAGCGCCGCCAGCCTATCGATAGAGCGCCTCGCCTGCCTCTCGTAGCGCTCGCCGATGCGCTCCAGCAATGCGGGCAGCTCTCCCGAAGCTTGCCCAACCTGGATCAGCCGCCGCATCTCCTCGTCGAACCAGAGTGGATCGTTCAAGCCGTCGGCAAGGTCGTCGCCTCGCTCCACCTGCTCGGCCGCGGCGGCCAGACGGAGGCGCAATCCCGCAGCGGCCAACCCAGGGAGCGTCGGCGCGACGATGCGAATGGCGTCGACCAGCGGCACCCCCGTCCTGACGAGCGCGGCAAGGCCCGTCGCCAGTCGGGCCACAGCGAGCCGGCGCACGACAGGGGGGACGAGCTTCCGCACGCGATCCGGCAGCTGAACCTGTGAACGTGCAATCGCCTGGCCCCCCACCATGCAGCCCAGCAAAGCGAGCATCAGCACGCCCAGCAGGACGAACCACCACATTGCGATGAATGAGCCGGTCCCCATCACGGCCCGCGTGAGCAGAGGCGTCTCGACGCCGGCGCGATCCAGGATCGCCACGAGGTCCGGGAGCACCTTCACAGACAGGAACACGACCACCCCGAGCCCAACCGCCGCGACGATCGCCGGGTACGCCAATGCGCCGACGAGCCGTTGCGTAAGCTGTCCAGTCCGCTCGTGCCGCTCGGCAAGCGACCGGAGCACATCCGGCAACGTTCCGCCCAGCTGCCCCGCCTCGACCATCGCGACCTCGACCGCATCGAACCAACCGCTGTGCTCCCGCATCGCCGCGGCGAGTGATGAGCCCGCCCGCAACGACTCCCGCACCTGCACGAGCATGGAACGCCGCCCCCCCCTCCCCCCTCTTAAGTTCTCGTGGGAGCCGGTGACGGTCGCCACGGCTTCCATGAGTGGCACGCCCGAGTCGAGCAGTGTCGCCAGCCCATCGAAGAGTTCGGCCTTGACCGGGATGCGGCGTTTGCGGAGGTGCGCCTCGAAGGCGTCCGTGAGCCACGCGAGCGAGAGTTCACCTTCGCGGCGAGTGCGCTGGCGGATGGGCTTGAGTTCGACGACCTGCAGGCCGACTCGCCGCAGCGACGCCCGGACATCCTCCGCGCTGGCACCGGCCACCTCGCCGGATCTGACCGATCGGCGCCCGGGCGCGACGGCCGTGGCGGAACCGTTGAGCGCCGCTCCCGTCGTAAGCGGCACCGCCTTGTAGCGCCACACGCTCATGCCTCGACGCCTCCCCTGGTCGCCTCTGGTGCGACGAGCTTGCCCTCGATCGTTTCGACTGTCTCCACTTGAACGACCCGTGCGGCCTCCACGGCGGTGGTGATCCCCTCACGAACGAGCCGCTGTCCCTCTTCGCCAAGCGTGCGCATGCCCGCCGCACGGGCTGCATTGCGGATCTGTGAGGCCGATGCACCGCGCGTGATGAGTTCTCGGATCGGTTCATCGACGAGGAGCAGTTCGAACAGCCCCGTCCGCCCCCGCAGCCCAGTTCCGAAGCACCCCCCCTCCCCATCACATCCCTCGCCGCGGCACGCCGCGTGCACGCGGCGGACCAGTCGCTGGGCGAGTGAGGCCTCCAGCGAGGCGCTGACCAGGTACGGCTCGACGCCCAGGTCCACCAGCCGCGTCACCGCGGTCGCGGCGTCATTCGTGTGGAGCGTGGAGAGGACGAGGTGCCCCGTGAGCGAGGCTTGGATCGCGATCCGCGCCGTCTCCGCGTCGCGGATCTCGCCGATCATGATGACGTCGGGGTCCTGACGCAGGATGTGACGCAGCCCCGTCGCGAAGGTGACGCCCTTCTTCGTGTTGACTTGCGCCTGGCTGACCGCGAGACCGACCGTCGAGAGTTCGTACTCGATCGGATCCTCAATCGTCATGACGTTGAGGTCACCCCCTCCGCCGCCTGGAAGTGAGCGAGAAGAGCCGGGACCGTTCGCAGAGGCAGGGGCATCCACGCGCGCGGCGACTTGCAGGAGTGTGGCGTAGAGTGTCGTGCTCTTACCGGAACCGGTCGGGCCGGTGACGAGCACGATGCCGCTGGTGCGATTGGTCCGGCCCTCGTACGCCGCTCGCACATCGGACGGCATCCCGAGCGCTTCCAACCCCAACAGGAACTCGCCGCGGGAGGACTCCAGGAGCCGGATCACCGCACGCTCGCCATAGGCCGTCGGAAGCGTGCTGATTCGCAGATCAACCGAACGACCACCTCCACCCCCGCCGCTCTCATCCGACTTCCCAATGGTGACCGTGGCCCGCCCGTCCTGCGGCACGCGGCGTTCCGCAATGTCCATCCGTCCCATCACCTTGATGCGGCTGACGACCGCCGCGGCCAGATCCGGCTTCAGGTGCCGCACGGTGTGGAGGACGCCGTCCGTGCGGTAACGGACGACGGCGCGGTCAGAGAGGGGCTGTACGTGCACGTCGCTTGCCCCCCGGCCAAGGGCTTCCAACAGCAGGGCGTCGACAAGCTGGACGACGGGCCCTTTGCCCTGCGTGGAGAGCAGGTCGCGGTCGGCTCGCTCGAGCAGGCGGTCAATGTCACTAGTTTCGACGCCGCTCCCCTCGCCGGCGTCGCCCGTCCCATCCCGATCCTGTTCGCCACGCTCCTGCCACGACGCGTAGACCGCATCAATCGAACGGGCGATCTGCTCCGGGTCGCCGGTTCGGGTGGCCACGCGGCACCCTAACCGGACGCCGACATTGAAGATCGCACAAAGATTGGACGTGGGCGCGACCACAAGCCGCTCGACCTCGCCGTCGGCGCCGTCGCTCAGGACCAGATGCAGGCGCGCGAAGTCGCGCGGGATCAGGCGCAAGAAGCGTTCGCTCGGCGAAGCGTCCTTCAGTGCAAGTTGCCCAGCACGGTCCTCACTCGGCATGCCAGCGCCGGCCGAGTCGTCGCAAGGCGGGATGATGGACGCGGGATCCGTAAACGGCATTGTCCATTGTCCATTATCCATTGGACATTACCTGATTACCCTCGGCTCCAGCACCGGCCACCCATCGTCGATCTTGGCCGACTCCAGATCGCGATCGCTCAAGTGCTTCAGCGCCGCAAATGACTGGTCCCGCATCACCTGGGCGGTGATGAAGACGTAGAACCGTGACCGACTGTTGTTCTTCGACCGGCTTTTGAATGCTTCGCCGATCAGGGGAATCGATCCCAGAATCGGCACGCGGCTCTCCGCCTCGCCGCTGCTCGACTCCTCAATCCCGCCCACCACCACCGTGTACCCGTCTGGAATCGTCGCCACGCTGGTGACGCTGGTCTCCTGCCGCGGCGGCGTGATGCCGGGCGAAGCGGACTCGCCCACGAACGCGCTCTGCACGACCGCGTACTCCAGCACCAGGTGATCCCCATTGGCGATCCGCGGCGTGACGGTAATCTGGGTGCCGGCCGGTTCGAACCCTGCCTGGCTTGTCGTCGAGACGGTGTCCCCGGCGTTCACGGATACGACCGGCTGCTGCACGACGGAGTCGAACGTGGCCTGCTGATTGTTGTCCACGAGCAGCCGCGGCCGGCTGACAGAGCGTCCCTCATTGACGGTCTCCAGGGCCCGCACCACGACGCTGAACTCGCCTGGATCAAGGATCACTCCGGAGAACCCGGTGGCATCACCCACGGACCGCCCGATCGGCGGTGCACCGGATGGAGTACCCGCGGTTCCACCTCCTCCCCCACCTCCGCCGGCCGGGTTGCTCAACCCGAACAGCGATGCCAGCTTGAAGAACGTCCCCCCATGCACCTCCAGCCGCTCCAACTCGATCCCGAAATCCAATGTGTCCGACTCGCTGAGGGACACCATGACGACGTTGATCTGCACCTGCGGCTGACGCACGTCCAGGACAACGATCAGGTTCTCAAGCTGTCGCAGCAGCGGAGGCGGCCCCACCGCAATCAGGGTGTTGGTGTCCTCATCCACCGTCAGGGTCAGGTCCGCCGCGGCGAGCGCGCGTTGCTCCGGCTCATTCGGCGTCGCTCGTGGCCGAGCAGCTTCGCCGAGGCCAACACTCGGCTGCGGCGGCAATCCTGACCGCGTTTCCGGCCGCTCGGCCGCCGCTCCAGCAGACATCGGTTGCGACGGCACACCCACTGTGGAGGAAGCGCTTCCACCTGCTGACGTGCCGATAACGGCACCGCTCTCGTCGCGCGCTACCCCAGTCCCCTCCAACGCGCCAGCCAGAATCAGTCCGTCGAGAATGGCAAGCAGTTCCGCAGCCTTCCGATTCTTCACTGGGAACGACTGAAGCGTCCGCGGCGACTCCACAGCAGCTCGATCCAGCCGCCGAAGCATCTCCTCGACCTGCGCGTGCCGGCTCGGCGTCGTCGTGACGATCAGCGTGCCGGTCAGATCGTCCTGCACAAGCTTCCAATGTGACTCAGCGCCCGCGCTCGGCGTCCCAGCGACGTCCCTGGCCACGCTCTCGACAAGACTTGCCACCTCCCCCAACCCAAACGCCGCCGCCCGCCCAAGCGTGTACGTCCGCCGCTCCAACGGCTCGCTGCGATCGAGCTGCTCGACAAGCCCACGCCAGAACGCCATCCGGCTCTCAGGCGCGATGACCAGCACCGAGTCCTTGTCCGGCGTCGTCAGCACATCCCCAGGGGTCTTCTCCCCCGAAACCGCGTCACGCTTGGCGACAACCTGGGCGACGAGCGTCGCCAATCGCTCAGCTCCCAGAGCCTCCGGCCGAACCTCCTTGATTAGGGTGGGTTCGACCGGGACGTCGATGCGAGCCATCAGGTCCAGCATCTGCTCCAAACGGGGCCGCTGGTCTGAGATGAGGATCAAACGGGTATCCCCAACCGGGATCGCCTGCCCGCCCTGCTTGCTCAAGAAAGGCTTCATCGCTTCGAGCAGCCGCTTCGGATCCAAGTGCTCGGCTCGAACGACTAGGGAGGCAAATCCCTGGTGACCCACCGGACCATCGACCGGCTCAACTCGGGCATCCGTCTTGGCCTCATCCGCCTTGACGACCCGCAGCAGATCGGACCCTGGAGCACGAATCACCGCGAAGCCGCGCGATGCCAGGATCTCGTTGGTCACCGACCACAGCTCGTCGCCACTCAATCCGCCGGTCGTCCTCATCACCACCGTCCCCTTGAGGACGGCCGGGTCATAGGAGATCGCCACACCAAGACGTTCCGCGGCGAGATCGACCAGTCGTTCGAGTTCGATCGTTGGCGGGAGGAGCGTTGTCCCTTCGGCACTGGCGGGCTGAGGCAAACCGCCCTCTACAGGGGACTGGCCGGCGATCAGGACTGCCGCGAGGACTGACGCACCGACGCAAAATCTGCTACGGTTACTCAGCATCATGTCGGCGGGCCCTCTGCGCGCGAAGCAATGGGGACGGGCATGAGTCATCAGCAGCGCATCAAACTCACGGATCAGCGCGCAGGCCATCGTCCAGCGCCTGCCGTAAAGTGGCACAGTTCATCTCAAGCAGGCGGGCCGCCTCGCGAACCTGGGTCTGTTCGCGCACGGCGGCGAGCACGTCAGCATGTTCGGCCGGCACCGCATCTCCACGACGCTCGGCGCGACGTTCCGCTGTAAGTGCCAACTGCACCTTCCGCCATTCCGCCGCCGAGCAATCTACCACCCAAAACTCGGGGGGAGTGCCCGTGTGCATCCGCGCCCCGCACCTCCTCAGGACCGTGATCTGATCGGCATTGAAGCCGATCGTGACGGTCTCAAAGACGGCATCCCGGGCGGCTGCCAAGCGCAGGCGTGCACTGGCCAACTCTCGCCGCTTCGTCGTGTAGGCGGCGCGTGCATCCTGGTCGAATGGCTTTGACCTCGCGGCCTCGAGCAGCGGGCGCAGCTCGCGGGAGAGCTGAGCTAGGTCGCTCTCCTCAGTCTCCCAGGTCTCCAGCGCTGCTCCATTCTCCCTCGTTCGGGTGGCTACAGCTCGGGCCTCGGATGGACCACACCCGACAAGTGCAAGCGTCTCAGGGGTAATCCCCAGGGATGCGATACGGCGTCTGGCAGACTCTGCCTCGACGTTCGAGTGCGCAAGTTGTGTACAGCCAAGCAATACCGACAGTACGAGCCCAGCAAACCGCGACATGGCAAGTCCTCCTGAACATGGGGGTATCAGCCGTGAGAGCAACCAGCATAATGCGCCGCGGCCGGCGTCGCAAGGCCCGCGACGGGCAATAAGTCTGTGAACGGGGACCTACCGGCTTGACAGCGGAATCCCGGCGCTGGCATACTCCGGCTCTCGTCGGGGTCCGAGTTCGTCGAGTCGCCCAGAGAGTTCGCAAGCAATGTGATGGAGCCCAAGCATGGCACAGTCTGATTCGTCGGCCGTCGTTGACGGTACGCGCCGGAGCTTGAACTGGTTTGTGTGCGTTCTCAACGCGCGGAGACGTGCCTCAAGAACCATGCAGGCGATGGTGGCTCTAGCGGCAACCGTCATCCTAGTACCGGTCGTTCATGCTGAGATCTCACTTGAAACTGCAATGCGGCGCCTCCAGGCTCGCATCGTGATGCTGCAGGGAATGGGAGCATCCGTTCAACTCGTGGACTGGCCCATGAACGCCGACTCGGAGGACCCGGGCGACTTTCCTGACGAAGCATTCTACGACCGAGGCCCGAATCAGACCCTTATCGACGCTGCCCGCGCGGAGGCAGCCGAAGAAGTGCGAGATGTTTTCCTAGACATTATCGACGAGTTCCTGAATGAATCGTCGGCAGAAGATGTTGCGTCTGGAACGATCGAGTCGCTGGTCAATATCGATCCCCAGGACACAAGCCTGAGTCCGAGCGAAACAAGTATCGGCATGATACTTGGCGCTGTTGAGACGTGGCTCCCAAAGATGCGCTACCGGGTGACAGAACTCGCAATTGACGATGGCAGCTTGTCTGGCCGCAACGTTATCCGCAATCCAATGTTTGAGAATTGGGAGGGTTCTTCTGTTGTTTCCGTTGCGTCGCACGGAGGCTGTGGACCTGCACAAGTAGTAGCCGAAGCGAATGCACTTGCAGATTACAGCATCTTATCTGTTGCGCCATACACGACATTGCCGTACGAGTGCGTGACTGGCCACACATTTAGCCAATGCGGCGACTTTCGATACAGTGCAGCCCTACGTGAGTTTATCCTGCATGGGGACGTCTCTACTCAGGGTCTTTCGGGAAGCCTTGGTCTGTGGGTCCAAGGCATAGTTATGGACCCGGAGATCCATTGTCAGCCTGCCACTCAGCCAGTCAGCGCCGGCGCCTCTGCCGATTTTCCACTCGATGGGCGATACTATCTCTTGCAAAGTCTTCCGGCGGGGCTCGCGTCGGTATCGGTAAAGGTCGGTCGAGGGGAGGAGAATGGCGGGTTCGTGAATGGACCAGGCATCTGGCGCGCTGAGATTCACTGGCTTCTCCTGGGCGACATGTTTCAGTTTCGCGACCTTGCAGAGCTGAGTGGCTCCATCACGCTCCAAGCCGTGGCGACGACCGAACTCCTGGGCGAGGCAAGTGATAGCGGCCTGATCGAACACTCCCTCATCAACCCTCGAGACTGCAATCCTGTGTCGCTCGCCACTGGCACTAAGACTGAGCGCATGACGGACTTGACTGTGCAGGTCACTGGGCCTGACTTTGAATTGTTCCGGGAATATACGAGCGATATTGACTATCTCGCGGCCGCCGGAGGTAGCCTAGCGGGTCGCGGCTGGGGGATGAATGTCTTCCGACGCTTGGCTATAGACGAGAGTGGGCAAACGCCTGTCCTCAAGCTAGATGGCGTGCCGGTTCATCAGCACTTGGTCTTTCACGAAACCGATCCGCTTGACAGCGTAGAGGAGTGGTCCACCGGTGGTCCTACGCCCCAGCGACTTGTGAAGGGCACAATCGACATCGACGGACTTACGTGGCGAACCTGGCGCCTGATCGAGCCTGGGGGATGGGAACTCGACTTTGTGCGCGAACTCGAGGTTGGCGACACGGGCCCACAGTTTCCTCCGGTGGCAACGGTAACCAAGCTTGAGGGGCTCGTTCTACAAGAGCGAGATGTCTACGGAAACTACAAGACGTACGAGTACTACACGACACCGTCGGAGCCACGGCTACGGGCGGTCTATTTGAATGGCTCGCCCAAGAATCCTGCCGTCGAGGCAATCGTCATCTTTGACTGGTACCTCGATGATGATCAGGTACAGCACTTCGGTTTATTGGACAAGGTGCGCGTGGAGCGTTGGGACGCCACAAACGAGACCTTCGTCGTCACACACAAGGTGGACTACACCTACGCCTCTGAGACGGATGGTAACTGGTCTGCGGATATCGGAGAAGTCGCACCCTCCGCTCCGACTGGTCGGAAGGCTGACCTAGTCCAAGTGGTGCAACAGGTGCGCATCGACAAGGTCGACGAAGCCCTGCCCACGCCGGGTAACGAGTTCTGGACCAGCGTATGCCAGTACAGATATCACGACGGTGGCGGCGCTGGCTTGCATGATGACGACCGACTGACTACACGGGGCGCTGCGCCTCACCAGCTCAAGATGGTGATCCTGCCGGAGCAGATCGAGTACTACGCGCAGCAGAAGAACTCCGTTGGAACGCCGTCTGTCGATTCGGTTGAAACGGCAGCAGCCCTCCTGCTGACGCGCGGCGACGGCGACGACGCGTTCGATCAGGCCGACTTCAAGGTCGTGGACCTGGCGGCTAAGATCCTCTCGTACTATCCACCAAGCGACCCACACGAGGGACGCGTGGCTGCTCAGTACGTTCAGACCGACTGCGGGTGCGGCGGTGCCGGCGACGTCACACAAGGGAAGAAGTTCGAGTACACGTACTACACCTACAGCAACTCTCCTGCCCCGGAGAAGCTGACGACGCGGGTCAGGGAACTGCTGTTCGGCGGCGCAATCACCGGTGGCGACGACTACCCCGACGAGCACCGCCGCATCTACCACGACATGGAGCGAATTGGCGGGGCCGACGGCTCAGTGCCGTACCTGTGCAATCGGGCGATCGTGGAGCCCGTCATTACCGATCAGAATCACCCTGCCTACCCCGGCGGGCGCACGTGGGTCACGCACTACGAGTACGACCCAGCCACGCGCAACTTGATCAAGGAGTACACGCCGGAGGCGATGGCGAGCTATACGCCTGCTGACGCCGCTACGACTCCTGGTGATTTCAGCTACTCGTTCAACTCGACTGGCCTGGTGCATGCTTATGCCTACACGACGGACAATCGCCGCAGCGAGGTCCGGCTTGGTCAGGACAACCCAAACTCACCTCTGGACGTTGACGACTTTATCCTGATTGAACATACCGAGTACGGCGAGCTTGACGAGGTACAGCGACCGGTGAACGAGCGTCCGTGGCTTCCGAAATTCACTGAGCGGTTTCGGACCGAGTACACCGGTGCATGGTCGGCCATTTCCATGGATGACGAGATCGAGCGAACCGAGTTCGAGTACGGTTTCCACAGCGACGACAACACGAGCGGGGACCTTGCGTTCGTGCACACGATCGTGGAGGCCGAGTTGGAGCCGGAGAATGGGCCAGGGGGCGTGTACGAGTCGTACGAACTGTTCGACATCCGTGGCCGCAACGTCTGGTCTCGCGCGCCCGACCTGAGTTTAACCTATCGCGAGTTCGACGAGAAGACAGGCACTGTGACGAGACTCGTCCGTAACGCCGACCCGGATGCACCCGCTGGAGCCATGGGAGCCTTGAAGCTGAATGCCGGATTGTACTTCCACGGGTTCGAGTTCGATGGGCCTACGGATGAAGACTACTCCAATCAGTTGCTGAGTGTGTCCGGCTGGGGGCGATCGGCCGATGGTGGTCAGCTTGCCACTGTCTACAAGCGAGACCTGCTCGGACGCATAATCGAAGAGATTGCGCCAGGTGGTGTGAGCACCTACATTGTTCGCGAACTTCGTACGATTGAGGAACGCCCTGGCATCTTCTATTACGCCGAAGTGACGCTCCCGCACCGTCTGGCGGGCGTCTTTCATTCGGAGCCGAATGCGTTCAACGGGCCGGCGCGGATCGCGTGGATGAATGCTGGCGCTGATGTGATCGGCCTCAGCAACTTCACCATCAACTCCGGCCAGACGTATGCGCCAACGCCTGCTGGCGATTTCACCTATACCCTGGCGACGACCACAGACACCGAGGGGGAGATCGCCCGCAGCCGCACGCAGCACCTGCTTTCCGGCGTCGTCGCGAGCAGCAAGGTCTGGCATGATGTCAGCGGCAACGGGAACTACACCACCTCCTTCGATTACGACCTGCTGGGCCGCGTCGAGCACCTGACGAACGCGAACGGCACGATCACGGGGTACGTCTACGACGCGCTGGACCGAGTGATCTCAAAGAAGGTGGGGACGACGACCGGCAATCTGGTCGAGGTGGCGCGGTACTTCTACGACCATGACACCGGGCCCGTCCAAGGCGTCGGTAATGGTAACCTGACATTCACACGGCTCTTTACGGGCGACGATACCGTCCAAGGCCTCGCCGTCGCAGAGCGCGACACGATTCGCTTCTTCGACTTCCGCAATAGACCGGTATACACGCGCAACCCCCTCTCGCCTCACTCGGCTGTGCTCTACGACAACCTCGACCGCCCGATAGCGACCGCCGTGTACTCGACCGATCGCTCTCTCGATGTGGGCTTCGATCCCAACACGTTCGATGCAGCCAGTGAGAACCAGGACCGCGGCCGGCTGACCACCGCGGCCTATAGTCAGCGAGGACTCCAATTCGCGAGTCGGACGGCGATCGACGCTTCATTGTCAAGTCCGACCTACTTGGAAGATCACTCCTGGTTCGACTCCCGAGGGCGCGAAATCGCTTCATGGGGCCCGAACGGCCCAGGCATTAAGCGTATCTACGACGCACACAGTCGAGTGGTCACGACCTCGATTACAGATCGCGGAGGTGATGAGAGGCCTGGCACGACCGGCAATCACGGCGAGGCCGTTACCCTGGACGACGACATCGTCCTCGAGCAGACGCATCACACATACAACGACGAGGATCGTTTGGTGCTCTCTGAGAGCCGCCAGCGGCTGCACGATGCGTCTGGAACCGGCGCCCTCGGCAACACGACCGCGGTCACCACCTTCGTTGGCCACTATTACGACGATGCACGACGGGTCATCGCGACAGTCGACTACGGGACGAACATCACCAGCGACATGACATTTCGTACGGGGGGGACCGCGCCCGATGTCAGCGGAACGCCGCCGGACCAGGATCCTGTCAACCCTGAAGAGCTTGTCACAACCTTTTTCTACAACAAGCGCGGCCTCGTTGAAAGAATCATTGATCCGGAGGGGCGGATCACGAAGACGCTCTATGACGACCTGAGCCGTACGGGTGCAGTCATCGAGAACTGGGATTCGCTCGTCATGGAATGGAGCGGCGGGCAATGGGAGGTCACGTCGCGATCGACAACGGCGCCTGACACACACGAACGGGCAACCAGCTTCGTGTACAGCGGCGAAGGACAGACCCTTCTGCAGATCGCGCATCTTTACGACGAAGCACAGCAAGCCGAGGCCTCGCAAACCACCGAGTATGTCTACTCAGCTTCGAACGCAGCGGACCCCAGCGTTCGCAGCGGCAGCCTTGTGTACTCGCGAGACCTGCTCACCGCCATTCACTACCCCGATGAGGTCGATGGCTCGCCCAGTACCGATGACTTCAACACTGTGTATCTGACGTACAACGCGCTGGGCGAGCTTCGGACAAGGATCGACCAGAACCAAACTCGCCACGACTACACGCGCGACGTACTTGGGCGTGTAACACGCGACGCGGCGGACTTCTCAAACACACAATGGCCAATCGATACTCAGGTTAAGGGGGTCACGACGACCTACGACTCGCTGGGTCGAACTGACACAGTCGAGTCGCTAGATGCCAGCGACAATGTCCTGAACTCTGTGGAGTTTGCCTACACGCCTCTGTGGCAGGTCGCGGGCGTTGTTCAGGATGTCGACGGAGACGGCGACCTGCCTGGACTCACGAGCAGTGTTTCACTGGATCCGGCGACCATCGGATACACCTACTCGAGCGCTGCAGTCGATACATCCGGCAACTCGCTGGGGAACTACTCGCGCCTATCGTCGATGACGCACACCGATGCTACGACGACGTGTTCATACGGCTACAACTCCCTGAACTCGCTCGACGACCGCATCAGCCGCATGGTGAAGGTGCAGCCGAGCGATGAGCTGGGCACGTGCGAGTACGAGTACGTTGGTGTTGGCGGCGTGGTGCTCGTCGATTACACGGATATCGATGTTCAGCAGGACTGCACGTTCAAGCACAACGGCGCACGAAATACTGGGCCTCACAATGACCTCGAGGTGCAGGGGGTCTATCACGGTTGGGATCGATTCGGCCGAACGACTCTCCACGCATGGGTGGACGGCGGCCTCACGCTTAACTCTCCGGCGCCAGTGCCGGACCGACCGCCGCTCTTTGAACAGCGTATTTCGTACGATCGTGTCTCAAACCGCCTTCAGAACATCGATGACCGTCCCGGCGGCTCCTTCATCGGAACTCGGGACGCGGAGTTCTCCTATGACCGTTTGGACCGTCTACTGCTCGCTACGCGCGGGCTCTGGGATGACACGGCCGAGGAACTGGTCCCGGGTCATCGATCCGAGCGATGGTCACTCGACGTGCTCGGTAACTGGATCAAGTTCGAGCAGGATCGTGGAGGAGATCCCGAGGTGTTCGGCGAGACGCAGGACTTCTCCGAGGATCGCCTGCACAATATGGCCAATGAAATCGTCGAGGTCGACTCGGCATCGCCGTTGACGATCGTCTATGACGACGTCGGGAACATCCGAGAGCAGTACCTTGGCGGCACGGCAGCGAGGGTCTTCATCCATGATGCCTGGAACCGGCTCGTCGAGGTGGCCATTGATCCCGATACGGGCACACCATCTAACGAGATCCCCATCGCCAAGTACCAGTACAACGGACTGGGGTGGCGGACGCTCAAACTGGCCGACACGGACCCCGTACCGGACGGGACCATTGATCAACTCCGGATCATGTACTACGACGCGGAGTGGCGGCTTGCCGAAGAGCACGTCATCAATGATCTGCCGACCGGCGGCATCCCGGGTGTTTACCATCAGGTGTGGGGACTCCGACACATTGATGATCCGATTGCACGCCGGGTTGGCTCGGCGTCTCTGCTCTGGCCGGAGGAGCAGGACGTATCGTGGATTGATTCGTGGTATTACCTGACGGACGTTCAGTTTTCGGTCGTCGGACTCGTGAACTACGCCGGCGATGTGGTTGAGCGTGTCAGCTATGACTCATATGGGACGGGGCATCAACGAAGACCGGGCAATCTCCTGGCCGACAGGGTTTGGGACCCGGATGCCGATCGCCAGCGCTTCGACGAGGCGGAAGAGAATGTCATTGATGAGCCACTCTATGCCTCCGACTTGGACCTGAATCGGACAGGTACGTTGGGCACTGGAAGCGTCTTCCCTGACGACGATTTTCAGCATTTCGACTTTTGGCTGATGAACGCTGGCGAGAGAGAGTTCATCCCCGACGGATGGATCAGCGAGGTCGAGGGTGCTGTCGTTTACAGTAACGCCCCCCCCGACAATCCAATCGGTTTCGGCGGCTACGTCTTCAACCCGGAGACCGGCCTCTACACGGTCCGCAACCGCACCTACGACCCCGCGCTCGGCCGCTGGCTCCAGCGCGATCCGAAGGGATACGTCGACGGGATGAGCATGTACCAGTATGTTGGGTCGACGCCGTTTGTCCTGCTCGACCCAATGGGGCTCGGTCCGTACGACATAGGCCCCCCCACGCGCCCGAGCATCCAGCACGACAACGGGTTCTTGGATGCGTTCCCGCACCGGGAGCCAGTTTTGAACGACTATGTGGCGTATCAATACTGGTTGACCAAGCAGCGAGTGGCTACCGCTGTCCGCCCTGATCTTGCCGATGCCACGCGGGCATATGGCCACTTCCTAGAAGGTGAAGGCAGGGACTATGTCCTTGACTATGATGCATACCTTCGCCAAGACGCGGCTGGGCGAGAATTCCTTAGTAATGAACTTGCAAATGCACAACGATACGCAGAACAGCTATACGCCGAGAGGGGGAGTATGACATTTCAGATGACAGGCGCCGCCACACCGCACACGGAGTACAATAAAGGTGCGTATCCAGTTACGGAGAACTGGCAGAAGGCGATCGGGGGCCACACAATCTGGGGTTCTGCGGACGTGTCGGTGATATGTGACGACAAGAAGACCTACTTTATTATGGCTCTGACGCTACATGCCGAGGACAGATACAATTTCAATCCTGGCGCTGCCGATCTGGCCACGGGAATACCCGATTCAGCCAATGGCCGCTTTGAGTTGACCGGATTGGCGCATCAGTTTACGCAATATGGTGAGGCGAGACGTTACGCCGTGTGGGAGCTCGGGCAGATCCCTGAGACGACGCAGTCCGGGAGCTCCAAACCGCGAAAGGCGGTCCGACTCGAGCGACAGCAGAAACGATCCGCGCCGCAGCAGCAAACGACGGACACTTGGTGGGGTACGTACCAATGACACCACAGCGGATACACGCAGGCGAGAGACGCGGCAACCAACAACAAGGAGTAGGAGTGGACCAGATGTGGGCTACACGACTCGCGACCGTTCTGCTGCTACTCACTTTCGTTCTCGGTGGATGCGGCGAGTCGGCTCAACCAGCCGGAGCATCGTCGGATATCATCGCCCTGGGGCGGCTAGTACAGCTTCCGAAGAACGTGGAATCGGCTGAATGGGTGACGCGTGAGATGCCAGGGGGCAACGACTGGCAACTGGTGGCGAGGCTGACTGTGCCGACTTCGGTGACCGATGATCTGATGGCAAGCCAAGCGCCGAACACGTGGCAAGGGGGAGACCTTGCGGAGTTCGAGTGGCTGGGTGAGGACGCGAATCTCACTGCTACGACACAGTGCTACAACGCAAGTCAATTCTTCAAAGCTCCGCTCTTACAGGGCGATGTGGTGGTCTTGAGGGACGGTGTCCTCCTATTGGTAATGCACACGCAGTGATCACCAGACTGGGCACGCGTTGATGGGCAGAGCCAAGGCAAGCGGAGCAGGAGGTGGGGATTGCTTGCGTACCTCAACGCCTAGACCTCCGACCGCGCCAGCGCGTGCGGTGGGTAGGGTTGTCGCGGGTGTCGCCGACACCCGTAAACGGATGCAAACGGACGCAAGCGGGTGTCGGCGCCGAAACGGCCCCTGAGATCCAAGCTCCCACAAGTTGCGGGTTTACAACGCCTTGTGTCGTGAGCCGAGCCGTTTGCCCGTCGCCTTAAAAGACCGCTGCTCTACCGACTGAGCTACGCCCCCGCTCAATGCCGCCAAATCGGCCCCCAAGGCCCGAGGACGCGACGCGAGCCGCAATGATAGGCGAAAACGCCTTGCGACCGAGAGAAGGCCGGGGAGATCGGAGTCGGGCACCGAACATGCACTTGACGGACGAAAGGAATCTCGGCGGTCCTTGAGGGCGCACCCCAGAGTTCCCGACGGCACCACCGGTGCACCAGCCCGGAGGCACGGTCCATCGGAACCTTCGCCGTTCAAGGCCGCCCAACGGGCTTGCCCGTCTGTCAGGGATCCAAACTTCTGCTATGGTGGTTGAAATCGGCGATGAGGACCCAGCCCCTGACGTCTCTTCGAGTCTCTTCGTCCTCACCTCTCGAAGGAGTTGGCAATGGCTCCAACGGATTGGCTTCAACCATGTGCCCAAGCCACCTCACCGCTCGTACGGAGTGCTCGAGACCATCGTCGCGCTGGGATCGGACCCCGGCCCCTCACCCTGACGCGAAGGGTTCCACTTTTCCTGTGCTGTCTGTCGAGTTGTCTCGGCAGTGTGACGGGCACACAGATTTCTTGGGCAGCCAGCGTTGAAGCGACATCGGCCTCCACACATGCCGACGCCATGTCCGCCTTGGTGACGGTGGAGCTTGATGGCACGACGATGACGGCGCGATCCGCTTTGTGCGTTTCTTCCGACCTGGTCCTGACTGCCAGACACTGCCTTTTGGGAGCCAAGGAGGCCGTCACTGTCAATTTCGGGGATCATGGCCGACGACGGGTGGAGTCGGTCATGGACTTTGGCGAGGACCTCGACGTTGTAGCGTTGAGAGTGATGGCGCCTGACGGCTTTGTCCCTCTACCAGTGATTGCAGAGGATGAGGCGATGCCGTGCGATCGCGCTTCCGCGATTGCGCGAGGCAGCCGCCATCTACTGGAAGCTCGCGACGGCATTGTCGAAACGTGGCATTGGGTGGACGGCGTGCGAGTTCTACGAGCCAACGTGCACGTAGAACCGGGATACAGCGGCGGCGTCATCTTGAACCATGCAGAGGAAGTGGTTGCGCTTCTAACCAGTGGTGGAGAGAATCTCGGTACGGCTGCCTCGGTTCGTGGTATTGTGCGGCAGGTTGAACAGAATGCCCGCTTTGTCCCGATCGCCAAGTGGGCACATGAGAATGCGAGGCCACATTACATCGACGCGGTCATGCATGTGCGAGACGCGGCACAAGCGTACCAACTCAGGCAGATGGAGAGCGCGACGGCGAGCTTACGACGGGCGACTGCGGCCGACGAGCACCATTGGCCGGCCCGCCGGCTGCTGGCCACCTTCTTGTCGGAGATGGGGGACACCGCAGCGGCGGAGGACGAGCTGCGTGTCTGGGAGCGCACAGGCGTTCGGCTGGACCGCTGCTTTCTGACCGCGGGCGATATCGCCCTGGCCGATGAAAAGGTGGAGGCGGCCATTTCCTCTTATCGCCGCTCGCTTGAGGCCAAGCCCTCCGTCCAGGCATACGTCCAACTGTATCGGGCATACGAGAGAGAGGGGCGTCACGATGACTGCGCCTCCGTTCTGGCTGAGGCGCGGCTTCTCCAGGATGACGCTCCAGAATTGCTGTTTGCCGAGATCAGGCACTGGCAGCAGCAGAAGGAGTGGGACAAAGCCGAGGTCCTCATCGGCACACTACGAACCATTGACTGTTCAGCCACATCCCATTACCTGGAAACGCGCCTGTACGCGATCAGCGATCAGTACGAGAAGGCAATCGACGCGGCGGACCGCGGGCTATCGCTGTTTCCGACCGATGCCTCTTTGATGATGCTGAAGACATGGGTGCTCTTGAACGCCGAACGACACGACGACGCGCTCATAGCCGCGACCAGGGCCGCTAATTCCATGCCTCGCAACCCAGAGGCCTGGCAATATCTTGGGCATTGTCACAACGCGCGAGAGGAGTGGGCCTCCGCCGCTCTCGCGTTTGAGCGCGCGGTGGAGCTTCGTCCACGTGATGCCCAGAGCCTCTACTTATTAATTCAAGCTCTGAGACGAACCGGTGACGATGGCCGAGCGAATGAATGGCTCACAAAGCTCCATCGACTTGACCCTTCCTCCGCACAGCGGCTCCGATCGGCGGCTCCGTAGCCTTTGCGTGCTTGGACCCGACCCAGTCACCTCATCGCCGATTCAGGCGGTCCGTTGGCCGCTGAGCTAGTTCCGCCGCGAGGTGCGGTACACTGGCCGCAACCGGGTCAAGCGGGATTTGCTTGCAGCGCAGAGAAATGGAGTGGTCGGGCGTGCGGCGTTGGATGACATGCGGGAGAAAGGTTGAACGTATCTTCCTCCCGGGGATTGGAGGGCGCAGAGGAGGGTTGCGGTAAGCGGAGACGCAGGCCAAGGGCACCGAGATCGCAAAGCCGATCTCGGTGGCACGGATAGAGTGATCTTGGTGCCACCCTGCCGTCGTCGCATCCGCAGCAAGCCAGACACCGATAAGACGGCACATTCAGAGGAGCAGCAGTGCGAATGCAGTTCAACTACGAGCTGACGGCGATGCTACTAGCAGTGGCGATCGTAACCGGTTGCTCGCGAGATCGTGAACGAATCGAGTGGACAGAGGCGGCGCTAAGATCAGGGGCGATCGTCGAGGGATCCGATTGGGGGCAGTTCGGCTTCCACGGAAAGACGCCATCTGTCCGGGTGTTTGACTTTGAAGGTCACACGTTTGCTGTTAGAGTATACGCGATTGACCAGCGGTGTCTGGTCACATATTGGCGAGACTCTTCAGTCTTTGCGGCTCAGAGCATCCGCGATGAGCCGCCGCCCGTCGTAACGTGGTACTTCTGCAACCGTGCGCTGTTAGACCAGTACTTAAGGGGGGAAGGGCAGTAGTCCTACCGACCAAAGACGTTGCCCATGGCTGATCGATGATGCTTTGAGAGGAGTTCTTGCGGTGAGGGACCCGATAATGGCTTCGACTCTTGCGGGCAGGTCCGCGACGATCACAGACGACCCTCGACAACTGCGAATCGGATAAAGACAAGGCCTATGAAGAGCCTATTCGCTGCCAGCTTCCCCACGATCAGCGCGGGCTTCTGCTCCGCCGCGGCGCGGGGCCTCCTGCGTGTGGGTCCCATTCAGCACATCGACACGTGCCTTTTGCGGGTGTCAACGACACCCGCAAAGGGATGCAAATGGACGCAAACGGGTGTCGGCGCCATAACAATTCCTGAGATCCAACCTCCCACAAGCGCGGCGTTTACAACGACTTGCGCCGAGAGCCGAGCCGTTGGCCCGTCGCCTTAAAAGACCGCTGCTCTACCGACTGAGCTACGCCCCCGCTCAATGCCGCCAAATCGGCCCCCAAGGCCCGAGGACGCGACGCGAGCCGCAATGATAGGCGAAAGCGCCGCGAGGCTTCCCTCACGGCGACACGCGGCGGCCATCACGTACATGTCCTTGACAGTCGCGGCGGCTCCGAAGCCGTTGCGGCCAGCATCCGGTTCTCGGGAGAATGTGCTCGGGGACACCGACGGGTGTGCCGAGATCGCAAAGCCGATCTCGGTGGCACGGATAGAGTGATCTTGGTGCCACCCTGCCTTGCTCAACCCCGGGGTTGGTCCGCTGCCCTGGGGAGGATGGAGCATACCAAAGTGGATAGAGCAAGCCCTCGATTCGAGTAGCCCGATCGATGACCCGAATCCGCCCGGTGTCTGGACGGAAGGCCGGTGGAGTCATCCGCGCGAGAAATGACGAGGAAGGTATGTTGAAAGTCGAGTCGATGCGAGCGCCAGCGATTGCAGTGATTGTGCTGTTCCTGCTATCCACACTGGGTGGCGGCTGCCCGGCGCGTGCCGCCGAGAGTGCGAGCCAGCGGCCCGATGCAGGCCCAGAAGGTGAGTGTCCGCCGCTTGAGCTGCGCGATGACGAGAAGTATCCGCCGCTGTTTCAGGCGGTTGCGGCCGGCGATGTGCGGACCGTGACAGATCTGCTCGCGGCCGGTGAGGATGTGAACCAAGAGATGGTCTGCTTGTCATCGCGCGAGGCCGAGGCCACGCCACTGTTCTATGCGAGAACGCTCGAGATGATCGATACGCTCGTTGCCCACGGTGCGACTCTCGATGTGAGAACGAAGGAGGGACGCACTCCGCTCATGTGGGCAGTCCTTTGGCCCGAGAAGAACTGTCGGGTGCACGCTGTGAAGCGATTCTTGCAACTCGGCGTCGATCTTGAGGCGCAAGATTGGAGGGGAGAAACTCCGCTGATGCTTGCCGCGCGAACCGGTGCGGCAGACGTCGTCGAGATTCTGCTCGGCGAGGGGGCGGATGTACATGCGAGGGATAGGACTGGCGGCACAGTGCTATACGACGCGACCAGCAGCCCAGATCCCCGCTGCCTGGAGCTCCTCATTCAGCACGGCGCCGATGTCGATGTCACATTTAGAGGCAGAGGCATCGTTCATGCGGCCGTATCCAGACGCCGTAGAGCGAACATAGAGGTGCTCATTCAAGCCGGGGCCTCTGTGAATACCCGTGATCCGAAAGATGGGGAGACGCCGCTGCACGATGCGGCCAGGGCCAACTCCGTCTGGGGCTGGGATCCTATCGAGGGCGTCGAGGTTGAAGAGCCATCCGTGGAGATGGTGCGAGTGCTGCTGGAGGCCGGCGCGAAGGTGAATGTGCGGGATGCGCACGGGAGGACGCCGATCGCCGAGGCCGCGTGGGCAGGGACGCGGGCCGTTGCCAGACTCCTTCTGGATCACGGCGCTGATCCCTTGGTAGAGGACGAGGACGGCACGAACGCGATCGAATGGGCGGCCGGTTACGCAAAGTGCGAGACGCTCGAGATTCTTGCAAAGGCAACATTCCCAAAAGGAGTTCCCCCCGAGATGTGCAAACGGCTACAGGATGTCGTTCGCAGGATGGAGAACGGGCGGACGAGCGAGGACAGGAAGGCGCGGATCCGCGAGACCGTGGAGCGATTGTGTCACGGCGAGCCCAAGGCTTAAGCTGCACGTCACCCAAGGAACCCGCTCCGGCCTTCGATTGCTGATCGACTGAATGGAGGGGGGCGCGGTGGGCGGCGCAAACTGGATCGATCCTCGGTGAGGAGGCGGTGGACGCTGTCATCAAGACGATAGAATCGGGCGGAGGCGGCCCGGTTCCACACAGGACCCTACAGGAAGCGATGGACCATATGGACTGTTGGTTAGTGCGCTGAGCGGAAACGGTTCAATGAGTTGGCAGGCGTGGAGAATGCAAAGGAAGGCGGCGAAGGCTCGGATGTCAATTCGAGATGACGATGCAGCACTACTCGAATGGATCGCTCACAATGTCAGTACTCCGTGCTCATCGTGGTATATCGCCGATGTCGTTTGCCTTTCCATGAAGGATCGCGGCCGTGCAGAGCACGCATGCGCTGCCGCACTGCAAGGTGAGTGGCCTGCTCTAGAGTCGTCGTTCGATCCTAATGAAGATTGTATCAAGCTGTCGTATGCATACGAAGCAGAAGGACCTAGGCGATGCATGCTGTTTGTAATTCTGTCACCTCAGGATCTCTACGGCGCCAGCCAGATTGTGGAGGTACATTCGTGCCCAACGCTTGTGCCGACGAACGCAGTTGAGCGTGCCGTGTCGCTGCGTGATCTGGGTTTCGATGATGAAGCAGAAACCGCTGCTAACTGAGGCTGACCGACGCTTATCAATTGCTCTGGGCAGGAGGGCGATGGTGCGCGTGAGGCTTGATGACGGCAGGACGATCGAGTTCCTTCCCTGCACGGTCGACGTGTCGCCGGAGGCCGGCGTTATGTGGTTCGGCGTCACGAGTGGCCGAACGGACTCGGAGATCGTTGGGTTCGGCAGCTTCCAGATCGAAGGCGCTGAAATCCTTGATCCCGCCGAGGAGCCGAGCGCCGAGGCGGCGAGCGATCCGCTGCAATATCGCAGTGGTCTCAAGGAGGGGGATTGCCTGATGCTCCGGGAGCCTCTTCAGTGCGCCGATCCAGATGGCCAGGCAACTGAACGGTTTGAGTCCGGCAGCATTTGGATTGTCCAGCGGCCACTGGGAGGCGATATAGACATTGTGATCCTGACGAATCCCAAAGGCGAGATGCATACATGGGATGACGCCAGTATCACGGTCGACTTCGTGCGCCTGTGATGAGGCGAGAACTTGCCCCGAACTAGAACGTTGAGGCTTGAACCAGCCTCTCCGCGCATCTTTTCGCAGTCACACTGGATCGCCGAAGTGAGTCAGGCTAGGGCAAAAATCGCCTGCGGAGTGCCGGGTCGCACATGGGGCAGGTGTTCTGCGGCCTGGGGAAGAGGCGGTGGCGGATTGCGGCGGTGGTGTCGTAGGCGCGGTCCATGAGGGGGCGGGGGATGAGTTGGGTGAGGCGGGCGAGGGTTGGCCAGGGTTGGGACAGGCGTGTGAGGAGGCGCTGGACGGCGTGCCAGCGGGTGAGGAGGCGGCCGTCGGGGGTGGCGACGACGATGCTGTCGGGGAGGCGGCGACGGGTGGGCTCGGGGACCGCCGCGGCGAAGGTTTCACCCTGGAGCGGCGCGAAGCGGAAACGTGAGCCGTCGGGGTCGCGCTTGAGGGCGAAGAGGACGCTGCGGTGACAGAGGCCGCAGTGGCCGTCGTAGAAGAGGATGTCATGGGTGCGGGGCATGGTGTGAATGGCAGCCGCTGACCGCTGCATGATATTGCCGCGGCGGGTGGGGCTGGGCGGGTGCACTGTTGCGCCGCGAGCGCACGGGGCAGCGAGCACGGGCGCCGTTACAGCGGACTTCTGCCGCACAAGCCAACTCTTGATAATCCCCTGTCCTGTGCGCGCACGCACCGCTGCGCCTCGGAGTACCGCGGCGAGCGGTGGCACCATTACAGCGGACTTCTCCGGCACAAGCCAACTCTTGATAATCCCTTGTTCTGTGCGCGCCCGCACCGCTGCGCCGCGGAGTACCGCGACGAGCGGTGGCACCGTTACAGCGGACTTCTCCGACACAAACCAAATCTTGATAAACCCCTGGCCTCTGCGCGCCCGCACCGCTGCGCCGCGGAGTACCGCGGCGAGCGGTGGCACCCTTGAATAGCGTGCATGGTTCGCGTCAGGCGAGCGCGAGGGTGCACATGGTTTCGATGCCGGTCTCGAGGGCGTCGTCGTTGAAGTTGTACGTCGGCTGATGCAACGTGGGGAAGTCGGTGCGGCCGGGGGGACAGACGCCGAGGATGAAGAAGCAGGCGGGGACGTGCGCGCCGTAGTAGGCGAAGTCTTCGCCGCCCATGGTGGGCTCGGGGACGTTGACGACGCGGTCTGCGCCGAGGGCGTCGCGGGCAACGGCGAAGAAGTGCTCGGTGAGGTCGGGGTCGTTGCGCGTGACGGGGTAGCCCTCGCGCCAGCGGATCTCGGCGGTGCAGCCGTGTGCCGCGGCGACGGCGGCTGCGGTTTCGTGGATGCGCTGCTTGAGGAGGGCGCGGATCTCGGGCGTGAGAGAGCGGGCGGTGCCGGCGAACTTGGCCTCGTGCGGGATGACGTTCAGGGCGGTGCCGGCGTTCATGCGGCAGACGGAGACGACGGCGTTCTGCAGGGGGCCGACGTTGCGCGAGACGATGGACTGGAGGGCGGTGATGCTCGCCGCGGCGGCGACGATGGGGTCGGCGCTGAGGTGGGGGTAGGCGGCGTGGGACTGGCGGCCGCGGACGGTGATTTTGAAGGTATCGGTGGCGGCGAGGAGCGGTCCGGGGCGTGAGCCGACCTGGCCGACGGTGAGCTGGGGCCAGCCGTGGAGGCCGAAGATGCGCTCGACGGGCGGGCCGAGGAGCGTGCCGTCGAGCGCGCCGGCCTCGCACATGGCCTTGCCGCCTGCGCCGCCCTCTTCGGCGGGCTGGAAGATGAAGGTGACGGGGTTGGGGCGGTGATCGAGACGGGAGAGGACGCGCGCGACGCCGAGGAGGTTGGCGGTGTGGCCGTCGTGGCCGCAGGCGTGCATGACGCCGCGGGTGGTGGAGGCGTAGGGGGCGCCGGTGCGCTCCTCGATGGGCAGGGCGTCCATGTCGGCGCGGAGGGCGACGGCGCCGGCGGATGTGTCGCCCACGGTCGCGGGGAGGTGGGCCACCACGCCCGTGCCGCCGGCGAGGCCCGCGGCGTGAGCGATGCCCAGGCGCTCGAGCTCGCGG
>CAYWRO010000012.1:0-6210 GCA_964460345.1 uncultured Phycisphaeraceae bacterium | reverse complement strand
ATGTCGGCGCGGAGCGCGACTGCACCATCGGTCTTGCCGGTGGTGGCGGGGAGGTGGGCGACGACGCCGCTGCCGCGGGCGACGTTTGCGACGTGCTGGATGCCGAGGCGGTCAAGCTCGCGCGCGACGACGGAGGTGGTGCGGTGTTCCTTGTAGGCGAGCTCGGGGTGGCGGTGGAGGTCGTGCCGGAGAGCGATGATTTCAGGGAGGATTTCGCGGACGAGAGGCTTGAGTTCGGGGGGCATCAGGAAGTGTAGTTACGAATTGCGAATGACGAATGACGAATGGCGAATGAGGAATGGGGAATGGGGAATGGGGAATGGGGAATGGGGAATGGGGAATGGGAGTGATGCGGAGGTTAGCGGCTGGTGAGGATTTCGTTGCAGATCTGGATCGCGCGGTCCATCGCCGCGGCGACTGCTTCCAGGCTGACCTGGGCCTGATCGGCCACCGCGTACTGGCTGAACTCAGCGCTCAGGTCGGGGTTGACCGGGATGTTGTGGGAGTCGCTCTCGGCGAGGATGCGTTCGGCCTTGCCGGAGAGGACGAAGTCGATGAAACGTTTGCCGTTGTCGCTGTTGGGCGCTCCGGCGACGAGGGCGATGGTGTTGGGCATCATGAGGGGGCCCATGCCGGTCTCGAGTGACGGCGGGTTGGAACGGGCTTCGTAGGTCAGCGCGACGGGCCAGCCGTTGCGCTGGCCGGCCCAGACATCGTCGGTGTCGGTGAGGCCGACGTGGATCTCGCCGGTGGAGACGGCGCGGACGACGGACATGTTGCCGTCGTAGATGCGCACGCCGTTGTCGGCGAGGCTCTGGAGCCAGTCGCGGAACTGGTCTTCACCGAATGCGACGAGCATGGCGGCCATGTGGCCGCGGGTGGTGCCGAACTCCGGGCGGGCGATGCCGATGCGTCCCTTGAAGCGCGGGTCGAGCAGGTCGGTGAGCGTGCGCGGGGCGTCGCTCTCGCTGACCAGGTCGGTGTTGTAGACGAAGACACGGGCGCGGAGGGCGAGGCCGTACCAGAGGTCGTTGTCGCCGCGGTGCTGGGCGGGCCAGCCGCCGGGGATGGACTGTTCCGCGGCGTCGCTGGTGTAAGGCGTAAAGATCCCCTGCCCGGCGAGTTGGATGGTCCAGAATGGTTCGCTGGACCACCAGACGTCGGCCCGGGCGCGGCCGGAGCGGTTCTCCTCAACGAGGCGTGTGGCCAGGCCGGTGGTCTTGGTCGCCTCGGTGTCACCGGCGTAACGAACGCGGATGCCGGTCTCCTCTTCAAAGGCGTCCATCACCGGCTGGAGGTACTGCGGATCGACGCTGGAATAGAGGACGACTTCATCGGCGGCTTCGCGCGTGCAGGCCGGCAGCAGCGCGGCCGCAGCGAGAAGGGCGGTCACGCACCATGTGCGGATCAGGTGAGTGTCGGTGAGCATGGCGGATGGTACGGAGAGTTAACGGGTTGGCGGATGCGGGTGGACACGATGACTTCGTGAACGACAGCGCCCGTGCATGTGGTCATGCGCGGGCGCTGGTTGCTGGTTCTCTTTGAGCGGGCGCTGATCAGCCTTCCGTCGCTTCGGCGGGCGCCTCGGCGGTTTCGGCTTCGGTCTTGGCCTTCAGACGGCCGAAGTAACGCTTGACGACGTCCTGCATGTCCTTGGGGATGACGTTCTGTTCGATCGCGTCGGAGGCCTCGCCTTCGGCGGCTTCAACCGCCGCGCGGAACTCGGCGACGGACTCGTTGCGGATGCCTTCGCCCTCAACGAAGCGCGTGCCGATCATGCGTCCCTGGCCAACCTCGCCGAGGAACTTCTCCGTCTTCCACTTGGTGTTGGCCTGCTGCTGGCCGACGTCGCCGCCGCGGCCCTGGCCGGGGCCGCCCGCGCCGTTGCCGGGGCTTTCCTTCCAGCCGGAGGCCCATGGGCGCGTGCCCTGCTGGCCTTCGCCCTGGCCCTCGCAGGAGCCCATGCCTTCCGGCGTCTCGCTGAACTGGCTGAGGGCGGCGAGTTGGGACATGCACTCGGAGGAGAGCGATTCGGCCTGGGCGAGCTCCTGGGCGAGCATCTCCATCTGCGAGAGCTGGCCGGACATTGCCTCCATGCCCTCCATGCCTTCGGAGCCCTCACCCTGCTGCCCCTGCTGCATGGCCTGCGCCATCTGGTTCATCGCGCCGGACATGCCCTGGCACATGCTGCAGGCCTGGTTCATGGACTTGGCCATCTCCTGAAGCTGCTGCTTCTGCTCCTGGGAGAGGTTGTTCATCTTCTCGAGCGCTTCCTTGAGCGCTTCGGGGCTGGCCGCGAGCTTCTTGTCGAGCCCCATCTTCTCGAGTTGTTCTTCGAGCGCTTCGCGATTCTCGGCCAGTTCCTTGAGCTGCTCGGCGAGGGCCTGCATCTGGTCGGCCATCGCCTGCTTCTGCTCTTCGCTCATCTCGCCGGACTCAAGCTGCTCCTGCATCTTGGCCAGTTCATCCGAGGCGGCCTTGAAGTTGCCCTGCGCCAGGGCGCGCGTGAGCGGGGAAAGCTCCTGGCCCGGGCTCTTCAGACGCTGGAGCGCATCCTTGATGGCTTCCATGGTCTGGCCCTTTTCACCGGCCTTGATCGCCTCGGCCCGCTGACGAAGATCGCTGATCTTCTGGATCTGGGCGGTGACGACCTCTTCCGGAGAGAGGTTGTCCGGGGGCTTGATCGCCTCCGGCTTCGCGCCGTCTGCGCCGGGGTCGATCTCCTTGAGCTGCTCCTCAATCTTGTTGACCTTGTCCTCGACCTTCCTGGCTTCGGCAAGGATGGTCTGCTCGCGCTGCTTCTCCTGGCGCTGAGCGCCGAGACCGGCGAAGTCGAACCGCGGCAGCGCAATCCAGACGACCAGCAGCGCGACGCACAGGGCCATCGGCACCGGCAGGTAGCGCGGCGCGGAGATCGGGACGGCGTGACGGACGCGCACGGCGCGGGCCTTCTCCGCCGCGGAAGCGACGGTGGCGCGCGACCAGGGGTCATCCATGGTGTGGACGCACAGCGCGGTGCTGATGGCTTCGCGGAGCTGCGCGCCTTCATCGACGCGGCGGGCCACGGCGTCGCGCGACTCGCGGAAGAGGACAGAGTAAACCAGGGCGGCCACGACGGCCCCAGCCCCGAGCCAGATGGCCACATCCACCCAGGCAAGCTCGAGCGAAAGGAGCTGTTGCGCGATGCGCAGCCCGAGGGCGACGGTCAGGCCGACCGAGAGAAACAGGACGAGGGCACGAAACAGGCCCGCAACCCACAGGCGGATGGCCGCCCTTCTGAGGACATTGCTGATGTCGTTCATGCCGCGCTCCTGATACCCAGAGTGTCCGGTATCCATGGCCTGCCGGCCACCTTGTTCTACCAACGTATTCGGCTCAGGCTTCAATGGCGTTCGGCAGAGGCGAAAGAAAGGGCTGTGATCCGATAATATTCCGAACGCCGGTTCCGGGGGGCGGGGTCCGTTTGAGCCGTTCTGACATTTTCGCTCGGCTCCGTGCCCGTGTGAACCACACATATGCCGCTCCGCCTGATTGACATCGACAGTGAGCTCCAGAACCCGGATGTGGATGTCCGGTTTGGGTGGCAGGCGCGCGTGGACCCGCTGGGGCGCCGGATTCACCTGGTGACGGCGCTGCTCTGGTGCTTCCTGCTCGCCGCGCCGACGACGATTGTGGAGTGGGCGGGGCTGCCGATGCTGATCTGCTGGCTGATCCGCCTGGACAAGGGGATCGCGACTCTGTGGCCAATTGTGAAGCAGCCGCTGCTGTGGGCAATCCTTGCTTATTACGCGTGGCTTGCGATAAGCCTGCTGTGGTCGCCGGATGTGAAGCAGGGGTTGGACGAGATCGCGACGATTCGCTGGCTCGTGCTGCTGCCGCTGCTGTGGCCGGTGCTGGACCGGCGGGAGCTGCTGGTGATCGCGATCGCCGCGGGATTCCTCGTGGCCAATGCCGGGCAGGTGGTGCAGATCATCGACAATGCGATCGGGATTGAGTGGATCGACTTCGGTCGTAAGCCGGGGCGCAATAGCGGGTGGCTTGATCCTGTTCCCGGGGCGGCGATGCTGGTGGCGGTGCTGGGGCTGCACCTGCCGGAAGCGCTGCTCGGGCCGAACCGGCACCCGGCGGTCGTGCGCGTGCGGGGCGATGACGATGATGCGCCGCCGGACTCAGAGCACAAGCGCACGCGGCTGCCGGGAATCGTCGGGTGCCTGATCACGATTCCGGCGATCTTTGTCACGGGGACGCGCGGGGCGTGGATCACGGGCAGCGCGCTCGTCGGTGTTGCGCTGGTGTACGCGATTGCCCATGTTCGGCCGCTGCGGCGGCTGGCGGTATCGCTCGTGGTGATTGCCGTCGGCGCGGCGGGAGTGGCATGGGGCGCGTGGGCGCTGGTGGGTGAGCAACTCGAGCACCGCGCCGAGATCGGCGTGGCGGAGGTGCGGCGCGCGCTTGAAGAGGAAGATTACGACTCGGACACCGGGGCACGCGTGCTGATGTGGCGGGCGGCGCTGGAGACCTTTGCGGAGCGGCCGCTGACAGGCGTGGGGGCGGGCGGTTTCCGCACGGCGCTCGGCGAGTACGTGGAGCGGCATGGCGTGACGCAGGGTGGACATCGCCTGCATGATCATGCCCACAGCGCGCCGCTTCACCTGCTGGCGACGCTCGGCGTGCCGGGGCTGCTGCTGGCGGGGGCGGTGGCGGGGATCGCCCTGTGGGGCGGATTCCGCGGCCCGGCCGAACAGCGCGCCGGCTACGGGCTCGGGCCGGCGTTTGCCGTGGCGGGGCTCGTTCTGGTCGGGACGTTTGATGCGCTCCAGGTGAGCACGCAGACGGGGGCGATGCTCTTCACGATGCTGGTGCTGTGCTATCCCGGGCGGCCGCGGCTTCAGGCGGCTCGGGAGATGGAAGCCGGCACGGGTCGGGGCGGAGCGAAGGGGGACAAGGGGCGGGAGGATCGTGCGGGGACCGGGGGCGGGGATTGACGCGCGAGGTTGTCATTGTGGCGTCGCGCCTTGAGCGCCATGCATGGACGCACGGGGCGCTGACAGCGCGGCTGACGGCAGGGCTTGGAGCGCGTGGCTGGTCGGTCACGCTGCTGTGCGACACGGCGGAGGATGTGGAGATGTTCGGCTGCCGCGTGCGCGCGCGGCGGCCGTTTGAACACAACCAGGCGGAACAACCCGGCGCGACGGCGCGGTGGCTGCGGCGCGGGTGCGAAGCGGTCGTGCATGGTGGTGGGGGTGCGGTGACGCTGTCACTGACGCGGCTGGCATCGGGGCAAGTCTGGATGCCGCTGGATGAATCTGTCGAGGCGCTGCTGGCGGATGAACTCTCCTCGCGCGGGCTGGCGAGCCGGTGGATGTGGCTGAGCCGGCACTGGGGCGCGCTGCTGGGACGCGCTGTAGAGCGTCAAGCGGCGAGGACGGCCGGCGGCTCTGCGCGGGTACTGGCCTTCGGCCCCGCCGCGGCCGCGGCGGCGAGCGAGCGGTGGCCGAGCCTGGCTGAAGGCGTGCGGGACGTCGGGTTTGCGGCGATGGTCGAGCCGGTGGCGCCGGACCTCCATGCCCGCTTGCGAGCGGAGGTGCGCGCCCGGCTGCACATCAATCCGGCGCGACGTGTGGTGCTTGTATCACTGATGCGGACGGTCGGGACGGACTGGGAGGCGTTTCTGGAGGCGATCTCGCGGATTACTGCGCCGGAAGTCGCGACCGGGCATGCTCCGGTGGTCGTGGCGATGGCGCGCGATGCGTACGCGGTGCACGATGCCGCGTGCCGGGCGGGGTGTCAGCGTGCGCTGCGCGTGGTGGGGCAGACGGAAGCCGTCGAGGCGCTGCTGAGCGCCGCGGATGCGGTGTGCGCCCCGCTGGAGCCGCGGCCGGACGCCTTCTGCGCGGGGGCGACGGGACGGTTCGTGGCGGATGCGTTGCGCGCGGGGTTGCCGGTGCTCGCCGCCGCGGGGGCATCGGGGGCGGACCTGCTGCGCGAGCGCGGGGTGGAGTCGCCCGGGCTGCTCGTGGAGCCGACGGCGGAGGCGTGGGAGGAGGCGCTGCGTCAGGCGTGCGACGGTGAATGGCTTACCGCACGGGCCGTGGGAGCGCGGATCGCTGGCGCAGAAGTCGCGTTCGACGGGTGGGTGGAGCGAGTGGAGGCGGAACTGATGACCCGCATCCTCGCCCTCGCTGCCCCCTCGACCCTCCCGATTGCCCT
>CAYWRO010000011.1:0-66708 GCA_964460345.1 uncultured Phycisphaeraceae bacterium | reverse complement strand
CCCCCCCTCCGCACCCCCCCTGGCGCCCGATGCGCACCGTGCATCGCCTCCGCACTGTGCACTCTGCACTGTGCACTGTGCACTCCACACTCCCCCCTCCTTCTCTGCGTGAAACCTCCCCTCGTTATACTTCCGTTTCACCTTCTGACGGGATCTCTGCATGCCTTTGCGTTTTGAGCGGCGCCTGATCGACCACATCCGGCACGAGAGTTACGAGGCGGCAACGGTGTCGCGGCTGGCGGCCGACCTGGGGATCGGCGAGGGCGATCGCGCCGACTTTGAACAGGCGATCGATGATTTGATCGCCCAGGGGCGGCTGCAGCGCGATGAGCAGGGGAAGGTGCGCCTGCCGTCCCTGGGCAAGGAGATCATCGGAAAGTTCAAAGCCAACCAGCGCGGCTTCGGCTTCGTGATTCCGGAGCAGACGGTGGCGGAGGGGGACGTCTTTGTGCCGCCGGGGGCGACGATGTCGGCGATGACGGGGGACCGCGTGCGCGTAGCGATCTCGCGCGAACGGCGGCGCGGCCAGATGGAGACGACGGGGACGGTCGTCGAGATCCTCGAGCGCGGCAAGACGTCGATGACGGGCGAGCTGCGCAAGCAGGGGCCGACGTGGCTCGTGCAGCCGGACGGCAAGAACTTCCGCGACCCGATCGTGGTGACGGACCCGGGCGCAAAGAACGCGAAGGCCGGGGACAAGGTCGTCGTCGAGATCCTGCACTACCCCGAGGACGGCATCCTCGCCGAGGGCGTGATCACCAAGGTGCTCGGCGAGGCGGGCGAACCGGACGTCGAGACGCAAAGCGTGATCGCGGCGTTCGGTCTGCCGAGCAACGAGTTTCCGAAGGGGGTCGTCGAACACGCGCGGCGCGTCACGGCGGAGTTTGAGGAAGAGGTCGAGCGGCTGGAGAAGGAGGGGTACGACCGGACGATCCGCGAGGATCATCGCGAGACGTTCACCGCGACGATCGACCCGCCCGATGCGCGCGACTACGACGATGCGATCAGCATCCGCCGCACGGAGGATGGCGACGGCTGGGAACTGATCGTGCACATCGCGGACGTTTCGCACTTCGTCACGGCGGGTTCGCCCATGGACGTCGAGGCGCACCAGCGCGGCAACAGCGTCTACCTGCCGCGGCTGGTGATCCCGATGCTGCCGGAGATTCTCTCCAATGGCATCTGCTCGCTGGCCGAGGGCGTGACGCGCTTCACCAAGAGCGCGTTCATGCGCTACGACCGGCAGGGGCGGCGCACCGGAGAAGGCGTCGCCAACACGGTGATCAAGTCCAACAAGCGCCTGACGTATCTCGAAGCCCAGGCGCTGATCGACGGCGACATCAAGGAAGCCCGCAAGCACGCCAAAACGGAGCCGAAGTACACGGATGAGCTCATCCAGGCGCTGCGCGAGATGAACACGCTCGCCCACGCCATCCGCGAGCGGCGCCGCAAGGCGGGGATGATCCACCTGGAGCTGCCGGACGCCGAGCTGGAGTTCGACGATTCCGGCCGCGTGATCGATGTGCACCCGGAGGACGACGCCTTCACGCACACGCTCATCGAGATGTTCATGGTCGAGGCGAACGAAGTCCTCGCGCGCCTCTTCGAAGGGCTCGGCGTGCCGCTCCTGCGGCGCATCCACCCGGAGCCGACGCCGGGAGACACGGAAGAGCTGCGCATCAGCGCCTCGGTCGCGGGGATCAAGATCCCCAAGAGCCCGACGCGCGAAGAGTTGCAGTCGATCCTCGACGCCACCGCCGGCACGCCGATCGCCCCCGCCGTGCACATGGCGCTGCTGCGGACGCTCTCGAAAGCCGAGTATTCCCCCGCGCTCGTCGGCCACTTCGCGCTCGCCAGCGAGGCGTACGCGCACTTCACCAGCCCGATCCGCCGCTACCCGGACCTGACGGTGCACCGCGCGCTGGCCGAGTACCTCAAGCGCACCGACAACGGCGAGAAGATCCCGACCAACGAGAACGCCCGCCGCAACCTCGGAAGCGACATGCTCGACTCCGGCAAGGTGCCCAACCAGGATGAGCTCGTCATCATCGGGCGGCACTGCTCGAACACGGAAGTGCAGGCGCAGGAGGCGGAGCGCGACCTGCGGCAGTTCCTCGTGCTGCAGTTCCTCGAGACCAAGGCGGGCGAAGACTTCCCCGCGATCGTCACGGGCGTGTCGCCGCGGCAGGTCTTCGTGCAGATCGAGAAGTACCGGGCCGACGGCGCGATCCCGACGTCGGACCTGCCGGGGGGCCAGGGCGGGCCGGGCGGGTGGCGGATCGACCAGCGCACCGGCTCGCTCGTGAACGCCTCGACGGGGCGCTCCTTCCGCATCGGCGACCGCGTGACGGTTCGGATCGCGGAGATCGACCTGTCCGCGCGTCGGCTGACCGTCGTGCTGGCGGACTCCAAGTCGCGCGACGTCGGCAAGCGCCGCGACCTGACGGGCGGGCTGGGCGAGGGCGGCTTGAACATCGACTGGGACGCCTTCAAGGGCCGCAAGAGCACGGGGGCGGAGAAGCGCTCACGCCGCAGCAAGCAGCGCGACCGCGGGAAGACGGAGCACCGGAACCCGCGGAAGGGGAAGAAGAAGTAGTTTGGCAGTTGATAGTTGATAGTGGACAGTGGGTAGTGATTAGAGAATAGAGAAGAGAGAATAGAGAATGGGGGGCGGGGAGGCGTGTGTGCGACTTCATTTCAGGAGCGTGCGATTTCATCTCAGACGCGTGCGAGTTCGTCTGAGACGCGTGCAACCTCGTTTTTGATGCGTCCGACTTGAGTTCTCATGCGTGCGACTTCGTGTCGGACGCATCGGATGTCGTTTCGGACGCGTGCGGACCCACTTCCGACGCGTGCAAACTCGTGTCCGACTCGTCCGAAATCAATTCTGGTGCGTCAGAAATCATTTCAGGCGCCGGTTATTCGGACGTGAAAACCGCTGTGGCGAGGCAGAAAGCCGCTTTTGCGGCAACGAGCCACCGATAACGGGGAGGACGCACGCAATGGGGGAGGCGAGCGTCACATCCGGGCGTGCTCGGACGGCGTAATGGTGTACGCCTCGGCGGGGTCGGGGCGGCGCTCGCCTTTCCACAGCAGCCGCGCGAGCGCGCGGAGGTCGTCGCCGATGAGGATGACGCACGGGGTGACGAGCAGCACGCCGACCGTCGCGGCGAGGAGGCCGAAGCTGATCGTGATCGCCATGGGGATCAGGAAGCGGGCCTGGAAGGACGTTTCCGTGATGAGGGGGAGCAGGCCGAGGACGGTCGTGAGCGTGGTGAGGATGATCGGACGGAGGCGCGCGCGGCCGGCCTCCATCACGGCGTCGAAGACGTTGACCCCTTCGCGGCGCTTGTGGTTGTAAAACTCGATGAAGATGATGGCGTCGTTGACGACGACGCCGGTCAGGGCGATGAAGCCGATGAGCGACAGCATCGTCAGGTCGTAGCCGAGGGCCAGGTGCCCCCACACCATCCCGACGATTGAGAAGGGAACGGTGAAGAGAATGATCCCCGGCTGCAGGAATGAGTTGAAGAGGATGACGAGCGTCACGTAAATCAGCGAGCACGCGACGAGGATGCCCAGGGGAAGCGTCGAAAGCGAGTCGGCGACCTCCTCCTGCTGGCCGCGCTCGAGGATGCGCACGCCGCGGTGCTCGCGCTCGATCTCCGCGATGAGCGGCGCCAACTGCGCGGCGATCTTCTCCGTCTGGCTCGCCTTGTCGACGACCTCGGCGGTGACGGAGACGGCGCGGCGGCGGTCGAGGCGGCGCACGGTGGCGTATGCCTCCGCCTCGGTGAGGCGGGCGACCTCGCGCAGCGGCACCGCGCGGCTTCCCCCTCCCCCCCCTCCGGCATCCGGCGTAAAGACGTCCAGGTGCTCGATCGCGGCGAGCGAGCGCCGCCACGGCGCATCGAGCATGACGCGCACATCGACGTCCTCATCGGGCGCGGCGAAGGTGTGCGGCTCCAGGCCGTAGACCCAGCCGCGGATCTGCATGGCGATCGACTCGACGGTGAAGCCGAGCTCGCGCGCGCCGGGAAGAAGCTCGATGCGCAGCTCCCGCGCGCCGGCGTCGGCATCGTCGGCGACGTCGTAGACCATGGGCACAGTGGCCAGCAGGTCCTTCACGGCCTGCACGACCGGCGGGATGAGCGAGGGACGGTCGCTCGTGACCGTGTACGTGAGCGCGGGGCCTTCGGGGCCGCCGGAGAGGCCGTTGATGCGCAGCGAGCGGATGCCCGGAAGGTCGCCCGCACCCTGCCGGATGGAGGCGATGACGTCGTCGCTGGTGCGGTCACGCTCCTCGCCGGGCTTGAGCTCGATCCAGATCTGTCCCACGTGCGACTGGGCGATGTTCTCGCGGCCGTCGGCGTTGGAGCGCGCCCCGATGACGGCCAGCGCGGTGCTGACCTCCGGCTGGTCAAGCGCAGCGCGCTCGATCCGAGCCATGATGCGCTCGGTCGCGGACAACGGCGTGCCGATCGGCATCTGCAGGTCGACGACGATGGTTTCGGCGTCCTGCGTGCCGAGGAAGGAGAAGGGCAGCCGCCCCCCCGCGACCATCGCCAGCGAAATGATGAGCAGGGCCGCGGCGGCCGCGCAGGTGATGTACCGGTGCGTGGCGCAGGTGCGCAGGATCACGAGGTAGCGCGGCACGATGACCTGCTGGATGAGGCGGAGGCGGCGCTCATCCATGCGGTCCATGAACCGCGCCACGCGCCCGGGCCTGGCGCGCTGCTCGTGGCGGTGCAGGGAGTGGGCCATGTGGCTGGGCAGGACGAAGAGCGCCTCGATGAGCGAGACGCTCAGCGCAACCACGACGACCGCCGGCAGCACGGCGAGCATGTCCCCCACCTGCCCCTGCACAAATACGAGCGAGCCGAAGGCCAGCACCGTGGTGATGACCGTCGCGACGACCGGCCAGGCGACCTCGCGCATGCCGTTGACGGCGGCGGTCAGCGCCGGCTCTCCCGCCTCGTGGCGAGCCGTGATGTTCTCGCTGATGACGATGCCGTCGTCGACGAGAATGCCGATGACGATGATGAGGCCGAACATCGTCATGAGGTTGAGCGTGATGTCCGCCGCGGCCATGAAGGCGAGCGTGCCGAGGATGCTGATGATGAGCCCGGCGGTGACCCACAGCGCGACGCGCAGGTTTAAGAGCAGCAGGAGCGACGCGAACACGAAGATGCCGCCCCAGAAAGCGTTGCGGCTGAGCAGCTCAAGGCGGTCGGTGATGAAGCGGGCCAGATCGGTATTGGGGATGAGGTCTTCGGCGTCGATCGGCGGGCGGGCAAGGCCGAGGCGGTACGCCGCGATGCGCGGCGGGAGAGCCGAACCGGAGCGCTCGACGGCGGCAATGGACAGGCTCTCGCGGCGCGACAGCTCCAGGGGCTGGCGCGTGCGTCCGGCGGCGTAGGCGCGGACCATCTCGCTGATGAGCACGGCGTCCTCATCGCCGACCTTGAAGGCGGTCAGGGAGACGGCCGGCTTGCCGTTGAGGCGCGTGATGAGGTCCACATCCTCAAAGCCGACGGTCACATCGGCGATGTCGCGGATGCGGATGGCCGACCCTTCCGGCAGCGCCTTGACGACGATGTCGCGCACCTCCTCGGCCTGCTCCTGCGCGCCGATGGTGCGGATGGAGATGGTGGCGCTGCTCGTGCGCACGGAGCCGCCGGGGATCTCGCGCATCGCCTCGGTGATGCGCTGGCTGACGGCGGCGATGGAGAGCGAGTGCTCCAGCAGCGCCGGCGGGTGGACCTCGACGGAAATCTCATCGTTGCGGACGCCTGAGACGACGATGCCCCCCATCTCGGGGAAGGACTCGAGGTCGTCGCGCATGCCGCGGATGATGCGCTTCATCTGCCGTTCATCGCCCTCCCCGGTGTACGTGAGCGCGATGGCGGGGAGGTTCGGCTCCAGTTCCTGCACGACGATGCGTTCGCTCTGCGGGGGCAGGTCTTCAAGGGCGTCGACTTTGCGCTTGACCTGCGCGACGGCGTCCTCGATGTCCACGCCCTCGGCGAACTCGACCTGGACACTCGCCGCGCCGAAGGTCACGGTCGTCTGGATCTCGACGACGTCGTTGAGGTCCGCAATCGCGTCTTCGATCTTGAGGACGAGGGACTGCTCGATCTCATCGGGCGCAGCGCCGGGATACGGCGCTGCGACCACGACGAGGTTCGGCCGCACCTCGGGGAAGAACTCGCGCCGCAGCGTCACGCCGAAGATGAGCCCCGCGGCGACGAGCGTGAAGACCAGGAGGTTAACGACCACCGGGTGATGAACGCCGTAGTGGGCGATGGCGCGCATCATCCGCCGCGGCCCCTCTCGGGCTCGGCGAGAGACTCGGGGGAGGCGTCCCCACCCGCCGCGGCCTCACTGGTGGAGGCACGCTCGCCCACGTCGCGAACGGCGACTGCCTCGCCGGGTTCGAGTTCATCGATGTTGGAGGTCACGACGAGGTCGCCCTCGTTGATCCCGCTGGCGATGGCGGCCCACTCGCGCACGCCGGGGTCCAGTTCGGGATACTCCCCCTCAAGATGGAAAAGGACTTCGACCTGGCGGGCGGCGATGCGGGGAACGTCGCGTCCATTCACGGCGACAAGCACGCGGTCGTCACGGACGGCGAAACGCGGAACGAGGAAGAGCGGTTCGGGATCGGCGCTGCGGATGGCCGCGACCACGAAGCGCCCGGGGAGGAGCAACGGTGAGGCTGAGCGCGAGTCCGCGGCGGCGGTGACGCTGTCCGCCGCGGCGTCAAGGCTCGCCGGGGCAGATTGATCGACCTCGACGAAGACGGTGAGCGTGCGGGCCTCGTCAACTTCCGGGGCGATGCGCGCGATGCGGCCGGTCCAGCGGTCCTGCGTGGGCCCGGGAGCGCGGAGATCGACCTGGTCACCGACCCGGATTCGTCCGAACGCCGAGGCACCGATGCGGATGGGGATTTCAATGCGCGACAGGTCGACGATGCGTGCGACGGGCGTGCCCACCGCGACGAACTCGCCAACGTCGACGTTCACCGACTGCAGGTAGCCATCGAGGGGCGCGATGATGCGCGTGCGCTCGAGGTTGCGCTGGGCGGTGTTGGCGCTGTTTCGCTGAGCGCCGATCTCCGCCTCGATGCGCTCGCGCCGGGAAGGGATCTGGCTGAGCTGCCCCGTCAGGGCGGCCAAGGCCTCGCGCAGGCCGGCAAGCGTGCCGCGGAGGCGAAGCTGCTCGATCTCGGAGGCCGCGCCGCTGGCGCGGGCTTCCCCCCAGCGGCGGATCTCTTCCTCGGTGACGTCGATCTGCTCCTGGATCTGGACGATCTGCGAATCGAGTTGGGCCTGCTCGGCCTCCAGCGTGGCGCGCTGCGCCGTGAGCGCGGCGACGCTCTGCTGCGCGGCCTCGAGCTGATTGGCGTAGTCGGCGTCGTCGAGGCGGACGATGACATCTCCAGCGCGGACGCGCGCGCCGGCCTCGATCCCCTCCGGGCGGACCTGCACCACGCCGGCGACCTCCGCGGCGACGTCCGCGGCGTCACGGGGCCGGGCCGCGCCGTGCCCTTGCCAGAGCCGGGCCACCGGCCGCCGCTCGGCAAGGATGGCGGTGACGGAGCGGGCGTGTTCGGTGGGCGGGGCGCGATCGATGGCAGGGCGCGTGGCGATCAGCCAGAAGGCGATCGCGATGGAGACCACCACGATTGCGCCGACCACCGCTGCCCGAATGATCCGGGAGAACCACCGCAGCCGCCGATCCGAGCCCGCAAAGGTCATGCTGGAAGTACTCGCCGCGTTCTCTGCCGCGCCCGCTGCCTGGCGGCAACCGGCCCGGCTCGCCCCTGCTCGCTCCCGCCCGCGCGTACATCCGGCCGGGTGTCGCCGCGGCGTGTGTGGGCAACAGGCTTCGTGGCGTTCCGACCGGCGTCGATGATACGCGTGCGGCGGTCGGCGGGTTGGTGCTGATTGTCGGTTCATATCATGGCCGATGAGCACGCTCTCTCCACCGTCGACGTCCGCCACCTCCCCCACTGTCCCGGCCAGCGCCCCGGTTCATCGGTTTGAGGTCCGGCCTCGGGAAGGGATCGGCGACCCCGCCGCGGCGTCGCTCGTGCGCGATGCGCGGGCGATTGGCGTGGAGCTTGCCGCGGCGCGGACCGCGCGTGTCTACCTGGTACAGGGTGAGTTGGACGAGCGGCAGCGGCGGACGGTGGCGGAGCAGTTGCTGGCGGACCCGGTCACGGAGGAGGTGAGGATCGGGGCGACGCCGGCGGGGGAAGGCGGCTCGCTGATCGAGGTACACCCGCTGCCGGGGGTGATGGACCCGGTGGCCCAGTCGGTGCGGGAAGCGATCAAGGACCTTGCCGGCGTGGAGACGGCGGTTGCGACGGGGTGGCGGTACGAACTGGCGGGGATCGACCAGGCCGAGTCTCGGCGTCTCGCCGAGCGGCTGCTGGCCAACACCGTGATCCACGCGATCCATGACACGCCGTTTACGCCGGAATCGCTGCCGCGGGGCGTGAAGCGCGAGTCCGTGCTGCGGCACATCGCCATCCGCGACCTGAGCGATGCGCAGCTTGCCAAGCTGTCGCGCGAGGCTCACCTGTTCCTGTCGCTGGAGGAGATGAAGACGATCCAGGCGGAGTACCAGCGGCTGGGGCGCGAGCCGACGGACATCGAACTGGAGACGCTGGCGCAGACCTGGTCGGAACACTGTGTTCACAAGACGCTCAAGAGCCGGGTTGTGTATTGGGAGGAGGCCGTTCCAGAAGAGGGACAGGGGAACAGCACAAGGGGACAGAAAGCAGACGGGGACGTTTCGTTTGCGTTTACCTCCAGCGGAAAGGGGACGCGGGAGACCGGCCAGGGCACGCAGTCGACCGACGCTCCCGGGCCGGCGGTGATCGACTGGAACAATCGTCCGGGGCACACGGTGAATGCCGACGGGTCGGTCACGATCGACAACCTGCTGAAGCACACGGTCGCCGCGGCGACGCACGAGTTGATCGCCGACGGGGTGGACTGGACGCTTTCGGTGTTTGTCGACAATGCGGGGATCATCCGGTTCGACGATCAGCACGCGGTGTGCGTGAAGGTGGAGACGCACAACCATCCTTCGGCGATCGAGCCGTACGGTGGCGCAGCGACCGGCGCGGGCGGGTGCATCCGCGACATCATGGGCACGGGGCTGGCGGCGCTGCCGGTGGCGAACACGGATGTGTTCTGCGTGGCATTCCCGGAACACTGGAGCGCCGAGGCCAATGGGGATGGCGACACGCTTCCGGCCGGCTGCCTGCATCCGCGGCGGATCCTGACGCAGGTGGTCGCGGGCGTGCGCGACTACGGGAACCGGATGGGCATCCCGACGGTGAACGGCGCGGTGTACTTCGATGACCGGTACGTCGGGAATCCGCTGGTTTTCTGCGGGTGCATCGGCGTGATGCCGGCGGATCTCATCAAAGGAGAGGCGAAGGAGGGCGACCTGATCGTCGCGATGGGCGGACGGACGGGGCGGGACGGCATCCACGGCGCGACGTTCTCCAGCGCGGAGCTGACCGACACGCACGCGGACGAGTTCGCGCACGCGGTGCAGATCGGCAACCCGATCGAGGAGAAGCGGCTGCTGGATGCGATCATGCGCGCACGGGGGGGCGGAGGGAAGAGTGGCACAGGCGTCTCGCCGGTGTCGGCGCCCCTCTTCAGCGCCATCACCGATTGCGGAGCGGGCGGGTTTTCATCGGCGGTCGGCGAGATGGGCGAGAAGCTCGGGGCCGAGGTCCACCTGGAGCGGGCGCCGCTCAAGTACGAGGGGCTCACCTACACGGAGATCTGGATCAGCGAGGCGCAGGAGCGCATGGTGCTGGCGGTGCCCGAGGAGAACCTTGCGGCGCTGCAGCGGATCTGCGATGAAGAGCACGTCGAACTGGCCGTGCTCGGTCGTTTCGGCACGCCGGGACGGGAGTTGATCCTGAACTACAACGGGCAGGAAGTCGGACGCTTGCCGATGGCATTCCTGCACGAGGGGATCCCGCAGGTCACGCGCGAAGCAGCATGGAGGGCAAGGGGCGCGGAGGTAAGGCGGCAGGGAGGCGCGCAGAGTAGAACTCCCTCGCCGCGGGAGGCGCTGCTGAAGCTTCTGGCCCATCCGAACATTGCCAGCAAGCACTGGATCATCCGGCAGTACGACCACGAGGTGCGGGGCGGAACCGTCGGCAAGCCGCTGGTCGGACCCCTGGGGCGCGGGCCCTCGGACGCCGCGGTGATCAAGCCCGTCGCCGGGTCGGACAAGGGTCTGGCCATCGCGTGCGGACTGGCGACAGGCATCGGCGACCCGGCCCGCGGCGGCGATCCCTACCAGATGACGCTCGCGGCGATCGACGAGTGCGTGCGCAACCTGGTCTGCACCGGGGCGAACCCGAATCGGATTGCAATTCTGGACAACTTCTGCTGGCCGTCGTGCGACGATCCTGAGTCGATGGGGTGGCTGGTGCGGGCCGCGGAGGGGTGTTACGACGGGGCGAAGGCGTACCGCACGCCGTTCATCAGCGGAAAGGACTCGCTGAACAACCAGTTCACGATGGAAGATGGGCGCAAGATCCGGATCCCGCCGACGCTGCTGATCTCCGGCGTGGGGATCGTGGAGGATGTGTCACGATCCGTGAGCATGGATGCCAAGCGGCCGGGCAACCACCTGTATCTCGTCGAGCCGCACGAGCGGGAGATGGATGCGCCGAACGGCGTGCGCCTGGGCGGGTCACACTACGAGCGCCTCTTCGGACTGCCGAAGACGGACGGGGCCGGGCTGATGCCGTTCGTGGACCTGGAGTGGTGCCCGCGCGTGGCGAAGGCCGTGGCCGAGGCGATCCGACTTGGGCTCGTGGCGTCCGCACATGATGTGTCGGACGGTGGCGCGCTGTGCGCGGTCGCGGAGATGCTGATTGCCGGCTCAACGCCGGAGTCGCCGATCGGGGCGACCTTCACGCTCATCGAGCCGGAGATGGCGCGGGCGTTCGGCGAGCGCCCGGGCGCATACATCCTCGAGATCACGCCGGAGCATCACGGCAAGTTCTTCCAGCTCATGGAGACGCGCGATGTCTCCCTGACGCGCCTGGGCGAGACCACCGACGACGGCGTCCTGCGGCTGGAGGGGGATGTCGATGAGGAAGCGGGCGTCGAGGAGCTGGCGCGAGCCTGGCGCGGAACGCTGGACTGGTGATCGTGGCATCGCCTTCCGAGACGGCGCCGCGATGACTACTTCCGGCGTTCCGGGAACATCTGCACGAAGAGCACGCGGGCGACGCCGTCTCCGATGTTGATCGCGCCGTGTTCGCGGTCGGCCTCGTAGGTGACGCTGTCGCCGGCCTCGAGTTCAACGGAATCGTCGCCGACGACGACGCGAGCCCGCCCCTGCAGGACCGTGGCATGCTCGATGGCGCCGGAGGGGTGCGGCGGAAAGTCGGCCATCCCTGTACCGGGGGGGTAGACGTACTCGAGAATTTCGACGCCGCGGCGGACCAGTACGGGGGAATGGAGCCGCCGCTCGATGCCGGTTTCCGGATCGACCAGCACGCGGTGTTGATCGCGCCGGCAGGGGACGAAGCGGGGACGGTCTTCAAGGTCGAGCAGGTCTGAGATCGTGCAATCAAGCCCGGCGGCAAGCTGCCCAACCACCTTGATCGTGGGGTTCTTCTTGTCGGCCTCAACGTCGCAGATCATCGCCTTGGAGACACCCGAACGGTCGGCCAGTTCGGATTGTGTCAGGCCCATGTCGAGCCGTTTGCGCCGGATGTTCTGACCGATCTGCATCGAAAAATCCTACTATCGCGAATCTTGCTCGCTATTGCGAGCATCTACTACTATAGCGGACTGAGGCTGCTTGGCAGGCTGGATCAGCCGCAGGAGATTCTACTATGGCGAACAAGATGGAGTTCGTGGCGTCGGCTGGGAGCTTTCAGCGAGGACTCTGGTGGGCATTCCTGGGAGCCGATCTTGCGCTGGTCATCATTGGAATCCTGCTGTACGGCCAATGATCCAGGCCACACCTGCCCTGCGTGTTGGATGAACGCGGCGAGCGAGTGGTCACTGCCCGCGGCAGTGACTCGCCGCCCTGGGAGCGCGAGCGGAATCTCGCACTCCCTCACTTCCGCGCGGCACGGATAAAGCCGAGGACCATCAGGACCACGCCGCTGATGAACGCGGAGCCGACCAGCCCGGCGAGGCTGCCGATGATCAGCCCGCCCATGCCACTTATGAAGAAGCCGACAAAGGCGGCCGCGCCCGTGACGGCGAAGATGAACGCGGCCTGATAAAGGTTGTCCTTCAGGCGCAGGTTCGGAAGTCCGCCGATCGTGTCGGCGACCCGGTGGTAGTCGGCGAGTGGATCATCGCCCTGCCGCGTCGGCGGTGGCGCAGGATTCGTGGAAGACGGTGTTGAACGCTCGCGCGGTTGCATCGGGCGATGGTACTCGTTCGGGCCGCGGCCAGTGCGCACCAGCGCTCGTCTCAGCACCCCTCAAACCAGCAATCCAGGTACGCCAGCAGATCGAATACATCGACCCCGCCGTCGAGGTTGAAGTTTGCGTTTGGCGCACCGGCGAACCAGAGATCGAGGTACGCCAGCAAATCGAACACATCGACACCGTCGTACGGGTTGTTCATGTCGCATGGACAGGTCTGGCAGGCATCCAGCAGCCCATCGCCATTGGCGTCGACGGCCGTTCCCGCCGCGATTTCACAGGCGTCCAGCACATCGTTGCAGTTGCAGTCGCGCGTGAACGGGTCTTCCGCGATCTGCAGGAAGTCGTTGACGCTGTCAGCATCGCAGTCGGGGTTGACGATGGCGCCTGCCGATGATCCGCGAACCGGGGCAACAAAGCCGTCAGGCCCGCTGTTGCCCTGGCTGAGGCCACCATTGCCAGACGCCGTCGGCATGAGGGTGACCGATGCGAGCATGACGGGATCTGCTGCATCGGCATTGACAATGCAGACCGAGGGGCCGCCCCCACCGCCACCGCCATGTCCGCCCGAACCGCCGGCGCCTCCCTGGCCGCCCGGCGCACCGTTTGAGCCGTCGTCCTGTTCCGCAGCGCCGCCGTAGGGACCGCCAAAGCCGCCGGGGCCGCCAGCCCCACCGTTGCCGCCAGTGCCGCCGGCGCCTCCTTCGCCGCCCGGACCTGTCGCGACGTGGCAGTGCACCACGGTGATGCCCGCACAGCTTGTGAGGTAAATGCCGAACGAGCCGCCGCCACCGGTTCCCGGCTGCCCGCCCTGGCCGGGTCCACCACCACCGCCCCCACCCCCGCCACTGCTGCCGTAGCTGTCGCAAGAGCTAGTGCCTCCACCCCCGCCGCCTCCACCCCCGCCGCCAGCGCCGCCGCGGCCGTTCAAACCCGGACTGCCGTCACTCGGCGTGTACCCCGCGCCGGGCACATCCGTTCCGTACGGTTCGCCGGCTGAGCCGTGCGCGCCAGCCTGACCGGGGGTGCCCGGCTGGCCGTAGCTGGAACCCGGAGGCGGCAGTTGGCCCCTCCCGGACGGAACTCCCGCCCCTCCACTACCGCCCGGGGCGCCTCCGATCGCGGACTGGCCGGTTTGACCAGCCTCGCCGTGCGCGTCGGCCAGACCGGCGCGGCCGCCTCTGCCTCCCGCCCCCGCGCCGCCGCCCCCGAAGCCCCCAGAACCGCCCATGGGTTGAGCGCACGTGCCGCAGAAGGCGGCGCTGTTTTCGCATCCCGGCTGCCCGGTCGCCCCCGGCGAGCCCGGCGCACCTGAAGCGCCGGGACCGCCGTTCACGCCGTCACCGCCCGCGCCCACAACGATCGAACTGTTGCTGATCTCAACTGCCGTGCAACTGAAGAGGCGCACGCCGTAGGCGCTCTCCTGAGCAGCGGTGCGATCGTCCGTCAGAATGGTGAACCCATCCATGAGGACATTGCCGACGTTGCTGCCGTGCACGGCGGCATTGGTCGGTCCGTCGGTAGCGCGGATCACAGTGAGATCGAATCCGGCCTGACTGCGCTGCCAGGTCGATGAATCGAAGCCTCCGAAGAGACGGACGTCCGAAACCAACTGAATGGGTTCATAGTTGCCGGTGGCAACGAAGATCGACTGCACCCCGGGCATGGCATCGGCCTGGGCAAGGGCGACCTGAATGGTCGCCAGCGGCTGGGCCCAGGAGCCGTCGGCCGAGTCACTGCCCGTGGCGGCGGAGACATAGATGATGTCCTTTGCCGAGGCGAGGCCGGCGGCGCTGCAAAGCGCGCCGGCGGCGCAGAGCAACTGGAGGAGACGACAACGATCGGCCGTTCTGCGCATGGGTGTGAGGCTCCTGTGTTATCGGACGCCGGGTCGCACCTGAGATTCCCGGCACGGAGAGCATACAGGAGGTTGGCCCGCTGCCAACCCTGATTTTGCGTCCGACGCAGCGTTTCTGCTCTCCCGGCGAGGCGACGCGCCGCCCGTTCTACACTGGGCCATGCTCTCCCCAACCATCCGGACCCGCATTCGCACCGCCCAACTCCTCACCGCCGTCCTCGCGAGCGGTGTGGTCGTGATGACGGTGGTCATGACGCTGGTGGTGCAACAGGGTGCAACCGGCGCCACCGGCGGGACGGGCGGCACGGGGGCGGGGAATGGCATCGGCAGCCCGCCCGGCGGCTCGGCGCACGGCCCGATGTTGATCATGCTGGCAGTCTTCTCCGTCACACTGCTGCCGATGGCGTACCTCGTCGTCCCGATGATCCGGATGAAGACCGCCCGCGTCGTCTGGGGCGATGCGCCCGCGGAGGTCGATGCGCCCGAGCGGCTGGCGGGCCCCTGGATGACCTACGTGATCATCAGCGCAGCCATGGCGGAGTCGGTCGGCCTGTTCGGCGCGGTGGTGTACATGATCACCGGCCGTGCGGAGGCTCTGGCCGCGCCCGCCGCGGCGGTGGTGGCGATGTTGCTGGCGTTTCCGACGGAGGGTCGCTTTCTGTCATTCGTCCGCAGTGTGACCGGGCGGGACACGCCGGGGATGGAAGCGAGGTAGATCGGTATGGCGGTGAACACGAGGCGTGCGGAGCGGCGGGAGGTGCGGCTTGGTTCCTTGCAGGATCTGCGCGCGGAGGTTGAGCGCCTCGCCGCGGCGGAGCGGGCCGGAACGCTGCGGAGAACGGGCAACTGGAGCACGGGCCAGATTTTCGAGCACCTCGGCAAGTTCATGGCGATGTCGCTTGACGGGTTCCCGCCGGAGGCGACGCCGCCATGGTGGGTGCGCGCGTTTGCACGATTGATGAAGGGACACGCCGTTGCGGGGAAGCCGGCGCCGGCCGGCCTGAAGCTGCCGGCCGAGGCGACTTTCATGCTGCCGCGGGACGTGGTGTCGCTGGAGGAAGGGGAAGCGCTGCTGTTGAAGCAGGTGGATCGCGCGTTGAATGGGGAACGGTTTGCGCACCCCAGCCCCGCCTTCGGACCGCTGACACACGAGCAGTGGACGAGCCTGCACCTCGGCCACGCGAAGCTGCACTTGTCTTTCCTGCATGCGTGAGCGTCGCACGCGACAGGCAAGTCAATCGAAGACGCTGGTTATACGCTCGTCGGACAAGTCCAGCCGGTACATGAGCTGGTTGTACTCGTAGCGGGGCGTGGGAACGGTGGTTCCTGAGAACATCATCGTGTAGGTGCCCTCGAAGTAGATGACGCGGCCGCCGTCTGCATCAAAGAACTCGTGGTGGACGGGGTTGTAGAAGCTGTACTTCGGGTGCGTCGCGACCTTGACGGCGCGCGGCCAGGGGCCGTGGATGGTCGGAGCTTCCGCGTAGTAGACCTCGCCCAGCAGAGACGCCTCGTCGAAGATGCGCGTGGCGATCATGACCCAGGCGTTGCGGCGCTCGTTATAGCGGATCGTGCCGCCGTGGAGGAGGATCGGCTCACCCGTCCCGGCGTCGTTCGTTCGATAGCGCGCCTGTTCCGCGGCGAGATGACCGGCGTCGATGAGCTTCTGCTGGTCCTGGGGGCTGAGGACGGCGGTTTTCTTTTTCCAGCCGTAGACGGGCCGGCCCTCTGCATCCCGCTCGATCTGCGGCGCTTCGAGATTCAGTGTGCGCGTGCCGGGCACCAGCGGAGTGAACCCCTCGTATTGGTCCGGATCGATGAATGCCTCCCAGGTCGCGGGAACTCGTACGAGGGCGTACGGCGATGTGAAGTAGACGTACTCGACGCCGTCGTCAGTGTGGCGGACGGTATGTCCGCTCGGGATGAGGGGCGCATCAAGCGGGAAGGTGGCGACGACCTCCATCATCTGCGTTTGATCGTCGAACGCGGCGATGCCATGCTCAAGCAACTCGCCCAGCCCCTTCAGTCGTGACCACGCGGCGATGATGCGCGGCGACCCATCGCTGCCGCCGTTGGGAGCCGGCAGTTCCACCGCGCCGCCCATCCAGACCACGCCGGGGCGGTCGAGATCAAAGACGGGACGGCTGAAGCCGTCATCGTTGACGAGGTACGTGAGCTCGATTCCGGTGGCAGGATCACACCCCGGCTCGCCGGGCAGTGGTGAAGTGGCGCAGGACGTGCCGAAGTTGCCGAGGGGGTAGTCAGGGCGTCCGGTGTCTCCCCAGAACCAGTAGAGCTTGCCCCCGTGCGGCAGAGCAATGACTGAATCCTGGCCTGTGACGCGGCCGTTGAGGTTGGCGCTGCCTTCACCGAGGGGGACGTTCAGGCCGGCGCGTGTGCTGTGGTGGTAAATCCCTTGTCCGGTGATGCGGTACAGACGCTCGGCGATCTGCGTGCGTTTGAGCGGGATGGTGACGCTGTCACCACGCCTGGTGACAAGAGCGCGGCCGCGGGAACCGAAGCCGTCAGCCGGATATTCGTAGCCGGGGCTTTCGATCGTGAACCAGACCTTCCTGTCCATCAGGCCGGGCTCGTCGAAGGCGATGACGCCTGCGCTGTCGGTGTACAGGGCGATGTTGCTGGTTGTCGTGAGCTTGACGAGCGGGATGCCGCGATTCGTGGCTTCGTCGACGATCGTGATGACGAAGGGGGCGTCGGCGGATTGATCCGCGCTTGCCGGGTCTGGCTGAGCAAGCGCCGCCGAGCCCGCGAGAACGGCGGTGGCGACGATCACGAGATATCCGTGCAGGACCGCCCGTCGAGTGTTCGGCATGTCCGGATGGTAGTGGCCCGTGGCACCGGCCTCTGGCCGGTGTGTGTAGGAATGGTCCCACCGCCAGCGCCTCGTCCCCGTCACCGGCCAGAGGCCGGTGCCACGCTCAGCAGGCGGCGGGCGGCGCGAACCAGGAGTCGAGATAAGCCAGGAGGTCAAACACATCGACCACGGTCGCTCCGCCACCGTTCACGAGGTCGGCGGCTGGATCCGCAGCGAACCAGAGATCGAGATACGCCAACAGGTCAAAGACATCGACGGTACCGTCGTTGGTCAGGTCCGGCGTGCAGTCGCACGCATCACCTGTTCCATCGGCATCGGCGTCGGATTGAGCCGGGTTGTAGAGCCCCGGGCAGTTGTCGAACGCATCGGCGATGCCGTCCGCATCGGCGTCGATCTGCCCGGGTTGGCGCTGCTTGAAGAAGACCGGGTCGAGGCTCTCCACGAGACCGAACATGAGGAAGAGGTGATCGACCAGCGGCGCATCGGGTGGGATCCATCCGGGGTCGATGGCGCTGACGCGGACCATGCCGTACCGGGCGCGCGGGTCGGAGGGAGCGATCGGCTGCGCCGCGTAAAACTTCAGCAACGTGTCCATGTCTCCCCACGCCGCGACCGCCTCGGGAGAAAAGACGCGATTGTTGTTGCCGATGCGCTCGACGCCGTAGCCGCCGGGAGTCGGGCCGGCGGTCAGCCCGTAACGAAATGGCTCGCTGAGCGCATCCAGGCAGTAGACCCGATCCGCAACGCGGTGATTGGTAAAGAACGGCGTCAGCGCCGCATCCGTTGAGAAGTCCGCGTTGAAATAGTGGCTCTGATGAACCCAGAACGCGGGCGCGAAGACGCCGGGCACATCGGTCAGCGTGCTGATGCCGTTGTGGCTGGCCCGCGGCAGGTTCGCGGGATTCATCCACAGGTGGCGCACCGCCTGGGCCCGGGGCGCGGGCCCAGGCTGGCGTAACGCCGCGGAAACGACGAGCATGTACTCATTCCACGGGCGCGTGACGCCAAAGTTGGTATCCCCCCCACCGCCCGGGGCCATGCTCAGGAAGATGCGGCCGTCAAGAGACGGATGAATCGCCGCGTCAAAGTCGACCGTTGCTTCGAGCTCCGCAGCGAGTTCGTTGATCTCGGCATCGTCGATGAAGTGATTCGCCGCGAAGCGGGCGCCTGTCACAAGCAGCGCTGCGCCGATCGGCGTGTACGCACTGTCGTAGCCGCCGCCGGGATGCCGGCCGGTGGCCGGATCCATGTAGTGAATCCAGAATCCATCCGCGGACCGCTGCGGCGTGACGCCCGGCGCGTACCCCGCGTAAGCGCGGAGGATGGAACGCACGCGATCCGGCGCATCGGCGATCAGACCGAGGTGGTCCGCCGCGGCGAGACCAAGCAGGGCGAAGCCCGCGGCATCCGGCGTGGCCGGGGTCGCCGCGACGTCCGGCGAAAGCGGCAGTGTGTCGCGAACCAGGCCGGAGGGCGTGATTGCATCCGTGATGTACGTCGTCAGGCGCTGAAGCTGATCGGCGCGCACGGCATCCAGATCTGCCTCGTGCACCGCTGCGAGGCTCCAGTTGCTCCACAGAACACCAGGCGCTTCGCCGAAGCCGACACTCACGCCGACTCCCTGAAGACGGATCAGGTTCTGCCCGCCCGGTGTGAGCTGGCACGCGGGAATCAACGCCACATACGTGCGTGGTGAATCGATGAACTCCCGGTGGACCTCTTCCAGGTCGGCCGCGTCTGCGCCGACAAGCACTGCCAGATGGAACTCTTGCGCAAACTGCTGGGTGATCTGAATCGACAGCCGGTAGTGCAGCGGCTCGGCCTCGCCGGCGGGAAGCTCTGGCACTATGAAGCCGACATCGATGCGATCCCCCTGCCACCCCATCTCGCCGGGCCACGTCGCGGTCTGGCCAACCTGGCCGGAGAAGCTGTCGTGGTAGGTGAGGTTTGCGAACTCGGTTACAGCAAATACCGACCGCTCGAGCGTCGCGCCAGCGGGCGGCGTCACCGTAACGGGACAGGCCTGCGCCCCGGAAACCGCCAGCAGCATGAAGAGAACCGCGGCCGCCAGGTAGACGGCCGCGGTTCGGATGGAACGGGGCATACACATCGACTTCGACAATAGCTGCTGCCGCTTACGGGCAGCCGTTGGCGCTCTCATCAAACCAGATGTCGAGATAGGCGAGCAGGTCGAAGACGTCGACGACATCGTCGTTGTTCAAGTCGCCTTCGAGAATGCAGGGCGGCTCGCCTTGCGTCAGTTCAAAATCGTCCCAGAAGATCGTGCCGGTCTCGACGCCGCCGGGTGAAAAGAACAGAGGCAGAACGCTGACCTGCGTCGGCGGATCCCCGCCCTGGTTGGAGGGGTCGAGGTCGCCGGCCGGGATGGTCACGCTGAACTGCACCCACTCGCCGTTCGTGTGACCGGTAATCGTGCGCGTCTCGATCGCCTGCCAGATTGAACTGTTCTCGCGCCGGAACTCGAGCTTAATGCCCGCGGCGTCCGTCAGCGGACGATCGGCGGGAATCATGTACCAGCCGGTGACGGTGACGTCCCCGCTGGGGACCTCCAGATCCGGGTTGTAGAAGTCGGCCTCGATTGGGTTGAAGACGTCCGTAGTGAAGGCGGAGAAGTCGGTACTCCCGTCTCCGACGAGCTCGATGCAGACGTCACCCGTACGGGGGGTCACTGCCGGCGTGAGGCCGTCTGTGGTCGTGCGGTACCGGGCGGAGTTGAACGCCCGCCAGCCGACAGGGCCGAGGACGTTCAGTTCCTCGAAACTGGGGTTGTAGATGAGGTTCTGGCCCAGAGTCGGGGTGGCCAGCGCCGCGAGACCGAGGGTGGCTGCCGTCAGACGTGTCAACATGAGTGCCTCCTTTTCCGTTTGGGGTCGTCGCCGCGGCGGGGGAGCGGCGGCGGGCCCGGCCAACATACCTGACACGGGGGCCGGGGCCATATGTAATCGCTTACATTGTGATGGATTTTGCCGCCGCGTCAAGCGAAATCGCCTTGGCGGCGGCCCGAAGGGGCCGCTACCCCTTCAGTCCCTCCATCGCCATCCCCTGCACGAACGTTCGCTGCGTCAGGAAGAACAGGAGCAGCACCGGGGCGACCACCATCGTGCTGGCCGCCATGAGCAGGTTCCACGGCGTGTTGCCGGCCTGGCTCTGGTAAAGGTGCAGCCCGAGAGCCAGCGTGAACTGATCGCGATGCGTCAGGAAGATGAGCGGGGCCAGAAAGTCCTTCCACATGTACGTGAAGTGCAGCAGGGCCACGACGGCCAGCGCGGGCCTGGAGAGCGGCAGGACAATCCGCCAGAAGATTCCCCAGTGTCCGCACCCATCGAGCCGCGCCGCCTCATCCAACTCGCGCGGAATCCCCAGGAAGAACTGCCGCAGCAGGAAGATGCTGAAGGCATTCCCAAACCAGAACTGCACCCACAGCGGCTTGAACGTTCCCACCCACCCGAGTTCGGAGTACATCACGTACAACGGCCCCATCAGCACGGGGAAGGGGATCATCATCGTCGCGAGCGTGACGGCGAAGAACGCGCCGCGGCCGCGCCAGCGGATGCGGGCGAAGCCGTACGCCACGATCGCACTGGAGAGCACCACCCCGGTCACCGCGAGCAGCGCAACGACAAGCGTGTTGCGGAAGTAAAGCGGAAAGTCGACGACCGGATCGTTCCAGACGGCGGCGTAGTTCTCCGCCGCGATGGAGACCGTCTCGCCCGGCGGGTCGGCCAGCAGCGTGATGTCGCGCTGCATCGCCTGGTCGGCAGGCTTGGCCGACGTGGCAAGCATCCAGAGCAGCGGCGCGGCGTAGACCAGCGCGACGATGGCCAGGAGAAGCCAGACGAGCGTGCGGTGAAGCGGACGGAACCTCATGCAAACCCCCGCTGCACGAGGCGACGGCTGACGAGAAACATCAGCCCCGTCAACGCCAGGATGATGATGAACTGCACCCACGCCAGCGCGCTGGCGTACCCCATCTGCTGGTCGCGAAACGCCGTGTCATACAGATAGTGCGAGTAGAAGTACGTCGCCCGGTCCGGCCCGCCCTCCGTCATGATGTACGGCACGGCGAAGACCTGCCACGCATCGATGGTGAGGATGATCACGTTGAACAGGATGATTGGCGAGATCGCCGGCAGGGCGATGTGCCAAAACCGGCGCAGTGGCCCCATGCCGTCCAGCGCGGCCGCTTCATACAACGACCGCGGCACATCCTGCAGCGCCGCCAGGTAGATCACGACGGGCTGGCCGATGATCCACAGGCTCATGATGATGATCGCCGCCATGGCCCAGAAGCGGTCCTGCAGCCAGTTCGGCCCCTGCACACCGACGGCGGCAAGCCCCCTGTTGATCAGGCCGTATTCGCCGTTGAAGAGCCACAGCCAGATCATGGCCGACGCCACGATCGGCACGAGCGTCGGCACGAAAACAGCCGTGCGGAAGAGCCCCACGCCGCGGACGCGCTGGTTGAGCAACCCGGCCACGACCAGTGCAATCACGGTTCCGGCGGGGATCGCGATCAGCGCATACACCAGCGTGTTGCGGATGGCGATGCCGAAGAGGTCATCGGTCAGCAGGTTGCGATAGTTGTCGACGCCGACGAACAGCGGCGGCTCGAGTAGCGGGTAATCTGTGAGTGAGTAGTAGAAGCTCAGCGCGATCGGGAACGCAAAGAAGACGCCGAAGCCGATGATCCACGGGCTGACCCAGGCAAGCCCCACCAGCGTCTGCGGCACGCGCCGGGCCGATCGGCGGGGCGCAGCGGCCGGCGCGGTCTCCGCCGCGTCATGGAGAGGGCGCACCGTCACGAGGACTGTTCCTTCAGGCGCGCCCGGCGCTCGCGCTGCCGGGCGGCATGATCGATCGCCGCCTGGGCGCGGCGCTCGATCCTTTTCAGTGTCGTGGCTGCATCGGCCGCCAGTGTCCACATGCGCTGCATCCCCGCGTTGAAGTCCGCCTCATACTGCGGCCACGTGCGCGTGCGCGGAAAGACGAACGCGCGCGGGCTGTTGGCGATGGCGTCGTGCGCGCGAATGGAACGGTGCGGATGGTCCTCGAGAAACGCCGACGAAGACACGGCCAGCGGTGAGTTTTTGCAGTGCGCCCGCGCAAGCCGCTCCATCACACCCTGCTGCTGGCAATACTCGATAAACCGGAACGACAGCTCCGGGCGCCGAGCTCCGCGCGGGATCACGAGCACATCGGCATCCAGCAGCCCAATCGGTTGCTGGGGGTCATACAACTCGCTTGCCACCGGAAACGGCGCTGCGGCGTAGTCCAGATCCGGCTTGAACGCCACGATGTTGTTCGCCAGCCATGGCCCCTGGTTCGTCATCGCCACGCGCCCGGTCAGGAACGGATGCTCAGCGCTGCCGTAAAAGCCGAGCCCGCTCTGAAAGGTCTGCAGCGCCTCGACACCGAACCGCTCCGGCCACGTCTGCACCCACTCGTACCCGCGTACATTCGCGGCGCTCGCCGCGGTGGCGCGCCCGCCCCGTGGCACCGGCCTCTGGCCGGTGACGTCCGCCTCTAGAGGCTCACCGGCTCGGTTGCTTTGGTTCTCTCCTTCACCGGCCAGAGGCCGGTGCCACAGTTCCTCACCGGCCAGAGGCCGGCGCCACGGTTCGTAGAGCGTGCCTCCAAAGAAGTACCCCCACAGCCAGCTCCACCACCCCGGCTCCGTGTGGATGAAGCCCATGCGCGCGATCCGCCCGCCCTTGACGCCGCCACCCCCACTCCCCGCCCCACCGCCGCCCTCCACAACCGTCAGCCGCCGGTTGTACTCGTCCAGTTCCTCAATCGTCCGCGGCGGGCGGTCAGGGTCGAGTCCGACCTCACGGAACAACGCGCGGTTGTAGAAGAGGGCGATGCTGCCGCACGTGCTCACCAGCCCCCAGAGCTGATCCTGATGCGTGATGAGCGGCCACACCCCCGCCGCGTACCGCTGGCGCGTCAGCCCCGCCGCGGCGGCCATTTCCGTCAGCGGCATGAGGGCGCCGGATTCGGCGTACGCCGGGATGTTGAAGTTCCACAGGCCGAGGATGTCCGGCGGGGAGTTGCCCGCGATGGCGATGAGCGCCTTCTGATCAATCGCGCTCATCGCGAAATAGCGGACGTAGCAATCTGACTGCGACTCGTTGAACTCATCCACGATCGCGCGCATCGCCGCGCCCTCGTGGCCGGTCCACTTCTCCCAGTAGTCGAGCACGATGCGCCCATCCACGCGCTCACGCCGCGGACGCGGGCCGAACGCCGCAAAGCCGAGCGCCGCCGCCCCGAGCGCGCCGATGGCGGCGCGGCGGGTGACGGTCAGCGGCTTGAGATCGCTGCGCATGGCAGAACAGTGTTGGTCACGACCCGCGCCTCTTCAATGCCCCAGCCTCAGCGGCTTCGTTGTTCAGGCGCTTGATCGTCCGCTCCCACATGTCGCGATCGGCGGGAAAGCCGGTTGGGCGACCCGTATCCGGGTTTGGAAGGCCCACCGAGGGATCGATCGGCACGCCGCGTAGAAGCAGGTCGCGCTCCATCCGGCCGCGCTGCACGGTCCACTCCTTGCCGGTCTCGCTGCAGCGGATCGTCACCTCCTGGCTGAGCGCCTCGATGCTGTCGGGAGCATGCCCGCCGGCGGTGAAGCGCACGAGCACCAGGACCGCCGCCAGGACCAGGGCGCCGATGGCCGCCCACAGCACACACGGCTTCTCGCGGGCGATCTCGCGGAGTGCTTGCATGGCTCGGTCCTAGTTCGGGTAGTAGTGACCCCAGTTGTAGAACGGCTGGGGAGCGCCATACTGGTCCGGTCCGTAATACTCAGCGCGCGTCAGCCGCTCGATGCGCTGGTCGCCGAACAGGAAGAAGTTCTCGCCATCGTGCCGCGGAACCTCGTCGTACGCGTCCGTTGCCCAAACGACATTCTCAGGCCGCTTCATGGCGCGGATGAACTGGTTGGAGACGCCGCTCCGAACATTGCCCTGGCTCTGGATCGGCGAGTCATTGAACCAGTATTCAGTAATGTAATCGTCCTTGCCGTCCCGGTCATAGTCCCAGACGAAGATGCGCCCGCCGCTCTCCAGGAAGGCGCGCGTGTATGGGTCCGTCACGCTCGCTTCGCCCCGTGCGGCCGGACAGGCAAAAATCTTGTTGGGCGCTGCGCCGACGAACTCCTCCGTCGCCAGACCGCGGTTGAGAATGCTCGGATCAGCACCGAGGTACTCTTCCAGCGTTGGAATGATGTTCCATTGATCGCGCGCGTTGGGATGACGCGGGTACAGGTCCGGATAGCGAGGATCGTCCTGCTCATCCATGTACACCTGCATCGCAATCCCAATCTGGCGCAGGTTGTTCTGGCACAGAACATCCCACGCGCTGCGGCGCGCCCCCTCCAGCGCGGGCAGCAGGATCGAGATGAGCAGCGCGATGATCGCGATCACGACCAGCAGTTCGATCAGCGTGAAAGCGCCGCAGGTGCGCTGCGCCTGCTGTCTCGACTGCCGCGCACAGGCAAGAAGCGTTGCCCGTGCCACCCGATGTTCTGTCTGGGCGCTCATGGAGTGGCCCTCCCGGGGGCGCCGACCTGGCCGAGAACCGGCCGCGTCTGCACGCCCCAGTCAAGATCGACGACGACTTCCTTCAGACCCACGATATCCTCCGCCCGCAGCGTGCACCCGGCGATCGGAGCTCCGTTGACCGTCAGTCGCGGCTCCACGCTCGACCACGCCGCAGCGTCAAACCGCACCACGACATCCACGCCCCGCCAGCGGCGCCTGGCCTCCACCTTGCCGAACGACGCCGGCACGCACGGCCGGATGCTCAGCCCCTCCCAGGTGGGCCGGATCCCCAGAATGCCTTCGAGCGACACCCGGTTCAGCCACGCCGCGGACCCCGTGTACCACGTCCAACCGGCCCGGCCGGGCGTGGCCGAATCCGGGCCGTCCACGTTCCCGGGCGTCACGTACGGCTCCGCCGCATAGAGCTCCGGATCACGCGCCGAGCGCGCCGGCGGCGAGATGGACTCCCAGATCCGCCCGACTGTCTCGCGGTCCTGCATGGCGCACGCCGCGGCGAGCGCCCATGTTGCGGCGTGCATGTACACGCCCCCGTTCTCGCGCGAGCCCGGCGTGTAGCGCGTGATGTAGCCGATTGACGGGTCCGGCACCGAATACGCGGGGGCGAGCAGCAGCGGCCCCATGTCGCGGACCAGGTGTTCCTTCACGCTCTCCCACGCCGTAGTGAGACGTTCGGCGGTGCTGCCGCGGGTAAGAATGGCCCAGGTCTGCGGGTTCAGGTAGATGCGCCCCGCATTATTCCGCGATGAGCCGATCCACTCCCCATCGTCGTTGGTCGCGCGCCGGAACCAGGCGCCGTCCCACGCGTGCTGGTTCACGGCGCGAACGAGCCTGTCGCGCCCGGCGAGCCAGTCGTGGGCCGTCACGTCGTCGTCGATCAGCCGCAGCGCATGCGTGAACTGCTGCAACAGCTCCGCCAGGAAGAATGCAAGCCACACCGATTCGCCGCGGCCCTCGATCCCCATCGCCGAGAGCCCATCGTTCCAGTCGCAGGATCCGATCAACGGCAACCCGCGCGGCGACATGCGCGAGAACGCGCGTGCGACGCTGCGCTTGCAGTGTTCAAGCAGTGTCGCCGGACGTTTGTCATCCACAAACGGCGCCACTTGCTCAAGGATCGATGCGTCGCCTGTCTCGCGGATGTAGGAAGCCGTGATGAAGGGAAGCCAGAGATAGTCGTCGCTGCACGCAGTGCGCAGCCCGCTCTCGGTCAACGGGTGCCACCAGTGATAGACGCTTCCGTCAGCAAACTGGTGCGCGGCATGCAGCAGGATCTGTTCGGCCGTGCGCTGCGGATCAATCGGGAGCCACACCTGGCTGTCCTGAAGCTGATCGCGGAAGCCGAACGCGCCGGACTGCTGGTAGTACCCGGTGCGACCCCACATCCGTCCGCTGATCGCCTGGTACGGCAGCCACGTGTGGTTGAGCAGGTCGAAGTCCGCCCGCTCCGTGTTGATGCGCGTCGTGCTGAGCCGGTCTTCCCACGCGGTTTCCGCCGCTTCAATCGCTTCGTCCACGATGCGCAGATTCGCGTAGCGGTCCAGCAGACTCAGAACGCGCTGCTCATCCTCCGCGCACACCAGGAGGTAGGAGAGGCGGATCGTTTCCCCGGCTTCAAGCGTGAAGTCCCCCCCAAGGGACGCGATGCCGTCCGCGAACCGGCCGATGCCGGCCCCCGCCTCCGGCGGCGCAGCCAGCGCAGCCGGCGCGTGGGTGTCCCCGTTGCGCCCGATGAAGAGCGTCTTGTCGCCGATCGCAATCTCACGCTCAAACGCCCTGCCGGCTTCAAGGTTCACCGCGTGCGCGGCAACATACGGCCAGGGGCGATTCCAGTGCTCCCCTTCGTGCCGGGGCGGAACGTCCCACATGTTCTTCGTCGCCAAAATCGCCCGGCGCTGCGCATCATGCTTCGTCGTGATGAACAGGCGGTGAAACTCGCGCTTGGAATCCGGCGCAACTCCGCAGCACCACTCCAAATACGAAGCGATGCGCAGCCGGCGGTCGCGCCCGGAGACGTTCTCAAGCTCGACCGCCCAGATCTCGACCGGATCAGAGGGGCTGACCGTCAGCGTCCAGCGCGCCCGGATGCCGCGGCACTCGGTCGTGAACACGCTCGCGCCCGGACCGTGTTCGCACCGGTACGAGTCGTACGCGGGGCGGCACGGCGCCGGGGCGAGCGACCACACCTCGGGGTAGGCCGGCCTTCCAGGCCGGGTCGTGTCAGCGTCAAGGTCGCACAGGTACAGGAACTTGCCGTGGCGGTCCTGCACCAGGTCCATCTCCCAGCGCGTCAGCACGTTGAGTTGGCTGTTGCCCATCCACGAGAACCCGCCGCCAGCCTGACTGACGACGAGTCCATAACCGTCCTCGTCGCGCCCGTTGGAGATGACGTTCACCCACGGCGTCGGCGTGTCGGGCCGGGCGATCGCAAAGCGTCGACCATCGTCGGTGAAGTGTCCGGGCGGCTGGGCTCGTGGTGTGCTGTGGGGCATGGAGAAGGCTCAATGTAATCGCTTACATCAGCAGTATGGGGGGTGTCCGGCGTTCTGTCAACCCGAAGCGCGCGCCAGATCAACACACCCCTGATAAGGGGAAAGAGAACGGGGACGGGCGGATGCCCGTCCCCGAACAGAGCAAACAGCCATTCAGGCCAGTTCAATCAGCGCCGGCGGCGAAGACCCAGCAGCCCGAGACCAAGGCCCAGGCCCGCCGCGGCGGGCGCGGGGACGAACACGATGTTCTCAAACCGAGCGCCGCTCGTGTGCTCGGCGCCGCCCAGGCCATTGAAGACCTGCACGTACCCACCGATGCGGGCGTCATCCAGCATCCCCCACAGCCCGTACGGCTCGGCCGGGTTGCCCATGTCGAAGGCCAACGGACCACTCGAATACGTGCCGCTCGAGTCGGTGTAGATGTACTCGATCGTCGCCGGGTCCATCTCGGTGAGGCTGTTCGGGCTGTAAATGATCTTCTGGGTGATGGTCGTGCCCGGGGTGTACGTCACGCCATGCGAGGTGGTGAAGCTGTAAAACGGCAGACGACCCCCGAAGACTGCCACTTCGCCGTCCGTGTTGCGGATGTTGAAGCGGCCGTCCACGTTGGGCGACCACCACGGCGCGACCTGCAGGCCGGCCTCGGCCGTCCCGTTACCCAGCAGCGTCACATCGGCCTGGATGCTGAACGCATCACCGTTGGCGAACAGCGCATCACTCACACCGCCGTCTTCGGAGAGGTGGAAGTTGTGAAGGTTCGCCCAGCCCGCCGGGCCGCCGATCGGCCCGTCCATGAACTCGACCGTCGCCGGGTAGTTGTTGACGGTGGTCAGCGTCGACCCTGGAAAGTCATTGAAAATGCGCGTGTGCAGCACGGCGCCATCGATCTGGCCGAATGCGACGCCCGCAGACCCGGCCAACGCAACAAGGCACGCGCAGCCGACACCAAAACTCTGAGTTCTCATGCGATCTCTCCCTTTATGTGGACGCGGCGTGGCCGCGCCTCCTCCTGTAAACGCTTTCATTCTGCCACGACTCCCGCCCGATGGCAAGCCCCCTCCCGCCGATATCGCCCGTCATTCCTCTGCCGCCTCGGGCAAATCCCGCACCAGGCGGAGCCGGGCGCTCCCCTCCCGGACAAACGGATGCTCGTGGAACAACCGCCAGATGAGCCCCGAGCGGGCGTTCTCGATCGCCAGGACGAGCGGCCCCTCGTCGATCGCCACGTAATCGTCGGCCACCCAAGACTTGCCGATGTTCAGCGAATCCAGCAGCCCGTGGTTATCCGGACTCTCCCCTGGGTCACGCCAGATCCAGGGTTTTCCCTGGGCGTCCTTCAACTCCCGGAAGTACCGTAGCGCGGCAACCGCCTCATCGGGCGAAAACATGATCGTGCACCCGGAGGCGTACGGCGCGATGGTACCATCCCCCCAGTTTGTGTGTTCCCGCTCCGCCGCGGCGACCGGGAAGTCGATCTCCGGCTCCGCGCCGATCATCTCGACAAACCTGGGGAAGAGCCCGGGGACGCTGTAGCCGTCAGGCGAGTCTGAGGCGCTCAAACCCCAGAGGTTCGGGCCGACCCCCGGGAACTCCTTGGGGTTCCGGATTGCCTCCGCGCGGTGCAGGCAGGCGGTGCGCCGGCTGTTCTCCCACCAGTCAACGCGAGCGCGATGCTCGACGCCGAAGGCCGCGGGGTTGTCCGGACCCATGTGGGCGTAGTCGATCCAGCAGTGGGCGAAGAAGGCGGTGAAGAGCGCGCCCGACCAGGGAAACCAGACCATCAGGTCGCAATCTTCGTGGTGCCCGAGCGTGCGGCGCAGCCGGTAGTACAACGCCGGGGGCACGCGATGGTCCCGCTCCGGCGCGCAGACCGCCAGGAACGTGACCAGGCGATGCTCATCGCCCGCATCAACCCAGCCGTAATCGAGCAGCTCACCCTCGCCTGTGGGTTCATCCGGGTCGGCTGGCTTCCAGCCGAGCGAGATGAAGCCATCGAGGCGCGGGTCGATGGTGCCCTCATTCACGAAATACGCCCAATCCGCCTCGCGCAGCAGCGCATCGGCGTGTTCGGCAACCTCACCGCCGAAGTAGCTGGAGGCCGTCGCCAGCCCGGCCATCAGCAGGGCTGAGTCGACCGTGCTGACGATGTGCTCATACGCCTCGCGCGAGGGGCCGGCGTCGCGCGGGTCGAGGTAGTGGTAGAAGAGACCGGCCTTGCGATTGTTCGGATTTCCGCGGAGGGCGGTGACAATCTTGAGCGCGCGGGCCGTGCCCTCCTCCTGGCTGATCCAGCCACGTTCGACCCCGATCGGGATAGCCGAGAGCTGAAACCCGACCCCGGCGACGCTGACAACCGTCTTGCTCGATCGGTCGTAGACCATGCCCGTGTCGGGGGAGCAGCCGTGCCACAGATAGCCGAACGCGGCGCGCTGAATCTCTTCCAGCAGCGCATCATCCTCCTTCGAGAACTCAAACGGGGGCCGTTGAACGCCCGGCGGGGCCTCGATCGTCACATCCGCGGCACGAACGGCGGGGTGGGTTCGGGCCGGGGCCGAAGGCTCAGCGGGCTCCGTCTGGCATGATGCCACGGGCGCTGTGAAGCCAACCCCCATGGCCGAGAGGATCGCCAGGAGGGGTACGCGGCGTGGGGCGGCTGTGGCGGGGCGTTTGGGCGTCGGCACGCTTGTCCTCCTTGCGTTGTGGCTGCGAAGAATGTAAGCGTTTACAGGACGGTAAGCCACCCGCAGACCGTTACAATCGCGCAGCCACAAGGTTCCTCAGCATGCCCGACCCCAGCCCTCAGCGGCAGCCACCGTCGATTCAGGATGTCGCCGCCGCCGCGGGCGTGTCGACGGCGACGGTCTCGCGTGTGCTCAACAACCCGTCTCTGGTGGCGGCGGGAACGGCCGAGCGCGTGCAGGCGGCGATCCGCGAGCTTGGCTACCGGCCGAACCTGATGGCCCAGGGCCTGATGACGCGCCGGACGCGCGTGATCGGAATCGCCTTGCCGGACATTCACGGCGAGTTTTACTCCGGCCTGCTGCGCGGGGCGGACGCGGAGGCGCATCGTCTCGGGTACCACCTGCTGGTTTCATCCGAAGCGCTCAACGGGGGCGACAGCGAGGCGGGCAACGGAGCCGGCTCGGGCGGCGGGGGCGCTGGGAGCGGGGGGGGTTCCCTCGCTTTCGGGCTCATCAACGGGCTGGTGCTGATGATCACGGAGCCGAACGAGCGGCTGTGGCGAGAAGCGCGTCAGCTCGGCATGCCGATCGTCGTGCTGGATTCGCAGGAGCGCGATGAGCAGATTGATTCGGTGATGGTGGACAGCACGACGGGCGCGCGCGAGGCGATGATGCACCTGCTGGCGCACACGCCGCCGGAGCGCTGTTATTTCGTGGGCGGGCCGCGGGAAAACTTCGACACGCAGCGGCGAGCCGAGGTCTTCCGCCAGGCGCTGCGGCAGGCGGGGCATGAGCCGACGGAGGAGCAGTTCGCGTTCGGGCAGTATGACCTGAACTGGGGGCTCGATTGGGTGAAGGACTATCGCAAGCGCGTCGATCTGCGCAGCGCAGCGGTGCTGGCGGGGGACGATGAAATCGCGCTTGGCATTGTTCGCGGCGCGGAGGATGCCGGGCTGGCGGTGCCGGGAGACTTGCGGGTGGTCGGGTTTGACGACACGCGCATCGCATCGCTGGTGCGGCCGTCGCTCTCAAGCGTGCGCGTGCCGCTGGCGGAGTTGGGCGCGGCGGCGATTGCCACGCTCGTGCGCCGCATTGACGAGCCGAGCGCCGAGCCGGTGCATGTGCGCATCCCGACGACGTTCATCGTGCGAGAGAGCAGCGCCGTCGCTTGACACCTTGCGCATCGCGCGTGCGGAAGGCATTCGGGGAGCATCTGCGCCCATTCGTGCGCGCAACTAAGAATCACTCAAGGTAACCCCCTCGGGTTCTCCCTGATTCGCCTGGCGCGTGTTGCGGGAGTGGTGATTCTGTGTACGCTATCACGAGATCATGGGGGGCGGATCTTCGCGCCGTGCGCGGTGCATGGCGCGGTTCCTTACCCGCACAATGAAGCAAGCCCGGAGATGTGCATGAGTAGCGTCAGGCGAATCGCGGCGGTGAGTCTTCTGTGCGCTGTCGGCGCGCCGGCATCGGCCGATGTCGTGCTCGAGTGGAACGAGGTCACCAAGGCCGTGATGACGGCTGACCTGCCCTATCAGAATCCAGGCATGACGTCGCGCACGCTCGCGTTGGTGAACCTGGCGATGTACGACGCCATCAACGGCGTCTCGCCTCGCCACGAACAGTTTTACGAACACGCGCCGGCGCCGGCGGGCGCTTCGGCCGAAGCGGCGGGCGCGCAGGCGGCGTACCGCGTGCTGATGTCGATCTATCCGGAGCAGGCGGCCCTGCTGGACGCGGCGGTCGCCGACATGCTCGCGGAGATGCCGGACGGCCCGGGCAAGATGGACGGCATCGCTTACGGCGACGCCGTCGGCGCGCACATCGTCGCGCTGCGGGCCGACGATGGTTTCGACACCGTGGTCGAGTATGAACCGACGCCCCTGCCGGGGCACTGGCAGCCGGATCCATTGAACCCGCACCAGGAAGCGTGGGGCCCGGCGTGGGGAGAACTGCGCACGTTTGCGATCTCGTCGGTCTTTCAGATGCACGTCCCGCCGGTGGGCGACATGACAAGCGTTGAGTATGCCGAATCGTACAACGAGGTGAAGTCGCTCGGCGCGCTCAACAGCACCACGAGAACGGCGGAGCAGACGGAGATCGGCCTCTTCTGGGCGCTCGACCGCGCGGGGATGGGCACGCCGATGGTGATCTACACCGATGCGCTGCTCGTCGTCGCCGAGCAGCAGGGCAATGACCTGTGGGAGAACGCGCACCTCTTTGCCATGGCCGGGGTGGCGATGGCGGACGCCGGATGCGTCGCGTGGGACGCCAAGTACCGCTACGACTTCTGGCGGCCCGTGACGGGGATCCGCCAGGGAGACTTCGACGGGAACCCGGACACGGTCGGCGATCCGACATGGACGCCGCTCGGCGCGCCGGGCGGGGTGCACCCGGATGGGTCAACCATCAACAACTTCACGCCGCCGTTTCCGACGTATCTCTCCGGGCACGCGACCTTCGGCGGCGCAGCCTTTCGCGCGCTGGAACGCTTTTACGGCACCGATTCAATCCCCTTCCAGCTTGAAAGCCCGGAACTGCCGGGCGTCGTGCGCTCCTTCAGCAGCTTCAGCCAGGCGATGGAAGAGAACGGCCGCAGCCGCGTCTACCTCGGGATTCACTGGAACTTCGACGACACGGTCGGACGCCAGGTCGGCTCCGAGATCGCCGACTACATCGCGGAGCACCATTTCCTGCCGGTCGAGGCGTGCCTGTGCGAACTCGACGGTGCGGACGGCGTGAACGTCTTCGACCTGCTGGCCTACCTCGATGCGTGGTTCGCGCACGATGCCTCGGCGAACCTCGACGGCCAGGCGGGGGTGGACGTCTTCGACCTGCTGATGTACCTGGACTGCTGGTTCCCGGCCAGCGCGGGGGCGTGTTAGGGCCTGCAACCGGTGGTCAACCGGTCCGCCCCGCGCGCCTCGGCGACAGGCTCTTCAAACGCTTCATTCGAACGAATGGACGAGCCACTTGAACGAATGGGCCGCTCATTTGAACGATTGAACCATCCATCTGAACGAATGAAACGGGCCATCTGATCATTTGCTCCATCCATTTGATCATTTGGCCCGCTCATTCGATCATTTGGCCCGTCCATTTGATCATTTGCTCCGTCCATTTGATCATTTGCCCGGTCCATTTGATCATTTGGGCCGCTCATTTGATCATTTGCCTGCGTTATCCGGACCTTCGACCCGAACAAACCGCGGACCCACGCGACGCTCCGTGCAACTGATAAATTGAACCACAGAGGCGCAGAGGCACAGAGAAAAGTCAGGCGAGAGGGACAGAAAGCGCCCGGCACTCTCCGTGACCTCTCCGTGTCTCAGTGTCTCTGTCGTGAACTCCCCCGCCCCCGCGCGGCTCAACCGCAGAACGCCGCCGCGCGCTCAGTGCAGGACGCGGCGCATTTCCGCCTCGGTGGTCAGGCCGCGGGCGACCTTCTCGCGCGCATCGTCCGTCATGGTGCGCATGCCGCCCGTGCGGGCCGTGTTGGCGAGCGTGACGGCGTCGGCGCCCTGGATGGTCAGGTGGCGCAGCTCATCGGTCATGCGCATGATCTCAAAGACCGCGATGCGGCCGTAATAGCCGCTGCCGAAGCAACGCTCGCAGCGCCCCTCCGCGCCCGCGGGGTCGAGGCCGCTGCCGGCGCAGGCCGTGCACGTGCGCCGAAGCAGGCGCTGGGCCATCACCGCCAGCAGCGTCGAGGTGATCAGGTACGGCTCCACGCCGATGTCGATCAGTCGCGCGATGGCGCTCGGGGCGTCGTTGGTGTGCAGCGTCGCCAGCACGAGGTGGCCGGTCAAGGACGCCTGCACGGCGAGCTGCGCCGTCTCCGGATCGCGGATCTCGCCGACGAGGATGACGTCCGGATCCTGCCGCAGCAGCGAGCGCAACCCCGCGGCGAAGGTCACGCCGCGCTTCACGTTCACCTGCGTCTGGCTGATCCCCTCAAGGTGGTACTCGACCGGGTCCTCGATCGTCATGACGTTGCGGCTGGTGCGGTCGATCTTGCCGAGCCCGCCGTAGAGCGTCGTCGTCTTGCCGGAGCCGGTCGGGCCGGTGACGAGGATGATGCCCGTGGGGCGCTCGACGAGATCGTCGAACTCCTCCTGCATCTCGCGCGTCATGCCGACCTCGTCGAGCGAGAGCTGCGTCTGCGACTGATCGAGCAGGCGAAGCACGACGCGCTCGCCGTACACGGTCGGAATGCACGAGAGGCGGATGTCGATCTTGCGGCTGCCGACGCGCACGGTCGAGTGGCCGTCCTGCGGCGAATGGCGGTTGGCGATGTCCAGCTCGGTCATCACCTTCAGGCGGCTGGAGATCGCGGCCGCGAGCGCAAGGGGCGGCTGGAAGGCGTCCACAAGCATGCCGTCGATGCGGAAGCGGATGACCAGCTTCGTCTCCATCGGGTGCACGTGGATGTCCGAGGCGCGGCGGCGCAGCGCCTCGAAGAGAATCATGTTGACGAGGCGGATGACGGGCGTCTGCCGCGCAAGCTGCAGAAGGTCCGTGCTCGTGCGCAGCGAGCCGGCGGCGGACTCGATCGCGCGCTCGTCCAGCGGCAGCTCTTCGACGATCTCGGTGACCAGGTCCTGGCGCTGCTCGTAGCCGCGGTTGATGAGGTTCACCACGGCCGCCCGCGGCGCGAGCACGAGCCGGATCGGCATGCCGAGCTGCTCTTCAAGCTGGTTGAAGACGGCCGGCTGCATCGGCTGGGCGGTGGCCACGGTCATGACGTGCCCATCGCTGGACAGGCCCGCCAGCAGCCGCTCGCGCGCGGTGTTCGGCGAGACGACCTCGTAGAAGCGGCCGGCGGACTCCTGGTACTTCGGCTCGATCTGCAGGGGCAGGCCCGTGCGCTCGCTGAGGCGGGCCAGGGCCGTGTGCTCATCGATCGCCAGCACGGACAGCAGGACGTCCCACGGTTCGTTGTCGGCGTCCGGAAGCTGCGCGTAAGAGCGAAGCTGCTCCGGATGAACGGTCAGCTCCCCAAACCGGCGCGCCACGGCGGCCCACTGCGCGGTCGCCAGCGCACCGCCGCCGCTCTCCGGCGCACCGGCGGCGCCGTTGGCGTGCCCCGCCGCGGCCCGCTTGAGCGGATTCTTCAGCCGTACCTTCGTCAAAGGGCTCATCACTCGCCCGTGTCTCCGTACCGCATCAACGTCTCCTCAACCTCGTCGGCAAGCCGGTCGTGCGACCGCAGGCGCATCCTGGCGATGGTCGGCGGCGGCGGCCCGGCGGGTTCAACGCCCGCCGCGGCGATCGGCTCGGCCGTGTTGAGGATCTCGCCGAGGAAGTGGTCATCCCGCATGATCCGCGGCGTGATGAAGACGTAGAGCGTGGTTGTGCTGTTGTTCTTGCGGATGTCCTGGAAGGCCAGCCCCAGCAGGGGAATGTCCCCCAGGATCGGCACCTTAAAGACCGTGTCGCTGGTGGTCTCGAAGGAGAGACCGCCCACGATGATCGTCGAGTCCGATGGAACTCGTACGCTGCTGGTCTCGATGCTGTTCTCGAGGCGTGGCGGCGGGATCCCCGGAGAAGGGGATTCGCCGATGAAGGAGGAGAGCGTGGCGGCGAACTCGAGCCGGACGTAGCCGCCCTCACTGATATGGGGGGTAATCGTCAGCTCTGGACCGGCCTCCTCGAAGCCCTGGAAGCTCGTGACGTCGGTGGTCGTGCCCTGGCTGATGGAGGTGGTCGGCTGGCCCTCCTGGCTCAGGATGGTGGCCGTCTCGTTGTCGTCCACCAAAACCTGGGGGCTGGCGACGATGCGGGTGTCCGCGTCGGAGGCGAGCACGTTGAGCACAAACGGCACGCTGTCAGAGCGGATCAGGGCCGCCGTGAGGCCCCTGAAACCGGTGCCTGCCTGACGCGGATCAAGGAGCGTGGCGCCCTCGCTGGCGCTGGTGAGGCCGAAGACGCTCTGGATGCCGAACTGCCCGAACACGCCCTGGGTATCGACGGACCAGTTGAAGGTGTCGTCGTGGGTCACCGTGACGATCATCGCCTCGAGGTAGACCTGCGGGCGGCGGAGGTCGATCTTTTCGATGATGCGGGCGAAGACCGGTTGCAGGCGGCTGGGCGCCTTCACGATGATCTGGTTGTTGAACTCGTCGGCGAGGACATTGATGTCCTCCGTGGGGAGGATCGCGCCGATCTGCGCTTCCAGGCCCCCCGCTGCGGGAGACTGGACTTGCGGCTCCGGCTGGGGCGTCTGCGGGGGGGGCGTGAGCTCGCCACGACGGGAGAGATCGCTACCGACAAGGCCGCGGTTGCCGGCCTGCCCCTGAGAGGAAATGAGATCCTGGATGAGCGCGGCGACCTCGGCGGCGTCGGAGTGCTTGAGCTTGTAGAACTCGTAAACGATCGTGTCGCCGCTCTCGATGCCCTCGAACTGGTACATGAGCTGTTCGATGCGCTGGTGCTGCGTCTCGGTGCCGTAGTACATGAAGCCGGAGGCGTCGGGATAGATGATGAAGGCGGGGCCGCCGGTGGTATCAAACTGATTCTGAAGCTGCGGCGCCCGAACGCTGCGGAAGGCGGGCTGCTGGCCGACGGCGTCCTCATAGACAACGCGGCCGAGGCCCTCGCGCTGGCCGGCATTGACCATCTTCGTGGCGGTCTCCATGCTGACCTCGTACCAGCGTGTGACGAGTTCACTCGGTTGGTCGACGACCTTGAGCAGATCCTCAAGCATGAGCTGCTCATCCGGGCGGCCCTTGAAGATGAGCGCATTGGACTGGCTGTCGACGGTGAGGCGCTGGGGGAGATCCACGACGGAAGCGGTGACGGCGACGGCGCTGCGGGGGTCGGCCTGCTGACCGGGGACCGGCGTGCGCGGTGCGCCCCGGGCCGGATCGAGAAGTTCGAGAATGCGCTGACGAGCGATGTCAGCCGTGACGTGCTTCAAATCGAAGCGGAACCACTGCACCTCGCTGGCTTTGGCGACCAGGTCGTTGAGCAGGTCGTTGACCAGCCCGATCTGGCGCGGCGTCGCCGTGACGAGCAGCGCACCCATCTCATCCAGCGGCTGAATGCGGCCGCTCTGCGCCACGATGCTGCTCATGAGCTGAGCCACCTGGCTGGGACGCAGCCCCTGCGTCGGGATGATCTGCGTCGTGGCGGGCCCCGCCGGCGGATTGACGCTCTGCACGATGAGGTAGACGCCGCGATCGGGCACGAGCGTGTAGCCCTTCTGCTCGAGCAGAAGGACGAGGAAGTCGAGCAGTCCTTCTTCCGGGACGGAGATCGGGGTGCGGATGACGACCTGCTGGCCCTCGAGGCCGGGGTCGACCACCATGAGGTTCAGATCCAGCAGTTGCTGGACGAACTCAACGAGCCGCATGATGTCGACCGGCTCGGAAAACGGACCGATCTCGACCATGCCCTCCTGGGCCTCGGCCTGCTGCAGGGCGGCCAATGCCTCGGCCCTGCGGTCAACACCGGGCCGGGCAGGCTGGGCCGGCGCAGGCTGTGCGGCGGCGTCCGGGTCCCCGCCGCGGCGGATGATCGACTCGCGGACCGTCTCGATCTCCGACTCAATGCCGAAGAGTTCGTCCTGAAGCCGAGCGCGCTCATCTCCATCGTCGGCTTCGGCGATGCTGATGCGGACCTCCAGCGCGCGGGCTTCAAGGTCTTCCAGCGAGTTGCGAAGCTGGCGAATCTCGCGCTGGATCATCTCGTCCGGCTGGCCTTCCTGCGCGATCGAGACGGCCGGAACGGCGAGCGTGACGGCCAGGCCGCACGCGGCCAGAAGAGCCGCGGCGAGGCGCGGGTGTCTGCAAGCGATGTTCCGATGGCGAGTTTGCATGCGTGGCGTGTTCATCTGCCGGTGAAGAATGCTGCACCTCCCTTGACGGAACGTCCAACGGTAGGCCCCCCGTTTTAGTGCACTGAACGGGGGTGGATGGTCGTGCGGTGGGCGGCTGGATCGGCCTCCGGGGCCGGTAACAGCCATATTTCGAGACGGAAGCGCTCTGCATCGAGCGTACACCCGTCTGGGTGCCACTACCATCGACCATGCGGATCGTGTCTCTCCTGCCATCGGCAACGGAGATCGTGTGCGCGATCGGCGGCCGCGGGCTGCTGGTCGGGCGATCTCACGAATGTGATCATCCAGCGGGGCTGGAGGACGCGGCCGTCCTCACCCGTGCGACGTGGGGTGGGGAGGCGGGTCCCGAGCCCGCGAAGCCGGAAGAGATCGATCGGGCCGTTCGCGAGCGGGTCGAGGCGGGCAAACCTCTATACCAGATCGATGAGGCCCTTTTGGCGGACCTGCGGCCGGACCTGATCCTCACGCAGGACCTCTGCAGCGTCTGCTCGATCGATCTGGAATCTGTCCGGCGGGTCGCCGCGACGCTGGATCCAGCCCCCCAGGTGCTGTCACTCAACCCGACGACGGTCGAGGGGGTGCTGGACGATCACCTGCGGATCGGGGCAGCGGCGGGGCTGGAGCGCGAGGCGGAACTGACCGTCCTGCGGCTCCGCGAACGGCTCTACCAGGCCGCGGACTACGTGAACCCCTACGACGATGGGCCGGTGGCGGTGTTCCTGGACTGGACGGACCCGCTCTACGTCGCGGGGCACTGGACCGCCCAGATGGTGGAGCGGGCCGGAGCGCGGCACCCGCTCAACCCGACCCAGGCGGTCGAGGGCTCGGGGGCCGCGGCGGGGCCGATCGGGCTGACGATGCGTGAGGCGGGGCCCTCCAGGCGTGCGTCGCCGGAGGAACTGGCCGCGATTGGTCCCGAAGCGCTGGTGATTGCACCGTGCGGGGTGGGGCTGGAGGGGGCGCTGGAGTACGTGCAACGCCTCAGCGGCGAGTCGTGGTGGGAGGACCTGCCGGCCGTTCGGATGGGCCGCGTCGCGGTCGTCGACGGGAACGCGATGTTCAACCGCCCCGGGCCGCGGCTGGTCGAAGCGCAGGAATGGCTGGTCGGCTGGCTGAACGGAAGGCCGGAGGTTGGGCCGCCGGGGTTCCCGGCGCGGGTGTGGCCTGGCCGGCAGCGCCTCTGAGGGCGTCTTCCACGCTCAGAGCCGATCAGGCGCTCTCGTTCAGAATGACATGCATTAGAGCGCGCGTCGGCTCGATGGCCCGGAGATCGTGGCCGACGCCGGAAGCGAGCAGAAGAATCTGGTGCGGGGCGAGTTCGTGCCCTCCCTGCTCACTGACATCGCCCGCGGTGCCGACAAAGAGGCGCCCGGTGATGACCTGGAGAATCGCCTCCCCTTCGACCACATGACGCCTGAGAGACGCCCCTTGCTCAAAGGCGAAGATCGCCGTGGTGCAGGCGCCATGCTTGTAGAGGGTCTTGCCGATGACCCCGTGCTCGCCGGTGCTCTCGTGCGGAAGGCGCGCGAACGCCTCCGCAAGGTCGTAGAAGTGTTCATCCCCCGCAAATCGCTCACGCGGCGGAACCCGAAGCCGGTCTGCCTGGCTCATTGAGCGCCCTCCCAATGTTTCCCCTGCCCTCATGACGTCCCCCCTTGCTGGCCCCCCGCTCCGTCCCGGCCGCGCTTCCGCGCCGGGCACGGCTTCAGCGGCGGTAGGTAATCCGCGCCTTGGTCAGATCGTACGGGCTCAACTCGACCGTGACCGTGTCGCCGGGGAGGATTCGGATGCGGAACTTGCGCATCTTGCCCGAGAGATAGGCCAGAACCTCATTGTCAGGCCCTCCCGCCTGGCCCGGCAACTTCACCTTGAACATGGCGTTCGGCAGCGCCTCGGTCACCACGCCCTCAAGCGTGAACTTGTCATCATCTTTCGCCATGTGAGGCGGATCTCCAGCGCCCCGTTCCCGTGACTGAACCACGAGTCGACGCGACGGGGGCACGCGACGACCGGCTACTTAGCTCGCTCTCCAGAAGAATGAAACCGCTGAAGCGCTGCGCATGATAGCAGGGAGGGGGCGGCCGGCGGGTCCATCGGCAGCGTCGCCGCCTCGGCCGCGGCGGACCGTGCGGCCCGCGGCAAAGAATCCATATTGCCAGAGGCCCCACCGCGGCGGGTCGGATCACACTCAGGGTTACAATGGGGCCCCTCATCAACGCCGCGGAGGTCCCTGCCCATGTCCATTCGTCGCATCATCGCCGTGCTGCTCTTCGCCGGTGGGCTGGGGCTGGTGGGAATCGCGCTCGGCCTCATCTACATGGACTTCAAGCAGCGCGAGGGCGCGTGGGTGCAGGCACGTTACGGCCAGGAGACCGAACTGGAAGCATGGCAGGTGGACGACCACGATCGCCAGGCGCTCTACTTCGGCTCGGCGGGAGCGGCGGCGGTCGGTGCAGGGCTGCTGCTGGCCGTGTTTGAGTTGCCGTGGTTTCAGGCGGGACGTCGCGAGCGGTAATGCGACTACGAGTAGCAGCGGGCATTTTCCAGACAAGATGATGTAGGCGCAGCGGCAGCCGCATCGGCGTTCAATGGCCTGGTGCGCATCTGCGCGCTTGGCACCGGCTGAAGCATGCCACCCTACCATCGGGCATGCCGATTCTTGTCTTTCAGCACAGCGACGTTGGCGGGCCCGGGCGACTCGGGCGGGTGTTCCGGGACCATGGCTTTGCGCTTGATGTTCGACGCGTCGACCTTGCCGCGGCCGATGGCGGAGCGCCGATTCCGGGCGACCTGGACGATGTGGATGGCGTGATCTCCCTCGGCGGGCCGCAGGACGTGATGACAAAGGAGCCCTGGGTCGAGCAGGAGATTGAGTTCCTCCGCGCAGCGCACGAGGCGGCGCTGCCGGTGCTCGGGATCTGCCTCGGCTGCCAGCTTCTCGGCAGGGCCTTGGGAGGCGAAGTCGGCCGGGCCGAGCGCGGCGAGCGCGGCTTCACGCGCGTCGTGCAGACGCCCGCGGGCAATACCGATCGCATTCTGGCCGGCGTGCCGTGGACTTCCTGGCAGTTTCAGTCGCACGAGTGGGAGGTGAAGGGACCACCGCCGGGTGCGACGCTCCTGCAGACGGCGGGCGATCCCGCAGGCTCGAAGGTTCAGGCCTTCACGGCGGGGATGCGCACGTACGGCTTCCAGTATCACCCCGAGTGCGATGCGGACACAATCCGCACGATGGCGCGCGGATGGACGGATGTCGACATCGAAAGGCAGATCACGGAGCACTACGCCACGTTCGACCGGCTCTCCAGGCGGCTCTTCGTGAACATGGCGTCCTTCCTGTTCCCGCTGTCGCGCAAGGTGACGCTGTAGGAACAAGGGACAGTAGAAACGCAGAGACGCGGAGATGGCGCAGCGAGCGCGGACGAAGAGCAAAGCGGTGGCGCGTGCGACGGATTCACGCGCATCGACCGAACGTGCGGCGGGCGGGACGCGGTTTACGCTTGCCGTTCCGGCAGACTTCGTGTTGGCGCGGGATGTCGCCTCCTACGGCTACTTCGTGCTCGCACCGAGCCGGTGGATGGTTGCAGAGCAGGCGCTGGAGTGCACGCTGGATCTGGCCGCGGGCGGCGGAAGCGTGAGCGAGTTCGGCGTGGTGCACGTGGTGGTGCGCCAGCGTGCGGGAGCGGGCGTGCACTCGAACGGCGATGCGGCCACAACGCCAGCAACGCGGAACGGCCGGCTGGAAGCCGGCGGTCCATTGGCACGGGCAGGCCAACCGCTGACTGTGTCGTGCGATCGTGCCTTGAGCAATGCCGAGCGTGCCGAAGCAAAGCAACAGATCTCGCGCCTGCTGCGCCTGGATGAAGATGAGAGCGCGGTTGCGGCGTTCCACCGGGTCGACCCGCGCTGGGCCGTCTCCCGCGGCGGGCTCGGCCGCGCCCGGCTGTTCCGGTCGGCGACGCTCTTTGAAGACATCGTCAAGACCGTAACCTCATGCAACGTCACGTGGGGCGGAACGGTGAACATGAACCGGCGCCTGTGCGAAGTCGCGGGGCGAAAGTCCGCAACCGGACGACTCGCCTTTCCGACCGCCCGCCGGCTGGCGCGGATGCGCCCGGCGACGCTGCGATCGCGCTGCGGCGTGGGATACCGCGATGCACGGATCGTGGAACTCGCACGGCTGTTCGCCAGGGGCGATGTCGATGAAGCTTGGCTTACCGATCCCGCCAACATCGATGAGGCGGTCTTCAAGCGCCTCAAGGCTCTCCCCGGCATCGGTCCGTACGCCGCGGCGAACATCATGATGCTGCTGGGGCGGTACTCGCGCCTGGCGGTCGACTCCGAGTGCATCAGGCACGGACGGACGGTGCTGGGCATGGAAGGGACCGACGCCCAGATCAGCAAGCGCCTGCACGCCCACTACGAAGCTTTCGGCGCCCACCGCTTCCGCAGCTACTGGTTCGAGACCTGGTCGCACTATGAGAAGAGGAACGGGCCGGCGTGGATGTGGGACCGGGATGGAACGGGAGCGGGGCTGACGACGAAGTGAATCAAGGCGGCTCGGCAATCGCGCGGTGTGTATCGCGCATTCCGTGAAGCACCCGTACGATTTCGACCATATCTTCGCGCTCGCAATACACAATCAGGTACAGCCGGAACGGCAGTGTCCGCAAACCAGGCTTCAGTTCGGGCCGAAGGCGGCCGACGTGCGGGGCTCGGGCCAACTCTCGGCAGCGCGTGCGCAGTACGTCAATAAAGTCGTCCGCGACTTCAACACTTCCTGATGACAGCGCAACGTAATCCCAGATGTTCGACAGATCCACCTGGGCCTGCGGGGAGAAGCTGAGTGTGCTCACGCGGATCTGCGTTCCCGCAGACGGGCACGCCCATTGCGCTTGATGGCCTCAAAAAACTCATCATCAGCGATGATCGCTTCGCCGCGATCGAGTTGATCGAGGCCGATCTGGATCTCCCGCCGCAATGCCTCCAAACGTGCCTGGTACTCCTCGTCGCGCCGGATCAGGAGCCGCACCGCCTCTCGCACGACCTCCGCCGGCGACTCATACTGGCCTGATGCCACCTTCTCTTGAATGAGGCGTTCCAGTTCCGGTGTCAGGGGCACGTCCATCGGCTGGTTCCTTTCAACCCTGTACTGTACCCCATGCCAATCAAGCCGCCAGCCTACCTCGCTGCCGGCTCGCCCGAGGCGGCCTTGACCTGCACCACCGGCGCTCCGCTCTCCGCCGCGTAGTCCTGCATCGCCTTGACACCCCAGCCCCGTTCCCGCAGGGCGAGGATCGCCTTGGCAACGGCCAGCGCGCCCGTCATGGTGGTGATCATCGGAATGCCCAGGCGGGTCGCCGCGGCACGGATGCGGCCCTCGTCTGTCTGCCAGCCAACCTTTGTCGCCGTGTTGATGACAAACTGAATTTTCCCGTCGCTCATCAGGTCGATGACGTTGGGGCGCGCGCCCGAGGCGATCTTTTGAAGGATGTGCGCCTCGACGCCGTGCTGCTGGAGGTGTGCTCCGGTGCCTGCCGTCGCGTAGAGCGTGTAACCCATCTCGGCGAGGAGACGGGCGACGCCCGTGACTTCCTGCCGGTCCCGCTCGTGCACGGAGATGAAGACTGCGCCTTCAAGCGGCAGGTCCACGCTCGCGGCGAACTGGCTCTTGGCGAAGGCGATCGGCAACGAAGCGTCGATGCCCATCACCTCGCCGGTCGAGCGCATCTCCGGACCGAGGACGACATCGACGTTGGGGAACTTGCTGAAGGGGAAGACAGACTCTTTGACGGCGAATGCGCCCGTGTCGCGGACTTCGCGAACGTTCTGCTCGGCGAGGGAGAGGCCCATCATGGCGCGGGCCGCGATCCGCGGCCAGGGAACGTGCTTGGCCTTGCCGACAAAGGGCGCGGTGCGGGAGGCGCGGGGGTTGACCTCGAGGATGTAGATCTCATCACCCCCGCCGTTCGAGTCGCCGTTCTGCTTCACGGCCATCTGGACGTTCATGAGGCCGTTTACGCGCAGCGCCTCGGCCAGCGTGCGGGCGATGCGGCGGATCTCCTGCTCGGTGTCCTTCGCGAGCGACCAGGGAGGCGTGGTGCAGGCGGAGTCGCCGGAGTGAATGCCCGCCTGCTCGATGTGCTCCATGACGCCGCAGCAGATGGCCTGGGAGGAAGAGACGGGGTGTTGTGCGGTGGACGCACCTTGTGGCTCCCCCACTTCGTCTCTTCGTCTCTTTGTCTCTTTGTCTCTCCCCGAAGGTTCGAAGTCAGCCACGACGTCAACATCCACTTCCGTCGCCCGATCAAGAAACTTATCAATCAGCACCGGGGCGTTGTCGAGTTCGGAAATGTCCACCGCCGTCGCCATGTAGTGCCGCAAGGCCTTCTCGTCGGAGCAGATCTCCATGCCGCGGCCGCCGAGGACGTACGAGGGGCGGACGAGAACGGGGTAGCCGATGCGGCCGGCGATCTCAACGGCCTGATCGACGGAGCGGGCGATGCCGCTGGGAGGTTTTTGAAGATTGAGCTGCGTGAGGAGCTTGTCGAAGCGGTCGCGGTCTTCGGCGAGGTCGATCGAGTCGAGAGAGGTGCCGATGATGGGGGCGCCGGCGCGGGCGAGGCCGTGGGCTAGGTTGAGGGGGGTTTGGCCGCCGAACTGGACGATGAGGCCGTTGACGAGGCGTCGACGTTCCCTCCACGCCGCTGCCAGTTCACGTTCCTCGCGATTGTCACCGCCCAGCGCTTCATCCCAGTTCCACTGCGCGACGTGGACCGGGCCCCCGCTCTTAGCGTTGAACGCAAACCTCCACAACCCTCCCGAAAGATCGACGGCATGAACTCCGGTCTCGTGCCGCGACTGAAATGCGTCCACGACTGCAACGGGGCCGATACCCGCGCCACTCGCGGCCTGACGAATCTGCTGAATCCAATCTGGAGGGACCTGCTGACCATCGTTTGCACGATCCAAGCCAAGCGTGATCCCGTCCGACGTGACGAGTTGCTCCACTGCCGGCCCCGACCCGTTCAGCCGCTCCACCACGTTCAGCACATCCTCCAGCGTCAACGGCTCAAAGAAGAGCAGATCGCTCGTGTCGTAGTCGGTTGATACCGTCTCCGGGTTCGAGTTGATCATCACCGACTCGAAGCCGAGTTCCTTCGCCGCGAACGCCGCGTGCACGCAGCAGTAATCGAACTCGATCCCCTGGCCGATGCGGTTGGGTCCGCCACCGAGGATGATCACCTTCTTGCGGTCCGTCACGCGGATCTCGTCGTCGGGAGAGACGGAGAGACTTAGAGACGAAGAGACGGAGTGTCGCGCGTCGGACGACGTTTGCGAATCCCCCACTTCGTCTCTTCGTCTCTCCGTCTCTCCGTCTCTCGCCCGCTCCACCCCCTGCTCATACGTCGAGTAGTAATACGGCGTCACCGCCTCGAACTCCGCCGCGCACGTGTCGACGAGCTTGTAGACGGGCTCGATCCCGAGCGCCTTCCGATGCGCCCGCACCTTCAGAATCGTCTCCGACGAGATTTTCCCGAGGTACAGGTTCGCAAGCTGCGCATCGGAGTACCCCATCTGCTTGGCGCGGAAAAGCGTCTCGCGCGGCAAATCCTCCAGGCGCGCAACCTCGCACAGCTCGTCCTCGAACTCCACGAGCCGCTTGATCTGGTCCAAGAAGAACGGATCGATCTTCGAAAGCGCGTTGATGCGCTCGACGGGCCACCCCATCTTCATCGCGTAGCGGATGTAGTAGAGCCGCCCCTGGCTCGGCACCGTGAGCTTGCGGCTCAGCTTCTCCTCGGGGATCGGCCACTCGATCGGCGAGCCGTCCGTCCGCCGCGGCACGCCCTGCTCGTCCTTCGTCGCGCGGCGGGCCTCCAGCCAGTCGTCGTTGCGGTCGAGCCCGAGGCCGAAGCGCTTCACTTCCATCGAGCGGATCGCCTTCTGGAGCGACTCGGTCAGCGTCCGCCCGATGCTCATCGCCTCGCCGACGCTCTTCATCTGCGTGGTGAGCGTCTCATCCGCCTCGGGGAACTTCTCAAAGGTCCACCGCGGCATCTTCGTGACGATGTAGTCGATGCTCGGCTCGAAGCAGGCACTGGTCGTGCCCGTGATGTCGTTGCGCAGCTCGTCCAGCGTGTACCCGATCGCAAGCTTGGCCGCGATCTTCGCAATCGGGAAGCCCGTCGCCTTGGATGCCAGCGCGCTGGAGCGCGACACGCGCGGGTTCATCTCGACGACGACGAACTCGAACTTCCCATCCTCCGGGTTCGGGTTCACCGCGAACTGCACATTGCTCCCCCCCGTCTCCACGCCCACCTCGCGCATGATCGCAAAGCTGGCGTCGCGGAGCACCTGATACTCCTTGTCGGTCAGCGTCATGATCGGCGCAAACGTGATCGAGTCCCCCGTGTGCACGCCCATCGGATCGAAGTTCTCGATCCCGCACACCACGATGCAGTTGTCGCGCTTGTCGCGCACGACCTCCAGCTCGTACTCCTTCCACCCCAGCAGCGACTTGTCAATCTGCACCTGGTTGATCATGCTCAGCCGAAGCCCGCGGCTGACAATCTCGTCAAACTCCTCCGTGTTGTACGCGATTCCTCCCCCACTGCCGCCGAGCGTGAACGCCGGACGGATGATCGCCGGCAGCCCGATCTGCTCCAGAAACTCGCGCGCCTCGGCAAGTGTCGAGACCGTCCGGCTCTCCGGGATGCGCAGCCCCACGCGCGCACACACCTCGTTGAACGCGGCGCGATCCTCCGCCCGGTGGATCACGTGCCGGTTCGCCCCGATCATCTCGATCCCGTGCTTGTCCAGCGTCCCATCGTCAAAGAGCGCACACGCACAGTTCAGCGCCGTCTGCCCGCCAAGCGTCGGCAGGATGGCGTCGATCGGGTCCCCGATCTCGATCTGCTTCTCAATCACCTTCCGGACCGCCGCGGGCGTGATCGGCTCGATGTACGTCCGGTCGGAGAACTCCGGGTCCGTCATGATCGTCGCCGGGTTCGAGTTCACCAGCACAACCCGGAACCCCTCGCTGCGCAACGCCTTGCACGCCTGGGTGCCGGAGTAGTCGAACTCACACCCCTGACCGATGACGATGGGGCCGGAGCCGAGGATGAGGATGGTTTTGATGTCGGTTCGCTTGGGCATGATGGGCAGGCGGGTCACGCTCCGGCCCACGGGGGCCGCAATGTTCGGTGGGCGCTTGGTACCCGGGGGCCACACGGACCGACCCGGCCAAATTGCCGACAGCGTAGGTGAGGTAGTGCGAAGCGGCCAGCGCGCCGCGCGATGTGTCCCCAAACGAACAAAGCCGCGCGGGCGGACCGATACCACCCGCGCGGCTAGAGGGGGACAGCCCCAAGGCGAATTCACCCGCAGCCGACGAACCAGCAGTTCAGGAACACGAGCAAGTCGAATACATCTACGACCGCCGGCTGGTCTCCCGTGAGTTCGGCGGCTTCGGCGCCTTCGAACCAAAGATCGAGGTACGCCAGCAAGTCCATCACGTCTATCCCCGCCGCTCCGTCGACCTCGCAAAGGCAGAAGGGCAGAACGTCCGCCGCGGCCTCATACGCGCCCATGTCCGGCACGGCCCCATTCGCGGCGGGGACGCCCGCATCGGCGTAAGCGAGGGCGTCAATCGCGCGGGCGGCCAGAGCCAGATCCACACTGATCGGCTCACTCACATCACCATTCGCATCGGCGTCGAGCGAGTCGGCCGGCAGGAGCGCCCCGCTGGCGGCATCGATTGCAGGAGAGCCGGAAGCAAGGCGAACATCATCGTCCGGCGTCCCAAGGAGGTTGTCCGGGCCGACCGGATCCAGCAACCGTGGTGGCAATGAAATGTTCCCTGCTCCGCCGCCGCTCCATCCCCCCTGGACGAGCGAGTAGTTGACGGTGAGGCCCGTGCCGGCGATGAGGTCGGTTGCGCCGCCGGCGAATATGGAGTTGACCACTGTTCCCTGGGAACTAGCTTCCGCCAGGAAGCCAGGGCCCGTAGTCCCCGCATTACCCACCAGCGTCGCGTGCGCAATCACAGGCGAAGAGCCGTGGAATGCGTAGACGCCCCCTCCGCCGCATTCCGCGGCGTTGCCGGTCAGCACGACATTGATCAATGTCGGCGCGGCATCGCGAAGACAGGCGATTGCTCCGCCATCAAGTTTCGCCGCATTCGACCCATGAAACCTTGTGTTGACAATCTGCGGCGCCGCGTCGCCGTCAATGAGCATCGCCCCGCCGCGGAACTCAGCACCGTTGGCGTGGAAGACGCACTGAAGCAATCCAGGAGAGGCGTCCAACACGTAGACCGCCCCACCCTGATCGGCGGTGTTGGACTGAAACGAGCAGCCCCTGACAAGTGGTGCGCCCTCGGCCAACACGGCTACCGCCCCCCCGACATCCGCAGTATTCCCTTGAAACACACAATCGATCAGCGTTGGGGACGCACCATCAATGTAGACAGCGCCCCCGACGCGGAGTTGGCCGCGAAACTCGCCCACCCCACCGGTAAGGGCGAGCCCTTCGAGAACCGACCCGGCGCCCTCGCCGGTAACAAACCGAACGGCGGGGCCAAGCCCGCCGGCGTCCAGGACTGTGACGCCAGGACCAGCATCCGACCGGATGGTGATCGCCTTGCCGAGATAGTCGATCGTTTCAGTGTACTCGCCAGGCATCAGAACGACCTCGTCGCCGGCGTTCGCACTATCTATCGCATCTTGAACGGGCGTTCCCGGACCTGGGTGGACAACGATAACCTCCGCCTGGCCCGAATGCACCGCAAACAACATCATCGCAATGGTGAGCGCGCTTCGTGAGTTCATGGTTCATCTCCGTGAACGGACAGATTCAGTCATTCCAGATCGTGATGCTTGTCGATGGCCCGAATACCTGAATGCGCGCAATCGGTCGCATCAGCAGGTTCAGGCTCGTGCTGAGTTCCGCAGAGGATCCACTCCCGCTTGCATCGTCCGCCTCATTGACGAACAGGTTGTCGGCAACCACTCGCGGGTCGGCGGTCTCTGGTCGCGTGTAGGTTGTCCGATCCGGATTCGGCGTTTCGTGGAACAGCACCGCTCCATCGTCGTACGCGGCATGACCGGCCCAGGCATTCGGCTCGCCGTAAAAGAGCAGGGTCCAAGAACCGATGCCGACTGCGTTCTGCGCAAGTTCCCACACTCCGTTGTCGGGATGCTCAACCCCCTGGTACGACGGCCCACGATTGGCAAACAAAGCCGTCGGTGAATCCCCACGGTTGCTCCATCGCTCCGTGCGCTTCGCGCCGAAGTACACCAGCGGTGCATACGACTGGTTGGACGCTAGAGGCGTGTGCCGTTGCCCCTGGTCGACTGGCGTGCCGCTGAATCCGGGATCCCACAACGCGTGGGCGGGGTCCGCTGCGAATCCGGGATTTTCGTATTCGTATGTGGTGCACACCGTCACCTGTGCAGTGTTTGCCTCTGCAGGGCTCACGCACGTTTCAGGCTTGATATGGCCCTCGTAGATCAGAAACGAAAGCAGATGACCCGTGGTGTTCTTGGCTTCAGCCACGGCTGCCACCGTGGCATTGCCTGTGTCAATCGCACCCGGCAACGGGTATGCATCATCATTCGCCAAGGCGAAAACCCCCATCCCCTGAATGATTAGTCGAAGATGATCGGCATCGGTTAACTGGCATGCCGCCTGCCGCGACCTTGAGAGGGCTGGAATTACGAGACAGGCGGCGACCGCGGCGACGGACACGATGGCAATCAGGTCCGGCCTGGCATAGGCACGTCGTGGTTGCATGGTACCTCCTTTTTTCGTGGACCTCGGGCGCAACTGCCGCGCCCTACACCTTCTTGTACGAGGTGATTCCCCGTTTCCTGCGCACGCGACAGCCATCTCGTGCAGATTGCGCCACCCCCCGCCGCCCCCTCGATATGGCGCCTGCCGATGTGAGAAGGCTAAGTTACGGCCTGATCACACGTTGAAGTACTTCGCCTCAGGATGGTGCACGATGATCGCGCTCGTCGACTGTTCAGGGTCGATCTGCCAGTTGTCCGTCAGGACGCAGCCGATCCGCTCCGGCTGGATCAGCCGGAACAGCTTCTCCTGGTCGCTCATCTCCGGGCAGGCCGGGTAGCCGAAGGAGTACCGGCTGCCGCGATAGTGCTGCGTGAAGAGCTTGCGGACCTCCGGGGCGTCCTCGGAGGCGATGCCCAGTTCCTGGCGGATGCGCTTGTGCCAGAGTTCGGCCAGCGCCTCGGCGGTCTCGACGCTCATGCCGTGCAGGTAGAGGTACTCGGTGTAGTCGCCGCCCTCAAAGAGCTTGCGCGTGATCTGGCTGGCCCGGCTGCCCATCGTCACGCAGTGGAACGCCACCACGTCCTTCTCTCCCGACTCAACGGGCCGGAAGAAATCACTGATGCACAGCCGCTTGCGGTTCGGTTGGCGGGGGAAGCTGAAGCGCTCAATCTCCCGATCGTGGTCGTCGGCGTCATAGATCACCAGGTCGTCCCCGTCCGCCGCGGCGGGGTAGTACCCGTAGACGACCTGCGGCCGCAGGATCTCCTCCTCGCGGCACTGGCGCTTCAACCGCTCAAAGATCGGCTCCACCGTATCTTCGAGCATCGCCTCGTAGTCAGCGTCGGACTTGGCGCCCTTCTTGAACTGCCACTGGCCGCGGAAGAGCGCCACCCGGTTGATAAACGGATAGATCTCCTCCAGGTCGATCGACTCGACCACGCGCGAGCCGTAGAAAGGCGCTGCGGGAACCACCACGTCCGTCGCCACCTCCGAGCGCACCCGCGTGCGGGTCGCGACAGCGACGCCGTTGCCCCCCTCGCCTGAACCGGCGTTACCGCCGGCGCCCGCCCCCGCTGGAACAGCGCCGTTGCCGCTGCGGACCGCCTCGGCCGCGGCACGCGCCGCCTCATCATCCAGCGTGCCGTTCTCGCCCGCCTTCCCGGCCTTGTTGCGCGCGATCACCGCTTCCGCGGCGGCACGCTTGTTCAGACGCTCCTCCACCTCCTTCATCACCTCCTCGAGACGATTGGTGGTGATGCAGTCCATCAGACGCAGCCCTTCAAAGGCATCCTTGCCGTACAGGCAGGTTCCTTCGTACACGCCGCGGAGATGGCCTTCGCAGTAGTGCCGCGCCAGTGCCGCCCCGCCGAGGATCACCGGCGCCGTGATGCCGAGCCGGTTCAGTTCGTGCAGGTTCTCCTCCATCACGTTCACGCTCTTGACGAGCAGGCCCGAGAGCCCGATCGCATGAGCGTCGTACTTCTTCCACGCCTCCACGATGTCGTTGATCGGCTGCTTGATGCCGAGGTTGTAGACCGTGTAGCCGTTGTTGGAGAGGATGATGTCGACCAGGTTCTTGCCGATGTCGTGCACATCGCCCTTCACCGTCGCAAGAACAATGCGCCCCTTGCTCTGGCCCTCCACCTTCTCCATGTGCGGCTCGAGATGCGCGACGGCAATCTTCATCACCTCCGCGCTCTGAAGCACGAAGGGAAGCTGCATCTGGCCGGAGCCGAAAAGCTCGCCCACCGTCTTCATGCCGTCCAGCAGGTGATCATTGATGATGTCGAGCGGCGCGTACTTGGCCATCGCCTCATCCAGGGCCGCGTGCAGTCCTTCCTTCTCGCCATCGATGATGTGGGCGCGGAGACGCTCCTCCAAAGTGAGGTTCTTCGTCTCCTTCTTCGCGTCTGCAGCACTTGTGGCGTCCTTGAAGAGATCGATCAACGCCTCGAGCGGATCGAAATCTTCATCGGTAACACCTTCCGGAAGACCCGTCCCGCCGCGGCTCTCCGCCCGACGGTCGTAGATCAGGTGCAGCGCCGCCTCGCGCTGGGCCTCATCGATCCGGTTCAGCGGCAGGATCTTGCTCGCGTGAACGATCGCGCTGGTCATCCCCGCCTGCACAAGCTCGTGCAGGAACACCGAGTTGATCACCAGCCGCGCCGCCGGGTTCAGCCCGAAGGAAACATTCGACAGCCCGCACGTGATCTGGCACTCCGGCAGCTCCGTCGCGATGCGGCGCGTCCCCTCGATCGTCTCCAGCGCCGAGCGCCTGTCCGACTCCATGCCCGTCGAGACCGGCAGGACCAGCGGATCGAAAAAGATATCCGACGCGCTGAGCCCATGCACCTGCGTGGCGCGCTCAAACGCGCGCTTCGCGATGGCCGCCTTGCGCTCCGCCGTGCGCGCCATCGCGGCTTCCTTGTCCTCATCAATCGAACCGATCACCAGCGCCGCCCCGTAAGTCCGGGCCAGGCGGCACATCTCGTCGAACTTCTCCTCGCCGTCCTCGAAGTTCGCGCTGTTGATGATGCACTTGCCGCCGGCACGCTTCAACCCCGCCTCGATCGTCGCAATCTGCGTCGAATCCAGCATCAGCGGCGCATCCACCTGGCGAACGAGACGCGACACCACCGCCTCCATGTCCGCCGCGTTATTGCGCCCGGCATAGTCCACGTTCACATCCAGCACGTGCGAGCCATCGCGCATCTGCTCGCGCGCCAGCGACACGATGCCGTCCCAGTCCTCCTCCTCCAGTAATCGCTTGAACTTGCGCGATCCCGACGCGTTGCAGCGCTCACCCACAATCAGGAACGAAGCGTCCTGGCGGTACTCCGTCACCGAGTACAGCGACGTGCACCCAGGCTTCGGCGCTTCCCGGCCGTCCTCCGCGGCTTGCCCCTCACCACTCGTTGCCGCACTCCCCCGTTGCAGTTCCTCCACCCCTTCGACCAGCAGCCGGATGTGCTCCGGCGTCGTCCCGCAGCATCCCCCCACAATCCGCACCCCGTCCCGCTTGATGAACTCCAGCAGCGCATCGGCAAACGGCCGCGGCTTGAGCGGGTACTCCGTCCGCCCCTCCACCAGCGCCGGCAGACCCGCGTTCGGCACGACCGAGACATGCCGACCCGCCGTCTTCCCCACCCCCCAGTGCTTCCCGAGCCACCGCACGTGCTCGGCCATCTCCGTCGGCCCCGTCGCGCAGTTCAGCCCCAGCGACAGAATCGGATACTCCGCCAGCGCCGTCGCCGCCGCGGCGATCTCCGTCCCCAGCAGCATCGAACCCGTCGTCTCGATCGTGACGCTCACCAGGATCGGCACCTCCTGCGGCGTCCGCCCCGCCTCGGCCAGCGCCTTGAGGCACGCATTAATCGCGCACTTCACCTGCAGCAGATCCTGGCAGGTCTCGATGATGAACGCATCCACACCGCCGGCCAGCAGCCCCGCCGCCTGCTCTGCGTACGAGGCCAGCATCTCGTCCCACGTCGTGTTCCCCAGCGTCACCAGCCGAGTCCCCGGCCCCATTGAGCCGAGCACGAACCGCGGCTTATCGGACGTGGAGAACTTCTCGCACGCCGCCCGGGCGACCTCCGCGGCGGCCCGGTTCAACTCCAGCGCCCGCCCCGCCAGGTCGAACTCGGCCAACACCAGCCGGTTCGCCCCGAACGTGTCCGTCTCCACCGCATCCGCCCCCACGGCCAGAAACGACTCGTGGATTCCCTGAATCACATCCGGCCGGGTCGCGACAAGCAGGTCCGTGCAGTTCTCACAGCCGCAATAGTCCGTCTCCAGATCCAGATCGTGATCGTGGATCGACGTCCCCATGGCCCCGTCGAGCACCAGCACCCGGCGTGAGAGCTCCTGAACAAATCGAGAGGTGCCTTGGCGATCTGGCATGAACCGGCCCCTTGAAGAGAAGAAGTTGCGATATCATCCATTAATCCGGATGAATGGATGAATACGAGGGTAGCGCGCTCGGGCCAGAATTGCAACGCGGCGAGCCTGGGGCTCGCCGCGGGTCAAATGCTCGTGTTTGTTGATCGAAGGATCGGCTTACTTCTTGCCCTTCTTCTTCGATGCAAAGTAGTCCCCGCCGAACTTGCGCTGGAACTTCTCCACGCGGCCGGCAGAGTCCACGAACGCCTGCTTGCCCGTGAAGAACGGGTGCGAGCCGGACCAGACTTCGACGTGCATCTCGGGCACGGTCGCCCCGACGGTCATGACGACCTCGCCGTTGTGGTAGACCTTGCACTCGGGGTAGTAGCCGGGGTGAATCTTGTCCTTCATGACTCAAGTCCTTGCCATTGAGGGGCTTGGGATCAGCTCCGCGATCCCTGGGTCCATGAGGACACCGGGGATTCGAGCCCGGAGTGTAGGAGCCCGGCGTCAGCCATTCCAGCACTCGCTTGGGCTCGCAAATGCCCCAACACAAGAAAATCCAGTTCGGTCACTCGAGTCGTGCCTCCGAAGGACCGAGAAATGGAACGGAATCAGCCATCGGGCCAGCCGCAGGTGCCCGCAGGGAAGTCCGGCGTCTGACATAGCGACCGGCGCGTCCGTAGCCCGGGCGTGAACTCCAAGCCCCCACCCACCAGGGGCTGCCCGAACCGCGGCCGGTGGAACAAGAACTTCGGCGCTGGGCCAATCGCGCAGCGCCGGCGAGCACGCCGAGGGGCACTGGCCAACAATGCTCCATCGGCGTGTTCGCGCGCCCGGAGCCTGCACACCAGACCGGAGGGACCATGGCCAGACCAGATGAGCAGCCCGTCACACTCGTCAGCGTGATGACGGAGGCCGAAGCCGCCCTGATCGTCCAGGAACTCCAGGCCGAGGGAATCGAGAGCACCGTGAGCGGCCAGATCACCGGCTCCATGCGCGCCGAAGCGCCCAGGCCCGTCGACGTGCTCGTCCACGCCGACGACATCGCCGCGGCGAAAGCCGTTCTCCAGCGAGCCCGGGACGAAGCGAAGAACATCGACTGGTCCCAGGTGGATGTGGGCGACAGGCCGGAAGAGGGCAACGACTCGGCCGAGGGCTGATCAAGCTTCGCGAGTTCACTTTAACGGGTCGTGCCCCCAGTTCATGAGCGAGTACCGCCAGCGCGTGTGCGACACGTCGCCCGTCGGCCGCTGCGCAAGGTGCCGCCGGACGTAGCCGACCACCTTTCGCATGTGCTGATACTGCGCATCGGTCAGATCGTCCTTCCTGGTGCGCCTGATCGTCACGATCCGGCGTCCTGACGCGTGGCCGACCGACTCTCCCCCATTCACCTTCTGCCCGACGCGCTTCGACTCAGTCGACTTAAGCCACGTCTCCAGCGCCGCCGGAGCCATGTTCACAGCCGCCCGGAAGTCGCGGTAGATCTTCCGCTTCTCATGGTCGGCGAGTTCGTCCGCGCGGCTCTTCATCGCGGGGCTCGGCTCAGTTCTGAGTGCGACTTGAGCACTCGCGCGCCGTCATCCTGGTTGATGAGGTACGCCGGTTCATCCTGCGTCGCGTTCCGCGTGATGCGGGCGCCCTTGATCGAGCGCGTCACCGGCGAGGTGAAACGCTCCCGCACCACGCCGCGGCCCCAGCCGCGCCCCCACCGCCACCTCACTCGCTGGCCGATGCGGTACCTGGCAATCATGGTTGGTCCCTCCGAGCCGACAAACCCATGAAAGCGGACCGACGCCCGCCGCACCCATGGGCCACGGGTCCCAATCGCCGCCGGCGTCCACTGGGACCGCCCCCTCAGAACCGCCGATACCATACTTGAACGGATGAAGTGCGACCATTGCGACAACGAAGCCACCGTCCATGAAGTCATGATCATGGGCGGCAAGAAGGTGGAAAAGCACCTGTGTGAGCGCTGCGCCGTGCGCGAGGGCATGCAGCCGCCCCCTGCCGCAACGCTTGGCGCGCAAGTCGTGTCCCAGTTCGTGCTCGCCCACGGACAGGCCGCCGCGGGCGGCGCGGGCAAGAAGCGCAAGCCCGCCGGTGCGGCCGCCTCCATCTGCAGCACCTGCGGGCTCTCCTTCGCCCAGTTCCGTCAGGCGGGGGTGCTCGGCTGCCCGGACTGTTACGAGGCGTTCGCCGACGCCCTCGGGCCGCTGCTGGCCCGGGCGCACGAGGGGGGAACCCACCACGTCGGCAAGGCCCCGCCCGCCGGGAGCGCCGCCGTCGGAGGCCGCCTTGGTCGCGACAGCGCCCACGCCGCGGCGATGCGCAAGGTCGAAGCGCGCAAGCGCGAGGAAGAGGCCGAAGCGCAGCTCGCCCGCATCGCGACTCTCCAGCGGCGCCTGGCCGAGGCCGTCGCGGCGGAGCAGTACGAGCGTGCGGCCCAGCTTCGCGATGAGCTGCAACAGGCCATGGACCAGGCGCGCGAAGCCGGCGCGGGAGGGGGCGATGCCTGAGTCTCTGCCCCCTTCGACACCGCAGCCCGCCGGCTCGCCCAATCCCGGCGAGGGCCGGCCGCAACCGTCGCTTTCACCGGACCAGATCCGCCACGGCGCCGGCTGGCTCAGCGGCGCGGGCGCGGAGGCCGACGTCGTCGTCTCCTCACGCGTGCGTCTTGCGCGCAACTTCGAGGGCTTCCCCTTCCTCTCGCGCGCCAGCCTGGCGCAGCGCCAGGCCCTGCTCGACCTCGCCAGGCAGCGCATCATGAGCGCCCGCCCCGCCGACAAGCTGCTCTGGGTCCACATCCATCGCGCCACCGCACTCGATCGCACGCTCATGGTCGAGCGGCACCTGATCTCGCGCGACCACGCCAAGGGACACGAGCCCCGCGGCGTCGCGATCTCCCTCCCCGATGAACAGCTCTCCATCATGGTCAACGAGGAGGACCACCTGCGCATCCAGGTGATTCGTCCGGGCCTGGCCCTTGAGAATGCCTTTGCGCAGATCGACAAGGTCGATGACCAACTCGCCCGCCACGGCGGCGCGGACGAAAGCGCGGGAGACGCCGCGGCAGCCCCCGGCCAGGAAGGGCCGGGCTTCGCGTACGACGACCGCTTCGGCTACCTGACCGCCTGCCCCACCAATGTCGGCACCGGCATCCGCGTCTCCGTGATGCTTCACCTTCCGGCGATCCGACTCATGGGAGAACTCGAGAAGGTCAAGCGCGCCGCGCGCGACATGTCGCTGGCGGTCCGCGGCTATTACGGCGAAGGCTCCGACAACGTCGGCGACTTCTACCAGGTCTCCAACCAGACCACACTCGGCAAATCCGAGCGCGTCATCCTGCACGAGCTTTCGCGCGAGATCCTTCCGAAAGTCCTGCTCTATGAGCGCGCCTCGCGGCAGCAGCTTCTGAGCAAGCGCCGCCGGTGGCTGGAGGACCAGGTCCTCCGCGCCCTCGGCACGCTCCGTTACGCGCGGCTCCTGACGGCCGAGGAATCGCTGACGCTGCTCAGCTACGTGCGGCTTGGCATTCTGACGGAACTCATCCCTGACGTCCGCATCAGCGATGTGAACCAGTTGCTTCTCCTGACGCAGCCGGCCCACCTGCAACGCGTCGCCGGACGCGTGATGGACCAGAACGAGCGGCGCGAGGCGCGCGCCGACCTCGTCAGACGCTGGCTGGGTGGAGAAAAGGACTCAAACTCGACGCCGACGTGAACCGGGCGCCCCGATCCGACGCGTCACCGCGATAAGTGCCACGGCTCGACGCGGTACATCGCGATGGGTGCCACGGCTCGCCGCGGTACTCCGCGGCGCAGCCGTGCAGACGTCCTAACCCGCACAGCCTCACTTCCCCTGCCGCCCACTAATCTCCACCAACTGCTCCGGCGTCAACTCCTCCGCCCGCATCGACGGCGTCACCCCGTCCGGCAGCACCGCTTCACGCCCCAGCACGCCGCCGATCTGCTTGCGCCGCGAGGCGAACAGGCGCTCGCACGTCTCACGCAACGAGGCCGGGTCATCGGTCAACGCCTCGCCCGCCGCGCGCCGGCGCAGCACCACCATCGCGCTGCTCACCTCCGGCGCGGGCCAGAAGCACGACGGCGGCAGCGTCGCCAGCCGCTCGACATGCGCCATCGCCTGCGCCAGCACCGTCAGCAGCCCGTACTCCTTCGTGCCCGGGCTCGCGAGCAGTCGGTCGGCGACCTCGCGCTGAATCGTCACCGCCATCACCCCGCAGCGTGAGTGCTCGGTCAACAGCGTGAGCAGCAGCGGCGTCGCCGCGCCGTACGGCAGGTTCGCGACCAGCGAAAACGGCCCATCCCCCAGCGCCTCCAGCACTGCCGGATTGATCTCCCGCTTGCTCTTTAAACAGTCGCCGCGCACGACCGAAAGGCTCGCCCCCGCCGCCCCGCTGGTTGCGACCATGCGCTCCGCCCGCTCCTGCAGCAGGTCCGCCAGCGCATCATCCAGCTCGCTCGCGATCACGCGACAGCCGCGGGCAAGCAGTTCCTCCGTCAGCGTCCCCGTGCCGGGGCCAACCTCCAGAACTGTGTCGCCCACTCCAACGCCCGCGGCGTCGACCAGCTTGCGGATCAGGTTCTGGTCAATCAGAAAGTTCTGCCCGAGCGATCGCTTCGGCCGCAGCCCGCGCTCATCCAGCATCGCCCTGATCTGCGAAACCGTCTGCATACACCGTTACTCACCACTCTCCCGCGAGAATCCGGTCGATCGCGTGCGCCACGCCGCCCGCATCGTTGTCGACCGTGACGCGGTCCGCGACGGCCTTCGCATCGGGAATCGCATTCCCCATCGCAACTCCCAGCGCGCTCTTCTCGAGCATCACCAGGTCGTTCACATCGTTGCCGATCGTGGCAACGCGCCCTGCATCCAGCCCGCGCTGCCGCGCAAACCATTCAATCGCCGTCCACTTGTTCACACGCGGATCAAACGTCTCCAGGATCACGACCTGGTCATCGGGGTTGTCCGGATCCCCATCCGGCACGACCGCGGCGAAATGATGCACCGTGATCTCGCGATCAAACTCCCCGCGCACCTCCCGCGCCACCTGCTCCGTCTCGCGCCGCATCCCGCAGACCGCCACGCGCACGGTGTGCTCCGGATGCTCATCCTCCTCCAGCGACGCCGCGAAGCGCACTCGCACCTTAAGCTGCTCAAACCACCACAGCGACACCGGGCTGACCGCCCGCATCCCCTTCGGCGACACAACGAGGTAGTCGTACCCGACCTCGGCCGCATCCTTCAGGACGAGCACGGCATGGTCGTGCGCCAGCATCGAAGCGGCCAGCCGCCGCACCAGCCCAAGGTCCATTGGAAACCGGTGAATCGTCGCCCCGCTCACGGGCGAGGCGAGAATCGCCCCACTGGCCACCACCACCGGCTCTGCCTGACGGATCGCATCCAGGATGCCGCGGCACTCCACGAGGCCGCGCCCGGTGCAGACCGTCACCACCACCCCGGCCTCGCGCGCGCGCTCGATCGCCGCGACTTCGGCGTCGCGAACCTGGCCGGCCGGGTCCAGCAGCGTGCCATCAAGATCGATGGCGATGAGGTCATACGCGGAGGGCATTGCGGAAGGGTAGCTCCGCCTCCCCGCGCATCAGAGGCTTGCCATCACCTCGGCGAACCACTGCCTCGCCTCCGCCACACGCGGCGGGATCTCCGCCGCCTCCCCCACAAACGCAAGGCGCTTCACGCGCCCGGCAATCTCAGCGGGCAGATCCGCATCCAGGTATCGCATCGAAAAGTCGTACCGGTCCGGGCAGTAGCGGATGCGCAGCAGGTCCACCAGCGGCCGCAGCACCAGCGAGTGATAGAACGCCAGCGCATCGACGCTCCGGCCGCGCTGTACTTCCTTCACCGGCAGGTGCGCCAGCAGCTCGAAGCGGGCCCGCAGATCCTCAACCCGCTTGCGAATCGCGGCATCCCGCGCGGCCTCGTCTCCCGCAACAGGCCGCACCAACCCTTCCGGGTCGAAGAGCACCACCGGCGCGCCGTGCCGGGATCCATCAAAGAACTGGTGCTCCTGCGAGCGCCCGAAGACACACAGGTCGACCATCACCCACTCCGGCGCATCGCGGAGCTGGTAGAAGCACTGCTCCGCCCCGTGCCACGTCGGCGAGGGCAGTCGGTAGCGACGCGAGATCGGTGACAGCGACTCCAGCGCCCGCTCCGTCGCCGCGAACGCCTCCTCGACTCGACCGTCCGCCGCGATCAGGCAGAGGTCGACATCGGACAAGTCGTCCGCTCGGGCGTTGGCGTCAGAGCCCCCCAGCCATGCCGCGAGAACGGCTTCATCCTCGCGCAGGGCGTGCGTCAGCGTGTCGATCAATCGTGCCCGGGTCACGGGCTGCGCCCAAGCCGAACCCGCGGCGGAAGCAGCAGCAGTTGCAGAAGGTGGAATCATGCGGGTCGTACCCGCTCCGGACCACGCCGGTTGCTCTTCCGCCACAGCCCGCGCGCAAAGAAGCGGCCGGCCCACAGGAGAGAGAGGGAGGCCGGCCGCGCCAGGAGCTTGGTTGTCGTGCGAGCAGGGTCCGCCTGCCCGCGGCTCGGTCTCTCGCAGGCCGCAGCCGCGGGCAGGAGGCCCGGGAAATCCTGGAGAGTCAGTTCAGGCAGGGGCCGATCGACCACCCCATCAGGCGCGGGGAGGAATCAGCGCCGAACTCCGCCTTGAACTGGGCGAAGGCGCGTGCCCGGGCCCCGGCATAGTCGCCGCGGGGGGCGATGATTTCATACGTGATCCGCGGATCGGTGCCGCGGCGGCTCGTCGTTGAGCCCACCCCCTGCTGCCCATGGCTGACTCGGGCGGCAACACAGGCGAGTGTGAAACGGTGCATTTCCATCGTTCTGCGTGCGGGCATTTCAAAGGCCCCCTTCCTTGAGTGTCAATGCTCGTGCGGCCGCAGGAAACAGCGAACACCCGTCCCGGCTCCGCCGGGCTCGTCTGAACGCCCCGTTGGTCGCGCCCTTGTCCTCTCGCCGCTTGCCCCGTGCCGCTCCGGTTGGGATGCGTCCTCCCGACGCGGCTTTTCCCTTGGCTTGGGAAACTTACCCCAAATTTACGATGGTGTACATGATGGGTTCCGTTTCCACCCTCCCGCCCAAATGCCCAATTTGCGAAAGTAGCACTTCCACCCTGTTTTCCGCTGCGCCAACGCGTTTTTGGCCCCTCAGCGACGCGCGTGCCCGCACACCAAAATAACAGCGACCGGCGCACACAGGTGCACCGGTCGCGTCAAACCACTGTCTAAGCATGGGCGCAGCGCGCTCGCTGCGCCAGAGTGCTACCTCGCCTGCAGGAACACGAACCGGTTCGCCGTCCCGGTCCGCACAGTCAGCCGCACGCCCTCCTTAAGGTCATGCTCGGCGAGGGCGGACCGCAGTTCCTCCGCGGTTCGCACCCGCTCCTGGCCCACCCGGAGGATGATGTCGCCCCGCATCAGCCCCGCCTGCTGGGCGTCGCTGCCGGGCTGCACGTTCATCACCACCGCCCCGCCGAGGTTCGGATCCACCTCGAGTTGCCGCGCCGTCGCCGCGTCCAGGGTCTGCACCGTCAGCCCCAGATTCGCCTCCAGCCGCCCCTCCGAGCGCCGCGAGGCGACCGGCTGCTCCGCATCCAGCTTCCCGATCGTGATCGTCGCCTGCTTCTCAACGCCCTCGCGGAAGAAGGTGAACTCCACCTCCGTGCCTGGCTCGGTCGAGGCGACCCGCATCCGCAGGTCGTTCATGTCCGACACCTTCCGCCCGTTCATGCTCGTGATGATGTCCCCGCTCTGGAGGCCCGCTTCCGCCGCGGGGGTGCCATCCACGACGTCCGCCACCAGCACGCCCTCCGTCCCGGAGAAGCCGAACGACTGCGCAAGCCCCTCCGACAAATCCTGGATGTTCACGCCCAAAAAGCCGCGCGTCACCTGGCCGTCCTCGATCAGGTCCGCGGCGACCGCCTGGATCATCCGCATTGGAATGGCGAAGCCGATCCCGATGTTGCCGCCGCGGCCGCCGAAGGTGTTCTGCGTATAGATCGCGGTGTTCATCCCCACGACCTCGCCGCGCAGGTTCACCAGCGGCCCGCCGGAGTTGCCGGGGTTAATCGCCGCATCGGTCTGGATGAAGTCCTCATAGTCGGCCAGCCCGACGCGCGAGCGCCCCGTTGCGCTGACGATGCCCGCCGTGATCGTCGAATCGAGTCCGAACGGCGTGCCCACCGCGATCACCCACTGCCCGATCCGCAGATCATCGGAGTCGCCGATCTGCACCGCCGCCAGGCCGGACTGGTCGACCTTCAGCACGGCCACATCCGTCTGGCGGTCGACGCCGACGACCTCGGCCTCCATCTGGCGGTCGTCCGTGAACTGCACCGTCACGGTGTCGGCGCCCGCCACCACATGCGCGTTGGTGACGATGTAGCCGTCTTCGCGGAAGATCCAGCCGGAGCCCTGCCCCATCTGGGGCTGCTGCGGCGGCATCTCGAAGCGCTCGAAGAAGTCGTCGCCGAAGAAGTCGCGGAAGGGGCTGTTGCGGAAGGGCTGGCGCATCGGCTGCTGCCGCTGCTCCGGCTCGCGACGCGTCGTGATGCTCACGACCGAGTCCCGTACCTGGGCCGCCGCCCGCTCAAACGCGACCGACAGCGCTTCGGCCGTCGCGATCGCCTGTTCCGGTGTGACATCCTGGCGGTCGGCCAGCGCCAGCGGCGCCGACAGCGCGACTGCGCTGAGGGCCGCCGTGAGCGCAGCGGAACGACCGAGCGTGCCTCGTAACGAATGACGGTTCATGGAAGTTTCCCCTGTGTTTCGTGGTGCGCCGCCCCGGGGCCGCGAGCCGCCACACCGCATGGCGGCATGAGAAAGGGGGCGACCGCGCTGCTACGCCGCCGCCCCCGCATCTGTTCACCGTCAGTTGCTCGTGATCTCGATGCGCCGAGCCCGCGCGGCGGCGCGCTTCGGCATCGTAACGGTCAGCACGCCGCGCTCGCAGGAGGCGCGGATTCCCTCTTGATCGATGTCATCGCCCAGCCGGAAGCGGCGGTGATAGTTCCCGACGCCGTACTCCTGGTGCGCGAAACGAACATTCTCCGGATATCGCGGCGGCACATGCGCCTGGATGCTCATCACGCCGTCTTCCACGCTCAGGTCGATCGTCTCCGATGAGGCGCCCGGCACATCGACCCAGAGGGTGTACCCCTCGCCGGTCTCGACGATGTCCGTCGGCGGGCGGTACGACCAGGCGGCGCTGCGCGAGTCCGGCTCAGCGCGCCGGGTGGTCACGTTCTGCGGCTCCGTTCTCGTAATAGCGTTCGTCTCAGCCATGGTGCAGTCCTCCTTCTTCAAACCAACACGCACGCCTGCTCCCCACGCTTACTCGCGCTGCTCGCCGGATGTAATCTCGATCCGGCGCGGCAGCGCGGCCGCGGCCTTCGGCAGCGTGATGTGCAGCACGCCGTCGGTGAACGACGCCGTCGTCCCGTCGGCGTCAACCGCGACCGGAAGCCTGACGGAGCGCTCGAAGCTGCCCGCGGCCCGCTCGGCGCGGACGATGCGCGCCTCTTCCGGATGTTCGATGCGCCGCTCACCCTTGAGCGTCAGTTCATCATCGAAGACCAGCACGCTTACATCCTCGCGCCGGAAGCCCGGCAGTTCCGCCTCGACATGGACCTCCTCATCCGTCTGCCAGATGTTCAGCATCGGAAACTGCCCGCGCACCAGCGCCGGCGCAGAAGTCCCCGTCGGTGCAAACGTCTCAAACAGGCGATCCATTTCACGCGACAGCGCCACAAACGGATCATTTTGCAACAGCGTTCGTGTCAACATCGGTTGTCCTCCTTCTCAAACATCCGGGCTGCCACACCCGGCCTTCTGACCCTTCGTCGGAGCGGATATCAACCGGCGTGCCAAGCCGCCGCATCAAGGCCCCCGGCCGCCGCGGCCGCAGCCGATCCTTCCCGGCGCGCCGCTCTGACAACCCGCGCGACAGCCGGGTGCCAACGCGGCAGATGCGAAGCTCCCCGCGGCACGGCAGTCCATCGCGGGCCCGAGAAGAGAGTCGATGGGCCCACGAAGAGCGTTGCCGGGCCCGCAAAGTCTCTTGATGGGCCCAAGAAGAAGGTCGACGGGCCCAAAAAGCCTCTTCGCGGGCCCGAGAAGGACGTTCATGGGCCAAAGAAGTCTCTTCTCGGGCCCGAGAAGTTTCTTCGTGGGCCCACAAAGAGAGTGTGTGGCTGGACAAATAAAGTGTTCCGGCCCGCTTTTACCGCAAGTTGGCCCCGCAACAGGGGGGTCTGGCGGGCAAGTTGTACCAGCTGCTCCCCTGAAAGGGGCCCTCGCGCACCTCGCACCCCGGAGCCCGATCACAAATCCGCCTCGCGCCAACAATCCCCCATGCCCCCCCCTCGCAGAATCGGCCTCCTCACTGGCGGCGGCGACTGCCCCGGCCTCAACGCCGTCATCCGCGCCGTCACCAAAGAGGCGATCTTCCACGGCATCCAGGTGGTCGGCATCCCGGACGGCTTCCTCGGCCTCATCGAGGGACGCTGGCGCGAACTGAACCTCCAGGACGTCTCCGGCATCCTCACCATCGGGGGCACGATCCTCGGCTCCTCCAACAAGGCAAACCCCGCCCGCTACCCGACAGGAAAAGCCCCCGACGGCGCGCTCGTCTTTGAAGACCTCACCGACCGCTGCCTCCAGACACTCTCCGACGCCCGCATCGACGCCCTCGTCGTCGTCGGCGGTGACGGCACCCTCACCGGCGCAGCCCGCTTCGTCGAATGCGGCGTTCCGTGCATCGGTGTCCCCAAGACCATCGACAACGACATCGAGGGCACCGAGATCACCTTCGGCTTCCTCACCGCCGCCGCCATCGCCACCGAAGCGCTCGACCGCGTCCACACCACCGCCGCCAGCCACCACCGCGCCATGGTCGTCGAGGTCATGGGCCGCAACGCCGGCTGGCTCGCCCTGCACGCCGGCGTCGCCTCCGGCTCCGACGTCATCCTCCTCCCCGAGATCCCCTTCTCGATGGACGCCGTGGCCGACGTCGTCACACGCCGACGCTCCAGCGGCCGCGGCTTCACCATCATCTGCGCCGCCGAAGGCGCACGCCCCGTCGGCGGAAAGCCGGTCGTCCGCCGTCTCGACCCCGCCAGCCCGGATCCCATTCGCCTCGGCGGCATCTCCCACCTCATCGCCGACGCCGTCGAACAGCGCACGGGCGTCGAGTCGCGCTACGTCGTCCTCGGCCACGTGCAACGCGGCGGCCCACCCATCGCCGCCGACCGCATCCTCGCCACCGGCTTCGGCCACCACGCCATGAAACTCATCCTCGCCGGACGCACCAACCGCATGGTCGCCCGCCAGGACGGCCGCCTGACCGACATCGACATCACCGTCGCCGCGGGCCGCCAGCGCCTCGTCCCGGAGGATCACAACCTCCTCGAAGCCGCGCGCAGCATCTACACCAGCTTCGGCGTGTAACCGTGGCATCGCCTTTCAAGGCGATGCGTTCCCCACCCACCCATCCTCCTTTCGCGTACCCTCACACGCTTCGCCTCCGGAAGCGCCGTTTTTCACCCCCGACCCCCCAGCGCTCCGACTCGAAGGAAGGATCCTTCAAGCCCGCCGGTCAAGGAAGACGTTCATGCCCCCCAGTTCCAGTTCGACGCCCTCGACGACCACGCCCCCCGCCGCGTCCTTCCGGCAGCGCACCTTCCGCGCCCTCCGCCGCGCCTGCCGCGACATCGCCCCGCACGGCCGGGCCCGCGGCCCGCACGAAGCCATCCTCACCTGGGGCGCGCTGTGCCTCTTCGCCCTCATGGCCGGGGCGATGCTTCTGTCGATGGGATCCTGCCAGGCGATGCGCAGCATCGGCCTCGCCGCGGACGATCCGGCTCGAAGCGCCACGCCGCCGCGGGTCTGGACGCCCACCGGCGCCGGCGATCCCTCGCCGCTGATCTCCGACGGCGTGGTCATCCCCGCTGCGCGCGTCCCCGGCGTCATCGGCGAGCCGGAGATCCGCGTCCGCATCGCACGCGCGATCGACCAGGTCGACCTCGCCGCCGCCGGACCGGGCGGCACGGTGTGGGTCAACGTCCCGGACTCCCGTCGCCCCGCTGTCCTCGCCTCTGATCGCGCCAGCGCCATCACCGCCTCGCGCGACGGCGTCCGCTGGCGCCTCCTCGGCGCCGATGGACGCAGCAAGAACATCATCGCCAACGAGGTCGAGATCCTCGCCGCCGCGGCGGACGGCGACCTGGCCTCCACAGTCACGATGAACGGCGCCGCCTACGCCGGCCGCCTCCGTCTCGTGCCGCGGACCGATGTCTCCGAGACCGCCTTTGACGTCATCGAGTACGTCGGCCTGGAGAGCTACCTCCCCGGCGTCGTCGCCGGCGAGGTGCTCGGCGGCTGGCGCCCCGAGGCCTACCGCGTGCAGGCCGTGTGCGCCCGCTCCTACGCCATCCACGAACGCCTCCGCTCGATCGCCCGCGGCCACGCCTTCGACGTCGAGTCCACCACGATGGACCAGGTCTACACCGGGCACAACACCCCGCGCTGGGCCCGCGACGCCGTCGTCGCCACCCGAGGCGTCATCGTCTCCTTCGGCGGAGCGCCCCTCCGTACCTATTACTCCAGCACCTGCGGCGGACGCAGCGCCGGCGCGGACGAAACCTTCCCCACCGGCCGCGGCCACGAATACAACCGCGCCGCGCCGCTCAAGGCGCATGACCGCAGGCACGCCTGCCAGGAGTCACCCCTGTACACCTGGACGCGCGAGCGCAACCGCGTGGAACTGGAACAGCGCATCCGCGCCTTCGGCCAGTCCCGCGGCCTGCTCATCCGCCGCCTCGGCACACTGCACTCCATCAAGGCGAGCGCGCACAACGACGTCGGCCGCCCCACCGAGTACCGCATCGTCGAGCCCGGCGGCAAGTGGTTCGCCCTCAGCGCCGACGAACTCCGCGTCGCCTGCAACTTCAGCGTCGAGGGCCTCCCCGACATCACACAGCCCACGCGCATCAACAGCGGCGACATGGCCTTCACCGTCCGCGGCGACAAGGTGATCGTCGAAGGCCGCGGCTTCGGCCACGGCGTCGGCATGTGCCAATACTGCGCCCAGGGCTTCGCAAAAGGCGGCCAGAGCTGGCCGGCGATGCTGCGCCTGTTCTATCCGGGCGCGGAGGTCGTGAAGGCGTATTGACGGCGCCAATTGACCGTGCACACAAGAACGGAAACCCCAAGGGTGCCACGGCTCGCCGCTGCTTTGAGCGGCGCAGCCGTGCAGGCGCGACC
>CAYWRO010000010.1:45420-67517 GCA_964460345.1 uncultured Phycisphaeraceae bacterium | reverse complement strand
ATCTGCGCAATCTGCGCAATCTGCGGATCATCCCCCCTTTCTCTCTGTGCCTCGGTGCCTCTGTGGTTCAATTCTCCCGGGAGCAGGCGGCGCGTGCGCCCGTTTCTTTCCTCTGCGCACTCTGCGCCTCTGCGTGAGAATTCCTGAGGGCGCGAACGCCCTGTGAAGATCGGCTGGAAGCGCTCCCGGCTTGAGCCGGTGCGCTCCTGGATCGGCCGATCAGGCTCCTTGAACGGCGGCGCGCGCGATTTGAATGACCAGTCAAATGATTTGAACGGCCAGTCGCGCGATTTGAATGGCCGTTCAAATGACTTGAATGGCCAGGCGCGCGATTTGAATGGCCATTCAAATGATTTGAATGGCCGCGCGCGCGATTTGAACGGCCGTTGAAACGATTTGAATGGCCATTCAAACAGCGCGCGGCGAGCGTTATGCGACGTAAACCGCCCACCAAAGACCGAAAACGCCACTGGAAGAGGGGGATTCCGGCCCCCTGTCCCCTGTCAACGCGTGCAACATCCCTCCGCCCCCTCAGCACTCAGCACCCAGCACTCAGCACTCGCTCCCCCGCACTCAGCACTCTTCTAAAACGCCTCCACGCTCACCTTTGGTTCCTTGACCGTCCCGTGAAGGCGGTAGCGCATGAGCTGATCGGTGATGGAACCGAAGATGTCGCCGATCTTGCCGAGCGCGGCTTGCAGACGCTCCATCGGGCCGGCGTTGATTGCGATGTCGAGGGAGCCCTCGAAGGTGATCTTTCCCGAAGCGCGGGCCGCAAGGACCTCGGTGACGACCTCGGACTGCGTGATCGTGACGCCTTCGGGGGAGAGATCGAACTTCGCGTGCAGCTGGTGCGTCCCCTCCGCCCGCAGGACGACCTTCATGACGTCGGCGATCTGCTTGAGCCCCGGCAGGAAGAGGAGATTGCCCTCGGTGACCTCGAGCGTGCCGCGGCCGGTGAGCTGTTCCTTCGGGTCGGTCAGCGCGGTGGCGGCGGCGCCGGAGCCGGAGACGATGCCGCCCATCGCGACGGCCCCGGCGTCTTCCGCGCTGAGGTCGCTGCGGAGGAACTTGTTGAGGTCGAGGCCGGTGATGGTCCACTCGAGGTCCGCGCCGCGCGTTTCGGCGGCGAGGTTGGCGGTGGCGAAGGCGTCGATCTGGCCGTCGTGAATGCGCGCGACCATGGGCCCGACCTTGGCGATGCCGTTGCCGACCGCCAGGGGGGCGTCGAGCGACTGGATGGGCAACTGGTACTTGCCGGCGGCCAGGTCGAAGTCGCGGAGGCGCAGGCGGCCCGTCAGCGTGCCGGTGAGCGGGTCCTTGAGGGGCAGGAAACCGCTGAGATTGAGGGAGAGCGCGCCCGAAGCGTTGTGCTCGCGGAGGATGGTCTGCAACTGCGGCGGCAGCGACTCGATGGTGGAGGGATCGACGGTGATGGCCAGGTTCAGGTCGGCCAGGTCGAGCGTGAAGGTGTCGAGGTTGAAGCGGCCATCGCCCGTGAGGCGCAGCCCGGGGGCCCGGCCGAGGTCCAGGTCGAGGGCGTACCAGCCGGGCTCGGGGGCGTCTGCGGGTACGGTGGCGGGAGCGGCGGGTTCGGTGGGGGGCGCGACGAGGTCAGTGGGGGGGGCGGGGGGGGCGTCCGGCTCGATCTGTGCCGCGATGGGGAGCACTTCGGGCGCGGGGGCGGCGGCGGATGCTGCGGCGGGGGATGTGTCGGGCTCGGCGGGCTCGGCCTCGAGCGCCGGGCTCGCCTCGTTGATCAGCAGCTTCGTGGTGATCCCCGTGAGGCGCATGGGCGGGGCGTCGCCCTCGCGGTATTCGATCGAGAGGTTCACGAGATCGATCTGCTCGAGCCGCATGACGTTGGAGAGGCGAAACTCGCCGGGGACGCCGCCCTCGTCGTCCTTCTTGCCCAGGTCTTCGTCGACGATGGGGAGCAAACCGGCGATCTCGCCGGTCTCGGGATCTCGATGAATGCGAATGGCGCCGTCCTCGATGGTCAGCGCGACGATCTTGAGCGGCCGGCCGATCCGCGGCATCTCGCCGAGCGCGATCTCAAGGCGGCCGATGTCGAGAACGCGCACGCCGTTCCCGTCGCCGTCGGCGTCGCCGCCCTCCGCGCCCGCCTCGGCCCGGGCCGTGAGCGTGGCGTCGTGCAGCGTGATGATGCCGGGAGCGTGGAACTCCAGCGAGCCGAAGTCCAGGTCCGGCGAGAGGTGGTTGTTGGCGATGCCGATCACCTGCCGGCCGAGCCAGTCGTCAAGGCGTTCGGCGTGGCGGTAGAGGAGAAGCACCGCCGCGGAGGCCCCGAGCGACAAAGCCACAAGCACCAGGACCGTCCATTTTCCTCGGGTCATCTGCTCATCTCCCGCGCTGGGATCGTGAAAACGCAATGATAGGGTTTTCCCCTCCGGGGCCTACGATCGCGGCGTGCGTGACGTTCAAAAACAGGCATGGATGCGGCGGCTGGGGCCGGCCGCGTGGGCGATGGCCGTCTTTCTGGGAGCGCTCGGGGGCGCAGCCCTGCCGAGAGTCGAGTCGCTGCGGTCGCCGCCGGGTTTGCCCGACGGCCCGGCATGGGGGCGGAGCCGCTTCCAGGCGTCGGCGGCCAACGCGGTCTTTGCGACGGCCGATGGGTGCGCGCATTGCCACAGCGTCTCGGATCGGGCCGGAGCCCTGTGGTCGGCGACGGGAGAGGATGTTTCTCCGCACGGGCTGTGGGAAGCGACGATGATGGCCAACGCGGGGCGTGATCCGTACTGGCACGCCCAACTTGCCAAGGAGCGCGAGGCAAGCCCGGAGAAAGCCGCTGCGATTGAGTCGCTGTGCGTGCGGTGCCACATGCCGACGATGCACCATACGTATGCAATCGCCGGACTCGACGCCCCGCGCGTGCATGAGGGGCTGGCGGATCCGCTGTTTGCCGATGGCGTGACCTGCACGGTCTGCCACCAGGTGCAGCCGGATGGATTGGGAGAGCCGGAGACCTTCTCAGGCCGGCCGGTGATCCGGGCGGAGCGGCGGATCTTCGGACCGTACGAGGAACCGAGCGGCGCGCCGATGCAGGCGCACACGGCGTTCACCCCGGAGCACGGCGCGCACATTTCATCCTCTGCGATGTGCGCCGCGTGCCACACGCTCTCGACAACACACGTCGCGGCCGAGATGGGCGGCGACGCCGTTCCCTTTGAAGAGCAGTCGCCGTACCTGGAGTGGCGCAACAGCGTCTTCTCTGACGAAGGCGCGGCGGGGCTGACGAGCGAATCGCGTTCGTGCCAGCAGTGCCACATGCCTGATGTGGGAGACATGCGCATCGCGCGCAATCCCGGCGGGCGCGATTTCAACATTCAGACGCGCCCGGATGTTCGCGGGCACGCCTTCGTCGGGGGCAATGCGTTCATGCTCGATCTGTTCCGCGCCCATCGCGAGGAACTGGGCGTTACGGCGCCGGACTCGGCCTTTGAGCGCCTCGCGCGGGCGACGCGGGCGCAACTTTCGCACGCGACGGCGCGGCTGACGGTTGCAAACATGCAGCGGATTACGGCCGATGACGGCGGGCCGCTCTTCACATTCGATGTGCAGGTGGAGAACCTCACCGGCCACAAGTTCCCCACCGGCTATCCGGCCCGCCGCGCGTGGCTGCACGTGATCGTGCGCGATGAACAGGGGCGGACCGTCTTCGAGAGCGGCAAGGTGGATGAGGAGGGACGGCTCATTGGCGTCGCCGATGAAATGGCGATCCCGCATTACGATGTCATCGAGAGGCCCTCCCAGGTGCAGGTGTACGAGATGGTCGCCGCGGACGTTTCCGGCGCGCCCACGACGTACCTGACGCGCATGGCCACGCGCAAGAAGGACAACCGGCTGTTGCCGCGGGGGTACGCGGCGGATGGGCCGCACGCCACGCAGACGGGTCCGATCGGCGTGGGTTCGGATTGGCTCGGGAGCGACGGCGATTTCGTTGGCGGCGGCGACATGGTGACGTATCGGGTTACGCTGCCGGAGGAGGGGGCTGATGCAGGCCGTGAGGAATCCGGGCGGGGAATGACGGTGATTGCCTGGCTGCTCTACCAGCCGATCCCGCCGGCGTGGGTGGCGCCGCTGCGCGATGTGAAGCACGAGCATGCGGGGCGCTTTGTGACGATGTACGACGGCGCGGTGGCAAATGGGGCGCGTCCGGAGGAGGTTGCCGTGACAGTGGGGATCGAGGAGCGGGGAACGGGAGAGGAGTAGGGCCGGCACGGCGGCCCGCGGCAGCGGCGAAGGGGGCCGGCGACTGAGCGTTACCCGGGGTAGGTGCAGGCGGTCTTATCTGTCTCCCAGACGGTGATCGAGGTGAGGCGGGCGCCGGCGCTGTGCCGGGCAATCACCGGTGCGAGCAGGTCGTAGCACACTCTTGCGATGTTCTCGACGGAGGGATTGAGGCCGCCGGGCCCGAACTCATCGGTGTCCTCGTTCAGGTGCTTGTGGTCAAACCGCTCGATGATCGTCTCATCGGTGAGACGCTCGAGGTCGTGCAACGTAAAGGCCGGCGCCTGGTCCGTGCCCCGGAGCGGCACCTGCACGCAGGGCTCGACCTTGTAGTTGTGGCCGTGGCCGCGCTCGTTCGTGCACTTGCCGAAGAGCCGGCGGTTCTCCTCGTCGGAGAGGTCGGGGACGTAAAGGCGGTGGGCCGCGGCGAAGTCGAACGTCTGCCGGAGCAGAACACTCGAGGATGAATCAGATCCGGGAGCGGGGGGGGCCATTTCGATGGAATAGTACGGGGTGAGCCACCAGCGAACCGCATGGACGGCGCCTCGCAACTCTTCGTTGAGGGCGCGCACCACGCGGTCGAGCACCTGTGCCGGTTCGGCGTGGCCGGCGTGGGCGCGACCGACCGCCTCCGAGATAATCGGGATGGCGCGATTCCGGCAGGCCGTGTCGATCGCCTTGATATTGAGGAAGTACCCTGTGTGGGCATCCACATCGCCGCGGCAGGCCACGGTGAGCTCGTAATGGCGTCCCAGGCCGCGAATGGCCGGGGCCCCGGCGTAGCTGTTGTGAATCGGATCGGGGCGAGCCCCGGGGGCGTCAGACGGTTCATTCACGGCGAATCGAACGGTTCGCCGAAGCAGGACGGTCGGGGCGGGGCTCGTGCCGAGAGTTGGCATGCGGTACGATAAGCCCGTCCGCGGCCAGACTCGCGGGGCGGCGGTTCAAGGAGGCTTCTGATGCTCGTTCGGGCGATTCTCCTGTTGGTGGGACTGGCAGCGGCGGCGACGGTGGGCGTGAACAGCCGGAACGCCGCTATGCCGGGCGACACGCCTCCATCGGAGGCGGGAGGTGACGCCCAGCCACAGGACGCGGGCAAGGAACCGACGGATGAGCCGGAGGTAGACGATCGGTCGCTTCACGACTTCACCGCGATGACCATGGAAGGTGAGGACCGCTCGCTGGCCGCCTACAAAGGCAAGGTGGTGCTGGTGGTCAACGTTGCCAGCAAGTGCGGCCTGACGCCTCAGTACGAGGCGTTGCAACGGCTGTACGAAGCGAAGAAGGATGAGGGGCTGGTGGTGCTGGCCTTCCCGGCGAACAACTTCGGCGACCAGGAGCCGGGCACGAATGAGGAGGTCCTGGCGTTCTGTCGCGAGCGGTTCGACGTGACATTTCCGGTCTTTGCCAAGATCAGCGTGAAGGGTGAGGATCAGCACGCGCTCTACGAGTGGCTGACCTCCCTGCCGGCGGCCGCAAAGGAGGCCGGCGAAGAGGCGGCGGTTGGGGGCGAGATCGCCTGGAATTTCACAAAGTTCCTGTTTGATGCGGATGGAAAACCGGTGGCGAGGTTCGAGCCAAGAACCACGCCGGATGACCCCTCGCTCGTGGAGAAACTGGACGAACTGCTGGCCGCGCTGCCGTCGGATCAAGAGGGCGAGCAGGTGGAAGCGGCGATGCCGTGACCGCTGTGTTGCTGTTGGCTCATGCCTACGTTCAAGTACGAAGCCATCTCGGGGACTGGTCAGCGCGTCAGCGGGCATGTGCGCTCGGCGAGCGAGCAGAGCGCTCTGGCCGATCTGGAAGCCAAGGCGCTCACGCCGATTCGCATTCTCGAGAAGCCGGAATCCGACGTGATTCACGGCAGCGGGATGTCCGGTGTCGCCCGGCGGCTCGGCATTGGCAAGGTCGGTGTGCGGGCGCTGGCGACGGCGTACACGCAGCTCTCTGACCTGCTGCGGGCAGGTGTGCCGCTGATGCGATCGTTGACGCTGCTGTCGCAGCGCCGGTCCAATCCCAGGCTGGCGCAGTGCTTTGAAGAGCTCACGCGCCAGGTGGCCGACGGCTCCGAACTCGCCGCGGCGATGGCCGAACGCCCGGACGTCTTCCCGAAAATCCACATCGCGATGGTGGCGGCCGGGGAGAAGGGTGGGTTCCTCGAGGTGGTGCTGGCGCGGCTGGGGCGTTTCCTGGAGGGGCAGGCGGAGCTGCGGTCCAAGCTCATCGGCAACCTGCTGTACCCCGCGATCCTCATGTTCGTGGGGGTGAGCGTGCTGGTCGGCGTCTTCGGGTTCCTTGTACCGAAGTTCCGTCCGATGTTCGCGACGCTTGCCGAGCGAGGTCAACTGCCGGGCATCACGCGCTTCGTCCTGGGTGTCAGTTCCCTGGTTTCCGACTACGGTCTTGTAACGCTGGTGGTGCTGGTGGCGATGGCCGGGGGGCTTGCCGCCGCGCTGCGGCGTCCCCGATCGAGGCTCGCCCTCGCCCGGGCCCAGTTGACCGCCCCGGTACTGGGACCGCTCTTCCGCTCGATCGCCGCGGCACGGTTCTGCCGCATCCTCGGGACGCTGCTGGCCAACTCGATTCCGCTGCTGACCGCGCTGGGAATCTCCCGGGAGGCGGTCGGGAACCCCGTGCTGGCGGCGACGGTGGACGAGGCCACGGACGCGGTCCGGCAGGGGGACGCCTTGCACAAGGCTCTCGCCGAAAGCGGCCATTTCGAAGCGGACGTGATCGAAATGATCGCCGTGGGGGAGTCGGCCAACAACCTGGACGAGGTTTTGATCGGGATTGCTGAAACCACCGAGCGCCGCGTCGATAGAATGGCGACGACGGTCGTCAGGCTGATCGAGCCGATTCTGTTGCTCGTTCTGGCACTGGTCGTCGCGATTGTCGCGATTGCTTTGATTGTGCCGATCTCGAAGATGAGTTCGCTGGCGGGCTGAGGAGCACCGCATTGTTTGATTCACCGCGAAGAAGAGAAGGAAGAGGCATGGCAGACGAAACGATGCGAGGGAGCGTGGTAAGGGCGGCGAGGGCTCCGGTCGGGCGGGGTTTCTCGTTGATGGAGGTGATGATCGTCATCGTGATCATTCTGCTGATCTCCGGGCTGGTCGCCGTCAACCTCTTCGGCGCCAAGGAACGGGCGACCGAGCAGACTGCCCAGCTTCAGCTCCAGAGCATGAAGGATGCCCTCAAGTTCTTCTACCTGGAGTTCAACCGTTATCCAACGGCAGACGAGGGCGTGGCGGTCCTGTGGGACAAGGAACGCCTGGATGCCGATGCCGAGGAATCCAAGTGGCGGAAGTTCATGGAGGAGGCCAAGCCGACCGACCCCTGGGGCTCGGAGTGGGGGTACAACGACGAGAGTGAGGATGGCCACGAGTTTGAGTTGTGGTCGTATGGGCCGGACAAGGAGGACGGGACTGAGGACGACATCAGCGTCTGGTCTGACTCGGGCGAAGAAGGCGAGGGTGGTGGGCTGCCCCCTCCGCCGCCTCCGGCCGGCGGTTGAATCTGGCGTCCGCCTCATGCGGGCGGGCCGGGAGGCGTGCTCGTGAACGCTGCTGCTCCGCGTTCTGGTTGGCGGGGGAGGCGAGCGACAATGGTGCGCACCGCACCTGCCAATGAGTGCAGCACTGAGCGGGCTGTCCCTGCCGGGCGGCCCGCATTTTCCATTCTCGAGGTCCTTGTCGCCCTCACGCTGGTCGTGTTGGTGGCAGGGCTGGTCATCCCAATCTCAATTGGGGCCATTACCCGGGCGTCTGCTGAGGAGGCGCAGCCCAGGCTCGAGGCGGCTGTCACAGAAGCTAGGCTGGAGGCCTCGCGCCTGAGCGTACCGGTCCGCCTTGTCGCCGCGGCGGGAGGGCGCCTTGTGCGGATTGAGCGCCTGCTCATCGAAGAAGCGGCTGACGGCGAGGGGGGCGGGTTCGGACTGTCGGTGGGCCTTGACGTTGACGCTGGGCTGGACGCAGCAGAACCCGGTGCGAGTGAAGCTTCCTGGGCGCACTTGAACGAAGTGCACATGCCTGACGGGATCGTGCTGGAGCCGGAGGAGGCCGAGTCTGACTTCGGCGCGACCGGAGCCGCGGCACTGGGCGTTTTTACGATGTCGGAAAGCGCTGAGGCGAACGCGGACGCTGGCGATCCGCTCGAAGGGTCTGATGAAGCGTGGGTGATCGCGACGGCGCTGCCCGATGGACGGCTGGAGCCCGGGCCGCAAGGGGTGGTTGTGCGGCTGGGTCGTGGCGCAGCGTCGTCGAGGCGCTGGCGGGTGCGGTTTTCCGCCTGGACGGGGAGGGTGGCCTTGGCGGAGATGCGAGAGGAGGATGTCGGCGCACCGTCTGACGAGGAGTTGCCGCCGCCTCCCCCCCCGGCAGATGCCGTTGCAGGAGGGGGACGTTGATGTCGTGCAGCAGAACAACCGTGAGCCGGCGAGGGAGCCGTCGTGCGGCGCTGCTGCTGGAAGCGATGCTCGCGCTCACCCTCTTCGTGGGGACAGCGCTGATGATCCTTGCGATCTTGGGCCGATCGCTCGATGCGCTCGATGAGGCTCGCCAGCGGCAGACCGCGTGCGACCTGGCGCGCTCGGCGATGTCTCGCATTGAAGCGGGCATTGCTTCCCCGGAATCTCTCAACGGACCGGCGCAGCTGTTTGACGAGCCGCTGAACGCACCGGGAGACGATCGGCCCGTCGAGAGTGAATGGGAACTGGTCGTGGAGACAGAGCCTTCTCTCTTCGATGGGCTCACCCTCGTTACGGTGACCGCGCGTCGCGCTGGAGACCTGACCTCGAATCAGAACGACAGCGAGTCCGCAGGGGAGCGGCGGTCCACGTATACCTTGCGGCAACTGGTGCGCCTGTCGGATGTCGGCGAAGGCTTGCCGCTGCCGGGGGGGGGCTCATGAGGACCAGACGCGCCTTCTCGCTGCTGGAAGTGCTGCTGGCGATCGGGTTGATCGTCCTGCTGGGCGGCAGCGTCGTCGGGTTCGTCTTCGAACTTGCCGAGCGGCGCAGTGTTCTGCTGGCACACTCGCGGCGGCTGGTTGCGGCCGATGCGATGATGGAGGCGATCGAGGGGGACGTCTTCACATCTCTGGCGGGTGATGCACGGCGCGGCGCCGGCGTACGGGGCGATGCGACGTCGCTGCGTGTTCTGTCGCGGTCGGTGATGCTCGGGATGCAGCGAGCCCGCGGGCGGATGGAACTCGACGACCTGCGCTCGACGGAGTACCGGTTCGATTCAACGCGCGGTGTCGTCACGGCGGCGAGAGCGAGCGTGCTCTTCGCGGATGAGCAAGGTGGCGGCCGCGAAGTGATTCTGGAAGGAGTCGAACGCGTCCGGTTCCGGTACTACGACGGGCAGGAGTGGCTCACGCGGTTTGATAGCAACACCGCCGGACGGCTGCCGGCAGCGATCGAGATCGGCGTGTGGTTCGCACCGGTGCGAGCCGGTGTTGCGGACAAAGGTTTTGCGTCGACCGAAGGGGCGGAGTCGTTGGTTCGTAGCGATGAGGAAAATGAACGCGACGAGATCTCGCATCTTGAGAATCTGAGTGAGCCGGAGGAGGAGGAAGGCCTGGAGAAGGAGGGCGACGAGGGCGAAGAGGAGAACCTTCCAACGCCGGACCGGCTGCGCATCATCGTCGTGCCGGACGCCGGCGAGGCGGGAGCGGAAGGGGGGGCCTGGTGAGAGGGCGACGCGGCGTCATTCTGCTGGCGACGTTCGTCGTCGTTGTGATCGCGGCGATGACGGCAGGCGCGGTCGTGCAGATGACGGCGGTGCAGCGGCTGGGGCTCGCGGCCTCAGGGGCCCGAGCGCAGTCGCGCGCCCTGGCCTGGTCGGGCGTCCTTGGGGTGATGACAGAACTCGAGACGCAGCGTGAGGCCCTCCTCCGCGGCGGCGAGCCGGAACTCACACGGGAGTGGACCGTCTACGAGACGGATGGTGGGGAGCGCGGTGTGGTGCGGCTGCGCCTGATCGGGGGGCGAACGGCCCGATCTGAGGCGGCGCTGCTGGACATGAACAGCGCGACCGAGGCAATGCTGGCGGGCCTTGGAGCGGTCGGAGAGGAAGGTGCCACGCGAATCACGGCGGCCCGCGAGGAGGCGCTGTTCGGGAGCATCGCCGAGGCGCTCAGCGCAGCAGATCTCTTGCCGAACGAGGCCGGAAGTGAGACCGGGTCGGGCGATGTTCAAACGCCAGCCCTGCGTGACCTGGTCACAGTTTTCAGCGCGGACCCGCTGGTGCAGGCAGGCGTCGGACCTGAGGGGAACCGCCACGCGGGTGAAGCGTGCGTCAGCGTTCGGGGGGAATGGGACGAAGCACTGCGGCGGTCGCTCGAACGCCGGTTTTCGCCGGCTGTGCTCGACGCGGTGCAACCGCCGCCTCCCGAGGAGGAGGCGGATGCAGCGGCCCCCGCAAGCAGCGCCGATTCGTCAGGAAGTGCCGCGCCCCGCCCGCAACCACCCGCCACGATGGCTGAGTTCATCCAGCGCGTGCAGCAGGCCGGTCTGTCGCCGGAGGCGCTCGCCGAGGCGATGGACACCTTCACAATCGAGGACGCCGGCTATCGGTTCGGGCGAGTGGACATCATGCGAGCCCCTGAGGCGGTTCTCCGCTGCATTCCGGGTGTGGATGAGATCGCCGCGGCAGCAATCGTCGAGCGCCGCGAGTCGCTGGATGAAGAGTCGCGCCTCAGTGCGGCGTGGCTGCTGACGGACGGAATTCTAACAGAAGAGGCCTTTCGTGAGGCGGCGGCCCACGTGACAACGCGCACGCTCCAGTGGCGCATCATCGTGGAGGCAGGGATTGAGGACGCAAGCACCGAGGGCGCCCTCGGCGAGGCAGCGCCCCTGCGGAATCGGGCCTCGCTGGAGGCCGTGATCGATGTGGCGGGCGAGCGAGCCAGGGTGGCGTACCTGCGCGATGTGACCTTGCTGGAGTCCGCCGCCGCTCTGGCGAGACTGGCCGATGAGGAGGCCCCCCGGTCTCTGGCTGCAAATCTGTCTTCGGAGGCCGAGGACGGACTGCTAGATTCCGGTTCCGACGCCTCAAGAACCGATGAGGCCCCCGAAGGGGCGAATGGTCTCTCGCCGAACGGTCTCAACCTCGATAGTGGCTTGCGCCTCAATGGTTTGGAGGGGGCTGGGTTGGAAGAGGCTGGCGCGAGCCGTTCGCCGGCGCCACCCGATGAGGGGGCAAACGGGCCAGGCTCAACCGAGGGGAAGCAGGGGAGGGGTCGCATCGGGCGTTGGAGGAGCCGGTAGGATTGGCAAATGGGGAAAGCGGCTCACCTGACGATTGCGGTTGAACATGGACGCCTGCTGGCGGTGGCGGCGACGGTGAGTGGCGGGCGGGTGCGGATTCGATCTTGGCTGTGTGAGCAGATCCCCGGCCGCGTGGACACGGGCGACGCCACCACCCTTGGTAACTGGATTCGTGAGCGGCTGAAAGAGGCCGACCTGGCCGGTGATGCACGGCGCGGGGTCGTCTTCACCGTCGGGCGAGGCGAGGTCGTCCTGAAGCGCCTGGCGTTCCCCGCGGCGACCACACCGGCCGATCTGCCGGACATGGTGCGGTTGCAGATGGCCCGCCAGATGACGGTCTCGGGCGAGGGCGCCGCGATCGATTTTGCTCCCCTGGCCAGCGGGGTGGCGGTTCCGGCCAAGGCCGCAGGCGGTGGGGCGATGGCCGAGCGGCTCGAGGTGTTGGCGGCGGCGCTGTCCGAAGATCGTTTGTCATGGCGTCGCGAGGTGGCGCGGGCTGCCGGGATGCGCCTTCATCGCGTGGCGCTGGGGTCAATGGGCACTGTGGCGCTTGTTGCGCCGGCCGCCCAGCGTCGCAATGGCGCTACGTTGGGTGTCTCGCTCTCCTACGGCTCCTGTGAGTTCGTGGTGATCGAGGGCGGGCGTCTCGTGTTCGCTCGGGCGACCGATCTGGACCGGGCTCAGGCCGAAGGCGACGTTGATGCCTTCGCCGAGCAGGTCGCCGTCGAGGCCCGCCGGACGTGGATGAGCTACCGCGTCACGCACGAATCGTCTGAAATCGAAGCAATCACGGTCGTGGGGGATGATGAGCTTGCGCAGCGGGTTGCGGCGAGGTGCGAGCAGGCGCTGCAGATGCAGGCGGCGGCCGCTGCCCTCCCGGAGTTCGTCGAAGCACCGGAGACGATGACCAGCGCCGAGCGGGCCGCATTTGCCCCGCTGGCCGGGCTCCTTGCCGAACGCGTCATGAACCCGGACGGAGGCATCGACTTCCTGCATCCGCGGCAGGCGCCCGATCGCCGCGAGAAGATGCGTCGGCAGATGCTGGTTGCGGTAATGGGTTTGATCGCCGTGTTTGGCGGGTTCCTGACCTACCGGGCCATGACGCTGCGGGATCTGGAGTTTCAGCGCCAGCAGGCTGTCGAGGCGGAGAGAAAGGCGCGCACCGCCTACACGGAGTTCATGCGAAGGCGGGCGCACGTCGACTTCGCGGAACAATGGGTGCAGGCCTCACCGGATTGGCTGGCGCACATGGACCACCTCTACGAGGTGGTGCCGCGCGGTGAGATGCGACTGAGCTCGTTGAGCGCAGAGTGGGAGGCGAACGTCGTCTATCAGCGCCCGGAGAAGCGCGGACGGTTCTGGTACACCGAGGGCAAATGGACGACGGCCCCGAGAGGGTCGATCAGGATCGCCGGAAGCACGCGTGAGCGGACGACGGCCGATCGGGTTCGGGAGTCGCTGGTCTCCGATTCAACGTATGTGCTTGCCACAAGAGGTGCAGACGTTCCCGATCGTTTCGATTGGACGTTGGAGACGAGCATCGCAGTACCGAAGCGTTCACGGCCGACGGTGATCGAGTTCGGGGCCGAGGAGGACGCCATCCGATGAAGTGGACGCGTCTCGCGGGCGGGATTGGCGCGGCGGCCCTGGCCGTAGGCGTTATGGGTTGGCAGGTCCGGGACTTCACTCGCCAGCGGGGCGCTCTGCGCGAGTCGGTCGAGGAGCTGGAGGCCGCCGCGAGCGGTTACAGGGTGACCGCTGAGGCAGAGTCGACGCTGCGGCAGCGAGAGCAGAGCCTGATCAAGTCGACGCTCGGCCCGAACCCGGAAGTCGTCGATGCCCGCCTTCGGGCGGGGCTGAACCAGATTCTGTCCGTCTGCGGGGTTGTCGAACCAGTGGTCGTGGCCCGTAGCGCCACCGGTGTACGGCACCCCGCGACCAAGGCGCAGGAGTTCGCCAGCGTCAAGGGCGCTGAACTGACGAGCTTTGCGACTGTTACGGCGACGGCACAGGGGCGGGGCACCTACGAGCAGGTGCTGGCGGCGGTCGCGACCGTTGCATCCCAGCCGTGGGCGCACCGGCTGGAACAGGTCGCGATCAAGCCCGTCGGAAAGGAACGAACCGCTTTCGAGATGGAAGTCGTTGTCACGACTGTATTTGTACCGGGTCGAGGACCCGACGCGACCGAGCAGGGTGAAGCCGACCCGGCGTTCGTCTGGGTTGGGCTTGATGATGCTGAGCAGACGCGCCTGGCACGGCTGAGCCGCGGCAACCTGTTCACGGATCCGCCCGCGCCAGTTGTTGCGACCCCTGAGCCGAAGCCCACACCCCCCAAGCCGGCCGATTCACAGCCGGTCGGACCGGCCTACGACCAGTGGCGCATCACGGCGCTGGTGCAGGGCCGGGAGGGGCTGGAACTGTGGTTGCAGCGCATTGGGTCGGGAGAGCGGCGGACGATTCGCTCGGGCGAAACGATTCTGGACGCCCGGTTTGAGGGGACGCGAGCGGGTGATGCGGCGCTGATGCGCATCGGCGGCACCGTCTTTGAAGTGGCGCTTGGTCGCACCCTTGCTGACAGGGTGCCCGTTTCGCAGTAGACTCTGCGGAACTGGGGTATCTCCCGGGTCCGATCGGACCGCGTTCGGGAGGTTCAGGAGAGAGGCGGGGTGGGGCGGGGCGGCCAGGATGGCCGCGTCTTGGTTCTGGTAAGGAGGCAAGAACGGATGCGCCAAGAGAACCTGTGCGGGCTGGTGTCGCTGGCTGCCGCGATTCTGACATGCGTGGGCAGCACAGTCTCGCTGGGGGCGGTGCTGCAGGAGGGCGCTGCGCCAGATGCACGCGCATCGGAGGCCCCATCGTCCACTGCCGCGCCGGTGGAAGCAGGTGAGCCGGAGCCGCGCACCGAAGCCGAGCCCGCATCGGCGAAGTCGGTCGAGCAGCCGGAGGTACGCGTCCGTTTCAACTTCAAGGATGCGCCATACGAGCAGGTGCTTGACTTCATGGCGCGGCAGACGGGGCTGCCGGTGATTCGAGAGGCTGAGGTGCCCAAGGCGCCGGTCACCTTCATCGGCGCCAGCGACTACACGATCGACGAGGCTCTGGACATTCTCAATCGCATGCTGCTGATGCACGGAGTGCAACTGCGGCGCGAGCAGAAGTTCCTGTTCCTTTCGAAGCTGGAAAACATGCGTTCGGTCGGGCGGGTCGCAATCGATGGGGTTCCCGAAGGGGCCGGGGCGGCGGAGGTGGTCACCATCGTGGTTCCGCTGGAGAACGCGGCCGCGGCCCCGACGGCGGATCAGATCAAGCCATTGGTGAGCCCGTTTGGCCAGGTCACGGCACTGCCGCAGCAGAACATGCTGGTGATCGTCGACACGGCCGCGCAATGCCGTCGTCTGCGAGACATCCTCGGCGAGATGGATGCGCAGCCCCCAAGTGATGCACAGTTTCAGATCTTCATGCTTCGGCACGCCAAAGCCGACACCGTGCTCAAGTCACTCGAGGGGCTTGTGAGCGTGAAGAAGTCGATGGTGATCATCGACAAAGACGGCAACATGAAGACGGTGCAGGAGAACGAGGTCGCGGGGCTGAACCTGCAGGCGGACCCGCGCATGAACTCCATCATCGCCGTCGGTCCGGATGCACGCCTGCGGCAGGTAGAGCAGCTCATCGCCCTGCTGGATCTGCCGGAGGGTGCAGGCGGTACAGCCGGGCGGGAACTGGTGACGTTTGTTCTGGACCAGGTGCATGCCGCGCAGGCGGCGCAGAACATCACGGCCGTTTTCGCTCACGTTCCACCGCCCGAGCGGCCGACGCTGGTGCCGCTGAACACGCCGGCCGGCGCCCTAGCGAAGCTGGCGGTCGTCGGCTCGACCGCGCAGATCCAGCAAGCCGAAACGATTTTGAAGGAACTGGACCCGAACTCCACGCGCGCGGGAACGGCGCCCGAAGAGGCGCATGGGGAGATCCGCGCCCAACTCGTCGCCATTGAGAATGTACCGGCCCGCGAAGCGGTTGCCGCTATCGGGCAACTGCTGTCCCCGCGGCAGCGAGCGGCCGTTCGCTTTGCGGTTTCGCCGGACGGGCGCGGCGTCGTTCTGAGCGGGCGGGAAGCGGACACCGAACTTGTGCGCGAACTGCTCGAAGCGGTGGATGCCACACCGCAGGTCGTGCGTGAAGTTCGTCAGGTTCGCCTGGAGTGTGAAGATCCACAGGGCGCCGTCAAGCGGGCTGAGGAACTCTTCGCGCTGGAGGACGTCGCGAAGAAGGAGCCGGTGACCGCGGCGTACGACGCGGAACTCGGCGTCGCCACGCTGGTCGGGGGGCGTGCGGGGCTGGCGCGCTTCACAGATTTGCTCCGCGGCGTCGATTCAGCCCTGAGCGTGGAGATGCAGACCCGGCCCTTCGAGCCGGAGCAGGTCACGCCGACAGAACTGGCCGAGCGGCTGGAGCGGATCGTCTGGCCGCTGCTGGCCGAGCAGGGGCGTCGCGGCGGGACGGTTGCGGCCGACCCCTCCGTGCAGGCCGTCGATGAACTGGGCATGGTGATCGTCCGTGCGACGCCGCAGCAGATGGCGGTGATTGCGCCGATGATCCAGTCGCTTGATTCGCAGCCGACGGCGGAGCGGCCGCCGATGCGGATTTTGCGACTTCGGACCACCGATGCGGTCAATCTCGAATCGATTCTGAGCGATCGCTACGCGAAACGGCCGGCGGACCTTCGCGCCACCAGGCCGGTCGAGATCACTGCAGATGCTGCGACCAACACGCTCATCGTCTCAGCGCATCCGGACGTGTTTCCGGAGATCCAGGCGATTGTGGATGAACTGAACCAGACCCAGGCGCTCGATGCCGAGGGGCGGGAGATCCGGGTGTTTCCGCTCAAGGTGGCGCGTGCTGAGGAACTGGCGCGTGTAATCGACCAGATGTATCCCGAGCCGCCCGTGCCGGTCGATGCGCGCGGGCGGCCGCGGCCGGACCTGAAACAGCCGCGCGAGATCGTTGTGCGCGCGGATCCGGCGACGAACTCGCTGATCGTTGATGCGCCGGTGCAACGCCTCGCCGGATTCGAGCAGCTCGTGGCGCAGCTCGACCAGCAGCAGGTTCCGGATGACCTTGAGGTGCGGACCTACCGCATCAAGCGCGCCCAACTCGATGCGGCGGCGAGCACGCTCCGGCAGCTCGTCGCCAGCAAGGCCCTGCCCGGGACGACCGAGAGCGGCGCCCAGGGCGCCATCAGCATCACGACCGAGCCGGTAAGCCGGTCGCTCGTGGTAAGCGGTCCGCGCCAGATCTTTGAGGGCGTGGAGAGTGTGCTTGCAGAACTCGATGCGCCGGCGGCGCGGCCGGCAACTGGATTGGCGATGTACCCGCTCAAGCACGCGCGGGCCGACAGCCTGCAGCCCTTGCTGCAGCGGTTGCTTATCGCTCAGATCGAGAAGGAAGCGATCAAACAGGGGCTCGAACCCCGCGAGGCGGCGGGGCTCCTGGACATCGCGGCGGATCGCACGACCAACACCCTCATCGTTTCAGCGCCTGAGTTTGCCCAGGAAGTCGCTCAGCAGTTGATCTCGACACTGGATCTGCCCGCCGCGGACGTCGGTCGGACTGTGGTGCGCGTGGTGCCGCTGACCTATGCCGAGGCGGCCGGGGCGGCCGCGGCCGTGCGCCAGGCGATTCCATCGATGGATCTGGCCGGTCCGCAGGGGCCTGGCGGCGTCACGGTTGTGGCAACGACCGGCTCCAACTCCATTCTGATCTCCGGCGTCGAGGCGGATGTGAAGAAGGTGGAGGAACTGCTCGGGTCGCTGGACGTCGCGCCTCCGGCTTCCGCGCGGCCGGACGGTGTAGACGTACGGACGATCCGCCTGGAGCACGCGGAGGCCGAAGCGATTGCCCCGCTGGTTGAGACCCTGCTGAAGAAGGAGTCAATCATCGACCAACTGCCGCCGTGGGAGCGGTGGCGCGCGGCGCAGGCTAACGACGGCCCGCAGATTCGCGTCGCGGCCGCTCAGCGGCTCAATGCCGTTGTGGTGACCGGCCCGGTCGGGGTCGTCGAAGTCGCCGAGCAGATCGTTCGCGAACTCGACACACCGGCAGATGCCGGCGCATCCACCAGCGGTATACGGATCCTCACGCTCAAGAACGCCAACGCCGCGGACCTGGCGCAGAGTGCGACGGCCCTCTTTGCTGAGGCCCCCGGCGGCGGTGTGCCGCCAGTGATCCGCGTTGACGCCGCGAGTAACTCGCTGATCGTCCGTGGCAGCCCAACGGATATCGCGGCCGTTGAGCAGTTGATTACGTCGCTTGATGCGGCCACTCTGTCGACGCGTCGAGATGTGCGCATGATCCCGGTTGATCGTTCGCGGGCGGATGCCGCAATGATGGCCGAAGCACTTCGGCGGCTGCTCGAGCAGCGACAGGGGACGAAGGTCGAAGTTGTCCCCCTCAACGATCTGCTGCGCACCGAGGATGTGAAGGAGCAGGGATCGAATGCCGGTGACGCAGCGCCCGACTCGGATGGTGAGCAGCGGACAGGATGGCTGCCCGGGCATGGGTTCGGTCCACAAACGCTTCCGCTCGTGATGGCAACGATGGCTTTGGGCGCGCAGGACGCGACAGACGGTGAGGACGCATCAGAGCCAGATGTCACCATCGCCATCGATCCCGAGACGAACTCCCTGATTGTGGTCGGCTCGCCGATTTTGACGGACCGAGTTGCATCGCTCGCTGCGGAACTCGAGCGTCAGATGCCGGCGGAGCCGTCGCGCGTGCGGATCGTGGAGCTTCCCGCCGCGGCGGACGCGTGGGGGATTACGAGAGTGGTAGACGCCACCATCCGGCAGGTGGGCCGGTCGTCGGCGACGAATCCCGGCGGGTTTACGGGGCCGGTGAGCGTGCAGGCGGATCCGGCGGGCGGCGCACTGATTGTCAGCGCGAATGACACGGATTTCGCCGTGCTGCGCGAACTGATCGCCGCGATGGCGCGGCCGGCCGGCGCGAATGCTGCGACGGTCAAGGTGTACCCGCTGTCCAACGTCACGGCAACACGTGCGCTGCGGTCAGTGGGGGATCTGATCAGCGGCTCGCCCCGGGGCCGGCAGGCCCAGCGCGTTCTGGAACTCACGGTTGACGGGCCGGAGGGGAAGGCAACCGGGACGATCGAGCCGGGAACGGTTCAGATCACGGCGGACCCGTCGGACACAGCGCTGATCGTTGTGGCGCCGCCGAAAACGTTCGAGATCCTGGATCGCTTCATCGGGCTGCTGGACCAGTCGCCCGTAGGTGAGCGAGTGGCGATCCGGCAGTTTGAACTTGAGAACGCGGAGGCGGCGGTCGCCGCGGGGACGCTGCAGCGTGCCTTCGATGCGGCGCGGCAGGATCCGTCCATGCGGGCGTTGCCGCGTGCGACGTTCGTGGGCGACACGCGGACGAACATGCTCCTGGTGACCGGAACGAGCGAGCAGCTTGGCGAGGTCGAGCGGCTTCTGGCTGCGCTCGACGCCGCAATGCGGGATGAGGAGACGGCTGTCGAAATCATTCCGCTGCAGGTGGCCCGTCCCAGCAGCGTGCAGCGCATGGTGGAGGCGGTGATCGTCGGGCGCGACCCCGCACGGCGCGACAAGGTGCAGATCGCCGCGGATGATTCGAGCAACCTCTTTGTGATTCGCGCCCCTACGGAGGAGATGGAGGAGGTCAAGCGCATCGTCGCGCAGGCGGATCGCGCGGAAACGACGGGGCTCCCTGTGCGCAGTGTCAAGCTCGAGCGTGCCGACGCCGGCCAGGTCGCCACCGCGCTGCAGCAGTTCTTCGCTGCCCGGGCTGCGGCCTCCAGCACGGGCGGACGCCGCAATGAGCCGGCCCGGGTGGCGATCGTGGGCGACAGGCGCACGAGCACGCTTGTGGTCGCGGCCTCCGATGAAGATTTCGCGCAGGTACAGTCGCTGCTCGAAACGTTTGATGCCCCTTCCCCCTCGCGCGACCTTCAATTTAAGATCATCCCGCTCAAGCATGCTCGCGTCGCGGAGATTCAAACCGCGGTGGCGAACATGGTCGATGAGGTGCGCTATCCACCCTACTTCTGGGTTGGTGGACGCAACAATGCGCCGCCAGACACGATGATCGTCGAGTTTGATGAGCGCTCCAACAGCGTGGTGGTCATGGGCCAGGGGGAGTCGTTCGACACCGTGGAGCGAATCGTCGCAGCGTTGGATCAGCCCGCCGCCCCGGGAGCGGAGCTTGTGGTGCGTGCCGTGCGGCTGGAGCATGCTGATCCGGCGATCGTCGCCAATGCTCTCATCCAGGCCACAGCCACCCCTGGCTGGACATGGTGGCGGGGGACCGATCCGGGGGCAATCCAGGCCGAGCCTGACCGGCGGGCGAAGACCGTCGTGCTGATCGGGCGTGAGGACCGCCTGGCCCAGGCGGAGGGATACGCCCGGCAACTCGACGAGGCGGCGGCGCGGCCGAGACAGCGCATCGAAACACTCACGCTGAACTTCGCCGCGGCGGACGGCGTGGCGCGGAGCCTCGACCGCTTCTTCGCCGAGCGGGCACGTGCCGCGGGTCCCGGTGGACAGGCGGACACGCCGTCGTTCATCGGGTCTCCGGACGGGCGTGTGCTGATCGTGTCGGCGGCGGACGATGAGCTGGCACAGATACGCGAGCTTGTCGGCCAGATGGATATGCCGGAAGAGGCCGAGGGACGGACGCGGCAGATCTTCACCCTCAGAAATGCGGACGCTGCGGAGATCGCCAGGACATTGCGTGAGCAGTTTCCGACGAGTCGAACGGCACGCGTTGACGCCGTCATCGTGACGCCGCAGCCCACCATCAATGCTGTCGTCGTCTCTGCTCCCGATGAGCTCTTTGAGAAGGTGTCCTTGCTGGTGTCCCAGCTTGATGCGCCGCCCTCCACCGAGGATGTTCGCATCGTGACGGTGGCGCTCGACGCCGCACGGGCGGAAGAGACAGCACGGGCGCTCCAGAGCGCCCTGCCCGCCGGTGTAAAGATCACGATTACGCCCGTGCGCCGGACCAACTCACTGATTTTGACCGGCTCGCAGGAAGCGGTGGACCTGGTGATGGAGCAGATCGGCAATCTTGATGAGCAGCCGACGCGCAGTCCCGTGGAGTTCCGCCGTCTGACGCTGGAGCATGCCGTGGCGTACGACGTTGCGCTCACGCTCCGGCAGCTTCTGCGCGAGATGCCGATCGAGTCGGGGGAGTCGCGGCCGGCGATCAGTTCGCCGCGGAATGAGAACTCCCTCCTGGTGCAGGGAACGGCGCAGCAACTCAACCAGATCGAGGCGATGGTTGAGCAGTTGGACCTGCCGCGGGCCGAGACACAGACGACCGAGTTTGTGCCGCTGCGATTCGCCGACGCCGAGCAGACGGCCCGTGCCCTTGAGGTTTTCTACGGCCCGTACGCGTCGATCCCGACAACCCCGGAGGCCGAGCGTGTGGCAATCATCGGCGTACCGGTCTCCAACTCACTGGTCATCAGTGCGGATGAGAAGGAGTGGCCGGGGATCCGCGCGTTGATTGAGAAGCTGGACAGCGAGGAGTACGACACCTCCCGGCAGCTTGAGATCATTGCCTTGAAGTATGCGGATGCGACGAGCCTGGCGCGGGCGCTGAACGAGGCGTTCGCGGCCCCTCTGCGGGCGGAGATCGAGCGCGAACGGGCCAGAAACCGCGGCAATCGCGGCCGCAACGGCGACTCCGGAAGCGGGCCGGATGTCCCGACGGTGCTGATCGATGCGGATGACACTGTAACCGTCACCGCCGAGTCGTTGACCAACTCGCTGATCGTCTCTTCCGGACGCGAGGACCTGGCGCGCATCCGGGCCGTCGTGGAAAAGGTCGATGTGCCGGACTTTGCCGAGCTTCCCGAAGCGCGGGTTATCTCCATCGAACGCGGCGTACCGACGCAGATCGCCGCGTCTCTTCGAGAGATGTACGCGGACCTTGAGAGCACGCGAGGCTCCGGGCCGCGGGCCGTTGTCATCGTCGGCGACGACCGCAGCGGGACGCTGATCGTGCGTGCGGAAGAGAGCGAGTTCGCAAAGATCTCAGCGCTGGCGCAAACCCTGCAGCAGGAGGCTGACAAGTCGCTGGCACGCGTGCGTGTGCTGCGGCTGGAAAATGTGCCCGCCGCGTACGTCGCCACCACGCTGCAGACGACGTTCGCCCCTGCCGCCGCCCAGCGCGGCGAGCCGCTTGCGATCGCCGTCGACCGGCTGAACAACTCGCTGGTGATTTCCAGCAGCGAGACGCTCTATCGGGAGATCGGACAGGTCGCGGCGGAACTCGAAGGCGTGGCGGGTCTGCCGGAGCCGGGCGCAGAGGGGGACCAGGGGCGGTCAATGCCAGCCCCCGGCGTTTTCATCATCGACATTGAGAACAACTCGCCGGACGAGGTCAAAGCGCTGCTGGAGCAGATGGGGGTCAATCGCCCCACGCCAGGCGATCGCATGGGCATTGTCTCCGAGCCGGTGACGATTGTGCCGTTGCGCAGCCGCCGGGCGCTGGCGATCGTCGGATCTGTGCGCGACGCCGAAACGCTCACATCGCT
>CAYWRO010000010.1:41668-45320 GCA_964460345.1 uncultured Phycisphaeraceae bacterium | reverse complement strand
ACGCGGGAGAACGTTGCCGCTCTTCGAGAAGTAACGCGCCTGCTCGACAAGCTGCCCGTCGGCGATGCGGTGACTATTCGCTTCTTCCCGCTGCAGCACGCATCGGCGACGCGGATAGCCGGCGTCGTGCGCGATCTGTTCAATCAGGGAGAAGCCATCCGGCGCATGCCGGGCTCCGCCATCGCCGCGCTGCCGACAACGCAGGTGGGGCAGGCGCTGATCGGCGAGATTGCCGTGTCGGTTGACGAACGCACCAACGCGCTGGTGATCGCGGGCCGGGAAGAGGCCGTGGCGCTGGTTGAGATTATCGTCGGCGAGCTGGATTCGGACCAGACCGCCAACTGGATCGAGCCGGTGGTGATCCCGCTGAAGCACGCCGACGCTTCAAGGCTGTCGCGCAAGTTGAATGAAATCCTGATCAGCGGCGTCGAGCAAACGCCGGAAGCCGAGGCCCTGCGGCGACAGGTTGCCCGCATCCGCATCGCCCAGGCTCAGCCGGAGGGCCAGCCGGCGGGCAACGCGCCTCGCGTGGAATCGGACATCTTCGCGTCCCTGACGAGCCTGACGATTCTCCCGGAGGAGAACCTCAACGCGATCCTCGTCATCGGTTCAACCGCGAATGCGACTGCCGTGCGTGAACTGGTCAAGATGCTCGATGTGCCAGCGGCCGCGGCGGCCAACACGGTGCGCGTCTATCCATTGAAGTTCGCTGCGGCCGATCGCGTGGCGGGGATGCTTGAGCAGATCTTCAGGCAGCAGGTCGCCAGTGGGGCCATCCGGCAGGAGGACGATCTCATCCTCATCGCCGATCAGCGGACGAACTCCCTGGTGATCTCCACGAGCCCCAGCAGCTTCGCTGTTGTGGAAGCACTGCTTCAGCGGTTCGACGGCGAGGCGATGGATCCGCTCGTGGGGATCCACGTCGTGCCCGTGCCCAATGCCGATGTCACACGCCTGGCCCCCAAGATCGAGCAGCTCATGCGCGAGCGCCTCGAATCGGCGCGTCGGGCGGGCGGCGTTCCATCGCCAAGTGACACCTTCAGCGTTGAGCCGGAACCGGCGACGAGTTCACTGATCATCGCGGCGAGCGATGAGAATCTCAAGATCGTTGAGGAGTTGATCACGCTGCTGGCGGCCGGGGCCGAGCAGGCCGGTACGAGCCAGCTTGTCGACGTGATCCCCGCGGCGGGAATGCGAGCTTCCGAACTGGTGACGGCGATTCAGGGCCTGTATGTGGAGCGTGAGGTCGCTCGACGCGGAGCAGATGCCGTCAGCGTCACCGCGGATGCGCGGCTCAACGCGGTGATCGTCCGGGGCAATCAGGCGGACATCACGGCGATCAGAACCCTCATCGGACAACTCGCCGAAGCCCCGGTCACAGCGGTTACCGAGATCAAGCGGATCGAACTGGTCCGGGCCAATGCGGCGGATGTGGTTGTGCTGCTGCAGAATGTGCTTGCGGGACGACCAATCGCGGGCGGTGGGTCGATCGGCGGGCGTCAGGCCCAGATCCTGCGATTCATCCGTAATCAGCAGGCCATGCACCTGCGCGACGGGGAGGGCATTGCTGAGCCGACCGAAGCTGAAATCAACGGCGCGCTTCAGGAGCAGGTGACCCTCACAGCCGAGCTGCGAACGAACGCCGTGGTGGCCGTCGCGCCGGCGCCACTCATGCGCCTGATCGAGACGATCATCGCCGACCTGGACCAGACGAGCGCCGGCGCGCGCAAGGTGGAGATCTTTAACCTGAAGAACGCCGACGCCAGGGCGATGGCGGACGTGTTGCGGGACCTGTTTAACTTGAGCCAGCAGGGGGAGACGCTGGTGCTGGTCCCGGGGCGCACCGAGCAACGTGACAACGAAACCGACTTGACGCCATCGCAACTCTTTCCGATTCCCGACGAACGTCAGGCGCTGGCCATCACGATCGACGGCCGTACGAACTCGATCCTCGTTTCCGGCACGGAGGAGTATCTCAAGGAGGTGCGTGACGTCATCACGGAGCTCGATTCGGTCGAGGCCAACGAACGGGAGCAGGTTGTCTACCAGCTTCGCAACGCCAGCGCTACAGAGGTCGCTGCAACCCTGCGCGGCTACTTCGAGGGCGAAGCGCAGACGTTCCGGCAGATCCTCGGCAGCCCGGAGCGGTCAGGCTCCCTCATCCGCCTGCTCGAGCGGGAGGTCACGGTGCAGGGGGATGAGGCGAGTCAGCGCCTGATCGTCGGCGTCTCGCCGCGGTACCGGGACGCGATCGACAAGATCGTGGCGGAACTGGACTCGACACCACCACAGGTGATGATCGAGGTTCTGCTGGCAGAGGTGACGCTGGATGAGAGCTTCGACTGGGGCGTGGATTTTGAGGTCGGACCGCTCGGCCGGTTGGATGTGACCGGCGGTTTCCTCACGGCGGGGGCGGGCATCACGACCGCGCTGGGCGTGCCGAACGTCTCCGTTTCAACGGCGGATTTCTCCTTCATGGTGCGCGCGTTGGAGGCCCAGGGACGCCTGGAGGTGCTCAGCAAGCCGCAGATCATGGTCAACAACAACGAGACAGCCAACATCCAGGTGGGCGAGAACATCGCCATCATCGAGAGCGTCTCCACCTTCGAGAACCGCACCCAGGCGAACGTCACGCGTGAGGACGTCGGCATCCTCCTTAATGTCACGCCCTCGATCAATACGGACGGCTACGTGCGGATGTCCATTCAGCCGCAGATCTCCAACGTGAGCACGCGGACGACGGACATCAGCGAGGATTTCCAGGCGCCGATCATCTCCAAGCGGGAGATCGACACCAACGTGACCGTGAAGGACGGCGAAACCATTGTCATCGGCGGCCTCATCCAGAGCACCCTCGAGAAGCGTGACACAAAGGTGCCGCTGCTCGGAGACATTCCGATCGCCGGCGAAGTCTTCCGGTCACATCAGTACAACAACCTCAAGACGGAACTGCTCGTGATCCTGACGCCGCGTGTGATCCGTTCGGCGTCACCGGAAGGCACGGATCGGTTGCGCCGGATTCGAGAACGATCGATCGAGGAACTCTCGGTCCCGGACGAGGTCAAGGCCAGCATCATCGGGGAAGTAACGAACGGGACCGACGAACCCGGGCCGGTTCCCGGCCCCACGCCGGCTGACGAAGCGATCTGGATCGGCCCTTATCAGCCGGGACGGGAGCCGGAGGACATGCCGCGATGAGTTGTGGACGACGGGCCAGGTGGGCCGTGACGTTCGGGAGCCGCTTCGTGGCCGCGGCGATCGCGGCGGCGGCTCTCGGGGGTTGCGTAGCGGAGGGGCCCCCGATGCGCGATGCCCGCGCGGGGTCCACGCCCCGTCAGCCTGACAATCTCCCGGCCGGCTCCGTCGTTCTGACGGTGAGCCAGTTTCCCGAGGACACGGATGCCGACGGGTATGCGGACACGATCCTCGCGACGGCGCACCTGTTCAGTCATGACCCTCGGTATCCGCTGCCGGTCACGCCGCCGGGTTCCATGCGGTTCTTCCTCTTGGACGAGACCGGTTCGCTCCTCGCGGAATGGCAGTTTCCACCAGAGCAGACGGCCCTGCACAGGCGTGCCTCGGGGGTCGGGATCGGGTACGTGTTCCAGTTAAGCCTGGCAGCCGCGGGTGCCGAGATGCTTGGCCCGATCGA
>CAYWRO010000010.1:15519-41568 GCA_964460345.1 uncultured Phycisphaeraceae bacterium | reverse complement strand
GTGAACGCCCAGCAGGCGGCCCTGCGCGGCAAGGTGGTCGCAGATGGCTCGAGCACCGTGTACCCGGTGACCGAGGCGGCCGCCGCGGCTTTTCGTGACGAGTACCCCAAGGTAAATGTGACGGTGGCGGTTTCCGGCACCGGCGGCGGCTTCAAGCGGTTCGTGCGCGGGGAGACGGACATCTCCAACGCGTCGCGTCCGATCGCGGCCGGCGAGTTCAGGCAGGCCGCCCAGAACGGGGTTGAGTTCATCGAACTGCCGGTAGCGCTCGACGGCCTGAGCGTTGTGCTGAATCCAGCCAACGACTGGGTGGATGAACTGACCGTCGAGCAGTTGAAGGAGATTTACCTTGAGGGTGGCTCGGCGCGCAAGTGGAGTGACCTGAACCCTGCGTGGCCGAACGAGACCATCAAGGTGTACTCCCCCGGCACGGACTCGGGCACCTTCGATTACTTCAAGGAAGTGATCGTGGGCGAAGGGCAGAGCTTCCGTTCCGACATGTCCGTGAGCGAGGACGACAACGTTCTGGTGACTGGAGTCGCGGGCGACAAGTACTCGATCGGGTACTTCGGCGCGTCGTACTACTTCGAGAACAAGAACAAACTAAAGGCAGCCCCAATTGTGAATCCGAAGACGGGCACCGCCTACCTCCCGGAGCCGGAGTATGTGATTGACGGCAGCTATGCCCCGTTGAGCCGGCCGATTTTCATCTATGTCAACAAGCAGTCGCTCCGACGCCCGGAAGTTCGGCGCTTCGCTGAGTTCTACGTGGCCAACGCTGGCACACTGGCGACCGGAGTGGGCTACGTCTCTTTGCCAGAGGACGTGGCCAGCCAGGCCGCCAGCCTGCTGAAGTCCCGCAAGGCCGGCACGGCGTACCTCACCACGGAGTTGGAAAAGCGTGAGGGCGGCATCCGTGAGGTGTACAAGGAGGAGAACCTCCTGAATACCAAGTGACAGGAGCGTCGGCCCACCGACTTCGTACAGAGATAGAGTCGTCGCCGCCGCAGCCGAAAGGCTGCGATGGCGCTTGCCTCCCTACCGTACCGGCCCCATCAGTTTGCGACGCGCTAACTCGTGACGACCAACGCCACCCAGTCCCGACCTGCAACCCTTCTTGCTTTGGCGAGCCGTCGGCGTTCGCGCGCCCTTGTTCGTCTGAGGGAGCGCGGGATTCTGGCGGCCCTCGGCGGTGCAACGAGCTTCTCCATTCTCATCACCTTCGCCATCATCGTCGTGCTGGGCACCGAGACGTATCGGTTTTTTCAGCAGGATGATGTCTCGGTCGGAGAGTTTCTCACAGGCACGCAGTGGAACCCGCTGCTCGGGTCTGAAAAGCACTTTGGTATCTGGCCGTTGATCGGCGGCACGTTTCTGGTGGCCGGGGTGGCGCTGCTGGTGGCCGTGCCGCTCGGTCTGGTCACCGCCATTTACCTGAGTGAGTACGCCAGGCCGCGCGTGCGTGCCGTGCTCAAGCCCGCGCTGGAGGTGCTTGCCGGCATTCCCACCGTGGTCTACGGCTTCTTCGCGCTGGAACTGCTGACACCCGGGCTGAAGGGGATCAGCGAGCAGTTTGGCAGCTACAACGCACTTTCGGCCGGCATCGCCGTGGGCATCCTCATCCTGCCCATCGTCAGTTCGCTCTCTGAGGATGCGCTGCGCGCCGTGCCGAACAGCCTGCGCGACGGGGTATACGGCCTGGGCGGCACGAGGTTTGATGCCGCGGTAAAGGTTGTGGTCCCCGCGGGTCTGTCGGGCATCGTCTCGGCGGTCTTGCTCGCAACGGCCCGGGCCGTTGGAGAGACGATGATCGTCGCCCTCGCGGCCGGAAGCACGCCCAGGCTCACGCTCGACGTGCGTGAGGAGATTCAGACCATGACAGCGTTCATGGTGCAGATGGCCCTGGGGGATGTGTCAAACTTCGGCGTGGAGTACCTTTCGATGTACGCCGTTGCTGCGACCCTTTTCGTCATCACTTTTGCGTTCACGCTCATCGGTGCGGCCATCCGCCGGCGCTTCCGGGAGGTGTACGAGTGAGCCGCGGCATCGGGCCCACGCCCATCATCCTGGATCGGGAAAGGATGCGGCGGGCGCAACGGTCCATCGCGAAGCGGCATCGCGTGGAGCGAATCTTCCAGATCTTCTGTCTGTGCGTTGCAGCTTCATCGGTGGTGCTGCTGGCGCTGTTCCTCGGCGCCATCGTGTACCGCGGCATCGGAACGCTGACGTGGACGTTCCTGACGAACCCGCCGGGCGCGAATGCCAGAACAGCGGGCTTCTTCCCCGCGATCGGCGGCTCGGTGTGGTTGCTGGTGCTGACGGCGTTGTTCACGCTCCCGCTCGGTGTAGGGACGGCGATTATCCTTGAGGAGTTCTCGCCGCGTCGGCGCTGGGCGCGCCGGATCTGGGGATTCATTCAGACAAACATCAGCAACCTTTCGGGCGTGCCATCGGTCGTGTACGGCATCGTCGGGCTGACGGCGTTCGTCTCCATGTTTCAGCTCTTCGGCAACGAACTGAACCCGGCGCTCGAAGTCGGGGTGTCCTACGCAGATCAGTTCTTCAATGAAGCGGACCAGGTGTTGCTGGTGCCGGTCGAAGGACCGGCGGGGCCGGAGACGATTCCGGTCGATGGGATGCGGGTCCAGACCGCTGCGGGCGAAACGGTCGAGTTGAACGTCATCGATGACGACGCGGAGTGGCCGTCAGATGAGCAACTGGCCGCGCGGACGGTCCGTGAATCGGAGTATCCAGGGCGAATCAGCACACAGTCCTGGTACTACCTGCGGCTTCCGTTCGGGCGTGGGGTGCTGGCCGGCGCGTTGACGCTGATGCTTGTCATCCTGCCGATCGTCGTGATTGCGTCGCAGGAGGCTCTGCGCGCCGTGCCCCGTTCACTCCGCGATGCGGCTTTGGGACTCGGGGCAACGCGGTGGCAGGCGGTGTGGAAGGTAACGCTGCCGGCCGCAGTGCCGGGCATCATGACCGGAGCCATTCTCGCCATGGGTCGCGCGATCGGCGAGGCCGCGCCGCTGCTCATGATCGCGGGCATCGTGTTCATCTCAAGCCCGCCCGGGAACCTGATGGACGATTTCACGGCGATGCCGCTGCAGATCTACAACTGGGCTCAACGCCCGCAGCAGGAGTTCCACGACATCGCGGCGAGCGGGATCATTGTCCTGCTGACGGTGCTGCTTGTCTTCAATGCGGCCGCGGTGCTCATCCGTCAGCGTTTGCAGCGGCCGCTGGGGTAAGAAGGCTTTGAGGGAATGGCTGCCATGTCGATGTCTCCGGTTTCCAACCCTCCACGGCCGGCCACAGTGGTGGCCGGCGGGCGTGTGCACGCCAAGGATGGTCAGATGACGCCAGCGGAAGGGACACCTCCGGCCAGTGAATCGCGCCTGCTTGAGCAGGAAGGCGGCTATGCGCCGGATGAGCGGGCGGCCGCACCAGCCTCCGCCCCGGCTGTCACACCGCCCCTTGGAGCGCCAAGTGCGGTGGACATTCGCAACTTGAATGCCTGGTACGCGGATTTTCACGCGCTCAAGGACATCAACCTGGCGATTCCGGAGAACCGCATTACGGCGTTCATCGGGCCAAGCGGTTGCGGCAAGAGCACGCTGCTGCGCTGGATCAACCGGATGAACGACACGATCCCGATTGCGCGCGCCGAAGGCACGTTGAAGATGCACGATGTCGACGTGCTCTCGCGGGCGACAGACGTGGTGGAACTGCGCCGGCGCGTGGGGATCGTGTTTCAGAAGCCGAATCCCTTTCCCAAATCGGTCTACCAGAACGTGGCCTTCGGCGCCAGGATGCACATGAAGCTCTCCGGCGAGGAGACAGACGAACTGGTGGAGTGGTCGCTTCGCAAGGCGGCCTTGTGGGATGAGGTCAAGGACCGGTTGCACCAATCGGCCCTGGGGCTCTCCGGCGGGCAGCAGCAGCGGCTTTGCATCGCCCGGGCGATTGCCGTCGGGCCGACCGTGCTTCTGATGGACGAGCCCTGCTCCGCTCTAGACCCTCGATCTACCGCGGCAATCGAAGAACTGATGTTGGAACTTCGCGAGTCGTACACGATCATCATCGTGACGCATAACATGCAGCAGGCATCGCGCGTGAGCGACCATACGGCGTTCATGTACATGGGCCGGCTGGTGGAATACGGCCCGACAAGCGCGATTTTCCAGAACCCGAAGCTGCCCGAGACGGAGGAGTACGTCTCCGGGCGGTTTGGCTGAGGTGGGTTCTGGCGGCGACCGGACCAGTCGCCGGCCCGGCCGGGAGGTACCGCGAAGTTCGGTTCGGGCTCCAGTCGGCCCCAGCCGGCGGCCGATCTGAGGGGTACCATCCTTGTTTCAGATTCCACCTGCACCCTTTGGCCCATATGGGGGTCATGATGACATCCGTTCCGCGTCCGGTTCCTCCCTCAGTGAATGGCTGGAATCCGGAGTACCTCGAGGCTCAGTATGCCCTTTACCGGGAGAACCCTGACCAGATTGTCCCCGATTTGAGGGACTTCTTCGCCGGCTTCGATCTGGCGATGGAGCGGGGGGCTGTAGCCACAGGTGGGTTGGCAGAGGCTGCCGCGGCCCAGCCGGGGAGCGTGGGGGAGGTCCTCCGCTTTCAGTCCGCGGTGGATGACCTGGTAGAAGCCTACCGGACGGTGGGGCATCTGGCCTCGCAGTTGGACCCGTTCGAGCGGGTGCCGCCGGCGCCGCAGGCCCTGAGCCTGGAGCAGCACGGCCTGACCGAGGCGGATCTGGACCGTCCGGTAAACGTCGGCAAGCTCCCCCTTCAACCGGGGGCCACTCTGCGCGATGCCGTTGAGTTCCTGCGGCGGACCTACTGCGGGTCAATTGGCTTCCAGATCGCTCACGTTTCCGATTCGGAGGAGCGGGCCTGGCTGCTGGAGCGCTTCGAGCGCACCGGCGGGCGCATTCCGCTGGAGAAGAAGGAACGCGGCCACATCCTCGAGCAGCTCGTCAGCTCGGAGATGTTCGAGAAGTTCCTTGGCCGTCGCTATCCGGGCGAGAAGCGCTTCAGCCTCGAAGGCGGTGAGTCGCTGATCGTGCTGCTGGACCGCGTGATCGAGGCGGCCGCCGAAACAGGGGTCGAGGAGATCGTGATGGGGATGTCCCATCGCGGGCGACTCAATGTGCTCAACAACATTCTCGGAAAATCCTACGAGCAGATTTTCACCGAGTTTGAGGACAACTGGGAGACCGACTTCGCCGACGGCGGTGGAGACGTCAAGTATCACCGCGGCTACAGCGGCGAACGTCGCCTGCGAAGCGGCCGGGTCGTGCACCTGGCCATGGCGAGCAACCCCAGTCACCTCGAGTCGGTGAACGGGGTGGTGGCAGGCCGCTGCCGCGCCAAGCAGCGGTTGCGCAATGACACGGATCGCCGCCGCGTGATCCCGCTGCTCGTCCACGGCGATGCGGCCATCATCGGGCAGGGGATCGTGGCCGAGGCGCTGAACCTCTCGCGGCTTGAGGGGTACACGACCGGCGGAACGATCCACGTTGTCGTGAACAACCTGATCGGCTTCACCACGGGGCCGGAGGATGCACGCTCCACGCGGTACTGCACAGACATGGCCCTGATGATCGAAGCGCCGGTGATGCACGTCAACGGCGACGATCCGGAGGCGGTTGTCACCGCCGCCCAGATGGCGCTGGAGTATCGGCAGAAGTTCAAGAAGGACGTCGTGATCGATTTGTACTGCTTCCGGCGGTACGGCCACAACGAGCAGGATGAGCCCTCGTTCACGCAGCCGATTCTGGCGTCGTTGATCAAGCGGCGCCCCGGGGTGCTGGCCTCGTACGCCGAGCGACTTCTGGCCGAAGGCGTGCTGAACGACAAGGACATGCAGGCGATCAGTGATCGTCTCGATCAAGCGTTGGAGAGCGCCCAGGCGTCGGCACGCCAGAGCCCCCGTGATCCGACGATCGACCCGGGGTCGAAGCGCTGGGCCGGTTTCAGCAGTGCCTACACATTCGACGCGGTGCAGACCGGGGTGAGCCGCGATGCGCTGGCGACCGTTTGCGAAGCGCTCGGCCGCATCCCCGAAGGCTTCAACCTGAATCCGAAGCTGAAGCGGCTCCTGCAGGACCGCTCAAAGCTCCTTGACACGCAGGCCATTTCCTACGCCGACGCCGAGGCGCTGGCGTTCGGAACCCTGCTGCTGGAAGGCTCGGCGGTGCGCCTGACGGGGCAGGACAGCCGACGTGGCACCTTCAGCCACCGGCATGCCGTGTTGCGCGACTTTAAGACGGCCGAGCCGTACATCTCTCTCAATCACATGCGCCCGTTGGCGGCGACCCCCGATGAGGCGGGCAAGCCCGGCCCCGACGGTCAACCAATGCAGGCTCGGTTCTGCATCTATGACAGCCCGCTCTCCGAGGCCGCCGTGCTCGCTTTCGAGTACGGCTACTCCCTGGCCGATCCCAATATGCTTGTGATGTGGGAGGCGCAGTTCGGCGACTTTGTCAACGGCGCTCAGGTCATCATCGACCAGTTCCTCGCCTCGGCGGAGGTCAAGTGGGAACGCTGGTCCGGCGTCACTCTGTTGCTGCCCCATGGGTATGAAGGCGCTGGGCCGGAGCACTCGTCGGCGCGTATGGAACGCTTCCTGCAGTTGTGCGGCAACGACAACATGCAGGTGGTGTATCCCTCGACGGCCGCTCAGGCCTTCCATATGTTCCGCCGGCAGGTCCGGGCTCCGTTCCGCAAGCCGCTGATCGTGATGACGCCCAAGAGTCTGCTGCGCACCCCGACCAGCCACATCGATGAACTGATGGAGGGCAGCTTCCAGGAGATCATCGATGATCCGCAGTTGGCCAGCGCACAGGACCGCCAGCGTGTGCGGCGCATCGTGCTGTGCTCGGGGAAGATCTACTACGAACTGGCTGCGCGCCGCGAGCAGCTCGGCAAGCAGGCGGCTGACCTGGCGATTGTGCGTGTCGAGCAGCTTTATCCGTTCCATGTCACGCGCATGCGCGAGATCCTGGCCGGCTACCCCAAGGCCGCCCAGTTCGCCTGGGTGCAGGAGGAGCCGCGCAACATGGGCGCCTGGCAGTACATCTCAGAGGTGCTGCGAGAGCAGTGCGGTCTCAAGGATCTGCAGTTCATCGGTCGCGCCCGCAGCGCCAGCCCGGCGGTCGGCAGCAAGTCTCGCCACAAGATCGAGCAGGAGGCCGTCATCACTGCTGCGGTTGGAGAAGCGCCCGCCAGCGGGCGTGAGTCAGGCGTGCGACCTCTGACCGGCAAGGGCGGCAACGGTGCGTCCAGAAGCGAGAAGAAGGAACCCGCCGGCGCTGCGCGTCCCACGCGCAAGGCCCCGGCCTCAGCGTGATCTACCATGACTCAAATTGTCATCCCCGAAGTCGGTGAATCCATCACAAGCGGCGTGATCTCCGCGTGGCTCAAGGAAGACGGCCAGTTCGTCGAGCGCGATGAGCCGATTCTTGAGCTTGAGACGGACAAGATCACGCAGGAGCTCGTCGCGCCGGCCTCCGGCATTCTCAAGCGGCGTGCCGCGGCGGGGGATGAGGTGGAGATTGGTTCCGTCGTGGGCGAGGTTGACGAGTCTGCCTCCCCTCCTGCGGAGAAATCGTCTGCCGGCGCAGCGAAGGCCGCAGAAGGGGGCGAGACGCCATCGGCGACGGCGATGCGTGCCATGCCAGGCGTGCGGGCTCACGAGAGGCCAGACAGTGAGCCGCGCAACGGTATGGTCACTGCTCCCGCGGAAGGCGAGGCCGGCGCCTGGGCGACGCCGCTTGCTCGCAAGCTCGCAGCGGAGCACGGAATCTCCCTCAGCGAACTGAGCGGGACCGGCGCCAGCGGACGCGTTCGGGAGCAGGATGTTCGTGAGGCCATTCAGCGGAAGGCCAGCCCGGCGCCCACGCCCGGAAAGACTGCCGCGGCACCGGCCGCTGCAAGCAGTGCGGCGGGTGAGAGCCGTGGCGTTCGCCGCGAGCGCATGTCGCCGCTGCGCCAACGCATCGCCACGCGGCTGGTCGAGGCCCAGCACACCGCTGCGATGCTGACGACGTTTAACGAGTGCGACATGACGGCCGTCATGGCCCTGCGCTCGCGGTACAAGGAAGCCTTCGAGAAGAAGCACGGCATCGGGCTTGGTTTCATGGGCTTCTTCGTCAAGGCGGCGGTGATGGCGCTCAAGGCCCACGAAGGGGTGAATGCCTTCATCGTGCAGGGCGAGGGTGGCGCGCCCGCCATCGAGTATCACGACTACTGTGACATTGCGATTGCGGTCAGCACGCCCAAGGGGCTCGTTGTCCCGGTTCTGCGGGATTGCCAGTCACTCTCCTTCGCCGGCATCGAGCGCGGCATCAAGGATCTGGCCGAGCGGGCCCGCGACGGCAAACTCTCGCTCGAGGAGATGCAGGGTGGAACCTTCACCATCACCAACGGCGGCGTCTTCGGTTCGCTGCTCTCCACGCCGATCCTGAATCCGCCGCAGTCGGCCATTCTCGGCATGCACACGATTAAGAAGCGTGCAGTCGAAGACCCGGACAACCCCGGTCAGATCGCCCTGCGGCCGATGATGTATCTGGCGCTCTCCTACGACCACAGAATCATCGACGGCGCACAGGCGGTGCGTTTCCTCGTCACGATCAAGGAAGCGATCGAGAACCCGGAGCGTCTGTTGCTCGATCTGTGAGCGAGCCGTGGCGGTGCCATGGCCGCGTTCTGCTCAAGCCGATCGATCACTCCGGGCTGCGCACCGCGATGAAAAGCGGCGGCGCGTTCAATCCTCTTCGGCGGGCCGGTTGCCACTGAAGTCGAATGACATGCAGTACCCGCCGCGCCAGATCGGGTACCGCAGCCCGCAGCGGAACCCGATGAACTCGCTCGGGTCCCAGGCGAGCCGGTTGAAAAAGTAGCGTGACATCTCCGCGTAGCGCGGGTACACATCGCTGTGAGCGTTCTCGAGACCGGCGCCCAGAATCTCCAGGCGCGGCCCGTGCGGGACGCGGGTGTACCAGCGGTCCCCGAGCGTCTGCTCCAGGTTCGGACGCCACAGATGCAGATCCAGGGACGGAATGCACATTCGCGCCATGTCGCGGTGCAGGTACACGTCAAAGAGAAGATACCGCGTCGGGTAGTGCGTCAGCGTCCAGACCTCTTCGACCGGAATCTCCTCAAGCGCCGGGTGACGGCCGTGGTTGCGGGTGTGATTCGCAACGAGGATGTCGACGGCAGCTCCATCGGCCGTGGCCGCCGGATCGATCGTCTGCATGAGCGTGCCGTTCGGGCCACCGGAAGTGACCAGCGGCGGCGGATCGGAGGAAAACTCCGTGAGCACCGCCTGGGGCGTGTGCCCCTTCGCCGGCGTGCTGTCCAGGCTGGCGAATCCGACCGATTTCGGCTCGCTGCGAGCGTCCGAAAAGTGCCCTGTGATCACCACGAACGGCACGGCGTCCGGACGGGCGCGGTGACCAATCGCCCCATACACGATGGCGCGCTCGATCTGCTCCGGGTCCTCCGCCCACGGCCGGAACGCGTAGAGGGCCACGTTCACGTCCGAGTACCGGCCGGCGACCTCAGCAGCCCCCTCAAAGATCCGCCTCCGAGCGGCCTCAGACCGGTGGCCGTGGTGCTCAGCGTCGGGCTGAACCTGCCGCGCCCTCGCAACGGCTGTGATCCGCCTGATGAGCGCTGACTGGCTTCCTCCCATGTCCCGCAGGAGGTTCTCAAACTGGTCGATGGCGGCCTCAAGTGTCGCCAAACGGCCTTCGTCCGCCACCTCCGCGCCGCGGCAGGCCTCCACAAACTGCCGCAGCCCCCGCACCCCCGGAACACGGGAGAGCAGGGTGGGATTGACGGTCGGCTCGGAGATGGCCGTGACGATTCGCTGGCAGGTTGTGCGTTCAATGTCGAGGTGCCGGGCCATCCCTGTGGCGCCCCGGCTTCGGTCCGGCAGGGTCAGGACAGTCGACCGGAGCTCGGAGTGAAGCCGGCGGGCGACCACATCCGCACGGGCTAACTCCTCATCGGAAAGGGGTTTGGCATCGTTGGCTCGTAGGATCTCCGTAGCGGAATCGGGCATTGTCACGATGATCGGTTCCCGAGGGGTCGAGGTCAACCTGTCGAACTGATCATGCATTTTCGCTGCCCACGGGCTTGACAACAAGTCAACAGCCGTCATACTTGCTAAGCATAGTGCTCAGCACTATGCTAGCACAGATACGCGTCCGTTCAAGCATTCTGCAAAATCCCAATGGCACGCGAATGGCACGTTGAAAACCACCGCCGCGACTCCGCGGGCGGCGTATGGGAGAGCCTGATCTCGGGGGAGAAGGGGTTTTGTTCCACCCTTGAGAGGAGTGAGATGATGATGCAACGAGAGATGGGTGTGGTCCTGGCAGCGGTGGTGGCCGTCGCGGCCGGTACGGCGGCGGGCCAGCAGGTCGTGTACTCGAACCTGACGCCGATGATCAACGACTTTGATCAAGTGGAGACGGTCCAGTCGTTCGAGGGCGGCGAGAAGTGGGACGACATTCAGGTCGTTGGAGGCGGCATCCTCCAGGAGATCAAGTTTGGTGTCGTCAACCAGCCCTTCTTCGGGGGTGGCCCGGCGCCTTCGGAGGTCACGCTAACCATCTATCTGGCGACCATCGGCGGCGACCTGCTGCCTGATTTGGATGGGGCGCCCCTCCTCACCCACACGTTCACAACGCCCGAGTTGGGCGCCCACATGCCGAGCATCCTCAGCGTCGATCTGACGTCCCACAATCTGGTGATCCCGAACGACGCCACGCTGATGGTCGGCATGTCCTACAGCAACTTCAACTTCAGGCACGTCAAGGCGGTTCCGGGTGCTGCAACGGTCGGGTCGAGCACCGATGTCCTCCGGCCTGACTACTTCCCTGACCAGATGAGCAACAGCGGCGATCTCATGTACGAGATCAGCGTTGTTCCCGCGCCTGCCGCGGCAGGCCTGTTCGGGCTGGGAGGTCTGATGGCGATGCGTCGTCGTCGCTGAGCAAAACAGTTGCTCCTCCGCGGCGTTCGCGGAGGGAATCCCCAGTCCGGCTCCACGGAAACGTGGAGCCGGGCTTTCACCGGAAACCGCCAGGCGATCGAAAGGAACGCACGTGAAGTTGGATCAGAGGAACGGTGTGGCAGCCGCGGCGCTCTCTGCCTTGCTGGGGATCCCCGCCGGCGTCTTGGCGCAGCCCGAAGCGCTCTTCTTCGCCATCGAGGGGCAGCCGGGATGGGCACTGACCGTCGCGCACTCGGTCAGCCCTGACGGCGGCGTGGTCATTGGGCGCACGTACGGGGAGGTCCTTCCGGAAGTGGAGGGCGCAGGCGTCTTTCGCTGGACGCCTTCGGGCGGCGCGCAGCTCCTGCTGCAGGAGGATGGCACGCCGGTTTCGGAGTCGCTCGGGGGCGCCAGTCACGATGGAAGGCGCATCTTTGGGAACTTCTACAGCCCGACGCCGCTGGCACTATTTTCCGGCTGGTATTGGACGGAGTCAGCGGCCGGGAGCGGCTCCGGGCCGATGGTGATCATCCCCGACGACCCGTATCGCACCAGTTCTCTTCACAATGTCTCCGGCGACGGGTCTGTTCTGGTCGGGTTCTACAACGGTCCGCGGGGAGCCGTAAACACGCACGATGCTTTGCGGTGGTCCGAAGCCGATGGCTTCGAAACGCTGCCGAGGCTTGATCCTTCGCACGCGGGCGCGATGGCGCGTGATTGCTCCGATGACGGCAACATCGTGGTCGGCGGCAGCGGCAATCAGGCAGTCGTGTGGGACGTCGCGGCGGGCACGGTGACAGACCTGAACGTCGGGCCGGAGGGCGGGGCGGCGTTCGCAGTGTCCGGCAACGGACAGTTCGTGGCGGGTCAGCGGGTACGCCGCTTCGCGAACCCACCGTTCCCGGACTCGTTGCTTGAGGTCGGCTTCATCTGGGATGCCGTCGGGGGAGTGCGCGATCTCGATCCTTTCGGTCTCTCCTCGCTCGTCGTTCCGACGGCAGTCTCAAACGACGGCCGCACCGTGGTCGGAGCGCTCAACGCGCAGTTGATTGACCGCCCATGGGGAGATGCGTTCGTCTGGACGGAGTCGAGCGGATTCCAGTACTTCGAGGACTACCTCCTTTTCGATGTGGTGGTAACCAACGCGAACCTGGACGAGTGGAGTTTCCCCGTCATACACGACATGTCGCCGGATGGACGGATCATGGTCGGCGAAGCGCGTCGTCCGGACGGCCGCCAGGTTGGGTTCGTCCTGTACATCGACGTTGAGCCGCCCACCTGCCAGTGCGAGTTCGACGGATCGGCCGGCGTCGACGTCTTTGATCTTCTGGCGTACCTCGATCACTGGTTTGCGGGTGGCGACGCGGCCGACATCGACGACCAACCCGGGGTGGATGTCTTCGACTTGCTGGCATTTCTGGATTGCTGGTTCCCGGCGAGCGCCGGCGGACCCTGCTGATTGGGGAGGGGGGCTGGCTGTGCTCGCCCACCTGGCTAAGAAAGGAAACACTCATGCATCGAGCGTCTCTGACAGCAGCTCTGGTTCTGGCATCATACGGTGGCGCGGCGTTCGCGCAGCCCGAGGCGTTGTTCTTTCCGATCGAGCCCTTCCCCGGCAGCGAAGTGTCTGGAACACTCACGGAGGCCTGGGCAGTCAGTCCGGACGGCGGCGTGGTCGTCGGCCGGCTGTTGGGCGATCTGGATGGGAACGAGGAAGATGTGGAAGGCGCGTTCTATCGATGGACGCCCTGGGGTGGTGTTGAGATCCTCACACTCCTCGATGGATCGACCAGTGAGCAGGACATCCGGGGCGCGAGTCACGACGGCTCGCGCATCTTCGGCGTGGAGTACAACCCCGATCCCGCCGCGACGCTGAGCGGCTGGTATTGGACGGAGTCGGCCCCGAGCTCCGGCACCGGGACGGTGGTGTCGATCCCGGCTGATCCGTACTTCGGCACCGAACTGCACTGCTCGTCCGGTGACGGCTCCATCATGTTCGGCTACTTCAACTCGGGAACGTTTCAGGTCCAGACACCGCACGACAAAGAAGCGCTCATGTGGTCGGAGGCGGGCGGCTTCCAAGCATTGCCCTTCCTTGATCCGTCGCACGACAGCGCGTGGGTGTTTGACTGCTCGGACGATGGAACCGTTGCGGTCGGCTTGTCGGATGACAGCGCCGTCATCTGGGACGTCTCCGGCAACACCGTCACCGACATGAACGTTGGGCCCCTGGGTGGCATGGCCACCGCTGTCTCCGCGAACGGACTGCACGCGGCAGGTGCGAAGACGGTTACAGTTTCCGGCCCGTTTGGAACGCAGTATCTGTCCAGAGGCTTTAAATGGAGCGCGGCTGGCGGCGTGCAGGACCTCGATCCGAGCGGCTTCTCAAATCTGGTGGTGCCTACTGCCATCTCAAACGATGGCCAGATCGTCGTCGGCGCCGATGGGGCAACCTTTTACGATGCGCCATCCGGCCCGGGCTTCATCTGGACAAGTGCGAATGGCTACCTGCCTTTCGACGACTACGCTGGTCTTGATGAGTACATCACGGTGACGAACCACGACTTGTCCGGTTGGAGGTTCGGCACCGTTCGCGACATGTCTCCCGACGGAACGATCTTTGTCGGTGATGCGCTCAGTCCTGAGGGAGCGTCGGTCGGCTTCATCCTGTATGTCGGCGTTGAACCCCCGGCCGCTCCGACCTGCGCCTGTGAAACCGACGGTAACGCCGCCCAGGTCGACGTCTTTGACCTGCTGGCGTATCTGGACGGCTGGTTCGCAAGCGACGCGGCGGCCGACATCGACGGCGCCGCCGGGGTCGACGTCTTCGACTTGCTGTTCTTCCTTGATTGCTGGTTCCCGGCCAGCGCGGGCGCGGCCTGCTGATCGGTTCAATCCCCTGCCACCGGATGGCGGGTGAGCAATGACCCTCTTCCAGACACGCGGCGGGCTTCGTGCCCGCCGCGTGTTTCGTTTTTCGTGTGCTGGGTCGGCGGGCGTAAACTCCCGGAATGACGTTGGGGCGAATACTGGTTGTCCTTGCCTTTGGAGCAGTGCTCGCACTGCCGTTTCTGGTGCGTCTGGACGAGGCGGGCGGACTGTCCGCGCAGCCAGCCACGGGTAATGGGCGAACCGATGTGCCGCGGCTGATCGTGGTGACGCCGCATGTGGAGCAGATCCGGTACGAGTTCGGCCGCGCGTTCGCCGAGTGGCACCAGCGGAAGTTCGGAACCGCGGCCGAGTTGGACTGGCGATCTCCCGGCGGCACCAGTGAGATCGTCAAGCAGCTCGAAGCGCAGTTCACGGCGGCCGCCAAAGCGGGCCTCTTCCGACTGGAGCAGGGCGAACCGGTCTGTCCACCGGGGACCATCGGCTACGACGTGTTCTTCGGGGGCGGCTCGTATGAGCACGGGAAAGTCGGTGACGGCGTGCGCGTCATCCTCCCCGGTGAGGAGACCCCTACGACCATTCCGATGTCCGTTCCGGCCGGATTCAGTCAGCGGCAACTGGACGAGTGGTACGGCGAGAACTGGATCGGCGTGCAGCGGCTCTACCACCCGGAGCAGTACTGGCTGGGAACGGCTCTCTCAGGATTCGGCATCGTCTACAACCGGGATGTTCTGGAGGAGCTTGGGTTGCCGGAGCCGGAGAGCTTCGACGACCTGACCGCATTCGGCTACTTCAATCTGCTGGCCCTGGCCGACCCCCGGATGAGCGGTTCGGTCACCACGACGTACGAGTCCATTCTGAACAACCAGGGCTGGGATTCCGGCTGGCGCACGTTGCGTGAAATGGCGGCGAACTCGCGATACTTCGCGACGAGTTCTACCCGGCCGCCGATCGATGTGAGCCAGGGGGACGCCGCGGCGGGACTGGCGATCGACTTCTATGGCCGGGGCCAGGCCCAGGAGGTGATGGCCGCGGGAGAGACCGCCGAGACGAGCCGGGTGGGGTACGTGGATCCAAAGGGGGCGGTTTACATTGATGCCGACCCGGTCTCCATTCTCCGCGGCGGTCCCAGCCCGGAACTGGCGCAGCGGTTCGTCGAGTTCCTGCTGACCGATGAAGCGCAGGCGCTTTGGCAGATGAGGGCGGCCGGGAGCGAGCACGCGGCGAACCCCATTGGCGACGATGGGCAGCCGATGGGCCCGGAGGTGTACGAGCTGCGACGAATGCCCGTGAAGCGCTCGATGTATGCACCCAGGGCCGGCTACATGGCTTATTTCGTGGACCAGGTGGATCCGTTTGAGCTGGCGTCCGATGTTGAGTCGAAGGGGTGGCGATCAGGGATCGCACCGATGCTGGCGGCCTTCGGGATCGACACGTCCGATGAACTGAAGCGGGCGTGGGTGGCCTTGAACCGCGCCCGCAGCGACCCCGAGTTCCCGCCGGAACGACTGCGCGAAATGGAGACCCGGTTTTACGCCATGCCGCCGCACACCATGCATGACGGCACAACCGTTGTCTTCAGCGAGGCGACGTACGACGCCGTGAAGAAGGACACCGGCAGTTGGCGGGATCCGGCTCATGGGCGGCGGGCGCTGATCGGCTACGCAGCGTTCTTTCGGGCCAACTACAGGCAGGTGGTCGAACTTGCCGAAGAGCCCTGACCATGCCGCATCCATCGCCAGCAGACAGTTCGCAAATGAACGAACAAGCCGGGTTGAGGCCGACGCCGGTTGCAGCGCCCCCAATCCGGGCCAGGATCGTCGCGACCCTCGGCCCTGCGAGCAACTGTCCGGAGGTCATCACGCGGCTCATTCAGGCAGGCGTGAGTGTCTTCCGGCTGAACTTTTCGCACGGCTCCTTCGAGGAGCACGAGCAGACCCTCACCGCCGTGCGTCAGGCCGCCGCGGCAGTCGGGCAGCCGGTGGCCGTCATGGGGGACCTGCAGGGTCCGAAGATCCGGGTGGGGAAAATTCACGGTGAAGTGCTGCTGCAGCGTGGGCAGGATGTACTGATCTGTCCGGGCGAGCCTAACCAGGTCGTGGCCGGGGCAGGCGCGGGGCGGGATGGCGCGGCGATCAGTCTGCCATGCACGTACGAGCCGATCGGGCGTGAGGTGAAGCCCGGGCACCGGGTGCTGATCAACGATGGAGCGGTGCGGCTGCTGGCCGTGAACGATGAGGCCGGCGATCCCGCCGGGTCGCTGCGGGCTCGCGTCCTGGTGGGTGGGCCGGTGACCAGTGGGAAGGGCATCAATCTGCCGGATTCGCACATCAGTGCGCCCTCGGTGACGGAGAAGGACTGGTTGTGCGTCGAGTGGGCGGTGCGGCACGGGCTGGATTTCCTGGCGCTCTCGTTCGTTCGGCGGGCCGAAGAGGTGCGTGAACTGCGCAAGGCGTTGGCTGGGATGTGCTCCATCGATCATGGCGTGGGTGCGGTCGGGCAGGGAGCGATGATTCCTGTCGTCGCGAAGATCGAGAAGCCGCAGGCGCTTGCTCACATCGACGAGATTCTGGAGGCGGCCGACGCCATCATGGTGGCGCGGGGCGACTTGGGCGTCGAGATGGATCTGGCGAGTGTGCCGATCGCCCAGAAGCGCCTGGTCGAGCGAGCCGATGCCTGGGGCAAGCCCTGCATAGTGGCAACGCAAATGCTCGAGTCGATGATCACCAGCGCCGTTCCGACGCGGGCGGAGGCCAGCGATGTTGCCAACGCCGTGCTGGACGGCGCGGATGCAGTGATGCTGAGCGGCGAAACCGCCGTCGGGCGTCATCCAGCCCTCGTGGTGGAGACCATGCGTCGCATTATCGTCGCCACCGAGGAGCGGCTGGCCGAGTTGATCACCGGGCCGACCCCGCCGGGCAAAGTGCTGGAGAGCCGGTATCGGACGGCGGCGCTTGCGCATGGCGCGTGGCATGTGGCCCAGGACATCGGGGCGCGGCTGGTCGTCGTCTGGTCTCAGCATGGCGGCGGGGCGCGGTACCTCAGCCAGACTGGATTCGCCATCCCCATCGTGGCGTACTCATCGGAAGAGCAGCAGACGAGGCGCATGGGCCTGCTCAAAGGCGTGACCTCCATGCACATCGCCGATCTCACCGGTGACGACGACGCGAAACTCGCGGCTTGGAACCGACGCGTGGACCGCGACCTTTTGGAGCGCGGATGGGCGGAGCGCGGCGACCCCATTGTCCTGATCGCGGGACGCCCGCTCGGCGAGAGCGGGTCCACCAACATGATCGCCATCCATTACGTCGGCAATCCCTCAACCGGCTTCATGCGGCACGGGCACGCGGCGGTGTGAGCCCTCCGACGGGCTGGCTGGGTCAGGCGGATACGCTTGTCCATGGGCAGCAAGACGCGCCGCCGATGTGCTCTCGTCTCAATCGGGGACGAACTGATCCTGGGGGAGAAGGTTGATACGAACACATCGTGGCTCGCTCAGCGCCTCTTTGCGATGGGCATTGAGCCAGTTGAACGGGTGATGTTGGGGGACGATGCTGACGCCCTGGCGGCCACACTCAAGCGTCTGGCCGGGTCTTCGCAGTTCATCATCTGCACGGGCGGTCTCGGGCCGACTGCCGACGATCTGACGCGGCATGGCCTCGCCCTGGCCATGAATGACAACCTGGTTCTGGACGAGGCGGTGCTTGAGGTCCTCAGCCGGCGTGCCTTCCAGCAGGGGCGTCCGATGACCGAAGGGCGGCGGCTCATGGCCATGCGGCCATCGCGGGCTGTCTGCCTGGAGAATCCGGTGGGCAGCGCGCCGGGCCTCAGGGGGCAGGTCGCGGTGGTCCGCGTCGGGTCGGCGTCCGGCACTGAAGTAGGGGGGAGCGTCGACGTCTACTGCCTGCCCGGCCCCCCTCACGAAATGCGGCGGGTTTTCGAAATCGCGGTCGCACCGTCGGTGCTGGGCCAGATGACCGGCGGCGTGGTCCCGAGCGCCAACGGCAGCGCGGTTCGGCTCATCCACGCGAGCGGGCTCCCGGAGTCGGACGCCGCGGCGAGACTCGGCGAACTCCTTGAGCGGGGGCGGAACCCCCAAGTGGGGATCACCGTCTCGTCGGCCGTGGTAACCTGCCGGGTGCGGGCGACAGGGCCGGATGCGAGCCAGCGGGTCGGGGAGGTCGCCGCAGAAGTCGCTTCACGGCTGGAGCCTTTTGTCTTCGGGGCCGATCAGGACACCCTTGAGGGCGTGGTCATTCGTGAACTCGTCGCACGCGGCCGGAAGCTGGCGACCGCGGAGTCCTGCACCGGTGGGATGCTCGGCCAGATGGTGACAGGTGTGGTGGGCGCTTCGCGGGCCTACGTCGGCGGGGTGGTCACGTACACGAACGAGATGAAGAGGGGCCTGCTGGGGGTCAAGTCGGAGACACTGGAAGAGAATGGGGCGGTGAGCTCCGAGGTCGTGAAGGAGATGGCGGCGGGGGCGCTTGATCTGCTCGGCGGACCGCTTGCGGGTGTCTCGCGGGCGCATCACGCGATCGCCGTCAGCGGCGTGGCCGGACCGCAAGGGGGCAGCGCAGAGAAGCCGGTTGGTACGGTCTGGATCGCGCACGCCTGGCGTGGCGACGATGGAGAGGCCGATGGGGTGTGTGCCCGGCGCGTGTTGATCTCCGGAGACCGCGAGCAGATTCGCCGCGGGGCCTGCATCATCGGCCTGACGATTCTGTGGTTCTGGCTGAAGGGAGAAGCAGAGCCGCCGAAACTGGTGTGGGAGGTCTGACTCGCAATGCAGAGGTGGAAGGTGCCGTTCGATGGAAATCGGGGTGGGGCACTCGCGGGCCTGATCGTCGCGTCTGTTCTCGCTGGGTGCACCCGTGGTGGGGACGAACGGGCAGGGCCTCGGTCCGGATCGGACGCAGCGGTCGTTCGGGCAGGCAATCCGGTGTTGAACGGGTGGTACGCCGATCCCGAGGGGACGGTGTTGGAAGGACAGTACTGGATTTTCCCGACGTTCTCGGCCGCGTATGACGATCAGACATTCATCGATGCGTTCTCGTCGCCCGACCTCGTCACGTGGCGCAAGCATGAACGCGTGCTGGATACTTCAATCGTGAGTTGGGCGCATCGGGCCATGTGGGCGCCGTGTGCCGTTGAGAAGGATGGGCGGTCTTACCTATTCTTCTCCGCCAACGACTTGCAGCGACCCGGCGGCCCATTGTGGGACGAAAAGGATCCGCGCAGCCATACCGGCGGCATCGGCGTAGCCGTTGCAGAAAAGCCGGAAGGTCCCTATCGCGATTACCTCGGCAAGCCGCTGATCGGCGAGTTCCATAACGATGCGCAGCCCATCGATCAGTTCGTCTTCCGTGATGTCGATGGGACCTACTACATGTTCTACGGCGGCTGGCGACGGTGCAACGTCTGCCGTCTGAATGACGACTTCACCGGATTCGTCTCATGGGAGGATGGAACAGTCTTTCGCGAGGTGACGCCCGAGGGGTATGTCGAGGGGCCGGTGATGTTTCTGCGCGAAGGGACGTACTACTTCATGTGGTCCGAAGGCGGGTGGGGGAACTCTTCGTACCGGGTGGCCTACGCGAAGGCGAAGTCGCCGACCGGCCCGTTCAGCCGTGTGGGCGTGGTGCTGCAGACGGACGAAGCGGTGGCCACGGGTGCTGGACACAACTCGGTGATTCAGAAGCCAGGTACGGACGACTGGTACATCGTCTACCACCGCCGACCCATCCCGAACGAGGGGCGCGATCATCGCGTGACGTGCATCGATCGGCTGGAGTTCGCCGCGAACGGAGACATTCTCCCCGTGCGGATGACGTTTGAAGGCGTCGAGGCGAATCCCATCGCCAAGCCATAGCCGCGTCTCGGGCGGAAATGCCGCGGGGCGTGCGGCAAGAACGCCAATGCCACAGCCAGATCCGCTGCTCAGCGCGGCTGGTACGCCCGGAAGTTCTGTTTTTCAGGTGGTGGGGAAAGCGGGTGATCGGAGTCGAACCGACGACATTCAGCTTGGGAAGCTGACGTTCTACCACTGAACTACACCCGCGTGGTGTGGATGAGTATATCGGCGGGGGGGCGGGTCAACAAGGGTGAGGGTGGGTGGGGTGTGGGCGTCCGGGCACGGCTTGCCGCTGCACGGACAAGCCGTGGCACCGGCTGCGCGGACCTGGCACCGGCTGCGCAGCCAGCCGTGGCACCACGGCCGTTAGTGGCCGGGCGGCTCTTTTCGCACCGCCTTGAAAGGCGGTGCCACGAGGGCCCAGGGTAGCCAGAGGGCGGTGAAGCCGAGGGCGGCGAGGACGGCCATGGGGAGGAGGCGGAGGGGCCAGGGGCCGAAGCGGCTGACGGGGAAGGGTTGCTGCGGGCGGCTGCCGAGGTAGCCGTAGTTGAGCGACTCGGTGTTCGCGATGAGGCCATAGAGCTCGTTGAAGGCGATGATCGGGACGGCGTACGCGACGCCGGCGGCGATGGCGGTGAGCAGGTCGCGGCGGGCCGGGCGATAGCCGGTGACGAAGAGGTGGTAGAGGCCGATGCCGACGATCTGGATGTGCGCGATCCAGAAGATCCAGAAGCGGATCTGGTCCGGGCCGGCGGTCTCGACGGGGACGATGAGCCCGAGGACGGAGAGCCCCACGCCCCAGAAGTACGTGAGCGTGAGGAGGAGGCGCTTCGGGAAGAGCATGGAGAGCGGCGCGAGGATGCTGAGGATGTCGCAGAGATGGAGCGGGAGGGAGTTGGTGAAGTGGAAGCGATCGCCGGAGAGCCAGTAGATGTGGTAGATCGCGGCGAAGGCGACGCCGGCGGCGCCGAGGACGCGGCGGTAGTTGGGCTCCTGCAGGCTTGAGGCTGGAGGCTGGGGGCTGGAGGGGGAGGAGGCGATGGTGCGGCGGTCCATCGCGCGGAAGAGACGGCCGATCCAGATGACCAGGGCGGCCCAGGCGAAGGCGATGAGGAGGGTGAAGGCGTGGTTGGCGGAGAAGTGCGTGAGCCAGGGCTGCCCATTGGCCGGGTCGGTGGCGGAGCCAAGGAGCGAAGCGGCGGTCATACGGCGGCCTTCTCGTGGCGAAGCTGGCCGCAGGCGGCGGCGATGTCGCGGCCGCGGCTGGCGCGGATGTGCGTGTTGACGCCGCGGGCGCGGAGGATCTCCTGGAAGGCGCGGACGTCGTCGGTGTCCGGGCGCTTGAAGTCGAGGCCGCCGACCTCGTTGTAGCGGATGAGGTTGACGTTGGCGCGGAGCGTGCGGGCGACGCGCGCGAGTTCGTCGGCGTGCTCGGGCTGGTCGTTGACGCCGCCGAGGAGGATGTACTCGAGCGTGATCTCGCGGCCGGTTTTGTCGAACCACTTGCGGCAGGCGGCGAGCAGGTCGGCGATGGTCGTGTACTCGGCCCAGGGGATGAGCTTGCGGCGCAGTTCATCGTTGGGGGCGTGGAGGGAGAGGGCGAGCGTGACGGGGAGGTCCATCTCCTGCGCGAGGCGCTCGATCGCTTTGGGCAGGCCGACGGTGGAGACGGTGATCTTGCGGGCGCTGATGCCGAAGGCCCACGGGGCGGCGAGCGTGCGGATGGCGTGCATGACCGCGGCGAAGTTGGAGAGGGGTTCGCCCATGCCCATGAAGACGATGTTTGTGATGCGGGGGGAGGGGCTCTGGGCTTTGGGCTCTGGGCTTTGGGCGCTTTGAGGCGAGGGGCCGAGGTCGCCTCTTTCGTACTGAAGCCGCCAGACCTGTTCGACGATGCGGCCGGCGCTGAGGTTGGCGTCGAGGCCGCCGAGGCCGGAGGCGCAGAAGCGGCAGCCGACGGGGCAGCCGACCTGCGAAGAAATGCAGGCGGTGCGGCGCTCCGTGTCGAGTGCGGGGATCATGACGCACTCGGTCTGGCGCGTCGGGTCGCCGGGGGGTTGGGCGGTCGGGGGGTCGCCGGTGGCGGTGAGGAGGTCGAGGGAGATGATGGGGGGGGCGGTGTCGGTGGTGTTGCAGGGGGATTTGCGTGGGGGGCTCGTACCGCCTTGAAAGGCGGTACCACGGTCGTCACCGCCTTGAAAGGCGGTGCCACGGGGGGGGGCGCCGTCGTCCCACTCGATGAGGAGCTTGCGGACCCCGTCGGTGGCGCGCTGTTCGGCGAGGGTGAGGCCGGAGAGGAAGGTCATGTCGCGGGCGACCGTCTCGCGGTCGGCGCGCGAGAGGTTGGTCATCTTCGCGGGGTCGATCACGCCGCGGACGTAGACCCAGTCGAGGATCTGGTCGGCGCGATAGGCGGGCATGCCGCGGTCCCTGCACCAGTCGCGCAGGGACTCCGGCGTGTGATGGAAGATGTGGTTTTTTGGATGCCGCACGTTGAATCGTAGGGTTCGGCGGGTGCGAACTGAACGGGCCGGCGGTCAACCGAGGCCGCTTCATAGACTCCGCTGATGGATGTGCTCGGGCTGGTGATGCTGCTCGCGGTGGGGCTGGTGGTGCTGGTGGCGGCGCTGGTCGTGCACTCGCTGTGGATGCTGACGCACCCGCCGCGGCGGACGTATTCGTGGGCGGTGGTGCGGAATCTGCCGGGGGATCCGCGGGAGGCGTCACCGGGGGGAGGAGGCGGCGGGGCGCAGCGCGAAGTGCGGTTTGTCGAGGGGCGGTTCGGCGGCGCGGGCGGGAGTGCGGGGTTGCCCTACTGGGACATCGAGGGGTTCGAGCCGGCGGGGCCGGTCGTGATCGTGACGCACGGGTGGGGGGATTCGCGCGTGACGATGCTGCCGCGGCTGGAGCCGCTTGTGCGGGCGGCGCGGCGTGTGATCATCTGGGAGATGCCGGGGCACGGGGAGGCGGCGGGCGTGTGCCGGCTCGGGGCGAGGGAAGTGGGGCTGCTGCGCGAACTGATCGGGCGCGTGGTGGAGGAGGAGCAAGGTGGCACGGCTCTCCGAGCCGTGATGAATGGGCAGCGAGAGCAGGAAGACACGGCTCGGAGTGCTGTGCCACCAGGGATCGTGCTGTATGGCTTCTCGCTCGGCGCGGGGCTGAGCATTGCGGGAGCTGCGCGGGAAGAGACGGAGAGATGGAGAGACGGAGAGACGAAGTGGGGGAATGTTGCGGGGCGGGTTGCCGGCGTGATCGCCGAAGCGCCCTATCGCACGCCGATCGAGCCCGCGTGGAACCTGGCGAAGGCGCTGCAGTTGCCGCACCGCGTGAATCTTCCGGTTGCGATGACGATCCTGGGATTGCTGTTCGCCGGCGACTGGCGGTGGGGGAGGAGGAAGCCGGAACGGGTGAGCGGCTTCGACCGCGCGACGCTCGCGGCGTCGGTGCGCGTGCCGCTGCTGGTGCTAAATGGGAGTGATGATGTGATCTGCGAGCCGGCGAGCGGGCGGGCGATTGCGGAGGCCGCGCCGCTCGGGCGCTTCGTGCAGATTGATGGTGGCGGGCACAACGATCTGTGGATCGTGCCGGAGCGGCGAGCGGTGATGATGCGGGAGGTGATGGGGTTCCTGCGACAGTTCAGCAGCGCCGACCTGAGCCGCGACCGTAAGGGAGCGGAGGATGAGCAGGGGTGTACGTCGCGTCAGTAATGCTTCGCACGGATTGCCATCGGCGATGCGGGCGTCATTGCACGTTTCCCGCTCCTTAACAGTCGCGGCTCAGCCTGACTCCGTTTACCCCTGCCGCGCTTCGCTCACCATCCGCACCTGGGCGAACTGCCGGTGTCCTTCCGGGCCGGAGTGGAAGCCGTAGCCGCTCTGCTTCGCGCCGACCCAGGGGCTGCCGTGGGCGCCGCCGATGCCGCGGTTGACGCCGATCATGCCGGCGGAGAGGTGGCGGGCGACGCGGCGGGCGTGGTCTTCGGCCCCGAAGACGATCGCGCCGAGCGCGTACGGCGAAGCGTTGGCGCGCCTCACCGCTTCGGCGTCGTTCTCGAAGGTCATGACGGCCGCGACCGGCCCGAAGGTCTCTTCGCTCGCCACGGCCATGTCATCGCAGACGTCGGTGAGGATGGTCGGCATCACGAAGTTGCCGTGGTGGCCCTCGCCGCCGAAGGCGAGGCGCGCGCCGGCGTTGACCGCCTGCTCGATCTGCTTGAGCACATGGTCGCGCTGCTGCGCGCTGACCATCGGGCCGATCGTCGAGCCCTCTTCGAGGCCGTTGCCGGGCTTGTACGCCTTGGCTTCCTCCACGAGGGCCTCGAGGAAGCGCGGCAGGGCCTGCTGCTGCACGTAGATCCGCTCGGTCGAGACGCACACCTGCCCCGCGTTGCGGAAGCTGTTGCGCGCGGCGAGCTTCGCGGCGGCCTGGATGTCCGCATCGTCGAGGACGATGAGCGGGTCCTTGCCGCCCAGTTCGAGGATGACGCGCTTCAGACCGTCCGCCGCGCTCGCGAGGATCTTCTTGCCCACCTCGCGCGAGCCGGTGAAGGTGATCAAATCCACATCCGCCGCCACGAGCGCTGCGCCCTGGGCGTCCGCGCCGTGAACAACGTGCAGCACATCCGACGGCAGGCACTCGATGAGCAGATCCGCGTACGCCTGGCCGATCAGGGGCGTCTGCTCGCTCGGCTTGAAGACGACGGCGTTGCCGGCGATGAGCGCGGGAAGGATCTGCTGGTGCGGCATCAATATCGGAAAGTTCCACGGCGTGATCGCCGCGGCGACGCCGAATGGATCGCGATACAGCGTCGTCTTTACGCCGTCGTCGACAAGCTCGACGGGCTTCAAGGCATCCGCAATCTCGTCAACCTGCTTCTTCCACTCGTGCGCGCACGCGCGCACCTCGCCGACGCCCTCCTTGAGCGGCTTGCCCATCTCCATCGTGATGAGCTTCCCGAACTCCTCCGCGTGCTTCTCCAGCATCGCCCCGACCGGCTCGAGCGTCGCCGCGCGCTGCTGGAGCGACATCTGTCCCCACGCCTGCTGCGCTGCGCGGGCCTGCTCGACAAGGTGCCGGATGCGCCCCACGGGCGTGACGGGAACTTCGCCGACGACCTCGCCCGTCGCCGGGTTGATGGAGGCGAGCATCATCGCCTGGGCGGTGGAAGCAGTGGGAGTGGTGGGGGGCATGAAAGGGCTCCGGCTGTGCAAGGGAGGCTAGCGAGGCCGCGGAGGGCCGGAGAGCAGCAACGCACAGAGGAAATCGTCAGGGGCCTGGCGTGCTCGTCGCCGCATCCTCTACGCGACGTCACAGGCCAGAGGCCTGTGCCACGGGTGAAGCGTCCCGGGCAGGATTCGAACCTGCGACCTGCGATTTAGAAGACCGCTGCTCTGTCCAACTGAGCTACCGGGACTGGGCTGCGGGATCGTAGGGAGGCGGAATTCTCACGCAGAGGCGCAGGGGGCGCAGAGGAGGAGGGGGAATGGAGAATGGGGGAGGGGGAATGCACAATGCACAATGCAGAATGCACAATGGGGGAGGGGGGCGCGGCGGGCAGCGCGACGAGTGCAGCGTGACGGGTGGCATGCTCAAACTCGTTTGAGCATGCCGGGAGGGGGGAAGATGGGAGGGCTGGGGTGGCGCATCCCTTGATCAGGGGCTCGAAGAGGTCCGGAAGGGCAATTTTCCCCCACATCCGGTGGCTGTAACGCCCTGCGGACGTGATCGCGCAGAGCAAATGAGCGCTCGCGCAGAGCGCATGAGCGCTCGCGCAGAGCAAACGAGCGATCGCGCAGAACGCATGAGCGCTCTTGCGGAGCACAGGAGCGCTCTTCCGGAGCGCGCGAGCGCTCGCGCGGAGCAGATCAGCGCTCGCGCGGACCTCCGGAGCGCTCGTCCGCTCCTCACGAGCGCTCATCCGCTCCTCCGGAGCGCTCGTCCGGGCCGCCGGAGCGTTCGGCCGGCCCATAGGCGTGCTGCGGAGGTCCGGAAACGCGAAAATCCCCTGGAACAGGCGGCGGTAACGCCCCGCGGACGTGCCGGTGAGGAGCGCACGGCGTCCCGATGGAACGCACCGGCGTCCCGATGGAGCGGACGGACGCCGGTGAGGAGCGCACCGGCGTCCCGATGGAGCGCACCGGCGACGGTGAGGAGCGCACCGGCGTCCCGATGGAACGGACGGACGCCGGTGAGGAACGCACCGGCGTCCCGATGGAACGGACGGACGCCGGTGAGGAACGCACCGGCGTCCCGATGGAGCGCACCGACGACGGTGAGGAGCGCACCGGCGTCC
>CAYWRO010000010.1:9016-15419 GCA_964460345.1 uncultured Phycisphaeraceae bacterium | reverse complement strand
CGCCCGCGCCCCTTTGGGACGAAGAGCGGGCGGCTCGCTGGCGCTCGCTCGCCCGTGGCTCCTCGCCCGCGCCCCTTTGGGACGAAGAGCGGGCGGCTCGCTGGCGCTCGCTCGCCCGCGGCTACTCGCCTGCGCCCCTCCGGGGCGAAGACCAAGCGGCTCGCTGGCGCTCGCTCGCCCGTGGCTCCTCGCCCGCGCCCCTTTGGGGCGAAGACCAGGCGGCTCGCTGGCGCTCGCTCGCCCGTGGCTCCTCGCCTGCGCCCCTCCGGGGTGAAGCGCGGGGGTCCGTCCGAGCCGGTTTGAGGGCTCTCCGCCGTCCGGGCATGCTCAAACGAGTTTGAGCATGCCACCCGGCATTCCTCCTCCCTCTCTGCGCCTTTGCGTCTTTGCGTGAGCCCTCCCCTCCCCCCTCTGCGAGCCCTGCGCCTCTGCGTGAGACCTCTCCCTGGGCGTTCCGCCGCGACCGGGGCTCGATTCCCGCCAGACCGGAATCATTCCAATCAGGTAGAACTTCGCAGCCGAACGCGCAAAGATACGGCATTCCCTCCTCCGCACGGCTTGTTTTCGGGGAATGCTCATGGCCCGACTCTTCACATCCGCTTCCTCGACCGCTCACACCGCTGTTGCGCGGGTTGAAGCCGCCCCTTCGCCGCGGCGGGTGTGGCTGTCGGCGGCGGTGGAGCTGACCAAGCCGCGGATCACGAAGCTGGTGACGATCACGTCCGGCGTCGGGTTTCTTCTGTCGGCGCTGTTGCGGTCGTGGGACGGCGTCGGGGGTTTGGTGCTTGCCGCCGCGGGGGCGGTGATCGGGACGTCGCTGTCGGCGGCCGGGGCGCATGCGCTCAATGAGTGGCTGGAGCGCGACCGCGATGCGCGGATGCCGCGGACGGCGGGGCGGCCCTTGCCGATGGGGAAGTTCTCGCCGCTGACGGGCTGGCTGATCGGGATGGCATGCGCGGCTGCGGGCGTGTTGATCCTCTGGGGAACGGGAGGGGGGGCGCCGGCGCTGGTGTCGCTCGCGACGATTGTGCTGTACGTGCTTGTGTACACGCCGTTGAAGGTTGTGACGCCGCTGTCGACGATCATCGGCGCGGTGCCGGGGGCGCTGCCGCCGCTGATCGGCTGGAGCGCGGCGGCGGCGGCTTCGAGTTCGGGGGCGGGCGGCGCGAGCGGATTGCTCGAGGTGGGTGGGTGGTCCTTGTTCCTGCTCATGTTCGTCTGGCAGATCCCGCACTTCCTCGCGATCGCGTGGATGTACAGAGAGGATTACGCCAGGGGCGGGTATCGCATGCTGCCGCTGATGGATCCCGACGGGCGCGCGACGTTCGCGACCATCCTGATCTGGGCGACGCTGCTGCTGCCGGCGACGGTGCTGCCGGCGATGGTGGCGGGGCGCGCGGTTGGGATCGGCGGGACGGACGGGTTTTTGTGGATCTACGCGATCGTGGCGGTGGTGAGCGGCGTCGCGTTTCTGGGAGCGGCGTGGAAGCTGGCGGCCAGCGCGCAGCCGGTTTCATGCGGCGAGCGCGCTGCTGAGGGGGGAGGGGGGGCGGACCGCGCGGCCGCGCGCCGAGTGTTCGTGTGGTCGATCATCCACCTGCCGGTGCTGCTGGTGGCGCTGGTGGCCGATGCGCTGCTCAACGCGTGGTAACATGCCCAGGTGGCACGGCTCTCCGAGCCGTGATGGATCGACCCTGCACATGGAACGGCCTGGCCGGCCGCGCGAGTGGTGACCGTGGCGGAACGCAGCGATGGTGGTGAAAGCGGCGCAGCCGTCACGGCTCGGAGAGCCGTGCCACCAGAGGAACCTGCGATCGAGGCGCGGGGGCTGCAGCGCATCTATCGCGAGCGGAAGAAGCGGCGCGTGGCGCTGGACGGCGTCGACCTGACCGTGCAGCGCGGCGAGCGGCTGGCGCTGCTCGGGCCGAATGGGTCAGGCAAGTCGACGCTGCTGCGGATCCTGGCGACGCTGGATGAGCCGGATGCGGGTTCGCTGCGCCTGCTCGGCGAGGATGGGCGCGGACGCGGCGGGTGGCGCGGGGTGCGGCGTCGCCTGGGCGTGACGTTTCAGCAGCCGGGGCTGGACAAGCTTCTGACGGTGCGCGAGAACCTGCTGGCGTCGGCGGCGCTGTACGGGGCGGGGCGCGCGGGTGGGGGGGCGCGCGAGATCGTTGAAGAGAAGGCGCGGGCGCTCGGGATCGACGACCGGCTCGACAGCCGCGTGGGTTCTCTCTCCGGCGGGCTGGCGCGGCGGGCGGATCTGGCGCGGTCGCTCCTGCACGATCCGGAGTTGCTGCTGCTCGATGAGCCGACGACGGGGCTGGATCCGAGCGCGCGGGGGGAGTTTCTGGATCATCTGGACGCGATCGCCGCGCGCGACGGCACGGCGGTGGGGGAAGCGGGGGGGATGACGATCCTGATGACGACGCACCTGATGGATGAGGCCGAACGCTGCGACCGCGTCGCCTTCATGGATGCCGGAAGAATCGTCGCTCTGGACACGCCCGCCGGTCTGCGGCAGCGACTCGGCGAAGCGGTGCTGCGCGTGAGCGTGTACGCGGGCTCGCCGGCGCGGGCCGCAGCGCTCGAGACGCTGCGCGCGGAGCAACTCGACGTCGAGCAGTCCGACCGCCTCATCCTCGCGCGCGGACCGCGCGCTTCTCTCGCCCGCGCCGCCGCTTCCCTGATCGAGCGCGGCCCGCAGCCGGGCCTCGGCGCCGTCGAAGTCGCGCCGCCGACGCTCGACGACGCTTTCGCCGCCGTCACGGGACGCTCGCTGGTGGCCCGGCTCTCCGAGCCGGGAGCGGAGGACTGACGCATGGCCGCGGATGCACCATCGACAGCTAGCTCGAAGAATCGGCTCGGAGAGCCGATCCACCAGGCGAGCCCGCTCGCCGCGCCGATGTGGCACCTCCTGAAGCGCGAGTGGCTCCGCTTCATCCGCCAGCCCACGCGCATCGTCGCCGCGATCGGCACGCCGGCGCTGCTGTGGCTGGTCTTCGGCTCCGGCTTTGCCGGGACGTTTGGCGGCGAGCGGGCTGCGATGGTGGGGATGGGCGCCGACAACTACGCCGCGTACCTGTTGCCCGGCATGGCGACGATGATCGTGCTCTTCTCCTCGATCTTTGCATCGATGTCGCTCATCGAGGACCGTCAGGCGGGCTTTCTGCAATCGATCCTCGTCAGCCCGGCGCCGCGCTTCGTGCTCATCGGCTCCAAGGTCGGCGCGGGGGCGATCCTCGGCGCGGCTCAGGGGGCGATCATCCTCGCGGCAGCGCCGCTGCTGGGGCTTTCGCCGGGGCCGCTCGGCTTCTTCTCCGCGCTGGCCGCGCTCGTGCTCATCTCGATCGGCCTCACCGGCCTCGGCCTCGCCGCGGCGTGGAAGGTCAACTCCTCGCAGGGCTTTCACGGCGTCATGAACCTCGTGCTCATGCCGATGTGGCTCCTCTCCGGCGCGGTCTTTCCGCTCGAGGGCGCCGCCGGGTGGATGGCGTGGCTCATGCGGCTCAACCCGCTCACGTGGGGGACGGAGGCGCTGCGCAGTTCGCTCGCCGGGGCGGGGGGGGTTGCGACTGCCGTCGATGGTGGGAGTTGGGGGGCGTGGTGGTGGTGGCTGGGGGCCGTTGCCTTCGTCGTTGCGGGCGTTGCGCTGGCGGCGGCGATGATCGACCGGCGGAAGCGTTCCGCGCGCCGCTCGCTCGACGCCGCACGCGGCTGAGCCGCCATCCTTCCCTATGATTTCCGCATGAAAGCCGCGGTGCCCGTCTTTGTGATCCTCACCATCGCCGCCGCGCTGGCGACGGCGATGATCGTCGTCGGCCGGCTCAACCCGCCGCCTCCGCCGCCGCTCCCCGCGGGCGGGGAGAATCCGCTCGCGCCGTCGGAACGGACGACCGACCTGAAGATCCCGGAGTTCGAAGGGGTCAACCAGGACGGCCAGCCCGTCTCGCACGAGCTTTTCGACGGGCGCATCAGCATCGTCGACTTCATCTTCACGAACTGTCCCCTCGCCTGTCCGATGATGTCCGACCGCATGATGGTCACCGCGCGCGACCTCAAGGGGACGGATGTGCAGTTCGTCTCGATCAGCATGGACCCCGAGCGTGACACGCCGGAGCGCCTGCGTGAGTACGGGGCGATGTACGAGGCGGACTTCTCGCGGTGGACGTTCATCACGGGCGAGAAAGAAGAACTCCGCTCGATCGCGGCGGACGGCCTCAAGTTCGCCGTCGAGGACAACCCCGACGACATGATCCCGCTCCCCGACGGCACGACGATGCCCAACATCATCCACGGCACGTGGTTCGCGCTGATCGGCCCGGACCGCCAGGTGCTCGACCTCTTCCAGTCCAGCAGCGAGCCCGACCTGCTGCGCCTGGTCGAGTGGGCGAAGCGCGCGGACAAAGCGGTAAACAGTGCAGAGTGAAGAGTGCACAGTGCAGAGTGGAAGGACCGTGCGCCCGACCATGGCTGCCCGCTCTTCACTGTGCACTCTGCACTGTGCACTCCGACCCTCCCTACACTTGCCCCCATGACCCAGACCACCGTTGAGCCCGCAAAGGCCGCTGAAACGCCCGCCCGGCGACCTCTCCTGGAGGTCCGCGACCTGAACACGCATTTCCCCGTGCGCACGGGGCTTCTGCAGCGGACGACCGGGTGGGTGCGCGCGGTGGACGGCGTGTCGTTCACCGTCGCCACCGGGCAGACGCTCGGGCTCGTGGGCGAATCCGGGTGCGGCAAGACCACCGTCGGGCGGACGATTCTGCGCCTGATCCCCGCGACGTCGGGCTCGGTCGTCTTCGAGGGGCGCGACGTCTTCACCGCGCGGGGTGCGGCGCTCAAGTCGCTGCGCCGCGACATGCAGATCATCTTCCAGGACCCCGCCGGCTCCCTCAACCCGCGCATGCGCATCGGGGGGATCGTCGGCGAGCCGCTGCTCGTGCACGGCCTCGTGACCGACAAGGACCAGCTCCGCGGCAAGGTCGAAGAACTGCTCGTGCGCTGCGGCATGCCCAAGGCCGCGGCGGACCGCTACCCGCACGAGTTTTCCGGCGGCCAGCGCCAGCGCATCGGCATCGCGCGGGCGCTCGCGCTCGAACCGAAGTTCATCGTGTGCGATGAACCGACGAGCGCGCTGGACGTCTCCATCCAGGCGACGATCCTGAATCTCCTCAAAGACCTGCAGGATGAGTTTGGCCTCAGCTACCTCTTCATCAGCCACGACATGGCGGTCATCGAGCACATGTGCGACGAGATCTGCGTCATGTACAAGGGCAAGATCGTCGAACGCGGCGACCGCGAACGCATTATCCGCAGCGCGGAGCACGACTACACGAAGTCGCTCCTCTCGGCCGTGCCGGTCGCCGAGCCGCCGCGGCCGGGGAAGGAAAAGAAGCGGATCATCTTCAAGGGCGGGGCGATGTAGGGAGTGAATAGAGAATAGAGAATAGAGAATAGAGAAGAGAGAACAGGGGGGAAGAGGGGACGGTGGTCGAGGGGCACAGTGGGGCGCGGGGACGGCTTTTCGGTTTGGTGGAAGCGGTTCACGGCGTGCTGAAAGTGGTTCACGCGCTGGGTGAAGGGCTTGTCGGCCTTCCAGAAGCGCTTGTTGCGCCTCGTGAAGCGCTTTCGGGTCTGCGTGAAGCGTTTTTCGGTTCGTGTAAAGCCGTTTTCGGTCCGCGTGAAGCGCTTTTTGCTTTGCGTGAAGCGCTTCACGCGCTTCGTAAATCGCTCCGACGGTCTTCGTAAATCGGCTCGACGATGACCGTTTTGCTGTCGTATCGGACGTTCAGCCCCGCTGAGGCCCCGTGAGAGGGGGTTGGGGCGGCTCCCGGCCGTTCACGATCCACCGCTGGGGCTTCGAGGTGTGCGCAATGGGCTTTGCGGTCCCGTCCAACCGCTTTGAGCTCCCGTCAAACGCCATTGCGCTGTTGTCAAACCGCTTTGTGCTCCTGTCAAACGGCTTTGAGGTTTCCGCAAAGGGCTTTGCGGTCGTGTCAAAGCGGTTTGCGGTCGCGTCAAAGCGGTTTGCGGTCGTGTCAAAGCGGTTTGCGGTCGCGTCAAAGCGGTTTGAGATGATCTCAAATCGCCTTGACAGAAAATTAATTTCCCTCTTATTGGACCTCAAGTCGCCCTGGCGCTCCGCGAGAGCGGCTGTGGATCCCGTGGCGGGTGGCGCCCCTGGATCCCCCGGATCAGGCAGGCGCCAAGCGCATGTCGCCGCCCCGCCGCACGCTGCCTCAAGCACCGCACCCGATCCTGTGGTACGCTTGCGCGCCCGCGCGGGGGGAAGGCGTCACAGGCCAGAGGCCTGTGCCACGGGGGGCTGTGGTACGCTTGCTCGCGGGAGGGGGGGGGGGAGGGGGGGGACGGAGGGGATGCGATGACGCGAGGGTGGAGACTG
>CAYWRO010000010.1:7325-9006 GCA_964460345.1 uncultured Phycisphaeraceae bacterium | reverse complement strand
CCCCTCGCGCGCGGACGCGAGCGCGGTGGCGATCGCAGGCGCGGGATTGCGCCTGCGCCGGATGCGGGGGTGGGGCGGGTCGTGATCGGCGCGCGCGGGGGGGGCGGGGGGGGGGGGGGGAAGGAGGAGATGCGATGCAGCGAGGCTTGAGACTGGCGTGTGCCGCGGCGGTGGGCGGAGCTCTGGCCGTGAGCGGGGCGGCGATGGCGGACCCCTTTGAGGAGAACGATTCGTGCGCGGCGGCGGCCCGCATCGGCAACGGGCTGCACACGAACCTCGATGTGAGCCTGACCGACACGGACTGGTACCACCTCGTCGCGCAGTTCGGCCAGCAGGTGATCGTCGAGATCGAGCACGAATGGGCCTTCGGCGACATCGACATCTGGCTGTACGATGAGTGCGGCGGCGCGCTGGAGCGCTTCAGCGCGACCGAGAGCAACTTCGAGACGATCATCCTCACGCACACCGGCTTCGACGACAACTACTACCTGCACGTGCAGTTCGTCGACTTCCTCTCCGATTCGAATACGTACGACCTCTTCGTCAGCGGCGTGCACGACCCGGCTCCCCCCGTGTGCCCGTGCGAACGCGACGGCACGCCCGGCGTCGATGTCTTCGACCTGCTGGCGTACCTGGACCTGTGGTTCGCCGCCGACGCCGCGGCGGAACTGGACGGCGCGGGGGGCGTCGACGTCTTCGACCTGCTGGCGTTTTTGGACTGCTGGTTCCCTGCTTCGGCTGGGAGGGCCTGCCCTTAGCGAAGCTCGCGGAAGAGGGCGATGCACGCGGTCTGGCCGTGGACGAAGACATCGTCCCCGATCGGGCCGATCTCTCCGGCGGCGAAGAACCCGGCGAGCGGCAGTGAAGGCGCCCGCGCTTCGGAGGGCATGGAACCGGCAGTCGGCGAGAAAGCCCGCGCGATGGCGCGGGCGTCGTGGTGCGGCTCGCCGAAGAGTTCCCTGCCGCGGCCGTTGCACGTAAAGAGAAGCGCCCCCGCGGGCGGGTCGTAGAGCTTCTGCCCGTCCAGCAGCAGGGCCAGGTCCTCATCGGCCGTCTGCTCATCGCGCACGTGGAACTGCACCGTCTGGCCGATGCGCAAGAGCTCCGCCACGGCGATCGCCCCCCCGACGCCTTTCCCTCCCCCCCGCGCCCCGCCGCTGCTGACACCTTCCTCCCCTTCCACATCGTCGCCGCCGAACGCATTGAGCGCAGCGCGCTTGTCGATGCCGATGACGTTGCGGATGAGGAAGTCGCCGCGGCCGAAGCGCTCCTTGTACTCGTTGACCGCGCGGCCGAGGAAGAGCCCGCGCGTCCGCAGCAGCTCGCGCTCGTGCTCATTCAGCGATGAAACGATCTCCGCGAGCACCTCCAGCGCCGGCCGCCCCGCAAGCCCATGCAGAAGCTGCTTCCTGCACGCCGTCACGACAAGCGGCGTCCCGATCGGCCGGCACCCCTGGCTGACGACCGCGGCGACGTCGATCGCGCCGGAGAGAGAGACGCCGACGCCGCCGTTGATGGAAAGCTCATCGTTGAGGATGAAGACGTTGGTGTCGGGCCGGCGGCCGAGAGAGGCCATGCCGCCGAGGATTGGCGCAGCAACGGCGCCTTGACCTGCGGCGCTTCCCCGCAGCCTGGCCGCCTTCGAAAGGCTCGACAGCAGCGCGCCCATCGGCACGCTGAA
>CAYWRO010000010.1:0-7225 GCA_964460345.1 uncultured Phycisphaeraceae bacterium | reverse complement strand
ACGCCCGGAAGAGAAGCGGCGAGGATCGAGACGCCGGGCGTGTCCTCGAGTTCCGCCTCGCCCCCCGCGACGCCGCACGCCGTCACGCCAATGAGGCACCCGGCCCCCCCTCCCAGCCCCAGCCCGCGGCGGACACGCTCGGCGATCGGCTGGGCGCTCGCCCCGTGGCGGTCGGCAATGAAGAGAAAGGCCAGGTCCACGGCGTCCGCGCGGTCGCCAAGCTGGGTCAGCGCCTGCTCGCACGCCTGCTCGGCGGCGATCGCGGGGTCAAGGTGACCGCTGAGCCCCGCGCCGAAGCGCAGAGAGGAGGATTTCGAGCCGGAATCCGGCGGCGTCGGAGCCATGGGCGAGTGTAGCGGAGGCGTGGACGAAAGCCGCGCTTGAGCAGGGGCCCCCGAAGGACCGAATAATGGTCCCATGCTCCTCGCGATGGCCCCGTGGCGATACACCCTGACGACCATGATGCCGTGGATCGCCCTGGCGTTCTTTTTCTTCGCCGTGGGCGCGTGCGTGGGGTCACTGACCAACGTGCTGGTCTACCGCATGCCGCTCGGGCTGGATGTGATCTTTCCCGCCAGCCGCTGCCCGAAGTGCGAGACGAAGCTGTCGTGGAAGGACAACATCCCGATCTTCGGCTGGATCTTCCTGCGCGGACGGTGCCGGTACTGCAAGAGTCGGATCAGCCCGGAGTACCCGCTCGTGGAGTTGCTCGTCGCGTGCCTGTTCCTGGCGTTCTTCATCCTGTGGTACGGGATCGAGGCGTTCGGGTGGCTCGGGGCTGATGGACGGGCGATGTGGCTCGGGGTGGACTGGGCGAGCATCCGGCCGGAGTGGGCGAGGAACGGGCTTGGCGCGACGTGGCCGGAGTTCGTCGTGCTTCTCGTGCTGGTCGGCTCGCTGGTGGCGATGACGCTGGTGGATGCGAAGACATTCACGATCCCCCTGGCGATTCCCTGGTTCGCGACGGTCGTCGGCGTGGTCTTCCACGTGGGGCACGCGGCGTGGATGCAGTGGCAGGGGCAGGGAGGAGGATGGCGGTACACGGCCGAGGTGGCGGGCGCGGATGGGTACGCCTGGGACTGGGCGATCGCCAACGCGCGCTCGTGGTGGGGAGTCGGGGCGGGCCTCGGAGGCGTTGCGGGGCTGGGGCTCGGCCTGCTGCTGATCCGGACCGGCGTGATCAAGCGAAGCTTCCTCGACTACGAAGCATGGGAGAAGCAGGCGCTGGCGGAGATGAAGGCGCAGCGCAAGGCCCCGGCGGGCGGCGAACCGGATGAAGGCGAGGGCGAGGGGCAGGCAACAGAGGGCGAAGAGCCGCGCGGCGGGGTGCTGCTGACAACCGCGTTGGTCCTCGGCTCGGTCGTGGGCCTTACGACCATTGTGGCGTTGATCGCCCCGGCTGTGGGATGGCCGCTGTGGTACTCGATCGCCGCGGGCGTGGTGGGTGGGCCGATCCTCGGGGCGATCCTGACGCGCATCCTCAACCGCGGCCGTTCCCCGGCGGCGGAGGAGGCCAGCAAGGGGGAGCCGGAAGGCGGGGCGGAGATGTGGATCCAGTACCCCCACGCGCGGCGGGAGATGGTGCGGGAGATGGCGTTCCTCGCGCCCGCGGCGGTGCTGGGGTGGGCCGGGGCCATGGGGCTGGCGTGGCTGGCGACCAAGCAGGGGTGGGGCGTGGCCGGCGGGGAGCCGCCGTTGGTGCTGAAGGTGCTGGGCGGTGTGCTGCTTGGCTACCTGATCGGCGGGGCGGTCGTCTGGGGCGTGCGCATCTTCGGGTCGATCGCCTTCGGCAAGGAGGCGATGGGGCTGGGGGACGTCCACCTGATGGCCGCGGTCGGGGCGTGCCTGGGGTGGATCGATGCCACGGTGGCGTTCTTCGCCGCGGCGTTCGTCGGGATCTTCTGGGTGATCGTCAGCAACATCGCCAGCGGGCGGTTGTCGCGCGCGATGCCGTACGGGCCGTACCTGGCCGTGGCAACGATCCTCGTGGTGCTGTGCAAGCCGCTGGTCGAATGGGGGCTGGGAAGAATGTTCGCGATGCCTGTCAATATCCCTTGAAAGGTTGGAGAAGGCGGCAGTGTCCCAGTCTGTTTCTGTTGACAGGTTGACACGATGGCCGATTCTGGTAGCGTTTGGCGTTCGCGCTGGGATGCGCGGGTTTTTGCGTTGGACTGACAGCACGGAGGTGCGGTGATGGATGGACGCGTGCGGAAGATGGGTGTTCTGGTGGTCGGCGCCATCGCGGCGGCAACGCTCGGCGGCTGCTCAAACGGCATGAAGGCCGAGAACGAGCGGCTTACGGCGGAGAACGCCGAACTTCGCTCCAAGACGGCCCAGTACGAGGCCGCTCTCGGCTCGCTGGAGAGCGAGCGGGCAGCGTTGGAGAGCCAACTCAATGATGCCGGCCGCCAGCGCGGCAACACCGGCTTTGAAGGGATCAGCGGCGTCACGGGCGTGACCGCCGGCGCGGGCGAGCTCATCGTCGGCGTCGCGGGGGACGTCCTCTTCGACTCCGGCCAGGCGACGCTCAAGGCCACGTCCAAGCGCTCGCTGGATCAGATCGCCAGCGTCATCCAGAGCCGCTACCCCGGCAAGGTCATCCGCGTCGAGGGGTACACCGATTCCGATCCGATCAAGAAGAGCAACTGGAAGACCAACGAGCGCCTCAGCGGCGAGCGGGCCATGGCCGTCGAGCAGTACCTGGCCAGCAAGGGAATCCCGGCCGACCGGATCTACTTCGCCGGCTTCGGCTCCGCGAACCCCAAGGCGACCAAGAAGGACAGCCGCCGCGTCGAGATTGTGATCGTCGACCGCTGATCGGGCGGTTCTGACAGCCCGCGGCCGCGGGCCCGGCCGGTGATTTCCTCCCGCCGGGCTTTCCGCCGCCGCACACAGGTCTATAATGCTGACCCGCCCGCCGCGTGCGTGCGGGCTTTCCGGGCGATTGGCGCAGTTGGCTAGCGCGTCTGCATGACACGCAGAAGGTCACAGGTTCGAGTCCTGTATCGCCCACTTTCCTCCACCCCGGTTCACGGGGGCCGCGGAAGATTCCCTTGGTCAGCGCTGAAACGGGCTTGAGGGCCGGGGCACAGTCGCCTTCGGTCGACGCCGATGCGCTGCGGGCGGATTCGCTCCGCCTCATGCTCTTCACCGACACGCTCGCCGACGTCAACGGCGTCTCCCGCTTTATCCGAGATATGGGCGAGCAGGCCGCAGCCGCAGGTCGCGAGTTGTTGATCGCCACGTCGACGCGGCTGATCCCGCCGGACCGGCCGCACATCGTCAACGTCAGGCCGCTGCTGGCCGGTGCGATGCCGGGGTACGAAACGTTGCAACTGGCCGTACCGCCGGCGCGGGCGCTGCTTCGAGTGGCGGCGGCATTCCGGCCGGATGTCATTCACATCTCGACGCCGGGGCCGGTCGGGCTTGCCGGTCTGCTGGCCGCGCGGCGGCTTGGCTGCCCGGTGGCCGGGGTCTATCACACGGACTTCCCCGCGTACATCGACCATCTCTTCGGCGACCCGACCTACACGGCGATCACGCGCGGCTTCATGCGGTTCGTCTACGGCCGCTTCGCGCGGATCTTCTCGCGGAGCGAAGAGTACATGCAGTCGCTCGCCGCGCTCGGGATTCGGCGCGAGCGAATGGTGCGCCTGTTGCCGGGGATCGCGCTGGGGAGCTTCCGCGCCTCGGCCCGCGATCCATCGATCTGGGCGCGCTTCGGCGTGGATGTCGGTTCGGTGAAGCTTCTCTACATCGGGCGCATCAGCATCGAGAAGAACCTGCCGCTGCTGGCGGCCATCTGGCCGCGCCTCCGCGCTGCGGCCGCGTCGAGTGGCCGCCGGGTCGAACTCATCCTCGTCGGCGACGGCCCCTACCGCGCGGCGATGGGGCGCACGCTCACCGGGCAGGGCGCGCACTTCCTCGGCTTTCGCCACGGCGATGAGCTCGCTGCGCTGTACGCCTCATCGGACCTGTTCATCTTCCCCTCGCTGACCGACACGCTCGGGCAGGTCGTCCTGGAGAGCCAGTCGAGCGGGCTGCCGGTGCTGGTGGCTGACGAGGGGGGCCCGCGCGAGGTTGTCGCGGCGGGCGTCACCGGGTTCGTGCTCCCCGGGCGCGAGCCGGCCGAGTGGGAAGCGGCCGCCCTTCGGCTCATTGTTGACGAAACGCTGCGGCGGCGCATGGGCGCGGCGGCCCAAATCCACGCCCAGCGCTTCACGATCCAGGCCACGTTCGAGCAGTTCTGGGCCGAGCACGCCGCGATCGCCCGCGCCGGCGGCATGGCGGCGCGAAGCGGGGCCCGTCCCGCGCCTCAGGAGGCCCGCTCCCGCTAGAATCCCGCGTTGTTCGGGACCTGCATGAGCAGTGCGGTGAACTTCGCCAGGCCCGGTGAGCCCACGCCGGGCCTTAATTGTTCTTCAGCCGCGGTCGCCCTCGGCGGCGGCCTGCTTTCGTGACGGATTGCCATGGCGCTCTTCAAGAAGACACTCTCAAAGCTCACGTCGGCCCTGACGCGCACGCGTGAGGCGGTCGGCGAGGCCGTTGGCGGCGCGGTCGAGGGGGTGGTGGGGGGGGTGACCGGCGGCTTTAAGTCGCTGTTGCGGGGACGCAAGCTCGACGCCGCGCTCATCGAGGAACTCGAGGCCGCCTTGATCAAGGCCGACGTCGGCGTCGCCGCGACGAAGACGCTCATCGACGGCATCCGCGCCGACTGGAAGGCGGGCAAACAGACGAAGGGAGAGGACGCCCTCGCCTACATGAAGCGCGAGCTGAAGGCGATGTGGCCGGAGGAGGACCGGCGTCTGCGCTTCGCGGCGTCGGGGGAGGGCGGCGGCCCCACGGTCATCCTCGTCGCGGGGATCAACGGCGCGGGGAAGACCACGAGCATCGCGAAGCTCTGCTACCTGATGCGCGAACAGGGAAAAACCGTCATGCTCGCCGCGTGCGACACCTTCCGCGCCGGCGCGGTCAAGCAGCTCGAGATCTGGGCCGAGCGCCTCGGCGTCGATGTCATCAAGGGGCAGCAGGGGGGAGATCCCGCCGCCGTCGCCTTCGACGCCTGCCAGGCCGTGAAGGCGAGAAAGATCGACGTCCTCATCATCGACACGGCCGGCCGCCTGCACACGCAGGACCCCTTGATGCGCCAGCTCACGAAGATCCGCTCCGTCGTGTCGCGCCAGATCGAAGGCGGGCCGCACGAGACGATCCTCGTGCTCGATGCGACCAGCGGGCAGAACGCGCTGCGGCAGGCCGAGGAGTTCACGAAGGCGATCGACGTCACGGGCATCTTCCTCGCCAAGCTCGACGGCACGGCCCGCGGCGGCGCGGTCGTCGCGATCCGCTCGCAGACGGACATCCCCGTGAAGTTCGTGGGCACGGGCGAGCGGCCCGAAGATGTGGCGGCGTTCGATCCCGACTCCTTCGTCGAAGCGCTGTTCGAGGCCTAAGAACATGCCCACCATTCGCGGCAAACGGTTCACAGATGAAAGCCTGCTGGGACTGGCGAACATCGAGACGATCCGGTCGCTCGCCCTCTATAACACTGCTGTCACCGACGACGGCCTCGTTCAGTTCGCGAGGCGAGCGACACGGCTCGCGAGTTTCCACATTTCCAGCGAGCGAATGACCGATCGCGGCCTGCTAGCGATTCTGAAGCACACATCGCTCTCCAGCCTTCAGGTTCACGACGCCGCGGAGGTCACCGATGCGTGCGCCGCCGCCATCGCGGCGCACACCGGCCTTCGGGAGCTCTATCTGGACGGAACAGGCATCGCCGACGAAGGCGTGCAACAACTGTTGCCGCTCACGGAGCTCTGGAGCTTCAGTGCGGACGACACGCTCATCACCGATCGCGGGCTCGAGTATCTGGGCCGGTTGCCGAACCTGGGCCTGCTGACCCTCAACAACACCAGTGTCCGCGGCACGGGTCTGGCATGGCTCACCGATCTGGACGACCTGAACCTGTACCTGGAGGACTGTCGGCTCGCGGACGACGCCATCGCCGAAGGCCTGCCACGGCTGACGCTGCTTCGATTGCTCTCGCTCTCGAAGACGGACATAGGCGACCATGCTCTGGCCGGCATTGGCGCGTGCCGCCGCCTGGAGAATCTGCGGCTCGCGCACACCCGCATCACGGACGCCACGCTCGACCTGCTCGAAGACCTGCCGGCGCTGGAGACCTTGTACGTCGAGGGAACCGCGGTGACTCGCGATCGGTCGGAGCGATTCTCAGTGCGCAAGGACGATGTGTGCATCTATTCTGACTACAAGGGTTGCTGAGTCGGGGCGAGCGCCTGGAACGCGCGGGGCAGGCTGGCGGGCGCCAGGCCCGCACCACTACGCGCGGCGTGCCGTGTGGGCGTGCCACACGTTGCGGACCTGACCGCGGCGCTGGCGCGCCGGTTTCGCGTGCTTCCGCACGCGGCTCTGATCAGCGCGCCGTGTCGCCGCGCGGGGATCTTCTTCTATCCGCCGCCGGAGGCGGCACGAGCCCCCCGGGGTCGGGCAGGGGGTACTCCCCCTGCCATCGCGACGCTTCGTTCGTAGGCAATGTCGTCCGGTAAAGGCGCATCGCTTCGGGCGCGTTGGCATTCTCTTTTTTGCGGCGCAGGGGCTGCGCCCCCGCACCCCCATGCTGCGCTTCTGTTTGTCGACGACGCCCCACATGCCCGCGCGGAGTACCGCGTGGGCATGCCACCCGTCGTAGTGCACAGTGAAGAGTGAAGAGTGCCCAGTGCGGAGCGCCGATGGACAACGCAACCGTCAAGCCTCTTCATTAATCATTGACCATCGTGCATGGTGCATTGGTCATTGACCATTGTCCATTGACCGTTATCAGTCGAGCGCTTCGACGCCTTTGACCTCCGGGATGTGCTCGCGCAAGTTGCGTTCGATGCCCATCTGGAGGGTCACGGCGCTGGAGGGGCAGCCGACGCAGGCGCCGTGGAGGCGGATCTGGACGATGCCGGCGGGGGTGAGGCCAATGTACTCGAGGTCGCCGCCGTCGGACTGGATCGCGGGGCGGATCAGCTCGAGCACGCGGCGGACGCGGTCCTCAACGCCGGGCCCAACCCCCGCAACCCCCCCGATCCCCGCCTCCGACGCTCCGCGCGAGGCCCCGGCGCGATGTGTGCTGATTGACGAGGCGGGTGAGCCGGTCAAAACGCGCGGTATCGAACATGATGCCTCCCGTGATCAGATTCTGAGCGGCGAGCCAGAGCGG
>CAYWRO010000009.1:42957-71148 GCA_964460345.1 uncultured Phycisphaeraceae bacterium | reverse complement strand
CGCCTGCTCCGGGTGCTCAGGCACGGCTTGCCCTTCGGGACAAGCCGTGGCACCGGAAGTCATCCGCTTCGCAACGGGTGGCATGGCCAACCGCCGAACGCGGCGGCCGCAGCGCTGTCAACGCCGCGTGGACAATGGTGACCTTCGGCACGGTCGATGGAAGCGAACCGGCCTACCGCTCACGCGTGGCGGCGTAGGGCGCGGTGGCGCGGCGGCGGGGTGAGTGGCATAGGTCGTATGGGTCCCATGGGACCGTATAGGAGGAAGCGCCGGGGACGGCCGGCGCGCCGGCGGCGCGCCAACGCTGTCCCCCGCCACGCCCCCGCCTACACTTGCCGCGGCTCTCCAAAAACGGGAACTTCACCCCATGGCCTGGTGGCATTGGCTCCTGCTCATCGGCGGCAACACGCCCGCGTACATCTGGATCGCCCGGCTGCTCTTCCCGAGCCGCCGCGAGCTTGCCCGCGCCCTGCGCTACGCCGTTTCGCCGGAGGAATGGACGCTCCTGAAGGGCCAGGGCGTCACCGACTGGCGGCTCGAGACCGCACCCGCCCTGTGGCTGCTCGCCTGCACGCTGCTTGTCACCGTCGAAGCGTTGCTGATCGAATCCATCGCGGCGTGATCCGCCGATGCCTGACTCATCCATCCGCAGATTACGCAGATTTCGCAGATACAGAAGGAGCCTTGTCGCGGCAGCGCATCGCGGCGGACACCCGCACGATGATGCGAGAACGTAAGGAATTGCAGCCGCAGCGCCCCGGCGCACGCCGGCCCCGCGAGTCCGTCACCTGCTCTTCCTGTCCTGACTCTTCATCTGCGTAATCTGCGTAATCTGCGGATTGCTCTCTTCGAACGCCCATCGGCGGACATCCACAGGAGGCGGCACATGGAATGGTGGCACTGGCTCATCCTCATCCTCGCCAACGCGCCGGTCTACTTCGCCATCGGCTGGGCGATCTTCGACTCCTGGGAAGGGCTCGGCGAGTCGCTCTACTACTGGATCCGACCCGACATGTGGTCGTGGATCCGCGGCGAGGGCGTCGAAGATGCATGGGCGGAGTTCAAGCTCCTCTTCTTCGTCCTCGCCTGCGCCGCCTGCATCTGGGGCGAGTACGCCCTGATCGATGCGTACCTGCTCGGGGAGTAGACCGGGGGGGATGATCCGCAGACTGGGGGGGATGATCCGCAGACTGGGGGGGATGATCCGCAGACTGGGGGAGATGATCCGCAGATTGGGGGAGATGATCCGCAGCTTGGGGGAGATGATCCGCAGCTTGGGGGAGATGATCCGCAGATTACGCAGATTGCGCAGATGAGGAGGAAGAGCATTGCAGCTGGCCGGTGAAGTGGTCGTGTCCACGGCGCTAGTGGGCCAGCCCGCTACTCCCCTCTCGCTCTTCTCTTCATCTGCGAAATCTGCGTAATCTGCGGTTTTATCTTCCTCCCCATCTGCGCAATCTGCGGTTCGATCTCCCTACGACCCCGCCACCACCTCGCCGATGAGCTTTACCGGCCGGCTCAGGTTGAAGTAGTTCGGACTCGTCGCCTGCATCGCCTCGTGCGCCTTGGCGTACTGCTGCGGCGTGCCGTCCCCCTTGACGTAAATGCGGTAGTTGATCTGCGTGTACCCCGCCGGCACACTCGCATCGATCCCGAGGAAGCCGCGGAGGTCGATGTCACCCTCGCACTCCAGCCGCAGCGATTCGAGCTTGACGCCCTGGAGCGAACAGACGGCGACGAACGTATTAAGCATGCAGGCGTTCATCGCGCCGAGCAGGTATTCCTGCGGATTGGCGTAAGCATCCTGACCGCACAGCTCTCTTGGCTCATCGATGCGGAAGCTGAAGCGCTGCGGCTTGTGCTCCCCGCCCATCGTCCAGCCCGTCACGTTCGTCTCGCTGGCAAAGCCCCCCAGCCAGGAGGTCGCGACCCCCCACGTGGTCTGCCCCTTTGATGGATCCGCCTTGATCTGCTGCACGGCGTCAAGCAAGGCATCGGTGTCGATCCCGTTGATGGTTCCGGTGATGGTCTGCGGCATCGCGTTGCTCCCTGTCTGCATGGTGGTGGTGTTGGCCCGCCCCAAACCCGCCCCCCCGCTGACCATCTATGCGCACGCCCGTGGCGATCGGTGCCAGCGCTGCGCCAACTGCGAAGCGCCGCCCAACGCAAGACGGCCCGCCCCCATTGAGGAGGCGGGCCGTCGGTGTGGAGGTCGGCCCGGGGAGTCCGCGGGCCGGCGGTTGTCAGAGGCGCCGGCGGTTGTGCCCATCGCCGCCGCGCGGCCTCATGGGCAGGTCGTCGCGTTCAGAATCGTGATCACCTCCGTCTGCCCGCACGGCTGCCCCGCCGAGGCCGGGAACCAGCAGTCCAGGTACGCCAGCAGGTCGAAGACATCCACGCCGGGCGTCCCGTCAATGTCCGCGCCGGCCGCGGAGGAGAACCACAGGTCCAGGTACGCCAGCAGGTCGAAGACGTCCACGCCCGAAGCGCCGTCGTACTCGCACGGGCACGGCCGGCCCATCACGCCGCCGAACCACTCGAGGAAACGGCCGTGCTCATCCTGCCAGCCGATCGTCGCGCTGAGCCCATCGTCGCACCCGCCGAAGCTGCACTCGGTGATCTCATCGTAATCGGGGTCGAAGAGCGTGTCGGTGTAGATGTACTGCGCCCGGTACGGCATCAGCGGCGCGAAGAGCTGCACCTGGAAGGTGATCCCCTCATCAAGCCCCGCCGACGGCACGTGCGCCCGCTGGTCATACTGCACGATCACGCGGTCGGCAAGTTCCTGCACGTACACCGCGCCGAGGTCGATGCCCAGGTCGTCCCAGTGCGCGGCAAAGCCCTCGACGACGCCGCCGAAGAAGTTCATGGTGGGAAAGGCGTTGTTTGTGGAGATCAACAGCCCCGCGCTGGAGCCGTACGCGACGGCCCCATCGTTGCCGACAAGGATGTCCCCCAGCAGGTTCGTCGCCACCGTGCGCACCTCGTTGTCGACGAGGTTCAGCAGCGTGCCGGTCCCGGAGATGTCGATGAACTCGCCCGGCTCGGTGTTCGCGATCGTCGGCGCCGGGCACGTGCTGTTGTCGCCCTGGTAGGCCCCCTCCATCGCCGCGCACTCGGCCTCCGTCACCACCGTGCACGCCCCGCCGACGCAGCACGCCCCGCGCCCCGCCTCGCAGTCGATGCTCAGCTCAAACTGCCCGACGTTGGCGAACGCGCCGTGCACAAGGATGTAATACGTCGTGCCGGGGCTCGTCTGGAAGGTCACCGTCGCCGCCTGCGTGCCGACGCCGGAGCCGCACAGCATGTCCGTGTCGTTGCCAGCGACGCAGGTAAGTCCCGCGCACGAGCCCTCCCACACGCGAAGACGCGTGTTGAAGTTCGTCGCCGCGCTGCACGTCGACGCCGTGATCGCCTGGCCCGTCCCCTCAATCGTGTACCACACCGCGCCCGCCGTGCCGTTGGTCGTGCCGCACTGGGCGAGCGATTCCGGCGTCGCCGCGCGCGTGTCGCCCGTGACCACCGACCCGCACGAGAGCGCAATCGCGTTCTCACACTGGTCGTTGATCGGCACCGCCAGGGCCTCGGTCTCCGTCGACGCCGTGTTGTTCGACGTATCCGGGTCCGCCTGCGCCGCCGAGCCACTCACAGATGAAACAAGTGTCCCATTCCCGACCACGGTCACGACGACTTCATACGTCACCTGCCCGAGCGCGGGAATCGCCCCGACGTTCGCCGTGTGCACGCCCCCCGCCGGCGCGCCGTCGTGCGAGCCGAGCGTCGATGAGGCGTACGCAACGTCACCGTCAAGCGTCGTCGTCACCACCACGCCGCTCAGCGGCGTCGAGCCGTTGTTCTCCACCTCAACGGTGTACGTGAGCTGGTTGCCGGCGATGACGAAATCCGGCGCATCGAAGATGCGCACCACAAGATCGCTATCCACCACCGGCGCGACAAGCCCCGGCGCCCACGCGGCGCCGCCATTAAACTCCGTCGCCTCCAGCGGCAGCGAAGGCAGCGGCGTCTCGAACATCCCCGTGCTCAGGTTGTACACCGCGTACTCCCCCACCTCGTCATGCACGAAGTACGCCCGCGCCACGCCCCCCTGCACGCCGATCGCCAGCCCTTCCACATCACCGTTCTCGCCGCTGACCCCCGCGTACGGCGTGATGAAGTTCACCGCGCCCGTGCCGAGGACGTCGATCGAAAACAGCCCGCGCGGGTTCGGGTTCAGCCCCTCGCTCGCGACGTAGAACAGCCCGTCCAGCGGGTTGTACGCCAGCGCCTTGAAGGAATACAGCCCGTCCGGATCCGTCATGTCCAGAACGAGCGTCGTCACGCCCGTGGTCGTATCAATCGAGTAGATCCCTTCCGGCGCGCCCGCCGGCGCATTGTCCGAGCCGTACAGCACCCCATTGACGAACTCAAGCCCCGTGAAGCTTTGCGCGGCGCCGTTGAACGTCATCTGCGCGACAAACGTCGTGGCCCGGCTCCCGTAATCAGACCGGTAAAGGTTCGATCCGTCGCTCCACCAGATGACGCCGCCCGCATCGTCGACCGCCAGGCCGCTCGGGCCGTCGCCCGCCGTCGCCAGCACGCTCTCGAGCGGCATGAACTGCCGCACCCACCGCCCGCGCGTGAAGTCGTACAGCCGCACGAACTCCGCATCCTCATCCACCCCCGCCAGAAGCTGCGCCTCCGCCCGCGGCGACACCATCGCCACCGCGGCCGCCGCGGCCACCACCGAACTCATCCAAATCATCCGTTGCTTCATTGAAGTGCCTCCTTCCTGCTCGGCCGCGTTCAGCGGCCTGGGAACGCCGCCCGAAGCGCCGGCGCAGGACCGGCCCGGGTTCATCAGCGTCCGCCCGCCCGTCCCCCACCGTTGATCCAAGCTACCGCAACCGAAGGCGTTTGCAATGTTCTACATAATGTTTTTGGAAATAAACTTGCGCCCCGCATCATCCTGATGTACCATGGAGCCGTCCACGCCGGACACCCCAACTCCCACCGCCAGATCGCCGACACACCGACATGCACGACACGCAAGTCATTGACAAACAAGGCTTTGAATCAGAGGCCACCACTGTCCTTTCCGAGCTCCGTGCCGCCCTCAGCGCCGTCCTCAACGAGCGCACCAACGGCGGCGCCGCCGTCCGCATCGACCGCGCCTCGGACGTCTGCCGGGCCTTCGGCGTCGACCGCACGCTCGGCTGGCGCGTCTTCCGGATTGTCCACGCCCCAAACCCCCTCGAGTCCGGCGCGTTCGTCCCCCGCCGCACGCCGCTGGAAGGCTTCCTCGCCGCGGCGGCCCAGACCGGCGTCCCCGATGAGGTTCTCGAGCCCGCCCGCTCCGCCTTTGAGCGCTTCGAGGACCTCGTCCGCCGCCATGCCGGCGACCGCAAGACCTTCGATTCCATGATCGCCCAGTGGAGCGGCGCCGCCTCCGACCGCATGGACGTCACCCAGCGCCGCGCCTCCTTCCGCGCCCACCGCCACCTCGTCGGTCTCACCGCAAAGGCCGACCTCGGCGCCTATATCTTCCATCCCAGCGCCGAGGAGCCCGACTGCATCGACCTCGCTTCCATCCGCGGCTGGATCGACCTCCGCCGCCTCCGTCCCTTCGCGCGCTTCGCCCTCGCCGAGTACAACCTCCAGACGCCCGACAACACCGACGCCAAGCGCTACGGCATCTCCCTCGGCCCCGACGGCAGCCCCCTGCTTCCCGAGTTCTCCACCGCGCGCCCCGATGACCTCACCACGACGCGCACCAGCACCGGCCGCCTCATCGCCGAGCTTGCCGGCGCGGGCGTCGGCAACGGCTCCGCAGCAACCTACTTCCTCGGTCAGGTCCGCCGCGGCATCTCCGACCCCGCCAACCACCCCTCCGAGCCGTGGATCCGCACACGTCAGCGCGTGCGTGTTCCTTCGGAACTGATGGTCATGGACTGCCTCCTGCCGCGCTCCATGTATGGCCGCCTGCACCCGCGCTGCACCGTCTGGTGGGACGCCCTGCAGGGCGGCCTCGGCCAGACGGACCCCGACTGGCGCGAATACGCCGCGAAGCTCGACGTCTTCGAGCCGCGCTGGCTCGGCACCGGCCCCGCCGTCCTCCACGTCGGCCGCTCGCCCCAATACGCCCGCTGCGTCGCGCGCACTTGCGAACTGCTCGGCTGGGACATCGACGCCTTCGACGTCTACCGCTGCGAGATCGAGTACCCCCTCGTCAACTCGATTCCCGAAATGCGTTTCGACCTGGCAGGGTGACGGCCACTGGAGCGGCGCACACGGCCGAACCGCGGTGCCCCGCGGCACGCCTCACCTTTGTTATCGCGACACAATCCGCGGCTCCCCCGCCTCAATCGACGCTCGCTCCGCCTCCAGCAGCCGCGCCACCGCCACCGCCTCATCCAGCGTCGCCCGCGGCGTCCTCTCCTTCCCCGCGATCAGGTCGAGCATGTGTCGCACCTGCATGTCGTAGCCCGTCAGCGCTGCCTCATCACCAAGGTCGACCTCGCGCGAAGCGCCCCCCTCGTGCAGCAACAGTTGCGGCGTGCGGCCAATGTCGAAGTCCACCGTCCCCTTCTCAAAGTTCACGATGCACCGCATCTTGAACCCTAAGCCCGGGTCGTGCCCCCACCCACCCTCCGCCGTCACCAGAACGGGACCGCCGCCGTCGTAGCGATACTGCGTCTGCACGTGGTTGATCGTCCCGACGCTGCTGACGGAAGCGGGCAGGCCGAAGCAGTGATAGATGAAATCGGCGTCGTGAATGTGCAGATCCACGATCGCGCCCCCGCACCGCGCGGGGTTCGCGTAAAAGTCCGTCCACGCCGGCATCGACCCGAGCCGGTGAAACGTCGCCGTCCGCACCGCGCCCAGCGAACCATCTTCAATCCGTGCCTTGATCCATCTCCACGCCGGCCAGAACCGCATGCACATCGCCGGCAGACACACGCGCCCCGAATCCCGAGCCGCATCCGCCACCCGCTGCACCTCCGCGGCCGTCACCGCCACCGGCTTCTCCAGCAGCACGTGCTTGCCCGCCTTCAGCGCCGCGATCGCCAACTCCACGTGCGTGTCCGTCGGCGTGCAGAGGCTCACAAGATCCACATCCGCATCCCCCAGCAGTTCCGCCGCCCGCTCATACCCCTTCACCTGCGACGGATCGAAGAGCCGCTCGGCCGGCTCTTCACCCTCCTTGATCGCCCCCCGAATGTTCCCATGCGTCGCCCGCCCGCCCAGACGCTCGCGGCTGGAATCCGCCACTGCCGCAAGCCGGCACGCCCACCCCGCTTCCGCCGCCGCGGCGTACGCCTGCACGTGCGTGGAGCCCATGAAGCCGAGGCCGATGACGCCGACATTGATGGTGTGAGTGGGGGGCATGCGCGGGAGTGTATGGGGGGAAGAGACGAAGTGACGAAGAGACGGAGAGACGAAGTGGGGGGGAGGCACGAAGGCACGAAGGGGAGTCCGGGTGGCGTGCTCAAGCGTCTTCGCTTGCGCCTGTCGAGCGTGTGAGTGCCGCTTCCGCATGCTCAAGCGAAGCGCTTGAACATGGCACCCTTCTCTTGCCTCTGCGCTCTCTGCTTCCAACCTCCGCGCCCTCTGCGTTCGGCTTCGCGCCCGCCCACTCGTACCCGTGCGGCACGACGACGTACAGGTACTCCGTGTTTCGCAGGTGCGAGACGCGTCCGACCTTCTCGCCGCTCGGGTTGTAGATGCCGATCTGCGCCCCCACGTATCGCTTGTAGTCGTGCGCGATCGTGTGTACCTGGCCGCGCTCCGCCAGCATCGCCTCCATGCACTCGCGCGAGATGTACCCCTCGTTTGAAAAGCTCACGATCAGGAACGGGCACCGCACCGCATCCAGGAACGCCCGCAGCGCTCCCTCCGCCTGCGCCCGGCTGTTGAAAGCGCTCCGCCGCTCGCGGCAGTCCACCCGCTTGCACGCCACGCCGTACACCTCCGGCTCATCCCACCGGCAGAGCGTCTCCCAGATGTGGTAGTTCCCCAGGTACGAGTGCTGGTTGTACGGCGGATCGATGTACGCCAGATCCCCCGTGAGCGCCGCCGCGGCGTCCATCGCCTCCATCTGGTGCGCACGACACGCCCCGGCGCCGAAACCCGGCGATCCTTCGCGCAGCGCCGGCAGCACCTCGGGCAGACGAAGCTCCAGCGGGTTGTGCGCCCGCGGCGCCCACTGCTTCAGGTACGCCATCTGCACGCCCGTCGTCGAATCCACCCGATCCGCCGCCTCCATCAGGCTCGTCAGCAGCACCGCCTCAAGCTCCGGCTCCAGGCTCAGCCGCGCGATCCGCGCCCGTATTGCGTCGATCCGCTCCCCATTCTCCGGCCGGAAGAACCGGCTCTTCTTACAGAACGTCTCCGTCATGTACCCCGGCGCCCCCGGCAACCCGTTCAGCTCTTCAATCAGCCGCGCCCCCTCCGCGGCGATGCGCGCCGCATCCGCCTGGACATAACACATCGCCAGCACGTGCGCGTACGTCATCCAGTCGTTGGCGACCACGCGATACCCCGCGCGCTTGAGCGCATGCCCCACGCGCGACGTCCCCGAGAAAAAATCCACCACGGTCCGCACCTCGGGAATCGACGCCACAACCTCGACAATCGCCGGCGCAAGCAATCGCTTTGACCCGAGATACTTGATCATCGAGCCACAGAGTAGGCCCCTACGATTCGACAAGGACCAAAGGGGGAACCAATGCCCAACTATCTCACCACCCGCGCCGCCGCGCTGCTCGCGTCCGCTCTTGCCGTCGCCGCGCCGCTTCCCGCCTGCCGGCAGCAGGAATCGCCCGCCGAAGACGCCATTTCTCTCCGCGAGATCGTCCAGGGCGTCGAGGGACGCGAGTACGGCCCCATCGAAGAGATCGCCTACGACGACGCCCACTGGCAGATCGACGCCTACAAGGCCGGCGCGCCCGTTCACCTCGCCGTCGACCCCGCCACCGGCGCCGTCGTCGCCGAACAGCCGCGCGACGACAGCGACGCCGAAGACGCCCCGCCCGCCGGCTCCCTCAGCCTCTCAAAGATCCTCGAAACGCTCGAAGCCGAGCAGTACACCAACGTCACCGCCGTCGACTTCGACGACGACCTGTGGGAGATCGAAGCCCTCCGTAACGGCGAACCCCACGAAGTCCACATCAACCCCGCCACCGGCGAGATCGTCGCCTTCCGCCCGAAGGACTTCGACGGCTGACGCCAACACGGCGGGTGGCATGCCCACGCGGTACTCCGCGCGGGCATGCGCCATGAACATCCTTAACACTCGGCCGTACGATGGACCATGAGCGCGGCCTTCCGCGTCGCGCATCGGTTCACGCTGCCCCCATGCACGATTCCATTGACATCGACCGCCGCCGACGCCGAGAGCGCACGTTCCTGTCCATCTTCGCCGGCGGCGTCATCCTCCTCGTCCTTGGCTCTCTCGGCTGCGGCGGGCTCTGGGTGCTGATGATCACAAACCTGGATGATGCGCGAGACCTGCCCAACGGGTACCGGCTCACGTCCATTGATGACCACGGCTGGTTTGTCGAGGACGGCGGCGGCAGCGTCATCATCCCCGGCCGCCCCGACATGGATCTCCGCGAAGGCGTCACCTCCATCGCCGTTGTCGGCGACATCGTCATCGGCCGCGCCGTCGATGCGATCACGCCGCCGCCCGAAGACGGCGGCCCATACGCGAACCACTTCATCCTCGACACAGCCACCGGCCGCCGCCGCGAGAATCTCTCGCACGAAGCCCTGGCGCAAACGCTGGCGGACTGGACGGAAGGCCAAACCAGCAACATCCCCGAACTGCGGCGGCCCCACCGCCTCAAGCAAACGGCGGCCTCAACCCCCGAGTAGCTTCGCACGACCCCATACCATCCTCCGTGCCCCTCCTCCGCCGAAAGCGCATCCCCGATCACCGCGGCGTCGTCGTTCCCTTTCATCTTCCCTCCCCCGTGCGGCGGCTCGGCGTGGTTCACATTGGCATCGTGGTGTTGTGGCTCGCCTCCTCGACCGTCATGCACCGGCTCGGCCTCATCTCCGGCGGCGTCTACTGGGTCACGCACATCCTGCTCTACTCGGCGATGCTCTGCGGGCTGGCCGTCGGCGCCGACTCCGACCCCCGCCGCAACGTCTTCATCCGCCTGCACCGCCGCCAGTGCGGCGCCTGCGGCTACAACCTCGGCGACCTGCGGCCCGAACCCGACAGATGCACCCTCTGCCCCGAATGCGGCGCGGCGTGGAAGCTGCCCGCGACGGGCCGCCCGCAATGATCAACGCCCAACGGGCTCGGCCTTCGCGTCGAACCTCTCGTCCATCGCAGGCCACGGGAACGGGCCGTGCTCGCGGATCACCTCGGCGATCTCCGCCAGCGAGAGCCGCGCCAGGTACTTCGTGGGAACATTCATCCACATCAGGCCGTCGTGGTGCACGCACAGGTGCACGACCGATTCATCCTGATCCTCAACGACGTAGCCGTCGCGGGCCATGGCCCCGCACCGTTCCAGAAGACGGCGTGTCTCGTCATCCGCCTCACTCGCTGCCATCGTCTCGAGGAGAGGGATCAACTCGGCGAGCCGAGCCCACGCAACCTCCCACACGGCCTCCAACCGAACAAGCCGGGAGCGATCGCGAAGGGCCTCGGTCACGAACTCCACGTGCTCCGACCGAGAGAGCTTCGCAGGACAGTTCCAGAGAATCGCACACCTCGCCCTCGCGCACACACTCCGAAAAACCTCCAACACGGTGTCCAGCGCCTCCGGCCGCCCCCGAACGACCATGCCGAGCGCGGTGGCCGCAACATAGTCCAGAACCTTCGAGCCCTGCGAGAACGCGGTGCGGAACAACGCCATGTCGGGGACAGGTCCCGCCCCGCCGTTCCACGCGACCATCGCCTTGCAGACGGCAAAGCCGACCTCGCGGACATCGGCGCGAGCGATCCCGGCGACCGTCTGATGGAACATGCGGCCACGTATCCAGTTGTTGCGGTGCTCAAACTTCATGAAGCCAACCTCTCGCTCGACCCCCGAGCCATCACCAGTCACTCCTCCCCGGCATCATCGGAGCCGCCGTCAACCCCGAAAAGATCCAGACCGCCGAACAGCGCACAGGCGGTCGTCGTCGCTTCCTCCCCCGCCACGCGCCCGGCGTCCGCCTGGACATAACACCGCGCCAGCACGCGCGTACGTCATCCAGTCGTTGGCAACCACGCGATACCCCGCGCGCTTCAGCGCGTGCCCGATGCGCGATGTCCCCGAGAAGAAGTCGACGACCGTCCTCACCTCGGGAAGCGACGCGACGACATCCAGAATCGCCGGCGCGAGCAACCGCTTGGAGCCGAGGTGCTTGATCATCGGCGAAGGGTAGGTCGCCTGCGGCGAGGTGCTGAGTGCTGAGTGCTGGGTGCTGAGCCGGACCGCGACACTCAGCACCCAGCACTCAGAACCCGGCGAAGCCCCCCCGCGCCCTACGCCGCCATGCGTGAGCGGTAGGCCGGTTCGCTGCCATCGACCGTGCCGAAGGTCACCATTGTCCACGCGGGGTTGACGGCGCTCTTGCCGCCGCGTTCGGCGGTGATGCGGTACTCGATGCGTCGCGCGCCGATGGGCACGCGCGTGTCGGTCCATTTCTTGAAGCGCCCCGCCGCGACTTGCGTGTAGGTGGAGCCGTCGACGGCGCGGAAGATGTGGAAGGTCTGGCCGTGGGCGACGGAGCCGTCCCACCGAAGCGCGATGTGCCCTTCGGCCATCGGCGTGGCGCGCAGGCTGGTCGGCGTTTCGGGCGGGGGGGTCGGGGAGGGGGCGCGGGGCAGCGGGATGGCGGCGTTGATGTAGACGTTCGGATCATCCGTCGCGCTGCCGTGCGCGCGGATCGTCGACATGAGAGAGACGCCGAAACGTCGCAGGTTGCGCGACAGCCGCGCGTTATTTTGCGTGGCCGAGCGGGCGCGCTGGCGGGCCGCCCGCATCTCGAAGTCCGCCGCATCCGCTTCGGCGACAAGCGCTGCGAGCTGCTGCACCTGCTGGCTCGTGAGGCCGAGCGCTGCGGGGTCGCCCTGCCACCTCGTCACGTGGGTGCGGAAGAAGTCGAGCATGTCGCGTCGGTCGCGGGGGACGATGTAGGTCACGGGGGTCTCCTTGAGGCACGCAGGCACGCAGGCACGGAGGCACGAAGGGGAGAGATGGGGGGTCGGGGGGAAGAGACGAAGAGACGTAGAGACGAAGAGACGAAGTGGTTGGTCAGCGCGGCGGGGCGCTGGGACGCTCCAGCGGCGAGCCGCCGCGGAAGGCCGGGCCGCCCGGTTACGCCGCGGCGGCCCTCTTCCGTTCTGCGACGGCCCCCGTGCATGTATCGGCGGCGTCGGGACGCACCTGAAGAACGCAACATGAAAAATGCGCTGCAAACCGCACGAAGCGCGCTGCGCAGCGCCCCTTTCGCGCTGGCGAGCGCAGCGCAACTGTTGCGCAGCAGCCCCGCCGCGCTGCACAGCGCAGGCAGGTTGAGGCGCAGCGCGAAGCCTGCGCTGCGCCTCACGAACCCCGCGCTGCGCAGCGCCGCGCAGATGCTGCGCAGCGCGGCCGCGCCGCTGGCCCCGGATGAGGGGAAAGAACGCCGTGACGCTGCAAAGGAACGCCGGACGATCGCACAAAAGCACGCATTTGCAGCGCGACGGCGGCGGGATGGAACGGATGGCCGCCACAGCGGAGGCCGCGGGCGGCGGGGCGGAGGGGGGGGCCACAGATGAGCGACGGATGAGCGACGGACCGGAGGAAGGGATCGCCCCCGCGTGTAGGATGCAGGGCATGGTCGTTTTCCAGCCGAAGATTCGCGATGACCGCGGAGTGAAGCATCCGCTCGACGTTGAACGGAGGCCGCCGCATCGCGGCGCAGGGACTCGATGGCCCGTGCCAAGTGACATCGCGTGGCGGACGTGGGTGGCCAACGGCGTCTATGTACTGGTGGCGACCGGCACAACGCTGTGGTTTCTCAACGGCTTTACCCACACGGCCTTTGTCGCGTGGCTGATCGCGATCTTCTCAATCGGACCCCTCGGATGGTGGGCGCGGGACGACAACAAGCGGCTCGCCAGGTACTGGCGTCTGTGCGCTGCCTGCGGCTATCACCTGCGCGGACTGACCAGCGAGCCCGACGGCTGCACCCTCTGCCCGGAATGCGGCGCGGCGTGGCGGCTGGGGGAGGAAGCGACGGAGCGACGGAGCGATGAAGGCGCGGAGGGGAATGACGGCACCTTGCGCGCAGGGCCCCAACGGGGCCGGGGCGAGTAGCCACGGGCGCGATCGCGCAGCGAGCCGCCCGTGGAAAGCGGTTACTTCGCGCGGCCGCCCCGGCAGGGGCGGGGGAAGTTCGTCGATGCGCGCCGCCCGCGCCCCTCCGGGGCGCTGGTTCTTTCAATCCCGCAACCACGGGCGGTTCGCTGCGCTCACGCGCCCGTGGCTACTCGCCAGCGCCCCTCCGGGGCGAAGAGACGCTGCACCGTCTGCCCGGAATGCGGCGCGGCGTGGCGGCTTGAGGGGGAAGGGACGGAGGGACAGTGGGACGAAGGGACAGAGGGGGAGGCGTAGGTGGCGCGCCTCCCCATCTGTGTTCATCTGTATCTCATCTGTGGCGAATCCTCCGGCGAAGTGGCCTGTTGCGCCTCCGCTTCGGCCTCGCCGCGGCGGCCGTGGATGATCCGTTCCGCTTCCGCGCGGGCCTCTGCCAGCATCGTGCCGCATTCGGGGCAGCGGTCAGCGGCCAGGTCCCGCGTCGGGTAGTTGCACGCGGGGCAGCGTCCGCTTTGGCAGCGCCTCAGCCGGCGGCGCACCAACTCGCGCCGGACGCCGCGGATGAGGAAGATGAGGCAGAGGAGCGCCGGGAGGGCCGGCGCGAGCACGCGCGCGGGGATCTCCAGCCACCAGTACGGCGTGCGGACTGTGCGCGCGGTCTGGCCGGTGCGAATCATGTCGAGGAAGATGGGGTCGGCGCCGACGAGGCGGCTGGCTGCCTCCCCGACCGGATCGCGCAGGTGCTGCGGGATGCCCGGCGCGGCCGGCACGGCCGGTTCGCTGTCCATCAGCAACGAGATGCCGATCGTCTCTGCCTCGCATGTGTACTCAAGGGCGCCCGGCCGTCGATTTCGTCGAGCTTCAAGCCAGATCATCCAGTCAACGGCGTCCATCGGCGGGGTGTCGGGATAGGTCGAAAGCCGCTCAACGCTTCCGTCTCCCGCGTCGCGGAACAGGAGGGTGGCGTCAGAGCCCCACAACGGTTGCGCCTCGAAGCTCGCCAGCGGCCACAGGATGGGCACCAGCACCGCGAAGAACAGGCACACCCACAGCGCGAAGCGCGATGGATAGAAGAGGCGGTGAGCGACCGCCGTCGCGAACCGCCGCCGGGCTGGTCCATTGCGCGAGGGCACGGGCGATGGTACGGCGGCCGCCCGCCCGGCGCGAACGCGTGCGCTGCAGCGCAGGGAAGAGGGAAGCCCTCTTCCCCGCACCCCATCTCCCGGGCGCAGCAACGGTTACCATTGGCGCATGTCGCTGCTGCGGCCGCGAGTTCGGGATGATCGGGGGCGGCGGGTGCGGCTTGCGCCGTTGATCGGGCGTGAGGGGCGGGCGGTCCGTCGGGCGGCGCTGCGGCGGGCCGTGTGGGTCGTTGTGGTGATCGCGGCGGGAGTGGGCGGGTTCGTCGTGAGTTGGTTTGCCTGGACGCCACCGCATCTGTTGGCGATCTCGTTGACGATCGGATTCGAGGGATACTTCAGCGAGGCGGATGCAGCACGATTCGATCTCTGGATGTGGGTGTTCATCCCCGGCTTCTTTCTGTCGATCATCCCGAGCACGCTGCTCGTCCTGCATCCGGTCTGGCGCTGGAGAGCCCGCGCGGGCGCCCGCCGGGCCGGTCTGTGCGCAGCGTGCGGCTACGCGCTGGCGGGCCTCGCGAGCGACCTCGACGGCTGCACCGTCTGCCCGGAATGCGGGGCGGCGTGGAGGCTTGGGGGCCCATCGTCCTAGCGATCTGCTGTCGTGCTGCGGCGCGGCGGACGCCTCCGGCGCGACAGCCGCATCATGGGTCAGAGGCGCTCGAAGGTCCAGGTGGCGTGATCCAGCCGGAAGGGCCGCCACGTGTCGGCACTGTCGGGATCGTGGAAGCTGCCGCGTGACTCGGCCGTGGTCACGCGCTTGAACGCGATGCCGTCCATGTGGACCTCCTCGCTTGCGAAGAGCAGGCCCGCGGACGAGTAGGCGAAGATGCGGAAGAAGTCGGCGGCGATCACCAGGTCGGCGTTGCTCACACCGTGCGCCTCGCAAAGCTCGCGCCACTTGGTCTTGTGCACGAGGCGTCGCTCGTACGGCTCGACGATGTACCCCTGCCCGCCCGCGATGATGAAGGTGAGCCGGCCGTGGTTGAATGCCGCGGCGGCGTTGCAGCGGGCGCCTGCGAGCGAGCCGGGGCCGAACAGACCGGTCCACGGGTCCATGGCTGCCGGCGTGAATCGGACGCACAGATCGTCGACGCCGGTCGCGTCAAACGCAATCGCCTCCCTCACATCGATGGAAGACGGGTCCTTCAGGATCTCGAGGATCAGGTTCATCCTTCGCGACCTTCACGCTCTTCGGGCTCTTCGCGGGAAACAATAGCTCCTCCTCCGTGGGTTTCCGCCGCGCCGAGGAGGCGGGCCGCCTGGGCGCAGGTCGCCGCGGTGTTGCAGCCGCACTCGGGGCAGGTGGAGGAGGTCAGGTCCGTGAGTGAGTAGCGGCAGATCGGGCAGAGGCCGCGGCGGCAGCGCGAGTAGCGGCGCTTGAAGGCGGCGCGGCGGATCGCGCTCACGGTGTACATGAGTCCGAGCATGATCAGGAGGAGCGGCGCGAGCCAGTCGGCGGCGAGGCGGGCTTTGCCGTTGCGACGCCAGAGGATGCGCTTCGCCTGGCCCGCGACGAGCATGTCCATGAACTCGCCGCCGTAGGGATACGTCATGTACTGATCGCGCACGTGATCCGCGAACTCCTGCCGGGCCGCGGGGATGAGGTTGGCCGGCGGTGGACCAAGAGGCGTGGACGTCATGTCGAGGCGGACCGGCACGTCGAAGCGGCATCGCAGGACCGTGCGGTATCGCGTGTGCTCAACCTCAAAGTCGTACAGGCACTCCCAGAGTTCCTGCCCCTGACCGCTCCCGAGGCGGCTTCCAACGAAAGCGCCAGGATTCTGTACAGGGGTGAATGTGTTTCCCGCAAACGCAAGCGTCACCGGGCCGCCGAACGACTGCACGACGCCGCCGCGGAGGGGGAAGACGGCCATGTAGGCGAGCGCAACGGTAAACCACAGCATCGCCAGCGCCGCCGAAAATCGCTTCGGCGCGAAGAGGCGTGCCGCGAGGCGTTGCCGGCGGGATGTCGGCTCGGGAGGCACGGGCGATGGTACAGCCTCTTCGTCCTTCGCGCTCATCGCGTCCTTCGATCCCTTCGCGTTACGCTCTTCCCATCCCGCTCCGCGAACTCTGCGCTCTCTGCGTTGAAACTCTTCATGCTCGAGGCGCAGGATCATCACAGGAAGCGCTGCACCAGTGCCGCGGCGGCTCGGATGTCGTCGATTCTGCTGCCGCCGGCTTCGCGTTCGATCATGAGGTCGACGTCGAGGTTGTGCTTCTTGATCGTGGCGAAGAACGTGGGCCAGTCGACGGCGCCAGAGCCCGCGGCGACCTCGCTGCCCCATTCCCCCGCGGTATGCGTCGGCGTTGCGTCCTTGATGTGGATCTGCACGATGTGGGGCGCGAGGGCGTCGAGGGCTTCGATGGGGTCGCCCATGTTATAAAGGATCATGTTGGCGGGGTCGAAGTTAACGCCCGGGGTGGAGGCCGGCGCAGGACATGCCCGCGCGGAGTACCGCGTGGGCATGCCACCCAGTTCATCGAGCACATCCAGCAGCGTCGCGGCGGTCTCCTGCCCTGTCTCGAAGCCGATGCGCACGCCGCGGCGGGCGAAGACGGCGGCGATGGTGCGGAGGCGGTCGATGAGTGTGCGCCGTTCCGCATCTTCGCGGTCGTGCGGGAGAAAGCCGGCGTGGAAGGTGACCAGCGTGAGGCCGAGGCGGGCGGCCAGATCGGCGTTGTGCTCCGCCGCGGCGAGGTTGGCGGGCCAGGTGTCGTCGGGGCGCACGCCGCCGGTGCGTTTGATCGACTCCAGCGTGGTGTAGTCCTCGCCCTTGGTCCCCATCATGCCGGAGCGGATGGTGATGTTCGCCTTGCGCAGACGCGCGATCGTCTCGGCTTCGTCCATCTGGCCCGTGCGGATGGGATCCAGCGCGAGTTGAACGGAGGAGAGGCCGGTCGCGCGGAGCTTGTCCACGAGGTCGGCGGGGGAGGTGGGTTGGAGGGACCAGGAGCAGACGCCGAGGTGTGTCATGCGGGCATGGTAACAGCTCCGGGGAGGGGGGGCGTGCTGATATCGCCGGGGGGTGCCACTGCTCGACGCGGTACTCGGCGGCGCAGCGGTGCGGATCGCGGCGGGGGGCCGTCGTGGAATTGGACGGTTGCTGCGCGCCGCACGGCTGCGCCGCTGAGTACAGCGGCGAGCCGTGGCACCCGGGGGGAGTCAGGCGCGCTCGCACGGCTGCGCCGCTGAGTACAGCGGCGAGCCGTGGCACCCTGGGGAATCAGGCGCACCGGCACGGCTGCGCCGCTGAGTACAGCGGCGAGCCGTGGCACCCGGGAGGAGTCAGGCGCGTCCGCACGGCTGCGCCGCTGAGTACAGCGGCGAGCCGTGGCACCCCGGGGGGAGTCACAGGGGGGACGCCTGTGCCACGGGCCAGAGCTAGCTGTGGTCGCCGCTCTGCACTGTGCACTCTGCGCTGTGCACTGTCAACCGCTCCGCCATGCTTCCGTCCTGGTCGCTTGGTTGCCACTGCACGAAGCCTTCGATCGCCTGATATTCGGGAAGCCCGAGGGCGTCGTAGGTTTCGGCCGTGTGGCGGTTGCGGTCTTCGGCGCGCTGCCAGAACTCGCGCGTGTCGACGGGGCCGGGGAAGAGGGCCTTGTCCTTCTGGCTTTCGTGCTTGAAGATGGCGATGCGCTTGCGGTCGACCTCATCGGGGCTGAGCGGGACGGCCATCTGGATCTCGGCCGGCTCCCACTCCTGCCAGGCGCCGCGGTAGAGCCAGACGTCGCACCCCCCCTCGGCGGGTCCCTGCCACCATGGCTCGCCCGTCGCGCGGAGGCGGTGAAGGGCGGTCGTGATTGCGGCGAGGCAGACGCGGTGTGTGCCGTGCGGGTCGGAGAGGTCTCCCGCCGCGTACACCTGGTGCGGGCGCACGCGCTGGAGGAGTTCCATGACGATGCGGACGTCCTCTTCGCCGATCGGCTTCTTGCGGACGCGGCCGGTCTCGTAGAACGGCATGTCGAGGAAGTGGATGTGCTCTTCGGCCACGCCGGAGTACTTGGCGGCGGCGCGGGCCTCGGTGCGGCGGATGAGCGTTTTGATCCGTTGCAGTTCCGGCGTGTCGACCTGGCCGGCCTTCTTGCTCTTCGTGAATGCCTCGATGTGGCCCTCGATGCGCGCGACGTGATCCTCGTCGAAGAGATCGAAGGCCCGTGCGAACTCGGTGACGAAGTCTGCGTGCCGCAGCGCGGCCTCGTCGAAGACGGCGATGTTCCCGCTCGTCTGGTAGGCGACGTGCACCTCGTGACCCTGGTCGCACAGGCGGATGAGCGTGCCGCCCATGGAGATGACGTCGTCGTCCGGGTGCGGGCTGAAGACGAGCACGCGCTTGGGGAACGTGTCGGGCGCCGGGGGAGCGCCGTTGGCGGCGGCGTGGTCGATGCCGCGGCCGGGGATGAAGCGGGGGCGTCCCGGCTTGCCGCCGGGCCACCCGGTGATCGTCTTCTGGAGGGACTGGAAGACCTCGATGTTCAGCTCGTACGCGTGGCCGCGGGCGGAGAGGAGGTCCTGCAGGCCGTTCTCGTTGTAATCCTCATCTGTGAGCTTCAGGATGGGCATTTCAAGCCGGCGGGCGAGCCAGATGACCGCGCGCTTGACGGTGGGGGGATCCCACGCGAGGCCGAACTGTTCGATGGGTCCGAGCAGCCAGGGGGTCTTGATGCGCGTGAGCTCCGCCGCGGCGGCGGGGTCGAGGACGATGCGCGGGTCCGGGTGTTCCTGAAGGAAGGAGGCGGCGACCGAGTTGGTGATCTCGCCTTCGACCGCGCGGCGGATGATGCCGGCCTTGTGCTCACCAAAGGCGATGAGGACGACCTTGCGGGCGTCGAGGATGGTGCCGACGCCCATGGTGATCGCCTTGCGGGGGACGTTCCACTCGCCGAAGAAGTCGCTCGCGGCGTCCATGCGCGTGACCTTGTCGAGCGTGATGAGGCGCGTGCGGCTGTCGCGGGCGGAGCCGGGCTCGTTGAAGCCGATGTGGCCGGTGCGGCCGACGCCGAGGATCTGGTAATCGATGCCGCCTGCATCGCGGATCATGCGCTCGTAACGCTCGCAGTACGCGCTCACCTGCTCGCGGGCGACCGTGCCGTCCGGCACGTGGATGTTCGCAGGATCGATGTCGGTGTGGTCGAAGAGGTACTCGCGCATGAAGCGGCGGAAGCTCTGCAGGTCTTCCGGCGGCATGGGCCAGTACTCGTCGAGGTTGAAGGCCACGACGTTGGCGAATGAGAGAGCCTCGTCGCGGTGGAGGCGGACGAGCTCTTCGTAAACGCCGGTGGGCGTGGAGCCGGTGGCCAGGCCGAGGACGGCCCGCTCGCCGCGGGCGGCCTTGGCGCGGATGAGATCGGCGATCTCCCGCGCGACGGCGCGGCTGGCCTCAGCGCTGGATTTGTGGACGGTGACAGGGATCCGTTCGGCGGCGCAGGTGCTGGCAACGCTCATGCGGTCGGCCTCCGAGTAAGATGGGCGCGAACTCGGACGGGTCGACGCCTCGAGCCGGGCCCGGCCGATCACTCTAGCCGAAACGCCGAGGCGCTGCACGCGCCATTCATGCAAACAGGAACACGCCGGAGACTCGACATGCCTGCCGCCCGCATCGCGTGGTTAAACCCGTTGCTCGTGGTCGCGGCGGCGATGGCCGCGGGAGGGCCCCTCAAGGCGCAGGAGGGGGCGCCGGAGGCGGTCGAGACGGCTCGGCAGGCGGAGCCGGCGCGCGAGCCGATCGTGGTGAGCGAGTTTGAGCGCGATGTCGGGGGAGCGCACCTGCACTGCTTCGCGGCGGTGGTGGACTTGACGGCGGTGGAAGTGCTTGTGACGGACGCGCCGGAGAGCCCGCCGGAGGGGGCGGATGCGCTTCTGACTGCGACGAATGTTTGGGCGGAAGAGGTGGAGGCTGATTTGGCGGTGAACGCCAACTTCTTCGCGTGGAAGCCGCAGGGGCATGCGGACATCATCGGCCTGAGCCTGACCGACGGGGAGGTGGTGTCGCCGGCGAAGCAGGTTGACGGGCGGGGCGATCCCGCGATCGTGTTCCGCGCGGATGGGACGGCGGTGTGCGATTACATCGAGCGGCGCGAGGCGCGCGAGTTCCATGATGGGGTCGCGGGAACGGGAGGGGGAGCGAAAGAAGCGGACAAACGCGGTACGCTGCTGGTGGATGACGGTGTGAGCGTCGCCTCGACGGCGCTGCCGCAGCCGGAGGTGCGCCACCCGCGGACGGCGGCGGGCGTGAGCGCGGATGGGAAGATGCTGTACCTGCTGGTGGTGGATGGCCGGCAACCGGGGTGGAGCGATGGGGCGACGCTGTTTGAGATGGCGGACTTGATGATTGAGCTTGGGGCGCACGATGCGGTCAACCTGGACGGGGGCGGGTCGTCGGCGTTCGTTTGGCGCAAGGAGGATGGGAGCGTCTTCACAAACAGGCCGAGCGACAAGACGGGGTTTCGCAAGGTGGCGAATCACCTTGGTGTGCGGGTGAAGACAGGAGAGCAGCAGGCGGGGAAGGCGGCAGAGGAGACCGGCGCGGAGCCGCACGCGGAGTAAACGCCGCGGGCCTGCTGAGTGTGGCGGGTTATACTCCGGGCGATGGCCGACTCACCAGCGTTATCGCCTGCCAGGCGCATCCCTACGTCGGGCACGCTGCAACTGCGGGTGCGCTACTGCGAGTGCGATCCGCAGGGCGTGGTGCATCACGCGGCGTACGTGCCGTGGCTGGAGATGGGGCGGACGGAGCTGCTGCGCGATGCGGGGCTGAGTTACGCGAACCTGGAACACGACGGCGTGTACCTGGTCGTGGTGAAGCTGGAGTGCTCGTATCGGCGGCCGGGGCACTACGACGACCTGCTGGAGGTGCGGACGCGCGTGGTCGGCTCTTCGCGGGTCAAGCTGCGACACGAGTATGAGATCGTGCGCGTGGAGAGTGGCCGGCACGGGCCGCTGGAGACGCCGGAGACGCTGATGATGGCGTCATCGCTGCTGGCGTGCGTGGACGAGACGGGACGGCCGGCGATGATGCCGGAGTGGCTGATGACGCTCGCGCCGGAGCGATGACGTGGCAACGCCTTTCCGGGCGGATGTGGGCTGTGAGGTTCGCGCGTTGCCTTGGAAGGCGATCGCGCCGAGGCGTGTGGCTCGCATCGCCTTGAAAGGCGATGCCACGTCACGTCCCCGGCGCTTTGCGCTTTTCGTGGCGGACGATCTGGCCGGTCTTGAGATAGACGACGTCTTCGGCGATGTTGGCCAGCAGGTCGCCGACGCGCTCCAGGGAGCGGCCGACGCGGACGATCAACAGGCCGGGGCGCACGAACTCGGGCTGCTGCTCCATGAGGGAGACGGTCTCTTCGAGGAGCTGCTTCTCAAGTTCGTCGATCGTGTCGTCGCCCTTGATGACCTCGCGGGCGGCGGCCTCGTCTTCGTTCATGACGGCGCGGAGAAGCTGGTGGCAGCGCATCGGCACACGTTGCGCGAGCTCCTTGAGCGCTGTCGGCCAGGGCGGTGAGCCGGATTCGGGGATCTGCCGGACAACCTTGGCGATGCTGGTCGCGTTGTCGGCGATGCGCTCAACATCCGCGTTCACCTTCAGGATGAAGGCGATCATGCGGAAGTCATGGCCGTACGGGTGCTTCAGCGCGATGAGGCGGAAGCACTCCTCCTCGATCGCGACTTCCTCATAGTCGACGAGGTCGTCGCGGCGGCGGATCTGCTGCGCGCCTTCGACGTCGTGCGCGAAGAGCGCCGTCAGCGCTGCCTCGAGCATGCCCACCGCAACGGTGGCCGCTTCGACCAGCCGGTCGCGCAGCTTGCGGATCTCGCGTTCAAACGCGCTTTCGGGACCTGGCTGGACATTCGGATTCGGCATTCGACTCTCGGGCCCCCTTGTGTCAATCTGGATGATAGTCGGAGACGGACGCAGGCCCATTCTCTTGACATGATCCTCACACAGCGTGGCGGTTCGGAGCGGGTTCGGCATCGCCGCGGCGTGGGTCCGGTCGTGGTTATTTGCTCCAAGACTCGCGTGGGGGCGGCCCGATACAGTCAGCACACATGACTTCGATCCAGCCGACCAATCCGTATCACATCGCCAGGGCATACGGCCTGCAGTCGCCGCCGCGGCCGCCGCAGCCTGTTTCGGCGGTCGCGCGCCTCGATCAGACCGGCCCTGTTTCGGGGGCTGAGCGGCTGCCCTCTCGGGAGAATCCCGGGATTGCGCGGCTGGTGAGCGCTCGCGTACCAGGGAGCGTGGACTTTTCCGGTGGTGAACCTGCACCCAGAAGGGGGGAGATGATTCTCCCTTTTTACCGGCACCCCGCTGACCAGAACGCCGCGGCGACCAGCATCCAGATTGGGCGGTCCCTCGATGTCAGCGGGTGAGCCCGGCGGGGCGGGATTGGCGTTGCCGGCGACGAGCGAACTCGCGCGGCACTGGGGTTTGGACCCGAGTGTCTGCTTTTTGAATCACGGCTCGTTCGGCGCGTGTCCGCTTGCGATCACGGAGTTGCAGAACGAGTTTCGCGCGCGGATGGAACGCGAGCCCGTGCGATTCTTTGTGTACGACCTGGAAGATCTGCTCGACCAGGCGCGGGCGGCCCTGGCGTCGTTTGTCGATGCGGATATCGAGGGCCTCGCGCTGGTGAGCAACGCCACGGCGGGTGTGAACACCGTGTTGCGGTCGTTGCGATTCGAGGCGGGCGATGAGATTCTTGCGCCGACGGTCGAGTATCCGGCTTGCCGGAACGCCGCGGAGTGGGTGGCGCGGCAGTGGGGGGCGAAGGTGGTCTCTCCGGAACTGCCCTGGCCGATCGGCGATGAGGGCGAGGTAGTCGAGACGATCCTCTCTGCGGTGACGGAGCGGACGAAGCTGGCGATGTTGAGCCACATTGTGAGCCCGACCGGGATTGTTCTGCCGGTTGAGCGGCTGGTTCAGGCGTTGCAGGGGCGGGGCGTCGATGTGCTGGTCGACGGCGCGCACGGGCCGGGGCAGGTGGACCTTTCGATCCGCTCGCTTGGGGCGGCGTACTACACGGGCAATTGTCACAAGTGGATGTGCACGCCAAAGGGATCGGCGTTTCTGCACGTGCGTGAGGACAAGCGGGAGCTGATCAGTCCGCTTGTGATCGGACACGGGGATTCGTCGCCGCGGACGGATCGTGCGCGGTTCCGGCTGCGGCATGACTGGGGCGGGACGGTTGATCCATCGCCGTGGCTGGTGATTCCGCACGCGATCGAGTTCATGGCGTCGCTGGCGCCGGGTGGAGGGGGCTGGGCGGAGATTCGCAGGCGGAACCGCGAGCTTGCGCTGGCCGGACGGGACCTGTTGTGCGCGGCGCTGGGTGCTGCGCCACCTGCGCCGGATTCGATGGTGGGGCATCTGGCGTCGATTCCGCTGCCGGCGTATGACGAGCATCCGCGCACGGCGGCGCTGGGGCCGTTTGCGGGGACCGTTGACGGTGTGCAGTGCGGGCTGATGGAGCGTTGGCGCATTCAGGTACCGATCGTGAAAATGGGGGATCGCAAGCGGCACGTGCGCATTTCCGCGCAGCTCTACAACGCGTTGCCGCAGTATGAATATCTTGCCGAGGCCCTTCGGCATGAACTGGCGGCGGTGGCGCCGGTTCCCGGCCACTGAACATTCCGCGGCGGCGCACCGTAGCGAGAAGGGGCGCTGAGAGAACGCGCGTGGAGTGGGACGCAAGGGCTGGGCAGGAGACAACCCGTGCAGATTGAGATGAACTTCGCCGGTGTGGAGACGTCCGCACCGCTCGAGTTGCACATTGAGGAGATGGTGGGGCATGCGGTAGCGCACCTGGAGCCGCGCATTACGCGCGTGGAGGTGCACCTGCACGACGACAACGCGGACAAGAGCGGTGCGGTGGACAAGCGGTGCGTCATGGAGGCGCGGCCGGCCGGGCGCAAGCCGATCGCCGTGCAGGACAGCGGCGACGACGTCTACGGCGTGATCAAGGGCGCGGCGGACAAGCTGCGCCGCGCCTTGGAGAACCGTCTGCACTCCTGATGGCGGCAGGCCGCGCTAAGAGAACGCAGCGCGGGAACCCGCGGACAGGTTGTGAGGGTCACACGCCGTAGATCGGCCGCAGCTTGCCTTCCAGGTGACGCAGCAGCGGGTCGGCGCTCAACGGCGCGCCCGTGAGGCGCTCGCAGAGTTCGCCGGCGCGGTAGCGCATGCCGTGGGCGTGCACGTTCTCATTCAGCCAGACCTTCAGCGGCAGGAAGTCGCCGTGCGACATGCGCTCGCGCAGGTCGGGGATCGACTGCTCGATGGTCTCCCAGAGCTGGGCGGCGTAGAGGTTGCCGAGCGTGTAGGTGGGGAAGTAGCCGATCAGGCCGAACGACCAGTGCACATCCTGCAGGCAGCCGCGAGCGTCGTCGGTGACGGGGATGCCCAGGAGCTGCTCGAAACGTTCGTTCCAGACGCCCGGGATGTCGGAGATGGGCAGGTCGCCGCGGATGACGGCGCGCTCGATCTCGAAGCGAAGCATGACGTGCAGGTTGTACGTTGCCTCGTCGGCCTCGACGCGGATGGGCGTGGGTGTGGCGGTGTTGACGGCGCGGTAGAACGTGTCGACGTCGTAGGGCGCGACGACGTCGCCGAAGATGCGGCGCACGACGGGGTAGGCCCACTGCCAGAACTCGCGGCTGCGGCCAACGAAGTTCTCCCACATGCGCGACTGGCTCTCGTGAATGCCAAGGGAGATGTCGTCGCCGCAAGGCAGGCCGAACTTGGTCTCCTTGGGAAGACCCTGGTCGTAAAGACCGTGGCCGCCTTCGTGCATGGTGCCGTAAAGGGCGTCAGTGAAGCGGCTGTCGCGATAGCGGGTGGTCAGGCGGGTGTCGCCGGGGCCGAGGCCGGAGCAGAAAGGGTGCGTGGTGGTGTCCAGCCGGCCGGCGTTCATGTCGAAGCCCATGGCGCGGAGCACCTGCAGGCCGAGGGCATGCTGCTGGGCTTCAGGGATGGTGATGTCAAGGCAGGTGGTGTCCGGCGGCGTGCCGCGTTCGTTGAACTCCTTGACGAGGTTGCTCAGGCGAGCGCCCAGGGGCGTGAAGATGCGCTCGATCTCCGCTGCCCGTGCGCCGGGCTCGTAATCTTCGAGCAGCGCATCGTAAAGCTCCCCTCCCTCGGGAATGCCGAAGCACTCGGCCTTGCGGCGCGTGAGCTCGAACATGCGCTCCAGCCACGGCGCGAAGCCCGCGAAGTCGGAGGTGGATCGCGCCTTCTTCCAGGCTTCCTGCGCGCGGCTCCCGACCCGCGCCAGTTCGGCGACGAGTTCGGTGGGAACCCGGGTGGCGCGATCGTAAATGCGGCGGATCTCGCGGAGGTTCGCGGCGACTTCGGAGTCCGCCTCGCCGATGAGGTCGGCGTCGGACTCGCACGCGGCGAGCAACTCTGCAATTCGAGGACTGGTCAGCCGCTCATGGTGCCAGGTCGAGACGAGGCCGGCCTGCTCGGCGCGGTGTTCCGCGGCGGCCGGGGGCATGTAGGTTTCCTGGTCCCATCCCAGCAGTGATCCGATGGAACCGATCGTGGCGTTCTGGCGACACAGGGCGCACAACTCCTGGTACGCGGACGCGGTCTGCACAGTTGTCATCAGTGGAATCCTCTCGTGCGTTTGAACAAAGCTCCGTGGAGGTGGCCAGACATGGCCAGACACCAAGGATAGCCGCGAGGGGGCGGGCTCAGGACAGTGCTGGGAGCGAGGCTCCGCTCTCGAGTTCGTCACTCTCCGTCCCGTTCGGGTCCCGTCCCTGGGCGAGCTGCAGGCGGAGCATGTCCGCGTACCGGCCATTCCTGGCCAGCAGTTCATCATGCGTGCCCGACTCGATGACGCGTCCGTGATCGATCACGACGATGAGGTCGGCGTGGCGGATGGTGCTGAGGCGGTGGGCGATGACGAAGCTGGTCCGGCCTCGCATGAGGTCGGCCAGGGATCGCTGGATGAGGGCCTCTGATTCGGAATCAAGGTTGCTCGTGGCTTCGTCGAGGATCAGGATGCTGGGGTCGGCCAGCAGCGCGCGGGCGATGGCGATGCGCTGCTTCTGGCCGCCGCTGAGGCGGACGCCGCGTTCGCCGATCAGGGTCTCGTAGCCGTTCTCCAGCTTCGTGATGAAGTCGTGCGCGTTGGCGGCGCGTGCCGCGGCGATGACGTCCTGTTCGCTTGCGCCGCGGCGGGCGTAGCCGATGTTTTCGGCGACGGTGCCGTCGAAGAGGAAGACGTCCTGCTCGACGATGCCGAGGAGGCTTCGGTAGGTGTTGACGTCAATGTCGCGGAGGTCGACGCCGTCGAGAAGGATCTGGCCGGATGTCGGATCGTAAAAGCGGGCGACGAGGTTGCAGAGCGTGGTCTTGCCCGCGCCGGACGGGCCGACGAGGGCGACGGTCGTGCCGGCGGGGATCTCCAGGTTGATGTCCTGCAGCACGAGTTCATCGCGGCCGGGGTAATGGAAGGAGACGTTCTCGATGCTGATGCGTCCCTTGACGCGTGAGCGGGCCGCCAGGCGCAGTGCGCCGTCTTCCTCGTGGCCGCGTTGCCGGGTTGTTTCGGCGAACTCTTCCGGCTCGGCGAGAATGTCCAGCACGCGGTCGAGGCCGGCGAGTTGGTTCTGGATGCTCGTGGCGCTGGCGCTCAGGGCCTCGAGCGGGCCGAGGAGCATGAGCAGGTAGGCGCTGAACATCGTCAGGTCGCCGAGGGTGAGGGTGCCATCGATCACCTTGGCGCCGCCGTACAGAAGGACCGCGGCGGAGGCGACCGGGACGAGGACCTGCCAGACGACCTCGATGATGCGCGACCACCACCAGGCGAGCATTTCCTGGCGAGCCAGCAGGTGGTTGCCGGTGGTGAAGCGCGCGGTCTCACCGCGCTCGCGGTTGAAGCCGCGGACGATGCGCATGCCGCCGAAGGCCTCGGTCGCGTGGGCGTCGATGCGCGAGCGTGTGAGGCGGATGTCGCGGAAGATGGGCCGGATGCGGGCGATCCACGTGCGCTGGGTGAACCAGGCGGCCGGGAGCAGCGCGACGGCGCCGACGAGCAGCCGCCAGTCGACCCACGCGAGGATCGCCAGCGTGCCGATGAGCTGGTTGATGGCGCGCCAGGGGTTGTAAAGCAGGGAGAAGATGAGGTCCGCCGCGCCGCCGGCGTCTTCGCGGAGGATGCTGGCGACGCCGCCGGACTTGATGCCGTAGACGCGGTGGAGGGGGAAGCGCACGACGTGTTCGAAAACGCGTTTGCGGAAGGAGGCCTGCGTGCGCTTGGTGATGCGCGTCGCGTTGTAGCGGCCGAAGAGGCCGATGACGACCGTGATGACGCCGAGAACGACCGAGACGCCGCCGACGATCGGCAGCAGGTTGCGCTGCACGCGTTCGAGTTCATCGCCGGTGAGGGATGCCGCGCCTTCGGGGGGCGCGCCCGCCAGCTCGGTCACGACCGGCGGCAGGGCCGCCGGCCCGGGGTCGGTTGAAAGCACGTAGTCGACGGCCACCTTGAAGAGGGCGGGCTGCACGAGCGACAGCCACGCTGTGATCGCCACCGTGAACATGCACAGGACGATCCAGGCGCGGTGTCCCTCCAGCAGGGCCCAGAACTCGACCAGCAGTCGCCAGAAGGATCTGGTCCGCCGGGCCTTCCGCTTCGTCGGGTTGGAGCCCGCCGGGTCCGTGTTGTAGCCGCTCGAGCGGCGGTGCGCCAGGTAGTTCCTGAAGCGCCGCCGGCTGGAGCGCGCGGCCGATTCA
>CAYWRO010000009.1:0-42857 GCA_964460345.1 uncultured Phycisphaeraceae bacterium | reverse complement strand
GCGGTGCGCCAGGTAGTTCCTGAAGCGCCGCCGGCTGGAGCGCGCGGCCGATTCATTCATCAATCAATCCTACCTCCCGGCGCCGGATGCCCCTTCCGCCGCCTGCCGCGGTCGCCGCGGTCCCCCGCAATTGGGGGTATGCCATGGAAAGGTGCCGCCGCTCGCCGTCGCCAGGGCCCCCCTCGAACGTCCAGATAATCCCGGCAAATGATCAAATGAGCCGCCCATTCGTTCAAATGGCTCCTCCATTCGCCCGTTTGGGCCGCCCATTCGTTCAAATGGGCCGCCCATTCGCGCGTTTGGGCCGCCCATTCGTTCAAATGGGCCGTCCACTCGCGCGTTTGGGCCGTCCATTCGTTCAAATGACTCCTCCATTCGCGCGTTTGAGCCGTCCATTCGTTCGAATGCTTGGTCCATTCGTTCAAATGGCTCGTCCAGGGAGCCGCACGCCGCGGCGATCGGCGCCGCCCCGTCCGTTCTGGCGCGGATGGGACGGTCGCGCGGGCGGACTCCCCAATCCAAAATCCCCAGACCTCAATCCAAAATCCCCCCTCCCGGCTCCAAAAATGCCGTACCCTCAGATGCCCCGCCGGCGAGCGAGGTCACCCGGCCAGCCCAAACGGTGAGCGAAAGGAGCGGTATGCGCAGACGCGGCATCGCGATCCACTGGCAGATCTTCATCGGGCTGGCGCTCGGGATCGGACTCGGCCTTGTCCTGAACTACACGTGGGACGGTGACACGTGGGCGCGGCTGGGGGTGCATGACCGGGAGGCGTGGCTGCAAGGGCGGCCCAACTCGCTCAAGGAGCCCGAGGGCAAGGCGGCCCGGGTCGCCGCGGCGTGGCTGCTGGCGAGCCTGGAAGCGGAGCCGACCGCCACGGTCGAGCCGGAACTCGATCGGCTGACGGGAGATGGGGTGACCGGTGCGGAAGCGGAGAAGCGTGTGCGGCGTGCCGCGGCGTGGATGCTCGCGCCGGTGCTGGGGGATGCGGCGGGAACGGGAGAGGAGGGGGCTGGGGAGCGGGAGGAACTGCGCGAGTGGCTGCGGCCGAAGTTGGCGGAACTGGCCGAAGCGCCGGAGCCGGCCCAGGTGCGAAGCGCTGGGCTGCCCGAGGAAGGGCGGCCGCGGGAGGCGGTTGCCGCGTTCGTGCAGTCGGTTGATCCGGCGATCGCGACGCTGGTGCATCCGAACGAGGCTGCGGGCGCGGGGGCGATGGCGGCGAGGTTCATCGCGAACTCCAACGATTTCGTGGGGCGGCTGTTCATCCGCGTGCTGCGCTTCATCGCGGTGCCGATCGTGCTGTTCTCGCTGATCGTCGGCGCGAGCAGCCTGAACGATGTGAAGAAGATGAGCCGCATCGGCGGCAAGACGATTCTGATCTACCTGTGCACGACCTCGATCGCCATCACGGTGGGGCTCGTGCTCGCCAACACGCTCAAGCCCGGCTCGCGCATCAGCGAGGAGATGCGCAACGACATCGCGCTGACGCAGGCGGAGACGGCCCAGGTGGCGATCGGCAAGGCCGCCGAGAAGCCGACTTCGTGGACGGTGCTGCTCAACGTGGTGCCGGAAAATCCGTTTGAGGCGCTTGCAAAGGCGGAGATGCTGCAGGTCGTGATCACGGCGCTGCTGATCGGGATCGCGCTGACGCTCATCCCGCGCGAGAAGGCGCGTCCGGTTATGGCGTTCTGCGACGGCATGACGGATGTGATCATTAAGATCGTGCACGTGCTGATGCTGCTGGCCCCGTACGCGGTCTTTGCGCTGATTGTGAAGATGATCGCCGACATGGGGCTGGATCTGCTCAAGTCCCTGGCTGTCTACTGCGCGACGGTGATGGGTGGGTTGTTGATCATCATCCTGGGGGTGTATCCGGCCTTCCTGAAGGTATTCACGCCGGTGGGGTACCGCCGTTTTTTCCGGGCGATGGCGCCGGCGCAGTTGCTGGCGTTCTCGTCATCGTCGTCCGCGGCGACGCTTCCTGTGACGATGAAGTGCGCGGAGCATCGCCTCGGCGTGAGCGAGGAGGTATCCAGCTTCGTGCTTCCACTTGGGGCGACGATCAACATGGACGGCACGGCGATGCTGCAGGGCGTCGCGGCGGTTTTCATCGCGCAGCTCTTCGGATTGCCCCTGACGATGCTGGACCAGCTCGCGATCGTGCTCACAGCGACGCTGGCGTCGATCGGCACGGCCGCGGTGCCCAGCGCCGGCATGGTGATGCTGGTGATCGTGCTGCAGTCGATTCGCATTCCGCCCGAGGCGATGGTGACGGGCATCGCCGTGATCTTCTCGGTCGACCGCCTGCTGGACATGTCGCGAACGGTGGTGAACATCACCGGGGATTCAATGGTGGCCGCGGTTGTGGCGCATTCGGAAGGGGAACTGCTCAGCGAAGAGGAGGTCGAGCGCGGCATTGCCGAGCGCGCGGCCGCAGGATTGGACGAACATCCCCAGGAGGATGACTGAAACTGCCTTCCGTCTGAGCCCTACCCTGAAGGAGGAAGGGGGTGCAGCGTGGAGAGGCACACCGGCGAACCGTCACGTGAGGAGATGGCGGCGCGCATCGAGGAAGTCTCGGCGGAGGGACGTCCGGGCGACCCGATGATCGGGCGTCGGCGCATGACGGTGCTGCTCGTCATTGCCGGGCTGGCGTTCGTCTTCGTGGGGATCGTGCTGGGGATGACCGTCAACTGGCCGACGGGGCTGGTCGTGACCGTGGTCGGCCTGGCGCTCTTCTTCTTAAGCCCGATCTTCTGGGCGGCGGTGCTCCGGGCCAGGGAGCGGGGGCGGGTCCGCCAGGAGTTGCGGCATCAGCACTGAGCGGCGTCTGCTGCCCGGGTGCTACATGGTGCCGCGTGCAGCGCGCGAAGCGATCCAATCGGAGATGACTTCCAGTTCCGGCACGTTCATCAAGGCCAGATCCGTGCGATACAGCCCTTCGCCGTCGTAGTCACACCCGACGACCTCGCCATAGAGGGCGACGGGCGAGGCGTCGATCAGGTGGACGGCGATGAGCAGGCGTCGTTCTTCGTAGCACATCCGGCGTGAACGGAAGACCAGATGCGAACGGCTGATCTCGATCGCGCGTCCGGACCAGGAGAGCCCCGGGCGCAATCGTGCGTCGAGTTCGGTGAGGTCAATCTCGGCGCTGAAGAGGTGCCGCCGCGGTGCGTCCGGTTCGGGAGGCTGTGGCGGAGGAATGTTCGACGGGAGGGGACGGGCCGGGGCTGGGAGCGCGGGTTCCGGGTTCGGCGGCGAATATCGGGCGTCGGCGGCCGCGGCGGAGCGCTTGGCGTCCGGGCCGTCCCATTGCGGGGCGGCGGCGTCCGAGCGCTTGCGCTTTCCGATCCAGATTGAGTTGGCCATTGCCGCGGCGCCTCCGGTCGATCTCCGCCTGATGCGGGTCTTCCGCTGGTGAGCATCGGGCCGTCATGCCCGCGGCTGAGTGGTCGTGACGACAGCGGGCGGCCGCGGGGCCCGCACACTCGTCCCATCTTGTGATCGGCGCGTCCGGGTGCGTTATCGGCCCGCCCCTTCCTATACTCGCGCCTCGGTCCCGGATCCGGGACGACGCACCCGTAGCTCAGCAGGATAGAGCGGCGGTTTCCTAAACCGCAGGTCGGAGGTTCGAGTCCTCCCGGGTGTGCTTGCTGCGCGGCTCATACGATGAGAGAGCGATGCAAAGGGGGTGAACGATGTCACGGCGTGACCAGACGGATGCGCGAGGCGGGAAGCCGCGGGCGCGATCGGTGAGCATGCACGAAGGCGTTCCGATCTGGGACGATGAGCCGTGCTGCTGCGAGCCGGAGCCTCGGTGGCAGGCGGTGCGGGAGGAGTTGCAGGAACAGGAACAGGAGCAGCGCCGGCGTGCGGAGGAGCGGGCGGGGGAGCGGGCGCGAGCCGGATCCGACCCGAAGTGAGCCGGTGTGATGGCCTCGTGCCCATAGCCGTCGTGCGAACGTGCACCTACCATCGCCCCCCATGGAAGCAGGCATCGTCGGTCTCCCGAACGTCGGTAAGTCAACGCTCTTCAACGCCCTGACCAGAGCAGGCGCGCTGGCGGCCAACTATCCCTTCGCCACCATCGAGCCGAACGTCGGCATCGTGCCGATCCCGGATCCGCGGCTGGAGGTCATCCGCACGCACATCGACAGCAAGCAGATCATTCCTGCATCGCTGCGGCTGGTGGACATCGCCGGCCTCGTGCGCGGGGCGAGCAAGGGGGAGGGCCTGGGCAACAAGTTCCTCAGCCACATCCGCGAGGTGGATGCGGTGGTGCACATTGTGCGGTGCTTTGAGAAGGCGCCCGGTGGGGAGGACGTGACGCACGTGGAGGGATCGGTAGATCCGATCCGCGACATCGAGACGATCGAGACGGAACTGATCCTGGCGGATCTGGAAACGGTGGAGAGCGCTCTGCCGAAGGCGGAGCGCGCTGCCCGCAGCCGCGAGCCGGAGGCGGTCGCGCGGCTGGCGGTGCTGCAGGCGCTGGCGCCGGTGCTGGCCGAGGGCAAGCCGGCGCGCACGGTGACTTTCGATGAGCCGGAGAAGAAACGCGCCCTGCGCGGGCTGAGCATGCTCAGCGGCAAGATGGTGCTTTATGTTGCCAACGTGGACGACACCGATCCGACCGGCGAGGGGCCGCTGGCGATGAAGGTGCGAGAGCGGGCGGCCCAGGAAGGCATGCAGATGGTGCCGGTCTGCGCGCGGATCGAGTCCGAACTGGCCGAGTTGGACGATGAAGACCGCGCGGCGATGCTTGCCGACATGGGCATGGCCGAGCCGGCGCTGGCGACGTTGGCGCGCGCCGCGTACCGGCTGCTCGAGCTGCAGTCCTTTTACACGGCGGGCCCGAAGGAGATCCGGGCGTGGACGATCCCGCAGGGCGCGACAGCGCCGCAGGCGGCGGGGGTGATCCATACCGATTTCCAGAAGGGGTTCATCCGCGCCGAGATCTACTCGGTGGATGACCTTGTGCAGTACAAGTCAGAGAAGGCGATCAAGGAAGCGGGCAAGCTGCGCATCGAAGGCAAGGAGTACGTGATGCGCGATGGGGACGTGTGTCACTTCCTCTTCAACGTCTGACGGGATCTGGTCAGCCAAGCCGCAGCATCATGTGCACTTCCGCCGCGGATTCGCTTCCGATGCGAACGGCGTCCGGCTCCACGCCCCATGGCTCAAACCCGAGCTTCTTGTAGAGCTGGATGGCGTCGACGCTCCGCTCGCTCGCTGACAGGCAGATCGCGGCGACGCCCGGCCATGAACGGGCCGTTTCAATCGCAAGTTGCATGACGGCCCGGCCCGCGCCGAGGCCGCGTGCCCGCGGCGTCACGTACACCCCCCAGATCACGACCCGGTGCTGCGCCTTGCGGTGCGGTTGCCGGACTATTCCCGCTGACGCGATGAAGCGCCCGGGCTCCTGAGCATCCTCAACCACGGCGATGGCATTGGCTCCCTCCTGCAGCCGGGCGGCGACGCCGGCGGGGTCGGCCGCCATGTCGTCTTCCGGCGAGGCCAGGAAGGCCCACGGAGAATCCAGCAGCATCTCGCGCCGCAGGGCGACATAGGGCGCGGCATCGGCGGCGGTGAGCAGGCGTGCAGCGAGACGGTCAGGTGTCGGCGGGCTCATGGCCAAGAGCATACCAATGAGACCGCTCGGGTTGGTGTTGCTGCTGACCGCAATCTTCCTGAACAACAAAGAAAACCGCCGCATCGGTCTGATGCGGCGATTCTCACGAACCCCCAGTGCCGGGTCACAAAGAAGGATGTAGCTGCCCCAATGCCCGTAGCCGGCGTGCGGATTCGCTGCGGTGCGATGCTGGCGTGTCTCTACTTCAGTCCCCCGTCGGCTTCAAACGTCGTGCCCTCGCTGGTCCCCCGAGCGGTCGCTCGTTCATTTGCTCCTGATTCAGCAATGCGCGTCAGCATCGCGTCGGCGTTCTTCTCTTCATCCAGAGACTGTTCAAGCAGTTCAGCAACGTGGCCGTGCCGGAGTTGCCGTGCGAAGGAGGCGGCGGTTCCGTAGGCCGCGATTTCATAGTGCTCAACGCGCTGCGCCTTTGCGACAAGCGAGGCGTCCACCACGTCCTCCCCGATCCTGGCGTTCATGACCTCGTCAGCTTCAGATAAAAGGCCCTCCATGGCCCGGCACGTGCCCTCATCCATGGTCAACCCGAGTTCGTGTGCAATCTCCTCCAGCCGTCGAATCTGTCCGAGTGTCTCCTCCAGGTGCTCTTCAAACGCGGTGCGGAGTTCCTGGGATCTGGCCGCGTTGGCCAGTTTCGGCAGAGCGTCGGCCACCTGCGTCTCGGCGCTGTAGAGGTCCGCCAGCTCGTGGGCAAGCAGATCCTCAAGCGTGTTCATCGCCATGGCTCCCCTCCCCCGCTCGCTGCGCTCAACCGCTGCCGCCAACGGTGTGGAGTATGCTCCCGCCCGCGGCATGCGCCGAGTGGGGTTCGTTCCCAATCTCTTTGTGTTGGTTGGCAGCGCCTGGCGCTGCGACGTCAGCGGTGCTCGAAGAGCGCCTGCGTGCGGAGGACGAGCCCGCCGTCGCTGATCAGGTGGAAGCTCTGGACGTGGAGTTCTTTCGCGTAGCGCTGCACGTCGACGATGGACATGCCGCGGGCGCTGCCGTTGCTGGTCCACTCGTGCACGAGGGCGCCGGACTCCTGGCCGAACGCCTTGAGCTCCTCGTAGGTCGAGGCGAACAGGGTTTCGGAAAGGTTCTCCGTCTGGAAGCTGCACGCGTACGCGACGCCGCTGCCGTTGAACCTGTGCTCGTAGTCGCGTTCGCCGACGCAGGGGAAGGAGATGACGGCCCCTTCCTCCGGCAGGCGCTGCTGGTCAGCCACGAGCTCGCAGATGCAGAGGTCATGGTGCCGGAAGCGCGCCATGTGGCCCCGCGGCAGGACCCAAACTTCCGCTTCGTACGCGCCGTGCTCGAGGGAGCGGCGGCCGCGAAGCTCGACATGGTCCGGATGAATCGCTCGTCGATACAGAATCAGGTTCTGGTGCGCGCTGGCGCCGGTGGCTGGCTTGCTCGGGGTCATCATGGCCCGGTGCTCCCTGTCTGTTTGTTGCGATCGAGGACCGATATCTCAAGGCTGGGCGGAGGTCTCGGCCGATCTTCCTGATCGCATCCCGAACGGGATGCGTTGCATGGTATCGGACGGCGGAGCCGCCGCAAGTGGAAAGTTTCAAGATTTGCGCCCTAGATCTGGAAAAATCCGAGGTGCTACCCACAACAGGTTGTATGTACGGCTGACCAAGCGGCTCGCCGTCCCGAATCTGGTGCCCCCGGAACTGGCGGTTGCTCTTGCAGGGCCCGCTTCCGGGCGGTGGCGAGCCTTGGCGAAGCTGCCGCCGTCGCTGCGGGCCACCGCAATCGGGGAGGCCCTGCGAGCCGCGGCGGGGGAGGAGCGGGGGGTGCTCGCCGCGGCACTGATTGAGGCGGGGCTGGAGCGCGACTCGGGGGGCGAGGCGGCTCTCCTTGAGATCGTGCGTTCGTGGGACCGCCTGCCGGGCGAGGCCCGCCACGCCGCGATGGCGGCCGGAGGGGAGCGCTGGACGGCGCTGTGCCAACGCCTGCTGGATGACTCGGATCGAGCGATGCGAAAGCGAGCGGTTTCGCTGGTCGGCGAGCTCGGGCTGGTCGAGTTGGCGGAGCGCGTTGCGGACAGCCTGCTTGCAGGCGAAGAAGCAGCGGAGGGAGCGCTCATTGAGTTGGCCCGGTCGGCAGTCTGGCCCGGCGGCGAATCCGGGCCGCGACCTGCATCGGTCGACGCGGCCATCGCGCGAGCCGCCGCGGCGTATCCGGATCATCGCAGGCGCGGCGCTTTGATCGCGCTGGCGGAGTTGCTTTCTGCGTCGTGCGCCCGGCGCGGGGCCGCCGGCAGAGTCGTCCGGGATGGCTCCGGGCCGGTGGCGATGGCGCTGCGCGGGATCATCAGGAAGGATGAAAACCCCCGGTTCGCGGGATTCGCGTTCGTGTGGCTGACGGAACCGGCGCTTGAGGCGGCCTGTCGCGACCGCGTAAGCAGGATGGGGGGCGAGGAGATCGCCCATGTGGCGCAGCGGGCGCATCTGCTGGCGCACCCGGCCAGACTGGCGAAGTTGCGGCACGCGCTTGCGGCGTGGTCAATGGACGCGGCATGCGGATCGGCGGAGGCGCACCCGGCGATTCGAGCGGGAGTGTTGCGTCTGGCGTCGGCGATGCCGGAGGCGGCTGGCTCCCGGCTCGTGGGCGGGATGATCGCCGACCCGAGCGAGGGCGTGCGACTTGGGGCAGTTCGCGCAGCAGCGGCCTGGGAGGGTGAGGCGGGGGCGGCATGCCTGGCGGACCTGTGCTTCGATGCGGAGCAACCTGTCGCGCGTGCCGCGGCGACGGCGCTGCTGTCGCGGAGCCAGATGCGGGAGACGAACGCGGCGCGGCGGGCGATGCCGCACCTGGAGCGATCGGCACACGCCACGGTGCGCGACATGGCGGCCCGGCTTGGTGCGGCGATGCGGCTCGGCTCGGGCGCAGCGGCTGGCGGGCGGTTGCGTGCGCGACGTGCGATGGAGGAGGACCGGGCGGTCTTCCTGGATCGGCTGCGTTTGCGGATCAAGTCGGGCACGGCGGGCCAGCGTGTTGCGGCGATTCAACTCGCGATGCGGCTGAGGGTTTGCCGGGAGGTGGAACTGGAGCTGCTGTCGGCCCTGAGCGGGGTGGCCGGCCGAGGGGAGCAGGCGGGCAGTGCCGAGGTTGACCAGACGAGTGAGCCGCTGAGCCCAGCGCATGTTGTGGCGACTGCGGTTCGGGCGCTGGGATTTGTGCGGTCTGCGGTGAGCGCCGCCGCGGTGCGAGCGTGCCTGAGCCATCCCGATGCGCGGGTGCGGGCGAACGCCGTGGAGGTGGCCGGTGCGGCCGGTCAGCGCGACCAGGTCGGCGGTGACGAGCAGGGGCTGCGCCGCGTGCTCGAGCGGTACCTGCAGGATGCGCACCATCGCGTGCGAGCGGCGGCGGTGCGGGCGGCGATGCAGTCCGCGGTGGGTCTTGACGGTGTCGTGCGCGATGCGGAACTCGCGGCGGGCGCGGGGTCGGCGATCAGCGGCATGCTGGCGGCCGACGATGTGATGATGCGCCTCAGCGGGTTGTGGGCCATGGGGCGGGTGGCGAGCAGGTCGCCGGAGATTGCAAGTGCGCTGGCGGCGCGGGTGGAGGATCTGTCGCGGACGGATGCGGAGGAGGTGGTGCGCGTGCGCGCGGGGGCGCTCTCCGAGCGCTTGCTGCGGGGGATGCGCGCGGGGTGGGCGGCACGCGCGTGGGCAGGTGGAGAGGATTGCGACGATGCACCGGAGACGGTGCAGGCGGACATGAGTGAGGAAGATGGAGAAGGAGCGATGAGCCGGCGAGAGGATGTGAACGGAATGAGTGTTGTCGTCCGCAGCGCAGAACTGTTGAGGGTCATGCCTTGAACGTTGAGCCGGTGGGAATTGTGACGGGAGAGGTGGAGGGGATTGGTGTTGCACTTTCGGTCGTGCTGCCGTGGATGATGGTGTGTGTCGGGGGCGGGCTGATGGCGGGGGTGTCGCTGCATTCGCTCTGGCGGCGGTACGCGCGACTGCCGGATGCGGAGCGTGCGTTTCTGTTGCTCTCATTCCGTCTGCGATTGGGGCGGCGGGAACGGGCGGCGGTGCGCGAGATGGCGCGGGCGATCGGCGGAGCGCCGGTGGCCCTCCTGGTAAGCGAGACGGCGCTGCAGCGAGGGATAGAGGCGGTCGGGGCGGTCGGCGCGGGGAAGAACAGGGCGGGCATGTGGCGGGCCATCAAGCGCGTTGAGGCGCGACTTGCCGGCAGCTGAGCCGCGGCGGGTATCAGCGGCGCAGCGAGGCGGGGGATCAGGCGGTAACTTCGGTTCTCCCTGGAGAATGCCCGAACGGGGGAGTTTCCTCGCGGCGTAACACACAAAAGTCTGCCCCTTTCGGGGGGAGTCATGACGCCAACGCGCGGCAGGAACGTGCAGGCGAGCGATGCAACACCTGATCTTTCTGCAGTTTCGTGTATGATGAAGTCGGTGTGGGAGTCGCTTGCCAGGGGTTGACCCAGCGTGGTCGAGGAACGTGAAGTCATCACGTTGATTCTGGGCGTCTGCGCGGTGATCTTCTTTGGGATCGGGTGGAGGAAACTGCAACTCATTCCGAAGTTCGGGCTGCTGCTGATGGCCTTTGCAGCGCTGCTGGCAGGTTGGGTGTTCACAATCATCGAGATTTACTGGGCGGAGGAGGTCATGAACGCCCTTGAGCACGGCTGCTATGCGCTGAGTTCAGCGCTGCTGGCGTGGTGGTGCGCGGTCGTGGCGTTGTCGCGCGAAGCGAGCCAGAAGGAACGCGAGGCGCGCGCGAAGCGCCTGGCTTTGACATCGGCTGGAAGAGCGGAAGGGGCGGCCGATGCTTGATGCCGCCGCGGCGAGTAATTGGCCAGGCCTGGTCGCTCAGGCTTCGGGTACGGACGTTGGGATTGCCCTGATTGAGGGTGGTGGGTTGGTGGCCGCGTTGTCCGGGCTGCTGGTGGTGCTTGTGCGGGGAACGGGCCTGCCGCGGGACGCCCGGTTTGTGCTGGCGGGTGTGTTGCTGCTGGGATCAGTGACGCATCTCTGGGCGGTCGTGGAATGGACGACGCCGCTGCGACTGGACCAGTACGTGGACCTGGTGCGGGTGGTGACACCGATCTTGTGGATGTTCTTCGTGTACGCGATGTCGAACGAGTTGTTGCGTGAGCGTCTGCGGCGCGAGGAGGAACATCGGACGAGGATGATGCGCGAGTTGGACCATCGGGTGAAGAACAACCTGTCGGCGGTGATCGCGATGGCGGAGCAGACGGAGGCGTGGTCGACCGACCTGAAGGGGTTTATGCGATCGTTCCTGGGCCGGGTTCGGGCACTGGGGCGGGCGCACGAAGCGCTGGCGGCAGCGAGGTGGGAAGGGATTGATCTGGAACGCGTTGTGCGGATTACGCTGGCGCCGTACGAGGGACCGGAAGAGCGAGAGAGGAAGTTGCAGGAGGAGGGGGGTGAAAGGATTCGGGTCGAAGGAGCGCCGGTGACGCTGCCGGCACAGGCAAGCGGGGCCGTCTGCATGACGCTGCACGAACTTGCGACGAACGCGGCAAAGTATGGGGCGCTCTCGACCCCCGGGGGGCGCGTGACGGTGAACTGGGAGGTTGATCCGCACGGGCGTATTGCGGGGGGCAAGAACTCGACCAACGGGACCGGCTTTGTACGGGTGCGGTGGTCGGAGGCGGGCGGCCCCCCGGTGTCGTGCGGGCGGTTGGGACTGGGGACGGGCCTGATTCGGGGGATTGTCGAGTATGAACTGGGGGGGCGAGTGGAACTGGACATGGCGCCGGAGGGTGTGCGGTGTGTGCTGGAAGTGCCGCTGAAAGCGCCCCGCGAGGAGGTTGGGGAGGCCTCTCTTTAGGGCTGGTCCGCCGGAGCCCGAAGGAAATTGTCGGCACAGGTCGAGGCTGGGCCGGTTTGGTTCGATAAGTCGTGTATGGGCCGTCGGAAGGTGATGCTTGACGGCAGCGGTCGTGGCGCATGCCGTGGGATGCGGCCTCGGGCACAAGGTGCGCGCCGGGCGGGGTTGAGGGGATTCTCGCTCCTGGAACTGGTCCTCGCGCTCGGGATCACGGGGTTGATCGCCGGAGCCATGGTTTCGGCGCTGATGGTGGTGATGCGCGCGGGGGCGGATCGCCAGCCGGATGCCGCGTGGCGGCGCGGGGTGGAGGGAGCTGAACGGCTTCGCGTTGAGTTGCCGTACGCAACAGGTTTTAACGAGCTTGGTGCGCGTGCGATCGCGTTTCGCGTGGCGGACCGGTCGGGAGACGCGGCGGAGGAGACGATCCGATACGAATGGAGCGGTGTCGCCGGCGCGCCGCTGGTGCGGACGATCAACGGCGTGAGCGAGACCGTGGTGGAGGCGGTGCAGGACTTCTCGCTCGAGTACCAGGTCCGGGAGGAGGTCGAGGTTCGGCCGGGACCTGATGTCGAGAGCAGCGAGCGGCTGCTGGCGGCGCACGCGCCGAGCCTACTTGGGCTGGGAGACCGGAGCTTCCGGGTCGAGTCGGGGAAGTACATCGCGCAGAAGATCACGCCGGCGCTGCCGAGCGATGCGACCGGCTGGTCGATCACCCGCGGAAAGGTGGTCGCCAGGTCGGACGAACTGCTGCTTGGCTCGGACACCGCGTGGGTGCAGATCCGACCGATGAACGGAACGCGGCCGGGTAGCCGCGTGCTGGCGCAGGACACGATCTCAGAGGGCCTGCTCGGGCTCGTGTGGGGAACGCAGAACGTGACTTTCGGCGAGGTCAAGGGCTTTGCGCCGACGGAGTCCGCGGCGCTGGTGGTTGCCCACAAGAACGGGCGGTTGGAGGTCAGCTACACGCGCGAGGCGAATGGAAAGTTTGAAACGGACGACAGCGGCGCGACATGGGAAGCCAGTTCGGGCGAGACACTGATCATGGAGGTCTACGGCCGGTACACGACCGCCGGCCCGCCCGTGACGACGACGCGTTACTTCCTTACGGGGGTGCGCCTGCGTGTTCGTGCAGTGGGCGCAGTGGATGAGGCGGTCACGACCGTGGCGCTGATCGACCAGCCGGAACTGACCGAAGAAGAGGCCAAGGCGCTGCCATAGCGGCGGGCGCGAAGCAGTGCCTATCGGAGCTTGATTCAGGAGCGGCCGACCGTGAGGGTCGCAGGGGCGGCCTGCTGCACGTTCCCCGCGGCGATCTTGTCGAACCCCGAGCCGAGTTCGCCGATCGGGTCCGGTGGAACGATGTCGACCTTCTTTTCACCCAGCCGGGCTTCGCCGCGCTTCACGCGGGCTTCGAAGTCCTTGCACTCGGCGAGCAGCCGCTCGAGGATCTCGCCCTCAGGGACGTTGGCGACCTTCTCGCCCTGAACGTAGATGATGCCGCGGCGGTCGCCCGCGAAGACGGCAACGTCGGCGCCCTCTGCCTCACCGGGGCCGTTGACGACGCAGCCCATGACGGCGACCTTGATGGGCAGTTCAATGTCCTCGAGGGCGCGGCGGACGTCCTGGACGAGCGTGAACAGGTCGACCTGAATGCGGCCGCACGTGGGGCAGGCGATCAGGTCGACCCCCTTGCGCTCACGCAAGCCGAGCGAATAGCAGAGCTCCAGGCCGTCTTCGACTTCAAAGATGGGATCGTTGGCGTAGGAGATGCGGATGGTGTCGCCGATTCCCTGGCACAGGAGCCCGGAGAGGGCCGCGATGGAGCGGATGGCCCCGGTTTCCCGCGGCCCGGCGTGTGTGACGCCGAGGTGGAGGGGGTGGTCGAAGCGTTGCGAAATCTCGCGGTAGACGTCCACGACAAATGCGGCGTCCATGGATTTGGCGCTGATGGCGATGTCGTAGAAATTGCGCTCGTAGAAGATGTCGAGGTACTCCTCGAGCTTGGCGATCATCAGGGCCATGAGATGACCGGAGGCGTGCCCTTCGAAGTACTTGCCGAGTTCCTCCATGCGGCGCTTCTTGTCCCTGCGCTCGATGATGGACCCCTCGTTCACGCCGACCCGGATGGGCAGGCCCCGCTCCCTGCACGCGTCGATGACGGCGTTGACCTGCTCGCGGTCGGAGATGTTGCCGGGGTTCAGCCGGATCTTGTGCACCCCGGCCTCAACGGCCTCGAGGGCTCGCTTGAAGTGGAAGTGAACGTCGGCCACGATCGGCACCCGCACCTGCGGGATAATGTGGGCGAGCGCCTCGGTGTCCTTCCGCTCCGGCACCGCCACGCGGACGACGTCCGCGCCCGCCGCGGCGAGTTTGTTGATCTCGGCCACGCAGCGGTCGACGTCGTGGGTGTAGCCGGCGGTCATGGTCTGGACGACGACGCGTGCGGGCGTTGTGGGGTTGCCGTCGCGGTCCGGCTGGCCGCCGCCGATGCGGACAATGCCGGTGCGTTCATCGCCGAGGGTGATCTGTCGGGTCGGGCGTCGTGGGAGCATGGGGAGGATGATACGGGGCGCGGGTGGCACGGGCACGCACATCTGTGGATGCCGCGGCAAGCCATGCCGGCTCGGCGGGAACGAGTCCCACCGGGCTCTGTCCGCCTCCGGACGTATAACCGGGGCAGTGGGTCGCGGGAATGGCCATCATTCATTGCTGGCGACGCCGCCGGAGGAGGTGCGGTCGTTGTTGCGCGCGCGGGGGATGGACCTCGACGGAAGCGGCCCGGACGCGGTCCGGATCTGCACCTGGAGTGACTTTGACCCCGAGGGGCAACCCGGGACGACGTGGCTCGCGGCGAGCCGGCGGCGATTGGTTGTCGCCAGCGTGAATGGGGGGACGGTTCAGATCAGCCAGAACGGGGGGAAGTTGGGTGGGCGGCTCGGCGCCTTGAAACGAAGGAAGCCGTCGAATGGGCATGCCCGTGGCGGCCTCCCTGCTGCCAGAACGCCAGCCCAATCCGGTGACGCGGACAGCACGGCTTCGCCCGCGCAGGGCGCAGGTGCGAAACCCGAGCCGCAGGTCGTCTTTGAGGCCGCGCTGGACGACATCGAGCACCTGGAGCCGGAGTCCGCGGTGGGGTCGGGGCTGCTGCGGGCGCGGATGCACGGCGAGCCGGTCGAACTGGTTCATTACCCGAACGATGCGTCGTTCCGGTTTGAGCGTGCCGCGGCGAAGATCGAGCAGCTGCGTCACGGCGAAGAGATCGAACTGACCGAGGAGGATGAGAAGGACCCCGGGCGGTGCGCAGCGTGCGGGCTGATGCTCGATCACCCCGGCGCGCCGTGCCCGCGGTGCGAGAAGCACCGGGGGTTGACCCTGCGGATGATGCGGTTGATGCGGCCGCACTACGGGCAGGCGGTGCTGATGCTGGTGCTGCTTGTCATCGGCGTGGGGCTGGATCTGGTCTCGCCGCAACTCACGCGCTACCTGGTGGACAATGTGCTCCCGCCGACCCCGGAGGCCGCGGCGCAGATGCGGGCGATTTCCGGGCGGACGGACGATGCGATGGAGATGCTGCTGGCCCTGGTGGGGATTTTGGCGGGGGTGCAGATTTTGCGCATGTTCGTGTCGATGGCGAACAGCCGGCTGGCGGCCGATGTGGGAACGGCAATCACGTTTGAGATGCGCTCGCGCCTGGTGCGGCACATGCAGCAGTTGTCGCTGGGCTTCTACGACACGCAGCAGGTGGGTTCGCTTGTCGGGCGCGTGGCGTACGACACCGAGGCGCTGCATGGATTCGTGTGGCAGCTCACGGGCGGATTGATCCTGCAGATCATGCTGGTCGTCGGCGTGTTCATCATGATGTTCACGCTCGATCCGCGCCTGGCCCTGCTGGCGCTGCTGCCGGCGCCGCTGCTGATGGGCGGGACGGTGTTCTTCTGGAAGCGGATCTACCCGCGCTACCACCGGTCATGGGATGCCTCCGCGCGGCAGTCCGGGGCGCTCTCCGGCATGCTTTCCGGCATCCGCGTGGTGAAGGCGTTTGGGCAGGAACAGCGGGAAGGCGATCGGTTTGAGGAGGCCAGCGGGCGGCTGCGGCACAGCCGACGGTCGATCGAACACACGATGGCGCTGTTTAACCCGGTGGTGGCGCTGCTGTTTCAGCTTGGCGGGTGGATCGCCTGGTGGGCTGGCGGGCGGTTCGTTCTGGAAGGAGAGATGACCGTCGGGGAACTGATGGCGTTCTTCGGGTATTTGTTCATGTTCTACGCCCCGCTGGCGACGCTGCCGCAGTTCACCAATTGGATGAGCCAGTTCAGCACGCAGGCTGCTCGGATCTTCGAGATTCTCGACACGCCCACCGCCGTGAACTCGCCGGATAGGCCGGTGGAGTTGAAGGAAATCCGCGGGCATGTGCGCCTGGAGAATGTCACGTTCGGGTATGAACGTCATCGGCCGATCCTGCACGATGTGACGCTGGATGTCCCCGCGGGGTCGCTGGTGGCGCTGGTGGGGGCGAGCGGGTCCGGCAAGAGCACGATCGTGAACCTGATCTGCCGGTTTTACGATCCGGACGCCGGGCGCGTGCTCCTGGACGGCGTGGATGTTCGCGAACTGCGCAAGGAAGAACTGCGGCGACAGATCGGCGTCGTGCTGCAGGAGTCGTTCCTCTTCCGCGGGAGCATCGCCGTCAACATCTCGTATGGGCGGCCGGATGCCAGGCCCGAGGAGGTGATTGAAGCCGCCATGGCGGCAGACTGTCACGAGTTCATCCTGCGGCAGCCGCACGGGTACGACACGTGGGTGGGAGACAGGGGAGTGGGGCTTTCCGGCGGCGAGCGCCAGCGGGTGGCGATCGCCCGCGTCTTCCTGGCCGACCCGCGCGTGTTGATCATGGATGAGGCGACGAGCAGCCTGGATGCGGAGAGCGAAGCCGCGGTGCGACGGGCGCTGCGGGAGGTCTCACGCGGTAGAACGACGATCTCGATCGCGCACAGACTGAGCACGATCAAGGATGCCGAGCGCGTCTTTGTTCTCGAACGCGGCGAGATCGTCGAGGCCGGCACGCACGGCGAACTGGCCCGCGAAGGGGGCGTGTATGCGCGGCTCTTCGGCGAGTCGCTGGAACTGGCAGGCGGCAAGCTCCGCGGCATGGAAGGAGCCGAAGACCCGGAAGCGGTTCCGCCGCAACGGACGCCGCGGACTGTGCGGTGGCTGACGCCGGACGCGACCCGGATCGAGGCCGGCGCGCACGGGATGCTTCGTGTGGAGCGGAAGGGAATCGCCGTCGGTGGAATCTACGCGGTGCGATGCATGCCCGTGCATCATCCAGAGGAATACGTTTCGCTGCGGCGGGCCGGAGCGCCGGCGAGGGAGGCTGAACTGGGGATCCTGCGCGATCTACGCGAATGGCCGGAGGCGACGCGGCGGGCGATCGGGGCGAGCATCGGCAAGCGGTACATGCTGCAGACGATCCGCCACCTTAACAACCTTGATCTGGAGGCGAATCACCTGGAGTTCGACGTCGAGACGGATCTGGGGCCGAAGAAGTTCACCACGCGCTGGCATCCGGAGAACGTTCAGGAGTACGGAGCGCGCGGGCGGTTGATCACCGACAGTGATCAGAACCTGTACCTGATCCCGGATGTGGACGCCATGGATGATCGGGAGCGGCGGCTGCTTGAAAAGTTCATTTACTGGTGAGCCGCGTCAGTCCTCCTGCGGCTCCCCGGCTTCGTTCGTCTCGCGCTTCTCGATTTCCTCAACCACGCCGCTGAGGCGCCGCTCCAGGTGTTCCGTGCGGTGGGCCAGTTCGCGAAGCCGGCGGTTAAGTTCAGTGATCTCCGCCGAGAGTTGCTCGACCGTGTGATCGGTGAAGGCGGCGGCCTCTTCGAGGCGGACCAGCCGCTGGTCGATCTCCGGGTCGGGGGCGGGGGTGCGGGAGGCGGGGTTGGACTCATCCGGCGGCATCGCGACGGGATCCTATCGGCTTTGCTACCCTCTACGCCCATGAACTCGTTTGCAGCGGTGGTGAGCGTGGTGGTGGCGACGTGCGGCGCAGCGGCCGGCGAGCAGGGGGCGCTGGCGCGCGAGGCGGCCTCGGTGAGGCGGCTGGAGTTCCTGCCGTTGCGCTTTGACGCGCAGCCGGAGGTCGAAAGGCCGGACGAAGATCGGATCGTGGAGGAGGCGATCGCGGAGTTCAAGAGCAGTTCATCGGTTGCGGAGCCCGAGCGTGAGGCCGGTGGCGCCGAGCGCATTCCGTTTGGCCGATGCGGGGCGGAGTACCTTACCTTCGGCGCCGGGGTTGCGCACAACTTCAGCAAGGACATGGATTACAACCTCCATGTGACGTGGAGCCGGTTCGTCGCCGACGAGCTGGAGTTCGCCGTGGAGGCGGGCGCCTGGTACTTCGCTCAAGCGGGGGACGACACCGTCGGCCTGAATGGCAGCCTGCTCTTCCGCTGGCACTTCTGGCACCCGGAGGTGCCGAAAACCGAGCCGTGGGACTGGACGGTGTACGCGGACCTCGGGATCGGGTTGATGGGGGCGTTCGACAACGTCCCGGCGACCGGAACCGGTTTCGCGTTCACGCCGCGGGCGGGTGTGGGGTTCACCAAGCAGCTTGATGATGCGGGAACCCGCCTGCAGGTGGGGCTGCGGTGGCACCACATCTCCAACGGACGGATCGAAGGCGATGTGCGCAACCCGTCGCGCGACTCCATCATGGTGTACGCGGGGATCATGATTCCATTCTGATGTTTCTCGAGCGGGGCGATTCAAGCCGCGATGCGATCGTCGCTGGTCGTCGTGTTGCGCGCATTACGCGAAAGACGCTTGGAGGCGATCATCAGGGAGAAAATGCCGCCGAGCAGCCCGGCGATGGCGACGCCGATGAGAATGCCGACCGGGAGGAAGACATGCGACTGGCCGGGCAGAAGTCCCGGCTCGCCCGGCTCCACGTTGCCGCCGGCCCGGACGAGCAGCACGGTCATCGCGCCAAGCGAGGCGATCGCGACGAACAGGAGGAACGAACCGACGATGAAAAGAGGCTTGGCGTTGTCAGACATGGGCGCCCTCCCGGCGGTTCAATCGTTCTCTCGTCGGCCGGATCCAGCCTCCGCTGAAGTCCTTTTCAGCATCGCCCACCCATCTCTGTGTGCCTAAACGGGACGCGCGAAGCGGATGGCGGTCTGGTCCCAGGCCGGCGCGGCGTCCAGAGCAGGGATCACATCGGCCGCATCGTCGACCACCGTCCACATCTGCCCATGCCGCTGGTCCATGAACCGTTCATCGATGCAGCGGGCGAGTTGGGTGAGCAGCGGGTCGAAGAAGCCGCGGACATTCACGATGATGATGGGGCCGATGTGCAAGCCGAGGCGCTTCCACGTGAGGGTCTGGAGGAGTTCATCCAGCGTGCCGCACCCGCCGGGAAGGGCGACAAAGGCATCGGACAGTTCCTTCATCCGCTTCAGACGCTCGTGCATGTCCTCGACCAGGTGCATCTCAGAGAGCCTTGTATGGCCCCACTCGACCGCGTCCATGAATCGGGGAAGGACGCCCGCCACAGCGCCCCCCGCGCCGAGCGCTGCATCGGCCACCGCGCCCATCAGACCGGTCGATCCGCCGCCATAAACGACTGCGAGATCCGCTTCGGCGAGTGCGTGGCCGAGCCGTGCGGCCTGCTCGAGGTAGACAGGCTCGCAGCGCTGGCTGGAGGCGCAGAAGACACAGACCCGACGAATGGGCATTGGGGAGCGATCCTCTCAAGAAATGTGCGCTGCCAGTGTAGGGGCGGCAGGATTGAAGCCTCCGCCGCGTACGGCGGGTAGACGGGCGGAGCCGGCCGCACGTCCATGGTGTGCCTTCTGACTGTCCGGTCAGGGCGCCCGGCGATCTCCGGGACCCAGACGGTCGGATGAGGCCTCATCGTCCGCACGGCGTCCGCGGATGCAGGGCCTTGGCGACTGCCGGAGGTTGTCGGCGCCTTTTATCTAGAGAACCCCTCACGGAGGTGAAGCGATGACCAAGATCCAGATGCTCTCTGTACTCGCCGTACTCGTCGTCGGAGTGCTGCTCCTCACCCCCGCGGCGGTACGAGCCCAACCGACGGCGGACCTGCGCCCGCGGCTGACGGAGGGCCAGTCAGATCGCTTCGACTTCTTCCAGGAAGGTCATCTGACGCTGACCATGCCGGATGTGCCCGGCGCTGGAGCGGAGCAGACGGTGACGCAGGAGATGCGAATCGCGCTGACCATCGACGAGCGGACGGAAGAGGGGGCGAAGGGAACCATCACCTTCGAGCGGCTTGCGATCACGCTCTCCGGGGGCGGGATGGACTCGGCCTTTGACAGCGACAAGCCGGAGTCGGCGGATCGCGATAATCCGCTCGCGCCGATGCTGCGCCCCATGGTCGGCAAGTCGATCGGCGTGACCTTCGACGAAGCCGGCAACGTCACGGCGCTGACCGGCCTGCGTGATGTAATGCCCGGCGGAGGGCTGGGCGGAGCGCTCGGCGATCTGCTTGACGAGCAGGGATTGAAGGGCGGGGTCACACAGATCACCTCGACGGGGCAGGGGGCCGCGGTGCGGCGCGTCGGCGAAACCTGGACGTCGACTGATTCGATTGACCTGCCCGAGGGCGGCGGCAAGCTCGAGATGATCACGACGCACCACCTCAAGAGCGTCCGCGGCGAGAAGGCGACGGTCACGCTCGAAAGCGATCTGAGGACCCGGGATAAGAAGAGCGGCGCCAAGGGCGGCCTGGACGTGCGGACATCAACCCTGGAGGGGCGATACGTGTGGGACACGGAACGCGGGATGATGGATTCGCTCGAGTTCGACCGCGTGATCGAGTTCGACGTGGACCGCAGCGGCGTGAAGGCGAGCATCAAGCAGGATGTGCGGACGAAGGTCACGCGGGTGAAGTAATCGGCAGGCCGTGTGGTTATGGGACGTTCACCCGGGGTTTTTGCCGGCGCACGGGTGAAACAGTGTCGCGGACGGGCCGATGTTGAAGGCATGATTTCGCACGGAGGTGTTGTTGGACCGGATGAAAACGCTCAGGGGCCAAACGCCCGGCGCGGTGGTCGTCTCCGCGTCTGCGGCGTCACGAGCGATCTCGGTCCGGTGGCGGATCTCTCCGCAAGCGGGATGCGGGTCAAGGTCAAGGGCAAGCCGAGGCTGCACGAACAACTGATTGTGCAGGTATCTGCCGGAGGCCAGCCCGTGACGCTGGCCGCCCGAATCGTCTGGATGAAGCGAGCCGGGCTGTGGCGTCATGAGATCGGTCTGGAGTTTGTCGACATGACCGAGGACCAGCAGCGGCAGATCCGCGAGCTGGTCCGAACCGGCATGGCGACGGTGGGGCTCGCACGCGACGCCGCGTGAATCCGGCCCGCGTGCCCGTGTCGCCGCGAATCATCCGTGATACCGTTGGGGCATGCCGCCGGCTGAGAATGGCGAGTGCGTGGTGTTGTGTGCGCTGGAGTTCGAGCGGCGAGCGCTGGAGCGAGCGCTGATCGCTGCCGGCGTCACGGTTGGCCTGGGCGGCGGGGCAGGCGAACTCAGGGCAGGTCGGGGAAAGTCCGCGGGTGATCTGCGGGTGCGGATCCTCCGCACGGGGCCCGGCCCACGCCGGGTGCGGGAGACGGTGGCGCGCCTGGTCACGGTGCACGGCAAGCCGTCGCTGGCGATTCTGGCCGGGGTGGCCGGGGGACTGGCCGCGGAGGCGGCGCCCGCCAGCACGCGCGTGCTGGAGCGTGTGACGGACCTGTCGGGCAATGAGTGGATGTGCCGGCTCGCGGCGGGCGAGATTGGCGAGTCGCGGCCGAGCGCAGGCCGCCCGCCCACAGTGGTCGGGGTGGATGAGCCGGTCTTCAGCGCTGAGGATAAACGTTCCCTCCGGGAGCGGACTGGCGCGTTCATCGTGGACACAGAGTCGCACGAGTTCGCCCGCGCTTGCGAGGCGGCAGGCGTGCGCTGGGCGGTGGTCCGCGGCGTGAGCGATGGCCCGGACGACTCGCTGCCGCGGCAGGCCGCTCGGTGGGTGACGGAAGACGGTTTGACGCGCCCGTGGCGGGTGGCGGCGACGCTTGCCTCGCATCCGTGGCAGGTCGGCCGGGTGGCCAAGCTCGGCCGGTGCAGTTCAAAGGCGATGCGCGCGGTGGGGGGGCGCGTGGCGGAGTTGATCGAGCATGAGCGGGCCCGCGCGGGCGAGGGGACAGGGGCGCTGGCGTGACCACGGCCCCGGCAACCCCGCTGGCGGTGCCGCGGAGCGCCCGGCGGGTAATCCTGTTCGGCGGTACGTTCGACCCGCCGCACCGTGCACACGTCGAGTTGCCGCTCGCGGCCAGAGCGCTCATCGAGGGGCGCGACGTGGCGTCGGGCGGGGGGGCGGATGCCGCGGCGTGGCTGGTCTTCGTGCCCGCGGCCCGATCGCCCCACAAGCAGGAGGGGCCTCAGGCCGGCGATGAGGATCGCATCGAGATGCTGCGGATCGCGCTGGGTGAGGCCGGCGTGCGCGAAGGCGAACCCGATCGCGTGGCGATCTGGAGCGACGAAATCGACCGGGCGAACTGGGCGGCTCGGCACGGATCGGCCGGGAGGCCGAGCTACATGGTCGAGACCGTCCGGCGCGTGCCTGCAGCGCTTGGAGGGGGCGGTGATGCGGCGGAAGGCACGCCGCGAGTGGGGCTGCTGCTCGGGGCCGATCAGGCGATCGCCTTCCACCGCTGGACGGAGGCCGAAACGCTGCTGCGCCTGGCGGATGTGTACGTCATGCCGCGGGATGGGATTGAGACCGGCGCGGACCTTGTCGAGCGACTGCGCCCCCTCGGCGTCTGGTCGGAGAAGGACCTGGCCGCGTGGGAACGGGCGGTACTCGGTCTGCCGGTAATTGATGTCGCGGCCACGCCGGTGCGGCGGCTGCTGCGCGAGCCGGCGGAAGACGAGGGGGAACTGGAGATGGCACTTGGCCGCGGGGTGTTGCGCTACATTCGGGAGAGGGGCTTGTATGGCGCCGCCGGGTCGTAGTGTGCGCGGCCGACGGCGGTCTCCTGCGGCAGCTTTACGACGGCGTGCGGGCCACTCCGGAGACCGTGCTGCTGGATGCCGACGAGGGCTACACCGTTCACCGCAAGTGAGCGCTTCGACTCGCATCGCCTTGAAAGGCGATGCCACGGTTACAGCGAGACGTAGAGGACGGCGCCGACCGCCGCGGCGACGCCGGCGAAGCTCAGGGCGGCGAGGATGATCGTCCAGCGCTGCGTGCGGGCGATCATGTCCTGCAGGCGCAGGTCGCGTCCCAGGTCGCGCTGGTTCATGCGCTCCAGCACCGTCGCCAAATTCGTGTTCGAGCCGGCGATCGTCTTGACGGTGGCGCGGAACTCGTTGAAGGCCGCGGCGGTGCGCTCCTCGCTCCGGCCGGCCTGCTCAAGCTGCGCGTGAATCTGCGAGAGCGCCTTGACCTGTTCCTCCGCGTGCGCGCCCGCCTTGCCGGCCGATTCGTTCATCGCCGTGATCAGGTCGCGGATGCTGACGTTGATCTCGACGTTTCGCTTGCGAATCTGCTCGAGCGTGTCGGTCGCCGCGGGAAGTTGCTCGGCCAACTCCAGCAGGCGCTGCGACCGCTGGTCCTGCCGGTCCAGGTGCTCATCGACCTTGCGAACCAGGGAGAGGACCTCGCGGTAGTTCTGGGCCAGTTCGGCGATGAGCTCCTGCTTGTTGCGCGGCGTGGGGAGTGGGGGGGCTGACGCGTGCGCCGCGAGGGCCCGGCCGAGGCCGTCGTCGTCCGCCTCCGCCTCGAACTGGCCCTCCGGCGGGGCCTCTGCGAAGGTCGCCTGAACCTCCACCGCCTCTTCAGGGGAGAGCTGGCCGAGGCCGGTGCGGAGGGCGAAGGACTCCGCGTCGTAGCCATACCGGCCGTTGCGGCCGCCGTTCTTCCCGTTTGTCTCCCCGTGTCCCCCCCCGTTCCGGTGAAACACGCGTGAGAGCGTCTTCATCATCCCCATGCCTTCGACTCCTTGCGCGGCGGGACCATCCATGGCTGGCAGCATGTCGACCGACCGCCGTGGCCTGCGGCGGTTATGGAGAGCATAAAGCCGTTGGGCGACGGGTGCCAGTGAGATGTTTCGGCAGGCGGACCTTCAGAGGATCAGTCGGGGTCGGGGCCGGCCCCCGCCGCGAGGTCCAGGCCAGGACAACGAACACACCGGCATTGATTGCAAAGCCGCATGCAACGACAAAGCTCCAGTCGAAGGTTTGCTGCTGGAAGTACGGCAGGAGCGTGTGAAGCCGGACCTCTTCGGCGACCGCGCCTGCTTCCTGCAAATGAAGAAGTTCACTATTTGCGCGGACAACTGTCGTCGCGTAGAGCCCGAGTCCCAGCCCGAGTGTCAGTGGGATGGCCAGTAGATTGAGCACCGCTGCGACGAGCATGGCGGACTGGCTTCGCGTCACGGGCGGCTCCTCCATTCGCGTCTTGCATCGCCTTGAAAGGCGATGCCACGGTGCGCCGGCTGGAAGCCGGCGCTACTCCTCGCTCGTCTCGAGCACTGCCATGAACGCCTCCTGCGGGATCTGCACGCTTCCCACGCTCTTCATGCGTTCCTTGCCCTTCTTCTGCTTTTCGAGGAGCTTGCGCTTTCGGCTCACGTCACCGCCGTAGCACTTGGCCGTGACGTCCTTCCGGAAGCCCTTGATCGTCTCGCGCGCGATGATCTTCCCGCCGATCGTCGCCTGGAGGGGGATTTCGAAGTTGTGGCGCGGGATCTGCTTGCGGAGCCGCTGCAGAAGGATGCGGCCGCGGTACTCAGCGCGCTCGCGGTGGACGATCATCGCCAGCGCGTTGACCGGCTCGCCGTTGATGAGAATGTCCACCTTGACGAGGTTGTCCTCGTCGTAGCGGATCACCTCGTAGTCCATCGTGCCGTAGCCCGAGGTCATCCCCTTCATCTTGTCGTAGAAGTCGTAGATCAGCTCCGCGAGCGGGATCTCGAAGGTGAGCATGTCGCGCGTGTCGGAGACGTACATCTGGCTTTTGTAGACGCCGCGGCGTTCCAGGCAGAGCTTCATGACCTCGCCGATGTACTCCTTGGGGATCATGATCTCCACGCGGCAGATCGGCTCGGCGATCCCCACGATGTGCGACGGGTCGGGCAGGTCGGCGGGGTTGTGGACCTCCAGTTCTTCCTCAACGCCCCCCTTGCCGCGCGTCCTCACCTTGTACGAGACCGTCGGCGCGGTCTGCACGACTTCGACCCCCCCTTCGCGCTCCAGCCGTTCCTGCACGATGTCCATGTGCAGCAGGCCCAGGAAGCCGCAGCGGAAGCCGAAGCCGAGCGCTTCGGAGTGCACGGCCACGAACGTGAACGAGGAGTCGTTCAGCGCCAGCTTCGTCACCGCTTCGCGCAGCTCTTCGAAGTCGTTGCCCTTCTTCTCCGTCGTCGCGGGGTAAAAATCGCAGAAGACCATCTGCCGCGGTGGCTCGTATCCGGGCAGCGGCTCGGGCGCGGGGTCATTCTCCAGTGTCATCGTGTCGCCGACGCGCACGTCGCCGAGCGTCTTGATCGCCGCGACCATGTACCCCGTCTCGCCGGGGCCGATTGAGTCGACTTTCACCGGCTTGGGAGAGTACTTGCCGAGCTCCGTCACCTGGTAGGTGCGCTCCAGGCCCATCATGCGGACCTTGTCCCCCTTGCTCAGCCGCCCGTCGAAGACGCGCGTGTAGACGACGACGCCGCGGTAGTCGTCGTACTCGGCGTCGAAGATCAGCGCCCGCGTCTGGTCCATCGCCGACGGTCGCGGCGCGGGGAGCCGGTCGCAGATCGCGGCCAGCAGTTCGGGGATCCCCTGTCCCGTCTTGGCGCTGACGAACAGGCAGTCCGCGGCGTCAAGCCCGAGCGCCTGCTCGATCTCCATCGCCACCTCTTCGGGGCGCGCGGACGGCAGATCGATTTTGTTGATGACGGGGATGATCTCAAGATCCTGGGCGACGGCCAGGTACGCGTTGTGCACGGTCTGGGCTTCCACCCCCTGCGTCGCGTCGACGACGAGAATCGCTCCCTCGCACGCGGTGAGCGCCCGCGAGACTTCGTAGCCGAAGTCCACGTGCCCGGGGGTGTCGATGAAGTTGAGCATGTATTGCTCACCTTTGTGCAGGTGGGCGACCGTCACGGCGGAGGCCTTGATGGTGATGCCGCGCTCGCGCTCCAGGTCCATCGCATCCAGAAACTGCTCGCGCGCCTCGCGATCGCTCACGGCGTGCGTCGCCTGAAGCAGCCGGTCCGCGAGCGTGGACTTGCCGTGGTCGATGTGGGCGATGATGGAGAAGTTACGGATTTGCATAACAGTTGACAGTTGAGAGTTGACAGTTGAGAGTGGACAGTGGTCAGTGGGAGTGGGAGTGGGGGGTGGGGGGGGCAGGCGGGAAGCACGGGGGGCGGGAGCGGCGAGAGGGAGGGGAAGGCGGGAAGGATCGGAATCGTAGGGTCGCCGCGTGCAGCGCGAGCGCAGGATGCGGGACTGCGGACCGCCGCGAAGACCCGGCACGCCCACACCCTCCGGCCTGAGCCCGTCCCCACTGTCCACTGCCCACTATCAACTATCAACTGTCCCTGCCACCGTATTCTTCGCCCATGCGGGACGATCGCGGCAGGCCCATCGTGGTCGGTTCGGTCAAGCGGCGGCTCGTCCTGGGCCTCGTGCTGCTGTGGGTCGTGCCGCTCATCGGGATCGGCGTCCTCGTCGCGCTGCAGCACGCCCACGGCCTGCTGATCCTCGCGGCGACCATCGCCCCGCCGTCGCTGCTGTTCATCATCACGGCAATCTGGCACAGCGACGAGTTCGACCCGGACATCAGGGCGGCCAAAGCCCGCCGCACGTGCGCCGCCTGCGGCTACGACCTGCAAGGCTGCCGCCCCGATGAAGGGGAGACGCCCTCCGCCGACGGCTGCACCACCTGCCCCGAATGCGGCGCGGCGTGGCGCCTGCCGCCACCCTCATCTCCGCCGGAACGGATCGAGCCGTAAGCCTCGCCGCTCATGGCGCGGCAGGCGGCGGGGTGGCGCCCTTGATCGGCACGCCGTTGAAGCGGCCGGTGTATCGCCCCTCGAAGCTTTCCTTCCCGGGATCCAGCAGGATGACGAAGTCTTTGACGTCGCGGTCGATCAGGCCCTCAATCGACCACGACAGGTGCGGGTTCGCGGGCGAGAGGCGATAGCCGCGCACGGCGGGGGAGATCGAGTAATCGCCTGCCGGCAGTGATGTGAACGTGAATCGACCGTCCGCGGGCAGATCCACGGTTTGCGAGTCCCACGCCGAGTGGTGCGACGCGGCGATGCGCATCCCCGGCGGGATGGGCGATCCATCCGTCAGGATCACCTGCCCCGAGAGCGTGAAGCCCTGAACGACTTCCACATCGCCGATGTCCACGACCTGTTCATCGCGGTCGATGCGGATGCGCTGCACCGGCGTCGCGCCGAGATCCTTGATTGTGTTCATCGTGCCGTAGACGAACCACTCGACCCCCGCGGGCAGGTTCTCGAATGTGAAGCGCCCGCGCGAATCCGTCCCGATGGTCTGGTTGCCGAGATACCTGCCGCCCGTGCGATCAACGTGCGAGACACCCATCAGCACGTTCGGGACCGGCCGCCCCTCGTGGAGCAGTCGGCCCGTGAGCGTGCCGCCGCGGGTGAGCACGATCGTGTGCGGGGCTTCATCCGTGGCGAGGCGATCGGTGTTGCGTCGCGCATGGGCGCGGGCCGACACCCGCAGACGCCACGCCGTCGTCCGGTCCTTATACATCAGGGTGAACTCGCCGTCCGCGTTGCTGATCGCCAGCGGCTCGAGTCCGTCTACCGCCCCGCCCTGCCCCGCGAGGAGTCCCTCTTCATCAAGCCAGTACACCATGTCCGGCTCGATCGCGGCCCCCGCGATCGGCTCGCCCTCTGCATCGACGATGCGGCCCGAAAAGACACGGCCCGAGTCCGGGTCAACCGCCTCCCGCGGCGTCAGTTCCACGCCGACCTCCTCGCCCGAGAGCGGATCCACGCCGCGCACGAACGTCGGCTCAAAGCCTTCCGCGACCACCAGCAGGCGGAAGAGCAGATCGCCGTCCAGCGACGGCACGGTGAACCGCCCGTTCGAGTCCGTCCTGGCCTGCTTGCCGCAGTCGGGGTAACAGCTCGGGCAATAGGTGCTGTACCCCTCCTTGACGCCCGCGGTCCACACCATCACCGTGGCGTCGTCCACCAGGTCGCCCCCGGCCGATCGGACTGTTCCCGAGACATCCCCCCGCGGCGGCGGCTTGCCATCCTGCGCCAGAACGGGAAAGGCCGAAACGAGCGCGACGCACATCAGTAGCCGGTGCATGATGGGTCTCCAACTGTTCGCTTCCCACGGCGGGTCTGAAGATCGTAACGCCACACGCCCGCCGATCTGACGAGGCCCGCACTCGTCGAGTGTACCATCAGCCGTCACCTGCTGAAAGGAAGCTTGATGAACCGCTCCGGCCTGTTGCTCGTGATCGCGACGCTCTCGGCGGTCGGGATCTCCGGGTGCGAAGGTTCTAAGGAACGTGATCTCGCGCAGGCCTCCCTTGAGCCCGCAGCGCCGGCCGGCTCGACCGCCGCCCCTGACTCGGCCGGCCTCGCCCCCGCCGCGGACCTTGCCGCCGATGGTTTTCCCCAGGGCCAAACCACCCCCGAGGGCGTCGCGTGCGACATGGCCCGCGCGTTCATCAACCGCGATGCGGCGCTGTGGCGGCAGACGTGTTACCCCGCCTCGGCAAACAACGGCGAGTACGCGGCGTTCCTAAACGAGATCGCCGGCCAGATGGAGAAGCTCAGCGCGCTGCCGCCGGAGCAGGCGCAGGAGGCGGGCGGGCCGAAGCAGATCGGCACGGTGTACGCCGCGCGCAACCTCAGCCGCAACGGCCCGGCCTCGTACGGCTACGCGGTGATGCAGCTCACCGGGGTGAAGTTCGTTGACGTCGTCGCGCCGACGTGGGAAGGGACCGACTTCCTCGCCCGCACACTCGTGGTCCAGCGCGAGCGCGACGGCAAGTGGTACGCCATCCCGCGGCCGGACCTCTTCCCCATGCTCGCCGAGGGGCTCAACGAGGAAGCGGATTCACAACAGGAATGGTCGTCCACCGCCTCGCCGCCGCCCGCCCTGCAAGCGGAAGCAGCCGGCGGTTGAAGCAGGCGCAGCGCTGGGGCGTTCACTCGAAGAGCGCCGCTCGTCGGAAGAGACCTCGTTGCCGTGCAGCCGTCGGCGAAGCTCCGGAGCTTCTTTCGCTGTCCCCCTCAGCGCCCATACTGTGAGCCGATGCCACACCACCGCTGGACGCGCGAGCAACTGCTCATTGCGCTGCGTCTCTACATGCGCTTGCCGTTCGGCCGTCTCCACGGCCGCAACCCTGACGTCGTGCAACAGGCCGCGGAAGTCGGCCGCACCGCCAACGCCTTGGCGATGAAAGCGTGCAACTTCGCGAGCCTTGACCCGGCGTTTCGCGCCACCAACCGGCGCGAGCGCGGCCGACCGCGCCCTCTGGCAGGAGTTCACCGCCAACCCCGAGGCGATCGCCGCCGAGGCGGAGGAGGCGTACGACGCACTCGGCCTCGCGGCGCCGACACCCCCGGCGCCCGCTCCGCCCGATGAACTGCAACTTCCCTCAGGCGAGACGGAAACCATCCGCAGCGTGCGCGCCAGGCGCGTCCAGTCCTTCTTCCGCGCGGCGATCCTGACCTCGTATGAGAACCGCTGCGCCGTCTCCGGCCTGCGCCTGCCGGTTCTGCTCAACGCAAGCCACATCATCCCGTGGAGCGTCTCGCCGACCCGCCGCGCCGACCCGACCAACGGGCTCTGCCTCAACGCCCTCTTCGACCGCGCCTTCGATCGAGGCCTGATGACGATCGGCGAAGACCTGCGAATCGTCATGTCCCCCGCCGTCCACGAAGCGGCCGGCAAGGCTCCCCTCGCCTGCTCACTGCTGGAGGCCGAGGGCCGCCAACTCATCCCCCCGGTCCGCTTCATGCCGGACCCCGAAGCGCTGGAGTTCCACAGGCGGCACGTGTTCCAGGCATAAGCCACAGCACCAGCGCCCCTGATCGCAAACCCACATCAGAGCCGCGACCGTCAGGAAGCGGGCGCAACGCCTCCAGCCTTGTGTGGCACGCCCACGCTGTACCCAGCGCGGGCATGACCAAGCTCCCCCAAGCCGCCCAAACTACCGCGCCGCCGACCCAGCGACTGCCACCTGTCTGGCAGTGCCGCTCGCCGGCCAGGCCGAACCCGCCACGCACCGGCTCAAAGGGCCGTTATACTGGGCTCGGTACGAAGAGCTTGTCGGAATTGCATAACTGGAGTTACGAGCATCGTCCCGATATCAGGGACCGTGTGATCTCCATCGACGACTGGTGCCCATGAGGTCGACATATGACGGAACAGAAACGCTGCTGGTTTAACAAGTTACACCGCGATCGATCTGAAAGCGCCGACATGCTCGAGAAGCCATCCATGCGGGGCGTGCAGCGGAGCGTCGTCGACAAGTATTCTGACCAGGCGCACTTCATCTACGAGTTGCTACAGAACGCCGACGACGTGAGGGCAACTACCGCATGCTTTCGCCTCGACAGGAGCGGCTTGTTCTTCATCCACGACGGCGCAGTTCGCTTTACGGTTTCGGATCCGGAAGCGGAAGACAAGGACACATCAGAGGGCGTGCTGGGGCACGTTAATGCCATCACATCCATAGCCAACTCGAACAAGACGGCTGCTTCAATTGGCAAGTTTGGGGTTGGCTTCAAGGCGGTCTTTCAATACACGAAGACGCCGCACATCTACGATCCTGGTATTCAGTTTAAGATTGAACGATTCATCGTGCCGTCTCTGTTGGACAACGACCTGGAGTGGCGAAAGGCGTCGGAGACCGTCTTCTGGTTTCCGTTCGATCACAACGACAGGACGCCCGAGGAGAGCTTTGACGACATTCTTCAAAAGTTGAAAGTCCTCGATCATCCCGTTCTCTTTCTTTCGCATTTGAAACGCGTCACGTTCGAGGCGGACGGAATCACGGGCAGCTACACGAAGGACGTCGAGAAGGCAAAGCAACGGGGAGATATTTCGGTTCAGCAGCTCGCGTTGTCCTTGAAGGTGAACGGCCACGTGGCAACCGATCGACTATTGACCTTCACGCGATCGGGTGCCAGCGGACTGCCGTACTCGGTTTGTTATGCCCTGGATGCAGATGGGAAGCTCAGGCCGGTTGATCGGCCCGCGTTTTGCTTCTTCCCAACCAAGGAAGCGACAAACCTCAAGTTCATCGTTCACGCCCCCTTCCTACTTACCGACAGTCGTGAGGGCATCAAGGCGGGGGAGAAGCACAATCAGGACCTCGTCCAACAGCTAGCCCAGCTCGCTGCCGACAGCTTGTCGATCCTTCGGGATCAAGGGTTGATCGATGACGGGCTGTTCGACATCGTACCGTACGACGAATCCAAGTTCTCTGCTCCTGAAGACCGCCGCAAGCTCTCGTTCAAGCCTTTCTACTCAGCAATCAAAGCTACGTTGCAGACTGACGCCGTCTTGCCTGCAGGAGGCGAATGCGCGGCCAAGAGTCGATCGTATTGGGCGTCCGACACCGAGCTTGTAGAGTTGTTCGCAGATGAGCAACTGGCGCTGTTAACCGGGACGAAGGAGGCTCGATGGATTCTTCGGACGCGCGGTAAGAAGGAAGTGCAGACTGCGAACAGAGCGCTGGCCGAGTACATCGACGGAGGCGATGCTCGGGCATACGCGTTCCGAGAGCCGAACCTCATCGTTGCGAGCCTCGATCCAGAAGCCATACTGCGGCGAATGTCGTCCGCGTTTATTGCTGCGCAGCCGCACGAATGGCTACACAAATTATATAGTTACCTGTCCGAGCGAACGTCGTATCAGCAGATTGTCAAGGACAAGGCAATTTTCATTGATCAAGACGGGAACGCCGTCCGGGCTTTCGACGAGAAAAAGCAACTCGTGTTGTTCTTGCCGGACGCCGATATCACGGGATATACGACGGTCCATCCCGACCTGTTGAAAAACAAGTCCACTCGTGAGTTCATCGAGAAAATCGGAGTAAAAAGACCGAGCCTCAGGGACGAGATTTACAATCATATAGTGCCGGCATATGGGAAGGATGGAGAGATCGATACCGTCGCTCATTTTAAGAAGCTGTTCCGTTATTTTAAGGAGTGCAAGAACGAGGATGTCAACGAGTTCATTGCACTCATCAGGGACTTGGAGTTTGTCTCCTACGCGAGCGAGAGCGGCCCTGAGGCATCTTGGGCGAGAGCGTCGGAGCTCTACTTGCCAACGCCTGAGTTGAAGGCGTGGTTTGCGACGAAGCCCGATACACGGTTCGTGGCCTTGGACGATTATCGCGCTATGGTGAGCCAGGCGGACCATGCTATTCTGGATGTGTTCCTGCAGAGCCTTGGGGCCCACCGAAAGCCGAGGGTGTTATCTCGTCCGACGTCGCGAGAGCAGGCGGCCCAGCAGTTGGTTTGGAGCGGCCGCGATCACCGCTTCAAGGATCATTGTCTCGACGGCTGCGAGGAGCTGTTAGCGGCAATCAATGTCGAGCGATCGGTGCTCCTCTGGCGCGTCCTATCCACAGGCGTCGATCTTAAGAGCCTGAGAGGAGTGCATACCTGGTTCTATTACAAACCGCAGAGGGAGTACTTCCGGTCGACGGAACAGCAACGGCTTCTCAGTGCCAAGTGGCTTGTGACGAGTGCCGGAGAGTTGGCGTGTGCTCAAAGCGTCACCATCCAGTCGCTGGCGAATCAGTACGATGTCGTTAACCCAGGGGCGCAGGAGCTCATTGCGTTTCTTGGCATTCGCGATGAGACGAATGAGACCGCACACCTAAACGAGGAGGAAGCGAGAAAAATTAAGCTTGCAGAGGAGCTCGAGAGATCGGGGTTGTCAGATGAAGAAATTCGGGCGGCGGTCGATGAAGCTAAACGCAGGAAGGCGGGGCAGACCAAGGGCGAGCCGTCCACCAACGGGGAGGCCGCCGGACCTGACTCGCCGTTGATTCGTGACATCCACAATCGGCGACCGTCTGTGAAAGGGTCACGCCCTTCGGAGCAGCCGGACAAAGGGTCTTTAGATGGTGATGACGTCCACCAGGACGCTGATGACTTCACGCCCAGGTCAGTGGATTACAGCAGGAGGCTGGAGCAGGCGAAGAACCGACAAGCAAGTGAGTTGGATCGCCTGGAGCGGCAGCAGGCGTTGCACGACAAGGCGAGCAGGTTGCCACGCTATAGCTACGGTTGGTTCGTGGCGCTCTTGGAACTTGAGTGCATGGCCAGCACCGACAAGAGCGCAGATGCAAAGACAATCTCGATCCGCTTCGGCAAGGTGGAGCGGGACGGAGAATCGGCCAGAACGATCGTGCTTAAGGAACCGAGCCGCTTCATTCCGCAGTCCATCGAAGAGTTCTCCGGCGTGCGCGTTGATCTTGAGTTCGCAGACGGGAGCACGGGGAAGTTGCGCATCGAATCGTTTACGGCCAAGGAGTTCTCGCTCCTCGGCAAAGTGGAGTCTGCCGACGAGTTGAGGGGCATTGATTGTGGGAGTGTGGTAGAAGCAAGAATCGAGGTTCAGAACCCCTCGTTCCTGATCCAAGAGCTGCTCCATCGGTTCCGCGAGTTCGACTACGCGGAAGACTTCGACATGAAGGCGAACCTCACGCCTGACATCGAGTTCGTGTTCGGACCGCCCGGGACCGGCAAGACGACCCACCTTGCGGAGAAGGTGCTCATTCCCGTGATGAAAGGAGACGACGAGGCGAGAGTCCTCGTCCTCACGCCAACCAACAAGGCAGCCGACGTGCTGACCCAGCGGGTCATGGAGAAGATGGGGGGCGACCACTCGTATCTGGACTGGCTCATTCGCTTCGGGACGTCAGCGGATGAGCGAATTGAGCAGGCCGGCGTATGGCGGGATCGCTCGTTTGACTTCGGAACACTCTCGCGGTCGGTCACGGTCACGACGATCGCGAGGTTCGCCTATGACGGCTTTGCGAAACCGAGCGGTAAGGAGCTACGTCAGATCGACTGGGACCTGATTGTCATCGACGAGGCATCGATGATCGCGCTCGCCAGCATCATCCTTCCGCTATATCAGCAGCACCCTGAGAAGTTCATCATCGCCGGCGACCCTTTCCAGATCGAGCCGATCGTAGCTGTCGAAGAGTGGAAGGGCGAGAACATCTACAAGTTCGTCGGCCTGACGCGACCGGGGTCATTTGCCGGGCCGGGGACAGAGCCACACGAGTACCCAATCGTCAACCTCGACGTACAGTACCGCAGCATTCCGGCCATCGGAGAGGTATTCAGTCGCTTCACGTACGATGGTATCTTGAAGCATCGGCGTACGGCGGGAAGTGCGCGGCCGCTGCGCGTAGACGGGTTGGACGTCAAGCATCTCAATCTTATCAAGTTCCCTGTCAGCAAGTTCGAGAGCCTGTACCGAGCAAAGCGGCTGGAGAGCGGAACACCGTATCAAACCTATTCGGCGCTCTTCACCTTCGAGTTCGTTCGATGGCTGTCCGGCCAGATCGAGACGGATGACGCGGATCCGATCCAGGTCGGCGTGATCGCGCCGTATCGTGCACAGGCAAACCTGCTGAACAGGTTGATTGAATCATCGGGAGCGAAGCCTGAGGGCGTTGATCTGCAAGTCGGTACGATTCACGGATTCCAGGGCGATGAATGCGACATCGTCATCGCTGTTCTCAATCCGCCACCGACGATTTCAAACGATCCGCGCATGTTCCTCAACAAGCAGAACATTCTTAATGTGGCCATTAGTCGGGCACGGGATTACCTGTTTATGGTCATGCCAGACGACCAGACCGAAGGCATCGATCATCTTCGAAGGGTCGGGGAGATTGAGCGGTTGATCAGGGGGGGTGGTGAGTTCGTCGAGTATTCATCTCACGATATAGAAAAAATCATCTTCGGCAATCCAACGCACCTGGAGGAGAACACGTTCTCGACTGGCCATCAAATGGTGAATGTGTATCGGAAGCCGGAACGGTACTACGAAGTGCGCAGCGACGAGGCAGCAATCGACGTGCAGATTCACCAAGGCATTTCGGTCCCCTACGTGGCGCCGACGGGCCGGACGGCAGACCGGTCATCACCGCAGCTTAGCGCTTCGTGAAGCAGGAGCGGCAGAACCAGCTGGGCCCCTCATGAAGGAGATCATCCGCACCGGCGCTGCAACGAGCGCGGCTGCAGGGGGGTCCACGGCGGCGGAGGCGGCCCACGCGGCGAACGACCGGCGCCGATCGGTGACCAATCGGGCCCAATCGGTGACCAATCGGGCCCGATCAGTGACCAATCGGGCCCGATCGGTGACCAATCGGTCCCGATCGGTGACCAATCGGTCCCGATCGGTGACCAATCGGTCCCAATCGGTGACCAATCGGGCCCGATCGGTAACCAATCGGGCCCGATCGGTGACCAATCGGAGCCGATTGGTGACCAAATTTTGAGGTTATCCGGCCCTACGGGCCCACGCGGAGCCCAAAACCCGGCCTGGCGCGGCGTGAGCGGGGTTTTCTTTATCCGGACGTTGGTAAGAGGGACCGGCGACAGGCTGGCAGGGGGGGCGGCCGCCACGCGATCTTGGGTTTTTCCGCCGCGTCGGTGAGTACCGATCGCACCGGCGTGTTCGGCCCCTCTGGCCCAGGGCCACTCCCACTTTCTTGTACAATCGCGCAAGACGGGGGGAGACACAAGCCTGCTCTCGGAAAAAAGCGGCGTCCATTCGGAGCGCTAGCCGCCCGCGCGCAAATACCTCTTGTAGGCACTCTTCAGATGAATCGGAGGATTCGAATGACGCACAGGCCGGAACGCGAGGCGATGGATGCAGCACTCGGCCGCCGGATCGCGAGTGGGGACACCTCGGTCGTCCGCGACATCGCCAAGGTGTATGCCGGCCCGTTGCGGAAGCGCCTTCGACGCGACCTTTCGGATTTCGACGATGACGACATCGAGTCGGTGATCCATGACTCGCTCTTTGATGTCTTTCGAAAGTATGACCCGGCCCGGGGCGCATCCGTTCGCACATTTCTCTTCATGGTCGCCAGGGGCCACGCCGGTAGGCGCCTTCGTGTGCGGCGCGTCGAGACCAGGTTCGGCCGGATCAGCAGCCTCGATGCGCTGCCGGAGGCATGCGCGGCTGCGGTTCCTGCGCCCGACCAGGCTCTACTCGATGAGGAGTTGTGGGAGGCGGTGGACGAGGCGTGTCGAGACAAGATGACCGATCGGGAACGGCTCGCCTTTCGGGCCAGGTTTGGCCCGAAGGTCGCGATGGGTTGGGCGGAGCAACTGGCGAAGGCACATGGCGGAACGGCCCAGAGCTGGCGGAAGGCGAGTGACGATGCCAAGCAGAAACTCAGGCTGCACCTGGAGTCGAAGGGGTATGGCTTTGCTGCACGAGGAGGAAACGATGAACTCGAGTCGATGCCCGCGACTGCTTGATGAGATCAGCGCGTCGTACATGGGCGAGCTGGCCGATTGGCCGGTGACCACCGAGGAAGTCGACGCCTGGCTTGACGAGGCCGGCGACGATGAGGACAGCAATGAGGAGGCGCTCGCCAATCGGGTAATCGCCTCCCTCGAGCAAGATGGCCTGACGGCCGCGGGCGAGGACCTGGAGCAGGGGCAACTGTTCAAGCAGGTGGCTCCGGCCCGAGCGGCGTTGCGGGAAAAGAGCGACCGATGCGGCGCTGCGTGGTTGGCTGCGCAGGTTCGCGACGCGTACCTGCGTATCCATGATGGGTACTCGATTGACCGCCTGATTGCGGATCCGGCAAAGAACGTGGAGTTCATCCGGGAGTGCTGGCGGCGTGATCTCCGGGCCAGTCAGGTCGAACTCAATATGGCACTGCTACGAGCACGCAAGAGCGGGCAGATTGGTCGCCTGGACTCCGTCTCGCCGTACCGTGTGGCGCGCAGCGATCTGGATCAGTACTTTCTGGCGGCGGAGATCGCTCTTCGGAGTATGCAAGACTTCTACTACTTCGAGCGCCATCAGGACCTGTCCATTGACCAGGTACTCTGCGACCCCGCGCTGTCCGCGCGATTTGATGAACTTGCACGAGCGGTCACACCTGGCTTCGAAGCCGTTGACTACAGGTGGGCGGCGCTGACCCTTCGGAAGAGCCACCAGAGGAGCGTGGTTGCCCCGCGGCAGTCGCCAAGGTTTGAGCACGTGGGTGTCCTGGGCGACTTCTCAACTCGGCGAGTGGATGAGGTGCAAGGATTCTACTGGCTGCATACCGAAGGGTGCGAGATCTACATCGGGCACAGCGAGAACCTCAGAGCGCAGGTTGAACGCTTGCAAGACCTGAGGCGGCTCGAATGGGGCATGGTGCTGCCGCAGTGCAAGCGACCTGGGCGGATCGATGTTGCCCTCGCGCCGACGCCCGATCTGTCGGCGTCCAAGCGTGAACCGCATAGGAGTGTGCTTGTCAAGGCGGAGGCGCCTCGCCTGAACGTTCTTCCCCCGATGCTGCGAACGGTTGCTTAAGAGGAGCTGGCTGATGAAAATAGCCTGGAATGACGGCATTCTCGGATACGACTGGACTCTCCGCAGTCGAGATGTCCTTTGGCTCGGGGCGGGCTTCTCCTCGTGCGTTACCAGCGGTGAACTCCCACTAATGAGCAACTTCTTCGATCGCTTGGAGCAGTTTCGCGCTCCATCCCTGTTCTGCTTCTTGAAGGAGTGGTTCGGCAACCCTCGGCGGTCCAACGTCGAAGAAGCACTTGGCGCGCTGGATCAACTGGAGACGGCGCCCGTTGCGGAGGCACGCTGCAAGGCAAAATTGGGGCCGGGAACGGGTGTTCGCGCTCGCCGCGAACTTGGTCATTACAGCATCCACAGGCTCTCTCGATGCTGCCTGGAACCTCGCCACTGGGCGTACGGTCTGCTGCTGGCCGTCGATGGCAGTACGACGGTTGTCACCACAAACTATGATACGTGCGCGGAGTATATCTTAGGATCGCGCGGTGGCGTGAAACACAGTACGAAGTGGGCGGATGCGGATTGTCACAACTGCAGAACAAACGCGATTCTCGGCTATGATTGCGAGTGTGGCCCGCGGACACTTGAGCCCCCAGCGACCGGGGAAGGTGCTATTCTTAAGCTCCACGGCTCAATCGCATGGCGCACATGCAAGAACAGCGAGTGCAGTCTCGTTGAATGTATCGTGCCCGTCTACAACAACTACAATACGTGCTGCACGTGCTGTAACCAACCGACTGAGCCTGTTCTCGTTTTGCCATCGATGACGAAGACCTACGCTTCATTTCCGCATTTGCAGCGGATGTGGGACCATGCACTCGCGGCAATTGAAGACGCCCAACGACTGATCATCTTTGGCTTTTCTTTCCCGACGTCGGACGCCGCGATCTCGCGACTCTTCCGTTCAGCAGTGCTCCAGTCAAAGAGCATCCGGGAGATCATCGTGATCGATGCCTCGCCAGACCCTGTGGCCAAGCGCCTGCGCGAGATGTTGGGGTCGCGATCGCTCCCAGTCATCCGGGAGGTTGAAGTGCCGATTGACGGGTCGACTCCCAAGTGGTGGCGCCCCGGACCGGGCGAGCTCAAGATACAGCAGTACCACACGGAGATGAAGTTCCAGCCACCGCGCGGAAGCAACTTTGGGCCGCCGCCGGTGCGAGCGAGCAGGATGGTCGTGAGTTGGACGCCGGCTGAGATCGGCCGTCAACCCGTAAACTAGGGATACTGGCGTCGGGCGTGCTCCTGAGCGCACCGCGATCAAGCCCCCCTGATTGCGGGGTGCTGAGGACCCCGCACGTCTTTGCCTGACAGCATTGACGTCGTGACTTAGGGGATCCCCTGGTTTTGCCTCGCGCGCACCGTCGATTATCCGACTTGCTCTAAAGCCGGCCCTCTGTGCCGCCGAATCACGCCTCATGGGAGCGGCGCGTGTGTGTTGCGTGTCGCGTTCGCGAGTTTCGGAGGGCAGGGCCGCACACAACCAACCGTGATAAGGAGAGCCGCGGCCCACGGATTTTCAGCGCGAGGCGTTGAGCCTCAAGGAGACATCGTATGAGCACTGTTTTGCCAAGCGGAAAGAAAGCACAGATCGAGTTCTTCAGCGGCCACATTCCGAAGTGGCAGGAGGTGGCGCTGACCATCGGCTTGCAGGAGACGGAGGTCGACTCCTTCAAAGCCTTGGTTGACGCCGCGGTTGCGGCTCAGGCAAACGCCTTCGCGGCACGCAGCGCCAGCCGCGGTGCGACGAAGGCCTACGACACGGCCTATGAGACGATGAGCGAGGCGGGTCGGGCGTTGATCGCGACGATCAAGGCCTTCGCTGAGAAGACGAACGACCCTGACGTCTTCGCGCGTGCCGAGATCCCCGCGCCGCTGCCCCCGAGCCCTCCGCCGCCGGCTGAAGCGCCGACGGAACTGGTCGCCGACCCGATCGCGGACGGGACGATCCTCCTCAAGTGGAAGGGGACGCTCAGCCACGGCCAGGACTTCGACATCGAGCGTGCGATCGACGACGGGCCGTTCGTCTTCATCAAGAACGTGCGGGCCAAGTCGTACCACGACATGGCCGTGCCGATGAACACGAACGCCATCAGGTACCGCATCTACGGCGTGCGCGCCACCAAGCGCAGCGTGACCTCGGCGACGGCCAACGTGCTCTTCGGAACCCTTCCCCCGGCGCTGCAGGCGGCGTTCCGGAGCGGGGGGAACGGGGGGATCGCCGAGGCGGCGTGAGGGAGAGGAGTCTCACGCAGAGGCGCAGGGAGCGCCGAGAAGAGGGACTTTTGGACTTAGGCCCTGTCGCGGAGCGGCGGGGCCTTTCTACTTTTCCAGTTCGTATGATGTGGGGCGATGAGCCGCCTCACCAGGCCACCAGTGCGCGACGCTCGGGGCGAATGGGTTTCTGGCCCAAGAGATGCGTGGTGGAGCGCTGCCGTTGCGGTGGTGATACTCAATCTCGCGCTGAGTTGCCTCTTTTTCGCGATAGTCTTTCAGGTGCTCCCACGACCAGGGGGCGACGGCGCGTTCTGGACCATCCTTGGCTCCTGGGGAGCGGTGATGCTGGTCGGCTTCGTGGTCAGTGTTGTCGCCATCCATCGTGAGCCACGAAGGGTCGCGCGTTGCCTGGAGAGCGCGCGATGTCCCTCATGCGATTACGACCTCGAGGGCGCACGCCCCGCACTCGACGGGTGCACCGTCTGCCCCGAGTGCGGCGCGGCGTGGAACATGCCGGCGAAGGCGACTCCGCCTGCTCTGCCCCCCTCCTCCTGATTTCCATCCGCGCCCTGTCTGCGGCAGAGACTCTTTGATGCGGGGCTGCGCGTGCTTCAGGCGGCGCGGCGGATGCAGCCGGATGCCGAGACGATCATGGTGACGGCCCACGGCAACGTCGGCACCGCGCGGGCCGCCTTTAAGCGGGGCGCGCGCGGAGGCGCGCGGGAAAAGGAGGAGTCGGATTCAGGCCCTGTCGCGGGAGCGCGGCGGGGCCTTTTCTGTTTCGGAGAGGTGCTTGGGAGGGGGGGAGGGGGGGGCTTCTGCTAGGCGACGCGGCGGAGTTTCGTCCGCCGCGTGTCGACGGTCTTGCGCACGGCGCGCTCGACGGCGCCCACGCTGCGGCGGATCGCCGCGGGTTGCGAGGCGTCCTGGTGTTCGACCATGACGCTCGGCAGGCCGCGGAGCACGACCTTGATGCGGCACTGGCGGTCGACGCCGCCGCGCGGGCCGTTGACGTCGGAGAGGCGCACGCTGATGCGCTGCACGGTCGGCGCGAACTTGCCGAGCTTCGTCTGGAGCGACTTGCGCAGGCGGTCGCGCTGATCGTCCGGCAGCTTCACGCCTTCGGCGCGGATGAAGGTGGGGATCTGGTCCGCTTGGTCGGGCCCGCTGGCGCGCTGCTTTCTGCCGCGCGGGCGGGGCGAGCGAGGGCGGCCGCGCTCGGTGCGGCTTGGCGGCACGCGCACGGCAGCGCGGCGCAGGGAGCGGCCGCCGACGTCCGGGCGCGTGTAGCCGCGGCCGAGCTGGTCGAGCACATCCGTGGCGGTGACGATGCCGGCGAGCTTCTCATCGTCGTCCACGACGGGCAGCGCGCCGATCATGCGGCTGCGCATGAGATTGGCCGCCTGGCGGAGCGTCATCGAATCCGCGGCGGTGACGATGCGCTCGCTCATCATCTCGCGGACGGTGCGGCCGGCGCGAAGCGCCTCCCCCGCGCGGCCGCCCAGGTCGCGCTCCGAGACGATGCCGACGACGTCGTCGCCGTCGACGACCACGAGGTGGCGGATGTGCCGCCGCCACATGAGCGACCAAGCGTCCTCCGCGGGCGCGGCGGCGGGAATCGTGACGACCCTGGTGGTCATCAGCTCGTTGAGTCGCATGTGAGTCCCCCTTTGGTTTGCATCCCGGAAGATGGTATTCCGCGCGGGCTCGGCGGGGCGGAGAGGTCTCACGCAGAGGCGCGGAGATCGCGGAGAGGGAGAAGGTGGATGTGGATCTGTCGCACGGTTGGTGGGGCGGTTTTCCATTCTCATGTACAATGCTGCGTATGAGCCGACCGGACCCTTTACAAGGGGCTGATGCGCGGGGTCAGGCGGTGCGTCTGCGGGCGCTGCGATGGCGCGGGCCGGTGATGACGGCGATCGGCGCGGCGCTGATCCTTGCGCCGCTGGCGGCGCTGTGGGTCTCGCCGGTGCTGGATGAGCGCGTGGAGTTGTTCTACTGGTTCGCAACCACGTCGCCTGAGCGGGTGGACTACATCTGGCCCGCCGCGATGGTGGCCGTGCTCGTTCCCGTAGCGGTCCTCGTCGGCGCGATCCTGCTGCGGCGCGGACGCCTGTTCGAGAACGAGGTCGCCACGCGGCTCGGCCGCGGCGTGTGCCCGCGATGTTCGTACCGGATTGACGACCTGCCTGCAGACGCCGATGGTTGTACACCGTGTCCCGAGTGCGGCGCGGCGTGGAAGTTGCCGGCGCAGTAGTCCGACCGGTCCCTCTCCTCACGCGTCCATCGCGGACCCTTCTTTTCTGCGATCCCTGCGCCTCTGCGTGAGACTCTTCTCGATCCGTCATAGACTCTCCGCATGCCGACGGAGCAGAACAACCTTGCCGCCCAGATCCTCATCGTCGAGGATGAGCCCGATCACGCCGACGTCATGGCCGAAGCGCTCAAGCGCTTCGGGCACGTGTGCACGATCGTGGGTGATGTGGAGCGGGCGGTCGATGAGCTGCGGCACGGCTCGTTCGACGTGATTATCACGGACCTGCGCATGCCGGGCAGCGCGGGGGTGAAGGTGCCGGGGATTGAGGGCGAGGGCGCGGCGGGGGACGACGGGAAGGGCGCAGTGGTCGGGGAGGGGGGGGTCGTGGGGGAGGGGGGGGCGGATGCGGGGCTGCGCGTGCTTCAGGCCGCGCGCCGCATGCAGCCGGACGCCGAGACGATCATGGTCACCGCCCATGGCGACGTCGGCACCGCGCGGGCGGCCTTCAAGCACGGCGCGTACGACTTCATTGAAAAGCCGCTCGACCTGGACGTCTTCCGCAACCTCGTCAACCGAGCGGCCGAGACCGTGCTGCTGCGGCACCAGTACGGCGGCGTTCGCGGCGGCGGGGGCGAAGGCGAAGGCGGGCTCGGCGAGCTCGTCCAGCACGACGGCTTCGAGGGGATCATTGCCGGCTCCGAGCCGATGCGCAAGATCCTCCAAACCGTCAAGACCGTCGCAGCGAGCAACCTGCCCGTGCTGATCACCGGCGAGAGCGGCACGGGCAAGGAGCTGATCGCCCAGGCGGTGCATCGCAACTCGAACCGCGCGAAGGGGCGGTACGTGGCCTTCAACTGCGCCGGGCAGAGCGAGACGCTGATCGAAGATGCGCTCTTCGGGCACGTGCGCGGGGCGTTCACCGGCGCGGAGAAGGATCGCGAGGGCGTCTTTGAGTACGCGAGCGGGGGTGGGTCAAGCGGCGGCACGCTCTTCCTCGACGAGATCGGCGACATGCCGCTCACCATGCAGGCCAAGCTCCTGCGCGTGCTCGAAAGCGGCGAGGTCGTGCGGCTCGGGTCGAATGAGCCGCGGAAGGTGAATGTGCGCTTCGTGAGCGCGACGAACAAGGACCTGCAGAAGGCGATCGCGGAAGGGACGTTCCGCCAGGACCTGTACTTCCGCATCAAGGGCGCGCACGTGCACCTGCCGCCCCTGCGCGAGCGGCGGGAGGACATCCCGCGCATCACGCGCCACGCGATCGCGCGCTACGCCGAGGAGATCCAGGGCAAGGATCGGGGAGGCCCGGCCAGTGGGGGGAGTGGGGGGGACTGGCTCTCGGCG
>CAYWRO010000008.1:0-78587 GCA_964460345.1 uncultured Phycisphaeraceae bacterium | reverse complement strand
CGTGTGCACGCGATCGAGTTCCGCATCAATGCAGAGGATCCGGACCGGAACTTCATGCCCAGCGCGGGGCTGATCGAGGAGTTCTTCGTCCCCGGCGGCCCCGGCGTGCGGCTGGATACCCACGCCTGCGCCGGCTATCGCGTGCCCCCGAACTACGACTCGATGATCGGCAAGCTCATCGTCCACGCCGACACGCGCACCGAGGCAATCGACCGGACCTACCGGGCCCTGCGCGAGTTCGAGATCGGCCCGATCAAGACGACGATCCCCCTGCACCGCCAACTCATGCGCAACGCCGCGTTCAGGGAGGGCGGGATCGACATCCACTTCCTCGAGCGGCTGCTGAAGAAGTGAGCATCTAAGGGGCACGGCCCGGGGTCACATCAGAGACGCGACCGTCAGGAAGCGTTCTTGCGCCGGCGCGATCGGACCTCTCGAGCTGAGATGGAGGGTCCAGGCCCGAAATCTGGACCTCAAACCGAACCAGAACCTCGGCGTTACCTCCCGCCGAGAGCTGAACTTACGGGTGGCCGCTCCCCCTTCTGCCGGACCGCAGCCCCCGTGGATACCCTTCTATACCAAAAAGGATGGCCCGACGCTCCGTAATGCGCCGGGCCCATCCCGGGTCTGAACTGGTTGTCGCCCCTGAGCCCACTCGGGGGCGGCGGCCGTTTTGGGGCTGGCGGCGGAGGCGGCGTTGGCTTGGCCGATACTCCACGGCTCGCAGAGCCGTGCCATCGTTACATCGGGACCTCCTGGAGGAAGAGCACGCGAGGCTTCTGGCCGCGTTTCGTGACGTTGGAGCGATCGACGACCATGACGTAACGGCGCGCCAGGGAGGGCACCATCGGGTCATCGTCCGAGAGCCCCTCGACATCGGAGGGCAAATATCCCTGCACCACGAACCAGACGCAGAAGACATCCGAGCGGATCGTCAGCGAGTTGATGGCGGCGTCGACGATGGCGAGTTGCTCATCGAAGTCATTCTTCATGCCGTCGTCCTCGACGCCCCCGCGGTAGCGGGTGGGGTCAAGAGCTTCCGCGGCGATACTGTCGGTAGCGAGCGCGAAGTAGTCGATGTCGTGGATGGCCTGAGTGTGGCTGGTGTGGGTCACGTCGCGAGCGGCAAGGATCTCGCCGAGGGAGACGAACCCGGTCGTTTCCAACCTCGGATCCCGCAGGCCGAGAATGCCGACCTTCTCATCGAGCCGCATCGGAAGCGTGGCCGGATCGAAGTTCAAAACGGTCCCGTCCCGCGCCTGCACCTGGGTTCTGTCCCGGTAAGCCACGATTGACGCCGCGGGATCGGGCTGCCGCGCGAGCCAGCCCTGAACCGTACGGGATGACTCCATCGCCCTACGACCCCACCACGACATGTCCGTCGGCGGGCTGAGCATGGGCACCATGCGCAGGACGCGCAGCGGCGCGGTGGAGACGTTGATCATGCCGGGCTTGCCAACGGTTAGGGAGCCGACATCGTCAACGCGGAAGCGGTCGAGCAGGCCCCAGGCAAGCGGAACACCGAGGCCGAGAACATCCTCGTTGAGGTCGTACTGGCCGTTCCCGGAGTTATCGATGAAGGGGACATGGCCGTGGAGCATGAGGTGGCCGCGGTCGAGCTTCTGGGGAATGGCGGCCGCCACATCGCCGTCGGCGGCGACGTATAACGGGTGCATCGGGTTACTCGGCGAGTAGTACCCCATCGCCAGCGCAAGCGCCTCGGAGAGCGTCATCCACTCGTCCTCCAGCGCCTGCGCGGATCCGGGAGGCGCGGCGCTGCTCCCCGGCGCGTGCCAGGGGCCAACCGCCAGCACCTTCATCAGGTCGCTCTGGCGGAGGAAAAGGCCGGGGTTTCGCGGCGTGGTGGCATTCGGGCCGCTGGTGCGGCTGTGGAGTTCGACCGCGGCCTGGTCAAAGGACCTGCCGCCCGCAGTGTTCTCAACGAGCTGGTTCCGATCTTTCACGTCCGGTCGCTGCCACAGCCCGACGTCCGGCGGGTGCTGCGCCTGCTGCGTATCCGGGTCGGCCCCGTACCAGTCAAACAGGGCGTTGAGTGATCGGAAGTATTGCGGTCCCGTTTCCACGTAGCTGGCCAATGTTCCCTCACTGGCATCAGCGCTGTAGTTGTCGTTGCGACGCTTCTCGCCTGCATTGGACCGATAGTCCGGCGGCACTTCAATCGCCCACGGCGGCATGGCACCGTGTTTGCCGGTCGGATCGGTGGACCAGGAGGGCCGCGTCCAGCCTCGCCAGAGCAGCATGGAGAGGCCTGCATCAGCATCATCTTCGTCGAACTCTCCGCGCCCGATCACAGAAACAGACGTGAGCATGCTGCGCGTATTAAGGCCCTGCACTGGCCCGTTCTCTGCATCGCGAAGTCGGTCGACCAGGATGTCGTTCCGCAGGTCGTTCTCATTCCTGGTTTCATCACCCTCGATCACTGCGCGCCACAGGTTGACGACGCGCCGACGTTGAGGCAGGTCGGAAAGACCGGTCGAATCGCCGTGCAAGTCGAGCAGCGTCGTCGAAGTGTCCAGCGTCGTAAGGTCGAGATTTGGATACGCCGGCGAATGGAAGTACGCTTCGATCCGCGTTGAGTCCTCTTCATCCACCCCGAACTGGCCGGCAACAAACCGGCCGAAGGCCCCCGTGTCGCTGGAATCACCAAGCGCCGTGGCGACGCGCGTCCGCAAGGCGTCGTGATCCACCTGGCTGGTCACGTAGAAGACATGCATCGCGCCAGGGCCGAGCACGACGGGTGTGCCGCCGGTCGTCACCAGCGGGTAATAGCGGCCCGCGTACTCCACGTAATAGGTCGTGTCGTCATCGACACCGATGCGGATGGTCTGGTCGAATGGATTCGCGACCTGGAAGGCGATCACCTCGAAGACGAAGTCGGGGTTGGCCAGATCCACCGTGTTGTTAAGGGTGACGCCAACACTTGTGTCTCGGCTCGTGGGGTCAGCCGGGTCCACACCGGCCTCGTTCCATTCGTCGTCGCCCCCCTGCCCGTACATTGCCGCAGGTGTACTGGTTGGCGAGTCAGTGAAAAGCGTGAAGCTCGTCACTTCCGTCAACATCGGCTGCGGCTCGATGCCGTAGACGTTGTACCAGTGCGGCGTGTGGAGGAACGATGCGTTCTCCGGCTGCTTGGGAGTGCCCGCAGCGTCCCTCGGCATCTCCAGCCTTGCCGTGCGCCAGTTGCTCGGGGCCGCAGACGCCGTGGAGCTGTCGTGCTTGACGTATGGAGTCTCCTCGTCCTCCGTCGTCGGTTCGAAGATGTCGGTTCCGTTGCGGGTTCTCAGTTTGATCGTGAACCGCGTGGGAATCTGATCCGCGTCGTATGCATCAAGCAGGTTGACCAGCCAGTGCAGCCCGGCGCGGAGGGCGAACTCGGCGTTCCCGCCGTAGCTGGCCGTGCGGCTGGTGTTTGACTGGTCCCAGGTGGCCGGCACGGTGGCGAACGGTGCGAGGCACTCCATGACAGCGTCGAAGACGCGCTGGATACCGGCGTCACTCAGACCCGTGAGGATCTCCTCGCCGCCCGGTGTAAGTGGCGGCGCAAATTCGAAGGCTTCCTTGAAGATGTTGATCTTCACATCATCTTCGGTCAACTCATCGAAACGTGGAACAAACGTGCCGTTAATGAACCGGCCAGGCGTCGAAAGCCGCACCGCCAGCGGGCGCGAGGCGCCCGCAGTGGTCAGCAGGCTGCGCACATCCGCTCGTACCTGGTTCATCGCAGCGTCGTCGATCCGCCCGTCAGCATCCATGTCACGCTGGCCGCGCTCGTGGTAGAGCGAACGCCACGAGCGGAGCGGATCAAGGCGCCGCGCAAGTGGGTCATTGGTTAAATCGCCCGTGCCGGCGATGGTCGCCTTCAGCCGGCTCCGCAGGGCCGGATTGTTCACGCCGTGGAAAGCGCGCAGGTCCAACTCAGAGCTGGCGCCGAAGGGATTCAACTGCGAGCCGTAGTACAGCAGAGAGGTGCCGTGATCAACCGCCCAGTCCAGACCGCTCGGACCAGTCGCGAAGCGCTCATAGGCCGCCATCCTGTCTTCAGCATCGCTGATCGGTCCATGACCGACCGCCACCGCGATCCTGCCGAAGGCCTTGTTGCCAGCGGCCTTGGCCAGCGCAAGGTCGTAATCCGCGTAGACCTGCTCGCCCGTGAAGTAGTTCGTGTCGATCCCGCTGTACCCGTCGGTCATCGACGGATCGAGGCCGCCGAGCGAGAGCAACGCCTGCAAGTTCACATCCGCCGGCGACACCCCAGCCGGGTGAAGCTTGTTCGGCACGCTGTCGAACTCCAGGCCCGTGTTCACGTTCACCATCGAACTCAGGTCGATGATGCGCGTGCCCAGGACGTACCGGTACGGGCCGTCAAACGGGATCACCTGACGAACGCGGGGCGAGGCGGGCGGCGTACCTAGATAAAAGTCCGTCGCATCTTCCGGCAGCCACGGCCGGGAGTCGTAAAACCCGTCACCATCGACATCGAGCCAGCTGTATCTCCAGTTCCGCGGATCGTTCGGAGCGAAGCGGCCCGTCCACGTTGCAGGGGCGAAGGTTTCGTACTGGTTCGCGGTGAGAAGGGCCGGATAGTTCACGGCGGCGTTGTTCGGAGCCGAAGTCGCTGCATTCATCTGCACCTGGTTGCCGTTGCTTTCGATGCGCTGCAGCTGGCGGGACATTGTCTGGCCGATGACCCCAGCGGGCGCCTCCAAATTGCCGCGCAGATTCCACAGGTTGATGAACTGACCGCCAGGCGCAACGTTAGAAATGTGCGGCCAGCGGTAGCGCCCGTTCGGATTTGTGGTGGGATTCAGATCCGGCAGTGTGGAGGCCAGATAAGGGTCTGTCCCGGACGCCGTGCCCGACGGCGAAAACCTGACCGACTGGGTAACAACTCCCGTGGCAATCGACGGCCGATCCCACATCTCGCGAATTGGAACGGGCGCAAAGTTAGTTGGATTGTTCGGGTCGACCCCAAGAACAACTGTGAAATCAAACAAGTCGTCCACCAGAATCTGCTGGTGATACTCCGCCACGCGGCGAACGAACTCATCAACGCTCGTCTCACGCCGGTAGGCCGTGCTGCTCAGGCGATCGGCCCGGCCGATCGCGGCGTACACCACCGCAATGATCGAGAGCATCGCCAGCACGCCCACGATGAGCAGCAGCACCGTCCCGCGCTCGCGGGTGCTCGCAGGCCGACCGGAGGCCGGGCCGGGGCCCGCCGCGGCGGCCGGAGCGGTGGTCTGTCTGGCTGATGTGTCGGGTTGCATATTGAACTGCTCCAGGGCGTTGTGCCCGCGGCGTGCCGACCCCGCACGCCTGTTGCACCGCCGCCGCGGCGGCGTCATTGGACGCTCTCTCGCTGCGGGACTTCAAAGACGTACTGGTACGTGGCCTCGGTCGTCGGATCGCTGGGATCGACGAGCTTGATGGTGATCCGCAGCAGCCTCGGCCATTGCCACGGCATCGCGAGGGGTTCGCTGGTGATGTCGCCTTCGTCTGGGCGGTAAGGCTGGCTTGAACCGGCGTTCTCGGAGGCGTCCCAAATGTCAGCCTGGGGCACGTAGGTCGGATCTAAGTACCCGAAGAATGAGTAGGCCCGATCATTGGTCGGTCGCACCGTGCCGCCGACTCCGTGAATCAGATCGACGAGCGTCCTGTGAATACGGGGAGTCCCCTGACGAGGGATGCTGGTCCCAAATCGATATGCCCCATTGAGGTACGGCGTCCTGGCGTACAGTTGCTCCCTCACGTTGTCATAACCTTCACCGTACCAAGCCAGAGCACCAGAGGTAGAGCTTGATCCAAGGGTTGGCTGTGGCTGTCCGAACGACCACTCCACCTTGAACTCCGTGCAATGCGGCACGAAGTTAGAGGAGAGCAGCATCATCCGATCCATGCGGATCTCGTCATGCGCATCGGGCGTGGCGGAGGCGCGGCTGCCGTTGATGAACCCGAGCGGATTCGGCGGTGACAGTTCACAGCGCATCCGCCGGCCGCTGTCCGAGTCAGTCGGCAGCGCACGGGCCATCCATTGGTGCATGAAATCCGCCGCGCCCCCAGATAACACGTCGCTATCCGGTTCGAACCAGATTCCCATTTCGTCCGCATCGAGGTTGAACGGCGGGCTTGACGTGAGCGCGGGGTCCTGCGCGTCCAGAATAATCGAGCGGATGTCCGCGAGACTTGTCGTTGCGATGTCGACCACGCCCGTGGAAAAGTAAGGCACGCCGCTGCCCGAAAACCTCCGCGCAAGCGTCACGCCGCCGAGCGACCCGCTCACGTCGAGCAGGTTGCGGAAAACATCCGCCGCCGCGGGCTGATAAGCGTACTGGACGATTGAGTCGAGCTCCCGATCTGCGCCGCCCAGGGCCGGGACCGGACGGCGGTATGCCGTGCCGGGCTCTCCGGTGAGCAAGGTGACATGCCGCATCAGAATCCAATTCGACGCGTACTCGTTCGCGCCGCCGGGCTGTCCAAGGGGACGCATTGCCGCCGCGGGCGGCTCCTGATACGGGTTCACATCGTCATAGCTCGCATGGCCGGCTTCCATCCGCATGCCATGCCCGTAATAGATCCGCGCCTCCGTCGCCTCCGCGATCACGTTCGTATCCAGGATCGGCTCACGCTTCGAGCGAAAGTGACCCGTGCGGAAGAGCACCAGTTCATCCACGCGCCGCCGCTGCACGGTGGCCGCATCGGGCGCGAGCGGGGCGTCGACGAGTTCGTGGCGGATGAGCAGGAAGCCGTCGCGCGACATCGAGGTGATGTCCTCGCGAAGCTGCTGCTCGATCAGCGCGGCGTAGGTGTTCAGATAGCTGACGCGGCGACCGGCCCGCAGCGTTTCGCCGGTCGCTGCAAAGATGCGCGTCACGCCAAGGATGATCAGCGTCACCGCCGCGACGGCCACCAGCATCTCCACCAGCGTGAAACCGCGGCGGAGGGCCGGGTGGGCCGCGGGGGCGGGGGGGGCCGGGATGGGGCTGTGGGCGGTGGTCATGGGGTCACCTCGACGATGTACACCGCTGCGGGCACCTGCGGCGTGCAGACCAGTTGCACCTGGCTGTTCCGGTTGACAACCTGCTCCGTGATGGTCGCCGGCAGGGGCGGATCGATCCGGACGCCAACAACATCGCCCTGTTCATCTTCCACGCGGCGGACAACCGTGTGGATGTTGCCGTGAGAATCGACGAGCTTCATCCCCGGCTGGCTTGCGATGCTGATCGCCGTGTTCTCGTTGCCCCCACCCGTAAACCAGAGCTGGCGCCGGTCCACCCGCTGACCGTCCATGCGGAACTCGGCATCGACCGTGATCGGCGCAGCATAACGAACGTTGGCGCTTCCCTGCCGTCGATCAACTGCCGGCAGCCCGGTCCCATCCTCAACCGCTACCGGCAGCCCACCGTCGCGGCGTCGAGCATCAACGCGGCGGACGAAAACGGCGATGCGCAGGCGCTCGTTGCCGATCACGTTGTCGCCGTCGGGGATCGGCTGCACCGCCATGTCCCAGACGTACTGCTCATCGCTCGACAGACGGTCCCGGGCGGTGAACCTGGGCATGTTGTTCCCGCCGGCGCCATCTGGCTTCATCGTGAGGGTGCCGTCGTCGTCATACGCCGGGATGCCCCACTCACCATTCCGGTACTCGTTCAGACCTGGATTAGCCTGTCGATAATTGCGCCATCTCTGCCAAACGTCCTGGTTCTGGAGCTCGAACCGCTTGAGCATCGCGTCCGCAGCGCTGCGGGCCTCCACCACGCCGCGGACCTCATCCGTGCTGATCCGCTGCTGCCGGATCACAACCGGGAAAACCACGCCGATCCCCAGCAGCCCGAGCGCCAGGATGATGATCGAGATCAACACCTCGATGAGCGTGAAGCCCGCCGCGGCGAGCGCAAGGGCCTGGCGGCCGCGGCCGCCTGTCTGCATCAAGTGCGTGCTCATTGGAGCACCTCCAGTTGCCTGAGATAGGCGGTGTACCGGTCAATGGCGTAGACCCTTGCCAACGGACTGTCCGGCTCGGCATCGGCCGTGCTGATTCGCACAAGGCCGTCGAAGTTCGTGTCCCCCTCGATCCAACCATTGATCATGCGCGGATTCACGCCCGAGACGTAGCGCGGTTCATTGCCGTTCTCGTAGAGGCAAGCCGTGCGACGGTCCACCCGCACGCCGAGCGCCGCGGCAAGCTCCCGCTCGTTGTAGAGCGCGATCTGGCTGACGGCGCGCGTGAGAATGGTGTCGCCCGAGATGTCACCGAGCAGTTCCCTGCGACGCCCCAGAGGCTCAGCAAGGACCGCCCGTACGACGCGCACATCGTTCTCCGCCTCATCGACGCGCAGATGGTCCGGCACCCCGTTGCGCCCCGCGATGGACGGCCGCGGCGAGAGCACCAGCATCTCATCCCCCGGTACGGCGAGCACACCCGTACCCGCCTGGAAGCGCAGGGCGAAGGTCTGGCGTCTCTGTCCGTCGTCATCCACATCGATGTCGTAGAAATCGGTCTCCGGGAAGACCCAGTTGCGCTCGGTGGGCGGGTACCGCGCTGGGCCGTCGTACCAGCCTGATCCCGTTGTGATCGCACCGGCCTTTGCGTAGCCGCGGACCATCCATCCGGCAGGAAGCTGGATGGGGTCGACATCCGGCACGGGAACGAAGACCTCACGCAGGAAGGGTGCGTTGGTGCCGCTCCCGTCCTCGAGCATGGCGACACGCCGGCAGACGACCATGGAGGTGCGCCCGCCGTTCGGCGTCAGCATGTAGTGAAAGACAAGGGCGGTGTCCTCATCACCGGCGGACCGGAGCGCCGCCGCGCGCGCCGTGCGAACGGCGGTCTGCAGCGCCTCTTCGGCCAGCGCACGCTCCGAGTCAGCGATGATGCCGTTGAAAGCGGGGATCGCGATCAGCGCCAGCAGGGCGATGATGATCGTGACGACCAGCAGTTCAACAATGCTGAAGGCGCGCCTCATCTGCCCACCTCCACAATGTTGTCCTTGTTCACCGCCGCATCAGGGTCGGTGTCGTCGATCATGCCGTCCGGCCCGGCGCTGATGAGGGCGTAGTTGGCTGAGCGAAGTTCAACGTTCTCGATCACCCACTCGCCGCCGCCCACCTGTTCCGACTTCCCGACCGCCGGGGGCAGGTTCGGATTTCCCTGGGTGGGATGCGTCTCCCAGCGGTAGTAGCGAATCGCGTGGTCCATCGGCACGCCGCTGCGAACACCCCATTGGTCCAGATAGGCAATGCGCTCAGGCTCATCCGGATTGCGGTACACGCGCCGCGCATCCTCGCCGCCGGTAAACACCGCAGAAACGGGCGCGCCGCGCTGCGCGAAGTGCCCCTTCTCGTCAACTCGCGTGATCGCCGGCCCCGCAGCGCCGTCCATCGGCTTGCCGTTGTGCTCCAGATCCAGCAGCCCCATGAGGTAGTACGCAATGGAGTGCTTGCTGTACTGCGCGTGGTTGCCGGCCCCCGTGGCCATCTGAATCTTTGTAATCGTCCTTGGCTGTCCGATGGAGGTGTCCACCGGCGTGTCGTCGTCCACCAGTGGAGGCAGACTGTTAAAGGTCTGCTTGAACTGGTCGACCCCCAACCGGATGGAGGCCAGGTGATGTCGCTCGGAGGAGATCCGCGCCGAGCGCAGGCCGCGGGAGGCCGCCACCGCGGCGAGCGAAAGGAGCAGGATGATCACGCCGGCGACGGTGAGCGCCTCGATGATCGTGAACCCGCGTCTGCTGGTGTACCTGCCCTGTCGCGTCATCATCCGGATCTCCTGAGGTGGCCTGAAGCGAACGGCCGTGCCTGCGGCCGCCGCGCCCTCCTTTGATCACGCGCCGGAGGGCCCGGCCGCGGGCAATCAGACCGCGCCGCCGCCCTGCAGCGACTCGATCATGGCCACCAGCGGGATGAACATCGCCACGACGATCGTGCCGATCATGAGGCCGATCGTCACGATCAGCAGCGGCTCGATCAATCGCAGCAGGCCACCGACCGCCACGTCCACTTCTTCCTCATAGTTGTCGGCGATCTTCATCAACATGGCGTCCAGATCACCGGTCTCCTCGCCGACGTCGATCATGTTGACCACGATGGCGTCGCACGTCTTGCTCTCGCGCAATGGCTCGGCAAAGCTCTCGCCCTCGCGGATTGAGTCGTGCACGCGCGTCAGGGCCTTCTCAAAGACGTAGTTGCCGCAGGTGTCCCGCGTGATGAGCACCGCTTCCAGGATCGGCACGCCCGCGCCGATCAAAGTGCCCAGCGTGCGCGTGAAGCGCGCAACGGTCGTCTTCTTGATCAGGTTTCCGATCACGGGCGTCCAGAACATGATCGTGTCGAAGAACGCGCGCCCGGGGCCCGCCTTTCGCGCCAGCTTCACGAAAACGATGATGAACACCGGCGCCACGAGTACGAACAGCGCGCCAGGGATCTTCTGGCCGACCTGATTGCCCGCGATCCAGCGGCTCACGTTGATCAGGAACACCGTCAGGCCGGGCAGCGGCACGCCGAAGTCCTTGAAGATCTCCTCAAACTTCGGCACGATGAACCACATGATGCCCGTCACGATCAGCACCGCGACGCAGACGACCGTGATCGGGTAGATCATCGCCGCCTTGATCTTCCGCTTGAGCGACTGGGCCTTTTCCATGAACTCAGCCAGGCGCTGCAGGATGATGTCCAGCACGCCGCCGATCTCGCCGGCGTTCACCATCTTGACGTAGAGACGGTCAAACGCCTTGGGGTGCTTGCCCATCGCCTCGGAGAGCGAAGCGCCGCCCTCCACGTCCTCGCTCACCCCCATGAGGACGTTCTTCATCTTGCCGGGCTTGAGCTGCCCCTCCAAAATCTGCAGCGAGCGCAGCAGCGGCAAACCGGCGTCCTGCAGCGTCGAAAGCTGGCGCGTAAACAGCGTCAACTGCTTCTTGGAGACCTTGCCGATCGAAATGCCCGCCGCGGCCTTCTTCTTTTTCTTTGCAGCGGCGTCGTCCCCGCCCTTCTTGACCTTCTGCTCGCGCACGGCGGTCGGGAAGAACCCCTGGCTCTTGATGCGCTGAATCGCTTCCTCGCTCGAGGCGGCCTCGATGGAGCCCTTCTGCGGCTTGCCCGCCGCGTTCAACGCCTCGTACGTAAACGTCGCCATGCCTGCTTACTCCTCGGAGATCGTCTCGCGGACGATTTCGTCGATCGTCGTCTGCCCCTCGTACAGCGCCAGGAGCCCGCTCTCACGCAGCGTCCGCATGCCGAACCGGCGGGCCTGGTCGCGGATCGCATTCGTGCTGGCGCGCTTCATCACCAACTCGCGAATCTCGTCCGTCATCGCCATGATCTCGAAAATCGCCATCCGGCCGCGATACCCGCTCTTGTGGCAGTTGTCGCACCCACGGCCGCGGAAAAGCTGCCGGCCGGCGACGTCCTCAAACGTGAGGTTGAGCTCCATCAGCTCCTCTTCGCGCGGCTCGTAGGCCTCCTTGCACTTCGGGCAGATGGTCCGGACGAGGCGCTGGGCGACAATGCCTTCAATCGTGGCGGTCAGAAGGAACGGCTCCACGCCCAGGTCCAGCAGACGCAGGATCGAACTGGGCGCATCGTTCGTGTGGAGCGTCGAGAGCACCAGGTGGCCCGTCAGCGACGCCTGCACGGCGATGACCGCCGTCTCAAGGTCGCGGATTTCGCCCACGAGAATGATGTCCGGATCCTGACGCAGGAATGAACGCAGCAGCCGGGCAAAAGTCGTGTCGGCGTCCGGGTTCACCTGGCATTGGCAGAGGCCATCGATGTCGTATTCGACCGGATCCTCCGCGGTGAGGATCTTCGTCTCGATGTCATTCAGATCCTGCAACGCGGCGTACAGCGTTGTCGTCTTGCCGGAGCCAGTCGGCCCGGTCACGATCACGATGCCGTTGGGCTTTTCAATCAGCTTCCGGAACAGCGCCATGTCGTCGTCGCGCAGCCCGACACGGTCAAGCGACAACTCGACGTTGGCCCGGTCCAGCACACGCATCACGACGCTCTCTCCCCACATCGTGGGTAGAACGCTGACGCGGAGGTCGACGGGCCGCCCCCCCACCACCAACTCGATGCGGCCGTCCTGCGGCAGGCGGCGCTCGGCGATGTCCAGGTTTGCCATGACCTTGACGCGGCTGGTAATGGCCGGCCCAAGGTGCTTCGGCGGCGGAACCATTTCATAGAGCACGCCGTCGATGCGGTACCGCATCTTGAACTCGTTCTCGAACGGTTCGAAGTGGATGTCCGAAGCGCGGTCCTTGATCGCCTGGAGCAGGACCAGATTCAGGAGCTTGATGACCTTATTGTCGTCCGCGGCCTCGCTGAGGGCGTCCAGATCGATCGACTGACCACGGTCCGCGAGCGACTCAAACTTCTTGTCGCTGGCCAGGTCGGTGACCAGGTCACCCATGGACTCCTGCCTGGCGAAGTACTTCTTGATGAGCGCATCGACATCCTCGGGGGGCGCGACGACGGCGTCAACGTTGAAGCCCATCAGGAGCCGGAGGTCGTCCACCGCGCGGAAGTTGTCCGCGCTCTTCATGGCGATCTTCAGGCGCCGGCTGCGGGGGTTGTACTCGATCGGTACGACCTGATACGCCTGCACGGTCTCCGCGGCGACCGCTTCAACGACCTCGCTGGGCAGTTCCAGCCGGGCGACGTCCATATAAGCCAGGCCGGCCTGACCAGCCAGAGCTTCGTTGATGTCACGCTGGCTGCAGTAGCCGAGTTCGACGAGCAACTGGCCGATCGGCACCTTGCGGGTCTTCTGAATCGCCAGGGCCTCGTGGACCTTCTCGCGCGTGACCTTCCCGAGCTTGGTCAGCACCCGACCAAGCTTGCGCCCCTTCAGTTCTGATGGGTCCACTGCCGGCATCGACTTCCTCTCAGCCCTGGAACGGGCCCTTGTAAGTCCTTATCGATGAACATAGCCCCGCGGTTCCGTCCCTCCAAAGGAGATGAACCCGCGATTCAAACAAGACACCTGGATTATGCGACTCATTGCGCCACTACTGGGGAGATACGGAGCCTGTCAGGCACCGGTGTCGTCCACCTCGTCGAGCTCCATCCGGCCGACGGTCCGCCCGAGGCGGTGCACCTTATCCGTGAGGTCACCCGGATTTTTGGACTTGTCGACCATCTCTTCGGCCGAGATCATGCCGCGGGTGTAGAGGGACCAGAGGTGGTCGTCCAGCAACTGCATGCCGAACTTCTTCCCGGTCTGAATGGATGAGTCGATCCGGAATGTCTTGTTCTCACGGACGAGGTTCGCGATGGCGGGCGTGACGACGAGGAACTCGTACGCCGCCACCATCCCCTGCGTGTCCACCCGGCTCAGGAGCACCTGGCTCAGCACGCAGATGAGCGCCGTGGAGAGCTGGACTCTGATCTGGTTCTGTTGGGTGACCGGGAAAGCGTCCACCACGCGGTCAATCGTCTTGGCCGCACCCGTGGTGTGGAGGGTCGCGAACACAAGGTGGCCCGTTTCCGCCGCCCGGATGGCCGCCTCGATCGTCTCCAGGTCTCGCATTTCGCCGACGAGGATCACGTCCGGGTCCTGGCGGAGCACGCGCCGGAGGGCCTCGGAGAAGGAGGGCACGTCGGTGCCCACCTCTCGCTGGTTGACGATCGACTTCTTGTGGAAGTGGTAGTACTCGATGGGGTCTTCCATCGTGACGATGTGGCGGTCCATGTTCGTGTTGATGTAGTCGATCATGGTCGCCAGGGAGGTCGTCTTGCCCGAGCCCGTGGGACCGGTGATCAGGAAGAGCCCTCGGGGGCGGCGGATAAGTTCCTTGCAGACGTCCGGGAGGCCGATCTGCTCGAACGTCAGCAGCCGCTTGGGGATCTGGCGAAGGACAATCGCCAGGTCCGCCTTCTGGCGGAAGACCGAGACGCGGAAGCGGGCCTGGTCTCCGTAGGCAAAGCCGAAGTCCGTGCCGCCCTCCTCCTGGAGTTCCTGCTGGTTCCGCTCGGGCGTGATCGCCTTCATGAGCGAGACCATGTCGTCGGACTCAAGCACCTTGGTCTGCAGGTCGCGCAGGTGGCCGTGGAGACGAAGGGTCGGCTTGCGGCCGACCGTCAGGTGAAGGTCGCTGGCCCCCATCTTCACCACGGTGTCGAGCAATCTGTCAATCTGAACGGTGGACATTCGGCTGCTTCCTCATGAACCCCTGTTTAAGGGGCTTGGTCGTTCGGTTTCCCGCCGTGGGGGTCAGACTTCGAGCTCAATCTCGGCTTCTGTGTCCTCAATGATGCCTTCGACCTGCGCCATGCGGGCGATCTCGGCGGGAGAGGTCACGCCGCGGAGGATCTTGATTTTGCCGTCCTGGACAAGCGTGCGCATGCCGCTGGCGATGGCGGCCTTGCGGATCGCGCCGGTGGCGGCCTTGTTGAACGCCATCTCGCGCATCTCCGTGTTCATCTGCATGAGCTCGAAAATGGCCTGCCTGCCGCGGTAGCCGACGTTGTTGCAGTTGGGGCAGCCGACGGCCTTGTGCACCTTGCCGCGGGCTTCCTCGCGGGAGATCTCGGTGAGGTGGAGGTACTTCGCATCCGGCGAAGGATCGAGCGCCTTGCACTCCTTGCAGAGCACGCGGATGAGCCGCTGGGCCATGATGGCCTGAATCGACGATGCGACAAGGAACGGCTTGATGCCCATGTCGATCAGACGGGTGATCGCGCCGGGGGCGTCGTTGGTGTGGAGCGTGGAGAAGACCAGGTGGCCGGTGAGCGCCGCCTGAATGGCGATTTCGCCCACCTCGCGGTCGCGGATTTCACCGACGAGGATGATGTTGGGCGCCTGGCGCAGCATCGTGCGGAGAATCGCGGGGAAGCCAAGACCGATCTTCTCGTTGACCTGGCACTGGTTGATGCCGTCAAAGTTGTACTCGATCGGGTCCTCGGCCGTGATGATCTTCTTGTCAGGCCTGTTAAGGACGTCCAGCGCCGAGTAGAGCGTGGTCGTCTTACCGGAACCGGTCGGCCCGGTGACCAGGAAGATGCCGTTGGGGCGGCGGATGATGCGGTTGAAGACTTCGAGGTTGTCCTCCTCGAAGCCGATGTTGACCAGGCCGATGCGCACCGACTCAGGACGCAGAATACGAAGGACGATGCTCTCGCCGTGGTAGGCCGGACAGGCTGACACACGGAAGTCGATCTGCACATCGTCGACCGGAATTTTGATGCGGCCGTCCTGCGGCGCACGCTTCTCGGCGATGTTCATCCCCGACATCAGCTTGATGCGGCTGAGCAGGGAGTTCTGCATGCGCTTGGGCAGATTGTCACGCTCGATGCAGACGCCGTCGATCCGGTACCGCAAGCGCACACGGTCGGCCATCGGTTCGATGTGAATGTCGCTGGCCCGCATCTTGCACGCCTCGACGAGGATTCTCGTCGCCAGGCGCACAATCGGGGCCTCTTCGCCGCTGATGTCGATCGACTTGTCAACCGAGCGGTCAACGGAGCGGTCAATCGTGCGGTCGATCGACTCGGTGATGAGCGATTCACCCTCGGCGACCATCTTCGGCCGGCCGAGCTTGGTGTCGATGAACCCGCGGATGGCGGAGCGCGACGAGAGCTTCGCGTCCAGTTCGACGTTGAGCCGGAACCGCAGCATGTCCTGCAGTTCCAGGTCCATCGGATCGTGAACGATCAGCGACAGCCGCCCGTTCGTTCGCGACATCGGGAGGATCAAGTGCTTCTTGATCAGATCCTCGGGCACGAGCTTGGTGTCGATCTTGTCGGCGATCCCGTCCGCCGACAGGTCGACATACTCCATGCCAAACTGGTTCGCCAGCGCCTTGGCGACCTGGTCTTCCTTGGCGAAACCCGCCTCGATGATCGCATCTCCGAGGCGCTTGCCCTCGCTCGTGGCGTTGTTCATCGCCTTCTCAAGCTGCGCCGAGGTCAGGACGCCCCAACCCACCAGAATGTCGCCGAGTTTCTTGCGTGAACGTGCCATGCTTCTTTCGTCTGTTCAGCTTCGCGAACCATGCCCAGAAGGCGTCAATCCCCGATCCTAGCGAACCCAACGCGGATCGTCGCCGCCGACTGACCACCTCCCGCCCCATCTCACGCACGGCCCCGTTGACCCGGGCGCGGCGACCGCCTCCCCAACCGCCCCCACTGCCCCGGCGCTTGCGCCCAACCTACCCTGTGGAAGCCGCGTCGCACTCGGCGGGGCATCCCTCCCAAAACGTCAGGGCAGCCGTGCACACCTCCCCACCAAATCCCCCCACGACGCAATTGCCTCGACTCCTCATCACCGCCGGACCGACCCACGAGCCGATCGATGCGGTCCGTTACATCGGAAACCGCTCCACCGGACGCCTGGGGATCGCCCTCGCCGAAGCCGCCGCCAAACGAAACTGGCGCGTGACACTACTTCTCGGGCCGACGCCCCTGACAACCGCCGATACGGCGATCCGCCTGCACAGGTTCCAGACCACGGGCGACCTGGAGGCCCTCCTGCACCAGCACCTGCCGGAGTGCGACATCCTTGTAATGGCCGCGGCGGTGGCCGATTACCGCCCCCGGCGCGTGCCGGGAGCCGACGGCCAGAAGCTCCGCCGGACGGGGGAGAAAATGGTCCTCGAACTGGACCCCACGCCCGACCTGGTGGCCGGATGTGCCCAGCGGCGCTCGCCGGGCCAGACGATTGTCGCCTTTGCCCTCGAGCCGGAGGCGGAACTGATGGCCTCCGCCCGCGCCAAGCTTGCCCGCAAGAACGTGGATGCCATCGTGGCCAACCCGCTGGAGACGATGGAGTCGGACCAGATCCGGGCGACGCTGGTCTGCCGCGACGGGCAGGAGCTGAAAACAGACGGGCAGATCCTGAAAACCCAGTTCGCCGGCTGGCTCCTTGATGCCATCGCGTGCGTCCACGCCGGAACTGCCGGGGCGACAGCCCATGGCTGAGCGACGACCCCCAAGACGGCCCGATGCCCGTGGCGGCCCGAGCGGCGGCTTTCCTCGCGGCGGTCCGCCGCGCCGAGACTCGGGCCCTCGCCGCCCGTACACCCCAGAACAAGGGGGGCCATACCCGGCCCGCCGGCCAACCGGTCCGAAGCGGCCGCCCCCTCCCCCTGTTCAGGTGATACACGCCGACCGGGACCTTCTTCTATTGATGAAGCCGACGGGGATGACGCCGTCCGACCCCTCCGGCCGCGGCGGAGCCACGCTGATCGACGCGGCGGGCGAGGTGGGGGTGCGTTCAGGACCACTCGCGCGATTTCGGCCTCGGCTTGCCTTCGCCCCTTCGCGAGAGGGGTCGGGGATTGCGGTGCTGGTGCGATCGAAAACGGCGCTCGAGAGGCTTAAGGAGCTTCGGTCCGGCATGCAGCGGACGCACCTGGCACTACTGGAGGGGGAGTTGGGCAAGCCCGGATCCACGGGGGGCATTCAGGCGGACACGGACCCTTCACGCACGGGCATGCGAGCCGGCTCGGTCATCCAGTTTCGGGTGATTGAGACAGGCGCGGGGCTGACGCTGGCGCAGGTGCGGGCCCGGACGCACAATGAGGAGGAGATCCGGGCGCGCCTCGCCGCGGCGGGGCACCCTGTGGCGGGAGACCGCGTTCACGGTGCCGCGAGCGATCCGATCGGACGACTCGCGCTGCACGTGTGGGAGGTCGGGCTGGATCACCCGAAGACGCGGCGGGCAATGCGATTTCGCGCGCCGCTTCCGGAGTTCTGGCGAGCAGTCGGGGCCACGCCCCCGGCGCAGGAAGTGGCCGCGGGGCCGGAGGAGGGGACGCACACAACGCCCGCCTATGAGCACGCGACATCCGTCGATGATCACGAGGCGGAGCCTGGGCCTCAACGCACGACGGGATCGGAAGCCGCCGCGTCAACGGCCGCGCCGACATCCCCTCGTGATACATCGTGGGAGCAGGTCGCCTCCTGGTACGACCAGTTGCTCGATGAGCGCGGGAGCGACCTGTATGAGCGCATCATCCTGCCGGGCGTTGAGCGTCTGCTTCGGCTGGAGCCGGCGATGCGCGTACTCGACCTGGCATGCGGACAGGGGATCGCGGCGCGGCGTCTGGCGAAGTTTGGAGCGCATGTAGTCGGCGTGGACGCTTCCGAGTCGCTCATCGAGACGGCGCGGGCGCGCAGCGTGCAGACAGCAAATGAGGCCGAACAGGAGACTGATGCCGGCGCGGCGGGCACGACCGAGTTCCATGTGGGCGACGCCCGTCAGCTCACGGCGCTGGAGCTGGGCTTGTTTGATCGGGCGGTGAGCGTGATGGCGCTGACGAACATCGGTCCGCTCGGTCCCGTCTTCGAAGGGGTTGCCGGATCGCTCAAGCCGGACGGCGCGTTCGTCTTCGTGATCTCGCACCCCTCGTTCCGAATCATCCGCAACTCATCGTGGGGCTGGGATTCAAAGACTCGCACGCAGTATCGGCGGATCGACGCTTACATGTCACCGATGCGCCAGGCGGTGCAGATGCACCCGGGCGCTGCGCCGGATGTGAAGACCTGGACGTTTCACCGGCCGCTGCAGGACTACATCGCAGCGCTCTCACGCGCCGGACTGGCCATCGAAGCGCTCGAAGAGTGGACGAGCCCGCGCGCGAGTGTTTCGGGGCCGCGAGCGCAGGAAGAGAATCGCATCCGGCGGGAGATCCCGATGTTCCTGGCAATGCGGGCGATCCGAATCCGGTAGGCTGCCGGCGAGCGGATCAGACGGGGCACGCGAACCAGCAATCCAGGTACGCCAGCAGGTCGAAGACATCGACGCTGCCGCTCAGGTCGTAGTCCGCGGCGGGCGCCGCTTCGAACCAGCCGTCCAGGTAGGCAAGCAGGTCGAAGACGTCCGCGCCGTTCACATCCAGATCGCACGGACAGGCCAGGTTGATCGACGCGTTGTCCATCTCCACGGGCTTGCTCTTGCCGAACGCGACCCACAGGTTGTAGGCGATCTCACCGGTGCTCGGGTTCAGCGGATCACCGACGGAGTTCACGTTCTCATCGCGCAGGAACTCGATGTACTCCTTCGTCGTGGTCTGGTGATACACCGTCACCAGCGCTGTCGCCGCGCCAGGGGGGATGGCGAAGGCCGCATCGTCCCAGTGCTGGCCGTCGGCGTACACATGAGCCACGGGCTCTGCCTGCACCTGCTCGAAGGCAGCGTTTGTAAACCCGATCGGCGGAATGCGGTTGTCCTTGTACACCTTGTTGTTCAGCGCGAAGTGGAAGGACGGCCCGACGGGCAGGTCCGCCGCGGCGGCGACGGCCGCATCAACGCCTTGTTCGACTTCATAGACGCGTGTGCCCGTGGCATCGAGCACGGCGGTTTCGGGGTCGTACGCACCGTACTCGGCGACGGCCTGCCCGAGCGCATCCTGAAAGACAACGTGGATCCACATGCGCCGGCCTTCGCCGTAGCCGGTGGGGAGCTTGTGTCCGGAATAGTTGATGATGCGGGCCGTCAGCGTGGAGCCGTCGCTGTAGAGGGCCAGGTCGGAGGCCGCCTCCAGCATCCTGCGGTTGCGCTCGAGCGAGGCCTCGACGTTCTCGTCGGTCAGTCCGGTCTGGCCCTGGAGGTTGCTGGCGTTAATCGCGGCGAGAACCCACGAGTTGGCGCCGTTGAAGTTGTGTTGCGGCAGGTTGTGCCGAAGCGGCGGATTCAGCGCACACCCCTCGCCGGAGGTGTCGGGCATGTGGCAGTCCTGGCACGAACTCACGGCCGTCTTGTTACCGCCGAAGCGGCCGCCCATCTCGATCGGCCCCTGGGCGAAGGCGCTGCTGGCCCACTCGCTGTAGGTGCGTTCGACGGGGAACTGCTCGTACTTGTTGCCCGTTCCGTGCGGCGTGTCGTAGGCGGACAGGGCGTACGAACCATCCCCCTGTCGCTCATAGAGCGGGTTGCTCACATCGTGGCACGTCGCGCAGAGCTGCGACGACTGATGAAAGGGCGACTGGAGAAAGTCGTGGTAGAAGAAGCCGCCCTGGTGATTCCAGTCGGCGTTGAGATTGAAGGGGCCGCGGCGGCGATCCTCGGGATCGATGACATACGTGCCGCTGTGCGGCGCGGACGGCAGGTCGCCGGACGCGGCCAGCGCCTGCAAAATCGCGCCGTCTTCCGGTGGATTGGTCAGCATCGGATCCTGCTGCGGGTCCACCATGCGGTGACAGACGGAGCAGGCGACGCCTTCAAGGTCCGCGCCGGCCAGCGCGGAGCCATCCGGCGGGGATGACCGCCCGGCGAGCCACCCTTGCGGCGTGTGGCAGCGGAGGCACATCTCACCGGCGGCGGGAGAATCCTGCAAAGCGATGTCCAGGCAGGCGTGAAAGATCGGGTCGCGTGCGGCCTGGCCCATCATGCTTGCCGCCCAGCGATCAAAGGGGGCGTGCGCCTCGTTGTACTCGCCGTGGCAGAAGCGGCAGTTGTTCATCGCGCTCATCATGGAGTCGGTGAGCACCCCCGGCTGCGTGCCCGGCTGGTAGAAGTCGTTCAGCGTGGAGGGGATCGGGTTCACGCCGATGGCTACGCCCGCGACCAGCGCCAGGCCCGCGGTCGCCCAGATCACTTCTAGCGCACGGCGCGCACGCGGATGACTTCCCGGCATTCGGCGGAACTCCTTGCAACCTGTCTGCAGCGCAACAAACCGGCAAACGAGCGGCCGGCACTCCCACACCTCAACGTCGGTACGGCCGCAGGCCGGAAGCGGCTTTCGCGCCCCGGCCGGGCCAAACTATGCGCCGACCGCGACCTGAGAACCAGCCGCGCCGGTGGATTCGGCCGCAACAACTGCACCTTGCGCCGGCGCAGGCGTGCCTGCCGTGCTTATCGGCCGCCCGCGCGCGGCAATCAGGAGGCTGCGGAGGCCGGAGGCCGCCAGCGCCAGGCCGCCCCACGCGCCGTGCGCGCAGGCGACGTCGCCGCAGGAATATCGGAGCATGACGCCGGCGCCGACGAGCATCAGCACGCCGACGGCGGCGCGGCCGCGCAAGAAGCCGGGCCGCAGGATGAGTCCGCAGAAGACGCTCAGCAGGATCAGTTCGCGCCACGCGGGGAAGACGCTCACGCCGTAGGCGACGGCCTTGGGCATGTCGATCAGCAGGGCGCGCGGGTCAGCCAGGGCGAGCAGGTCGAGCTTCGTGCCGGCGGTGTCGGCGCCGATCATCGTTCTGCCGGCGGTTTCCCGCGGCGCCATGGTCTCCCCCTGCGGCGTCCAGACCCAGACGTGCGTCAGGTCGCTCTTGAGGCGGGCGTCGTAGCCGAAGCGCTGGAGCAGGGAGGCCGCCACCAGCGCGCGGCCGTCGCAGTCCTCGCGCCCGGCCTTCATGGTCTGCTCGACGGTGGGCATGTAGTCGGCGACGCCCCAGGTCTGCCAGTCCCAGGCGTACGGAATCCGCGCGTGGACGATCCCCTCGACGATCGCCAGCGCCTCGGGCCCCTTCGGCCGACCGACCAGGAGCGGCTCGACCTCGAGGGCCAGTTCATCCAGCGCCGGCGAGTCCGGATCGATCAGCGCGTTCACGTTGCTCCAGTGGACGATGTTCCGGGCCAGCAGGTCCAAGCGCGGGAACGTCACCAGCAGCACCGCCAGCAGGAACAGCCCCGCCTTGAGCGGCCAGCGAAGCCGCCTGCGCTGCGGGTTCAGGCGGTGGACGACGGTGCGGCAGAGTCTCTTCATGGGCATCCGTGCGGAGAGAGGGGGTCAGCCGTTGGAGCGGAGAACGTCAATCGGGCCGGGATCCGGGCAGAGCCCGGCGGCCGCGGCGTCGGCGTACAGCCGCGTGAGGGCTTCCTCGCCCCTGCGGCCCATGTCCTGCGTGTGCTCGTTCACGTACATCGCCATGTACCGGTCCAGCAGGTCGTCGTCGAGCCATTCATCGCGCCCGGCCGCCGGTCCCCCGAGCCCTCCACCGGCGTGGAGGCGAAGAAACCGCCGCGACGCGTCCACCTGTGTACGCCCGTGGCGAACGGAAGATTCCAGTAGCATTGCTACTTCTTTTTCGCTTCCGGCTCCGAAGCGCTCGTCGAGATCGCGGCGGACGACGTTCAGCCCCAGGGGCAGGGGCAGGCCGGTGCGGCTCTTCCAGACGGCCCCGAGGTCCGCGATCAGGCGCAGGCCCGCCTCGCCGTAGTTGAGCTGGGCCTCGTGGATGAGCAGCCCCGCGCCGCAGCGGCCGGACTGGACCGCTCCGATGACGTCGGAAAAGAGCATCTCCTCGTGCTGCAGCCCCCCTCCCTGCCCCTCTCCGTGGCCGCCTCCCTGCTCGCCCGCCAGCAAACTGAGCACGAGAAACGCCGTCGTGCGAACCCCCGGAACGGCGACTCGCACGCCGAGGCGCACCAGGTCGCGGACGGTCTCGACGTGGGAATCGGCCGGGACGACCACGCGCGGCCCGTACCCGTCCCCCATCGACGCCCCGCACGCCGTGATCCGGTACCGCCCCGCCACGTGCGGATAGGTGTGAGCGCTGATCGCCGTGGTGTCCAGGTCCCCCACCTCGATCGCGCGGCGGTTGAGCCGCTCGATGTCCTCGGCGATCGTCCGGAAGGCGAACCGCTCCGAGACGATCGCGGGCCGCCCCTCCTCGCCGGGCGCGGGGACGCCGTCGGGGCCGACCATCCCGGCCAGCGGCCACCACATGACCATGTCATCGGAGTCGGGGGAGTGCGCGAGCGTGAGCGTGTGCTTCGTCATGTCGCGGGGAATGTAGGTCCGGTGGCGAGCGGGAACCCTCTTCGGCCGCGGCGAGCCCCTCTCCGGGCCGTGCAGGCCCGCCATCGGGCGACAAACGGGCGCTGAGGCCCTTCATCGCGCAATTGTCGCGCTTCAAGACGGCTTGGAAGCGCGTCAAAATGACTTTGACGCGCGTCAAAGTCATTTTGACGCGCCTCAACGCCGTGTTGCAGCGCGACAATTGCGCCGTGACGCCCGTCAAAGCCGCGCCGAAGCGCGGCAACGCGCCGTTGTTGCGCTTCCGCGCTGCGCGGATGGTCCGAATAACAGCGCGGCGGCGGCCAGGCGGGCCGGAAGGAGGCGTTCATCACCTACGATGGGCCGATGTCGCCCAACGACGGCCCGCCGGTGAACGGCCGCCTCGGCTACCGGATCATCGACTGGTGGCTGTGGTCGTGGCGCATCGCCGAGCTGCGCCTGCTCCCCCGCGGCCCGGCGCGCCGCGCCGCCTTTCGCGAAGCCCATCGCGAACTGACCAGCATGCGCGGCGGACACTCGTGGCTCTTCATCCTGCTCCCGCTGTGCCTTCTGGCCGTGTTCGCCCCGAACGTGCTGTGCGGCAGCCGCCTGCTCTCCGCAGCAGTCGTGATCGTCTTCGCCGCTTCGGTCGTCTTCGACGCGCCCAAGCTCCGCGAGCTGCGCACCGGCGTCCGCCGCCAGCTCGTCCTCGCCGGCATCCCCATCTGCATCCACTGCGGCTACGACCTGCGCGGCATTGAGGCGCCAGCATGCCCGGAGTGCGGGGAAGTGCGAGGCGAAGCAGACGTGCCCGCGCCGCACGCTTCGTGAGATTGTTTGGATAACCCTCCCCCGCTCCGCGCCCCCTGCGTTCCCCCTGCGCTCTCCGCGTTCCTCTTCAGCGCGCCGTCAGAACATCCGCAACTGCGAGCTGACGCCCTCCTCCGTCGTCGGGTGCTCCAGATCGAGGCGGTAGTCGCCGGAGAAGCACGCCGTGCAGTAATGCTCCTGGTCGCGGTTGACGCACGAGAGCATCCCTTCCATCGAGAGGAAGTGCAGCGAATCCACGCCGAGGAACTCGCGGATCTCCTCGACGCTGCGGTTGTGGGCGATGAGCTGGTCGCGCGTCGCGAAGTCGACGCCGAAGTAGCACGGGTGGCGGATCGGCGGGCACGAGATCCGCAGGTGGATCTCCTTCGCGCCCGCCGCGCGGATCTGCTGCATCTTCAGCCGCGTCGTCGTGCCGCGGACGATGGAATCGTCGACGACGATCAGCTTCTTGCCCTCGACGATGTCGCGGATGACGTTGAGCTTGAGCCGCACCGCGGCGGAGCGCTCCCCCTGCGTCGGCTTGATGAACGTGCGGCCGACGTAGCGGTTCGGCACGATCCCCTCGCGGTACGGGATGCCGCTGGCGACGGCGTACCCCTGGGCCGCGGAGCGCCCGGAGTCGGGCATCGGCATCACGCAGTCGGCCTCGACCGGGGCCTCCGCCGCGAGACGCGCCCCGAGAGACTCGCGGACGATCTGCACGTTCTGGCCGAAGACGGTGCTGGCGGGGTTGGCGAAGTAAACGTGCTCAAAGACGCAGTAGGCGGGCCGCTCCGCGCGGTCGGCGAAGCGGCGCGAATGCACGCCGTTGTCATCCAGCCGGACGATCTCCCCGGGCTCCACCTCGCGGATGTACTTCGCCGCGATGACGTCCAGGGCGATGGTCTCGCTGGCGACGACCGGGCGGCCGTCAGGCAGCTCGCCGAGCACGAGCGGCCGCCACCCGTGCGGGTCGCGAGCCGCCTCAATCCGGTCGGGAAAGAGAAAGACGAGCGAAAAGGCCCCCTGCAGCCGCCGCAGCGTCGCCGCAAGGGGGTCGACGGCGCTCTGCTGCTCCGGCGCCGCCAGGAGGTGGATGATCACCTCCGTGTCGCTGGTCGTGTGGAAGAGGTGCCCGGCCCGCCCGAACTGGTCGCGGAACGCCGCGGCGTTGATGAGGTTGCCGTTGTGGGCGACGGCGACCTGGCCGCCGTAGAAGGTCTCGACGAGCGGCTGGGCGTTGCACGCCCGCGAACCGCCGGCGGTGGAGTAGCGGTTGTGTCCGATCGCCCCCCCGCTCCCGCCCCCGCCATTGCGCCGCTCGAGCTCGGCCAGCACGAGACCGCTGAAGACCTCCGGCACCAGGCCCATCCCCGTGTGCCCGTGGATCGCCAGCCCGTCCGTCACGGCGATGCCGGAAGACTCCTGGCCGCGGTGCTGCAGGGCGTAGAGGCCCATGTAGGTGATGTTGGCGGCGTCGCCGCGCGGGGTGGTCGTCCCGTTGCTTCCCGCCCCGTGGGCCTTCACGCCGTTCCAGATGCCGAAAACGGCGCACTTCTCCTTCTTCTCCATGGCCTCGTGATCAAGGTGCGCAGCCGCCGACCGGCCCCGCGGAGGGACTGAGGGCGATGGCAGGACGGGCAGAGAGAGGTCGCCGGTCATTCGATTGAAGTTTATGCGCGCGGCAAGCGGTGCGCGAGCAGAGCGCGGTTACGCGGTCGCTCCGGCTACGGTCCGTGCAGACGGAGGATGTCCCACACCGTTCTGGCCGCGCCGATCAGGATGAACGCCGCGGCGAACCAGATGAACCCGACCCGAAAGGCCCGCGGCTCCGCCTTGTCCCGGCTTGGCCGGCGGAGCACGCTCATCGCCGCGACCGCCGCGCAGAGCGCGAAAACCGCGAAGCCGAAGGGGTGATACCGGAGGCTGTCGGCCCAATGGCCGTGCGCGAGGCTGCTGATGCTGCGAGAGAGCCCGCAGCCCGGGCACCGCACGGACGAGACCGAGTGCCAGAAACAGAGCGGGATGCCTGTCCCGTGTGGCGGGTGGACAAACGCGGCGAACACCACGAACCAGGCAAACGCCACCGTTCCCGCGGTGAGCAGCCGCCAGCGGGTGGACTGCCTGCAATCCATCACATCAGGTTATCCCCGGCCCCGTCATCTGATTGATATTGATGTAGACGGCGCCGATGTTGGCGATGATGTTGACGCTGAAGAGCACCTTTACATAGGCGCTCTCACACTTGCCGTACACGAAGTAGAGGATGTAAAACGGCACGCACAGCGTCAGAAAGCCGGTCGCTACATCTTCCATGAACGCGAACACCAGCACGGTGATCGACACCACCAGGCCGAAGAGCCCCTGGAGCAGGAGATAACCCGCGGCTGCCTCCTGACTTGTGAACGCAAAGCCGAAGACGGCGGCGAGCACAACGAAGGACATAGCACCTGCAACCACAGCGCCGGTGTCGCTTCCCCCGCCTCCGCCGCCGAAGCGCCGCTCAGACTTCTCACCCTTTTCCTTCTTCGGCTTTTCCACCCGGGTGTGGATCGACTTGCCCGTCTCACGGTTGTACCCGCAATGCACGCACAGGACAGCGCCGGACTGCGCGGGCACGCCGCAGTGCGGGCATGACTCCGGCTGCCGGGAGACGGCATCGTCCACCAGCGCTGCGAGAACGTCCGGTTCAGCGCTCGTCGGCGGCGCGGCCGCCGGACGCGCCGCCCGGGGCGGCGGCGGGAGCGTTTGGCCGGTCGCCTTCATCTGATTCAGGCACTCGCGGCAGACGTATCGCCCGGCACGGTCCTTGACCCGGGGACGATTCGAACAGTCGCGATTGCAATTGATGCACACCTTCCCCGGCGCGCCCTGGTCGGACATAACTCGCTCCAAGAGAAACAGACCATCCGACGGGTCGACAGAAAGCCGCCGCTGTGGATGCGCTCATCACAGTACCCGATCAGGGCCCGGCTCGCCAGCAGATTTCGAGCCCTCTCCAAGGAGGGACGGCAACCCGCAAGGCCGGCGAGGCGGCAGAAGCTTGAACTTTCGCGGGTTCCCGGAGCCCCCCGTGTAGGGGATCCCATTTCCTGGCGTGTCGCCTATGGTTGCAGCGACCCCAGCTTTCTCTCCCGGCCGGGGCTTTCGAAGGATCGCAGAGCAGCCCAGCCCATGACTGAAACCCTGACCAACCCCACCACCGAGTTTGAGAAGAAGGATCGCTGCGCGGACCTGCCCCACCGCCCGCGTGTGCTGCTGGGCAAGATGGGCCTGGACGGGCATGACCGCGGCGTCAAGGTCATCGCCCGGGCCCTTCGGGATTCCGGGATTCACGTGATCTACTCCGGCTTGTGGCAGACCCCCCGCTCCCTGGCCATCTCGGCCCGGGATGAGGACTGCGACGTGATCGCCGCGAGCATGATGAGCAACTCGCACCTGGTGCTCGGCCCGAAGTTGGTGGACTCGCTGAAGGAACTGGGCCGTCCGGACATTCCGATTTACATGGGGGGCATCCTCCCTCAGGAGGACTTGACGGCCTTGAAAGAGGCGGGGGTGGCCCGCTGCTTCACGACGGGGACGGGGCTGCAGCAGATCGTCGATTCGGTCCGCGAGGCGGTGCTGGCAACCGGCCAGCGGCCGCCGTTTGTCGCAGGGGCGGCCTCCGTCGCGGAGACGTCCGGCAACAATGCCACCGCCCAGCTTGCACGGAACATCTCTCTCGTCCACGACGGCCGCCCGTGCTGCGCCGAGGCAAAGCGACGGCGGCCGCGGCGGGTCATCGGCGTGACCGGCTCCCCGGGGGCGGGAAAAAGCACCCTGGTGGCGCAACTCGCTGGGGAGTACACCCGTGCGGCGAAGCAGGACCCTTCGCTCGGGCGCTGCGCCGTCGTTGCCTTCGACCCGATGAGCCCGATCACGAGCGGCGCGCTCCTGGGAGACCGGCTGCGGGTCGACTTCAACAGCCTGGACGAGGCCGTCTTTTATCGATCACTGGCGATCAGCGGCGAGGATTATCGGGCGCTGGATGAGATCGTTGAGTTGATCGGGGGGGCCCACACCGGCGAAGACGCGTATGAAACCGTTTTCGTCGAAACCGTGGGGGCCGGACAGAACGAAACCAGGATTCGCACACACGTCGACAAGACGCTCGTTGTGCTGACACCCGGCATGGGTGACGCCGTTCAGATGGACAAGGCGGGAATTCTCGAGATCGCCGACGTGTTTGTCTGCAACAAGGCGGACCATCCTGGCGAACATGAGCTTGTCCGCGACCTTCGCGACGTCGCCGGCCGACGCCCCATTGTCGAGACGATCGCCACACGGGGCCAGGGAATACCGGACCTGCTCAAGCACATTCTGGCGTGAGCAGGGGTCTCCAGATTCCCCCAGCTTCACAGGTTGGCACAGTCGGAACGTGAACGACTTTTCGTGCACCGCACGCGCTGGTCGTCGGACAGGGCGCGGGTATGTTCGTTTCGTCACCGGGGAATCGGCTGCGGATGTGTTTGGCCGCGGCAACCACCCGATGTCTTTGTTTCGGAGTATCACCACATGAGACTCGCACTTGTTACCGTTGCTGCCGGCACGCTTCTGGGACTTACTGCCGCGGCCAGCGCGGATGCCATTGTGACACTTCCGTTCTCGCTCAACACGACCGCGGGCAACTCCGCATCGGTCACAAGCGCGGCAGTGCTGGATGCCGCGGCGGGCTACACGTGGTCTATCGAAATCACTGAGATCACTCTGCATGCCAATCTCTTCGGACCAGTCAACCTGAACCCGTTGGCCTTCGGCGATGTCACCCCCGATGAACTGGTCGCCGCGGGCGCGTTCGCTGCGATGCCGAGCACCTTCTACAACGGCCATTTTGATTCGAGCGGCAGCCTTACGTTTCCCAATGGCTTCAGTTTCGATGTGCTCTCCGAGGCGCTGCCGGACGGAACCATCCGCGCCACGCTTCAGGTCAACTCACTGAGCGCGTACTCGCATCAGGCAATTGTCCCCACAAACGTTACCGTTACGGGTACTGCCATAGCCCAAGCCGTCCCTGTCCCCGCCCCCGCCGCGGCGGCTGCGTTCCTCGGGCTTGGCGGGCTGGCGCTCCGCCGCCGCCGTTAACCTCGGAAGCACCCCTCCCACCACGACCACACACACGACTTGCGTGTCTCCGGCCGGCAGCGCGGGAAGTCTCCCCGCGCTGCTCGGCTGCGCTTTTGCGCTATTGGTCAACTGGAGGGGACAAACTGCTCGACCACCTCCTTGGACCGGTCCCTCCGTGCTACGATCGGACTTGCGCGCCGCTCCAGGCGGCGTGAAGTTACACGGGCGGGCAACAGTGACCGATAGCGAACGCAATGAAGCCTCTTCGGTGGCTCAGCCGCCGGTGGGGACAGGTCTTGAGGTGGGTGGCGGTGCATCGCCGCCCGAGGGAGCCGCTGCGCGCCCACGCCGGGCGTTGAACGGCCTCACCCCCGACGGCCGTCTTCGCACGGGCCGACTGGCAGGCCTGACCATGAATCGGGCCATCTGGATCCTCTCCTGGCCCGTGCTGGTGGAATCTTTCCTCAACAGCCTTGTGGGGCTGGTGGATACCGTGCTCGCGGCACACCTGCCGGACGGGGCGGGCGCTCCGGCAACCAGCGCGATCGGGGCCGCCAGCATCATCCTCTGGTTCGTGGGGCTGATCGTCATGGCGATCGGCGTGGGCGCGACGGCCCTGGTCAGCCGCAGCATCGGCGGCGGGCGGATGGCCGTGGCCAATGCCGTGCTCGGCCAGACGGTCATCCTCGCCGTCGTGGCCGGCATTGCCCTGGCCTTTCTCATCAGCATCGGTGCTGTTCCCGTGGCCCGCATCATGGCCCTCTCCGATGAGGCGATCGGGATGTTCGAGGCCTACATGATGGTCGTCGCGGCGAGCACGCCGTTTCTGTCAATCGTTTTCGCCGTAATCGCCTGCGCGCGGGGGGCGGGTGATTCGGCGCGCCCGCTCATGGCGATGGTGGTCATCAATGTCGTCAACATGGCGGCCTCGTGGGCCCTGTCTGGTGTGGATCTGCAGATCCCGCAGTGGGCAGGCGACGAGTGGGGCGGCAGGTCCCTGGCCAACCCGTTCAGCTTCGACCTGGGCGTGCGGGGAATCGCCCTGGGCACGCTGATCGCCCACACCGTTGGAACTGTCATCATCCTGTGGATGGCCATCAGCGGCGTTTGGGGGATTCGACTGATGCGGCGGCGTCTGCGTCCGCACTGGCACACCATGCGCCGGCTCGTTCGCCTCGGCCTGCCAAACTTCGCCGAGACGGCGGGCATGTGGTTCGGCAACTTCCTCATCATGCTCATGGTCGGGCAGCTCGGGCGCGAGAGCGGCGAGGAAGTCATGGGGGCGCACACCGTCGCCGTCCGGATCGAGTCTTTCTCCTTCATGCCCGGCTTTGCCATGGGGACCGCCGCGGCGACGCTGGTCGGGCAGTATCTTGGCGCCGGAAGTCCTGCCCTGGCGCGCAGTTCAGTCTCACGCTGCACGGCGATCGCCTGCGGCGTCATGGGCGTGCTCGGTCTGCTGTTTGTCCTCCTGCCCGAGGCGATTACAAGCCTGCTCACCGGGCAGGAAGTTCACATGAACCTGACCCCGCCATTAATCCAGATCGCGGGCGTGGTGCAGATTCCGTTTGCGGTCGCCATCGTCTATCGCTCCGCCATGCGGGGCGCCGGCGACGTGAAGGCGGCGATGTGGCTGACCTGGATCACGACGTACGGCGTCCGCCTGCCGCTCTGCTACGCGCTCAGCGGCGTGAATTTCGCACTGCCCGGCGGGCGGGTGCTCGAGAACCCCTTCCCCTGGGAGGGCGGGCTCACGTGGCTGTGGGTCGCGATGTGCTCGGAGCTGGTCTTCCGCGGCGTGCTCTTCGCCGGCCGGTTCTTTCACGGTGGCTGGACGCGGGCGCGGGTCTAAACCCCGGCGGGACTTACGCCGTTTCCCCGTCCTGCTCTGTCTCGTCGGCCGCGTCGTCGTCGCGAGCGTTGCGGTCGGGGAACTCCACGTTCAGCCGGTCGAGCAGGACCTCGTAGGAGAACGGAGCCAACTCACGGGCCTGCGAGCGCTCGAGTTCGACGCGCTGGGCGACGCCCCGCTGCAGGCTGCGGAATCGCTCCGTGCTGAGGGGCTGCCACGCCGTGATCTGGGCCACGGCGAGGCCGAGTGATTCGTCGATGCCGATCGCCACGGTCCGCGCGGCAGGATCTGCTTCCGTTGCGGGCAGGGACGGATCCAGCTTTTCGGCGGCATCCAGCACCGCGGTACGGAAGGCCTCGCTGTTCAGATACATCGGACTCGTTCTGGCGCGTGTCACCAGCGTGGACTCGACCGACGGAAGTTCCTCTTCACTGAGGGGACCCGCCTCGGGGCTGCTGGCCGACTGGGCGACTGCTTCGAGTCCCTCTGCCACGGCCGTCGAGAGGAAGGTCTCACGCTCGGCGAGCAGCGACTGGTACGCCCGCAGACGCTTCAGATCTGAAGCAACCTGATCCCGGATGTGGTCGACGGAATCCGGAGCAGATTCCTTCCTGGCCGCGAGGATCCGGAAAAAATACTGATTGCCGGAGAAATCCTGCAAGGGACGTGCCTGGAGCACCCCTTCCTGCAGCGCGAGACCGACCACGCCGTCGCCGGCAATCTCACGCACAAGCATTGCCAACTGGGGGAACGGAACTCGTTGTGCGCCGCGCGGCAGAAATGCCTGGCCGATGCCCTCAAGCTGCATCAACTCGGGCTGGGTCAGCCAGTCGTCCGAACGCTCGATCCGCGGACGCGGCATTTGGATGCGCACACGCGGGTCCTGTTCGACGCGGCGGACCACGGCGTCTGCCAGTTGCTCCAGGGAGGGGCGTGTCTGCTCGTAGTCATCCGGCAGGACGAAGTACTCGCCATCGGTCGGCAGGGCACGCTGGGCTGCATCCACCTCGAGCTGGATCGCCTGGCGCGCCAGGCGCATCACTTCCTGCACCGCCTCGCCCTGGACCTGCCGGCGAACCATCGCATAAGCCTGATCCTCATCGGCCTCAGGATTCTGCTCAAGGTGCGTCAGCAGGCGAGCCTGCACTTCGACCTCGTCCAGCGCGATCGCGTTCGCAATCGCCTGCTGATCGAGCACCAGCCACTCGGCCTGCACGCGGGGAGGCAGCAGGTACCCGAAGCCGTAATCACCCTCGCCGGGACGCTTGTCCTTGTACGCCTGGAAGTGCGCTTCGATCTCCTCGTTGGTAGGCTCAGGCGCCTGGCCAATCCGGGTCTCGGCGTCGATGAAAACGTAATCGACCGTGGCCTCGTCGAATCGCTGCTGCGCCTCGGCGACCAGACGGGGGCGCGAGTACCGACGCGGGGCGCTGCGCGCCTCCATCATGCGCATCACGCCGCGGAACTTGGCGAGCGCGAGATCAAGCTGCTCGTCGGTCAGATCCTGGTTGCTCGCAATCTGGCCGCGGTTGGCCTCGGCGCTCGCGACCGTTGCATCGATAATGGCGCCGATGCTCGGATCGCTGAGCATGTAGCCGCGTCCGGTCATGTAGAGCGTCTGGATGAACAACTGTCGGACCGCATCGGCGAAGTAGAGTTCGCCGTCGCGCTGATCGCCGACATACCCGGCTCGCTCGGCGAGGTCGGAGAGGATCAGCCAGTGGTCTGGAGACTGAATGCCGACCGCGACGGCAAGCGCACCGCCGCCCTGCCCACCCGTGGCCAGCGCATCAAGAGCGGCATACTCGCGAAAGGCCAGGGCGGCCCGGTGGCCGTTGATCTTTCGCCCGTCGATCCGCACGTACGTCGCGGAGCGGGGGTCGCCCCCAAGCTGCGTCAACGCCTGCGGCAGCAGGAACGCCACCATCAGCAGCGCCCCGCCGATCACCAGGATCCACTTGTTGTACTTCCGCAGAAACTTGAGCATGCCGTCCCCGTGTCTGCCCCTGCCCCCGAGGCTCTCTTTGCGGCCGGGAAGCCGGGCCACTCCAACACCCGGCGTGCCCGATGGACACGCCGGGCCGGAATGGATCCGGGATCAGCGGTAGAACTCGACGATCAGGTTCGTGTTCACGTCGAACGGAACCTGATCCGATGTCGGCACCGCGACGACCTTCACCGCCAGTTCCGACGGGTTAAGGTCGAGCCAGCCCGGCACCTCATGGCCCGCCAGGCTCTCCATGTTCTCACGCACGAGCTTGTGGATCCCCGGCTTCAGCGTGATCGTGTCTCCCACGCTCACGGAAAAGCTCGGACGGTCGACCTTGCGGCCGTTGACCAGCACGTGACCGTGAGCCACGATCTGACGGGCCGCAGCGCTCGTGCGGGCGAAGCCCACGCGGCGGATAACGTTGTCGAGGCGCTGCTCCAGAAGGCGCAGCAGCAGTTCGCCGGAGTTGCCGGGCAGGCGGTTGGCCTCCGCAACGTAGCGGGCGAACTGACGCTCCATCACGCCATAGTGGAAGCGGAGCTTCTGCTTCTCATTCAGGCGCACGCCGTAGTCGCGCAGCCGCCGCCCCCGGTAGCCGTGCATACCGGCGGGGTTCAACTGCCGCTTGGAGGTGTGCTTGGGGGTGTCCTCGACCGGCACGCCAACGCGCCGCGACAACTTGAGCTTCGGACCAGTGTAACGAGCCATGAGCGTTGCTCCCGTCTCCACCCGAACTGGCCCCAAGGCCCTCGTTCCGGTGGGTGCCCCCGAATGTCGGAGGCGATCTGCGCCGGGTGGCCGCGACTGCGGGCCGGCTGGTGATGAGATCCGGGTTGGATACCGGGACAAAATGTGAGGGCGATTGTAGGCAGAGATCCGCGGACCTGGAACGTCCTGCGGTTCGAGTGCCTCCGAGCATCCGCTCCCTCACGGTCGCGGCTGGGCGCTACTTCCCTGCTTCCGGGGAGGCAGTCTTCCGCGGGGCGTCGACCTCGCCCAAGCGGAGCAGCAGTTCGCTGGCCTGCTGGACCTCCCAGAGCGTGAACGGGGCCAGAAAGTCCGGCTGCAGGGGCGACCCCATCAGGTCGGCCGGGTAGGGCCGGCCGCCACCGGTGTACTCGCCCACCTCAATCGAAGCACGCAGGGCGGCATCCGCCACCTCGCACAGCCTGTCCGCATCCAGATGTTCATCAAAGCCGGCCATGGTTCGCTCCCCCAGTTTCTTCGGCATTCGACCGCCACGGTTTTCACCGGGCACCCACTGTCACTACGTTTGAGATGCGTAAAGGGACCCAATTGTGTCCGAGAATTGCGGTGAAATCGGCATTGAGAGCGTTTACATGACCAAAGTTTGGCCGCCGGTGTCTGCGACCTCGCCAGGACAGGGGAGGCGCGCCAGCATGACTGATAAAAAACGGGCCCGCCGTTGCCGGCGAGCCCCGTTTGCGAGAGAGAGCTGAACATCCACCCGAAGGCTCCCAGGGTCAGCATCGCAGCGGGCTTCAGGGGCAGGCCTCACCGGCACTGGCTGGGAACCAGCAGTCCAGGTACGCCAGCAGGTCGAAGACATCGATGCTGGCGGGGCTGTCGCCGGTCAGTTCCGCCGCGGGGTCGGCCTCGAACCAGAGATCGAGGTAACCCAGCAGGTCGAACACGTCGACACCCGGTGTTCCATCCGTTTCGCACGGGCAGGGGGTTGCACACCCCGAGCCGTTGGAGGTGAAGACGGCGAAGGCGTCGACGCCGGCCTCGACGATGGACTGCGGGTCGGCGTCGGTCGCGCTGAAACGGACCTGCATCTGGGGGGTGAGCGCGACGCCCGCGGCGTCCAGATCCGCCTGCGTAATCGCGGCGTGGAACCAGCTCGTGTTGGTGTCGGCCGTGTGGGTCCTCAAGGTGGTCCATGAGCCCGCGCCGGCCTGATTGTTGATTTCCACCCGCAGGTGGTCGCCCGCAGCGCTGCCATTCAGGTTCAGCAGGTACGAGTAGCAGATCGTGATGCCGCCCATCGACATGTCGATCGTCGGGGAGGTGAGTTCGACCGAACCGTTGTCGACGTCCGTGTTGAAGGGCTCGGCGTAGTTGGGGTTGTTGACGTTCTCGGTCAGCCAGCACGCGCCGCTGCCGTCCGCATCCGCGAAGGGATCAAAGTCCCACGCCTCATCGTCGATGGGGACGCCGCGCTGCCAGTGGCCGGCGGTGGCCGTTCCTTGAGTAATCCAGCCCTGATCGGTCTGAAAATCGTCGGCGAAGATCGCCTCGGTGCAGCCGGCCAGGAAGCAGTCGCAGCCGCAGTCAGCGCCTTGCGCCTGCACGATCTTGAGAATCCGGCCTTGTCCGAGGGAAACCAGGTACACCTCGCCGTCGGCGTCTTCGCCGAAGGAGACGATCGAGTTGAAGCTGCCCGCGCCGCGGCGGAGTTGGGCCGTCAGGTCAAGCTCGCGCCGGACAGTTCCGGCGTCGTTGGTGAAGGCGCCGACGTACGAAGCGCCTGCGCCGGTCTCGGCCCACAGGTACATGCCCTGCAGAGATGGGATCGCCGCGCCGCGATAGACGTAGCCGCCGGTCACGTTGCGCGTGTCGTTGGCGATGACGCGGATGACCTGCTCGCCATGGGCGTACTCGAAGATCGGATCGACGAAAGCGGGGTGCGGGCACGTGCACTGGCTGAGCCCTGTGCAGACGGTGCCCTCGCGGCAGCGCCAACCGTAGTTCCTGCCGCCCTGATAGCCGCCCTGGCCGGGCATGGAGCCGATGGCGTGCGCGGGCTGCCAGTTGATCTCCTCGCGCCGGTCCTGGCCGACGTCGCCGATGTAGAGATCACCCGTCAAACGATCGAAGGAGATACGGAAGGGGTTGCGCAGGCCGACGGCCCAGATCTCATCGCGCCCGGTGGAACCAACGTAGGGGTTGTCGGCGGGGATGAAGTCGCCGGCTTCGTTGTTGACGTCGAACCGCAGGATCTTGCCGAGGAGATAGTCCAGATCCTGAGCGCGCCGGTTCGGGTCGTTGCCGCTGCCGCCATCGCCCGTGGCCACGTAGAGCATGCCGTCGGGGCCGAAGGCGAGGCTGCCGCCATTGTGATTCTCAAAGTCCTGCTCGAAGGCGGTGATCTGCGTGAAGGAGTCAAGGTCGGCCAGGTTGGGGTCGGTCGCGGAGACCTGGTAGCGGGCGATCACGGTGTCGCCGTTGAGGTCGGTGTAGTTCACGTAGAAGTAGCGGTTGTCGGCCTGCCGGAAGTCCGGGTCGAACGCCAGGCCCAGCAGGCCGCGCTCGCTGTTCGTGGTGATCTGCGCGGCGATATCTAGAAAAGGCGTGGGCTCGATCGTTCCCGTCGCCGGGTGCAGAATGCGGATGCGACCGGTCTTCTCGACCACGAAGAGGCGGTCGTCGGCCGGCTGGCCCTCCAGCGGCGGGGGCGGGGCATCCACGAACAATGGCTGCGAAAACCCGGAGCCGACCTGCACGGCGGTGATGGAGGGACCGGCGGCCGGGGCGTCGCCCGCGATCGCAACGGCGGAGGCCAGCAGGAGGGCTGCGGTCACGCCGGCAGCCATGGCGGCGCGGCGGGGGCGGATCGGTGCGATGGGCGTCATTGGTGCTCCACGAGGGGTGAGGTCAGAGGAAAAGCGCGGGGGAAGTATGGCTCACAAACGCTTCAGAGGCCGCTTTCGACCTACTTCGATGGCCAAAACCGGCCGAACCACCCTGATCCAGGGGATTTGCCGGCCTTCAGAGGCTGTGGCTCCGGCGAGGGGGAGGTCAGAGGGCGGGGTAGGCGGCCGGGCTGTCATATAGTCTCAGAGCGCGGCTTGCACCCTCGCGCCTTGGAGCCAGACCGATATGACGACCGCTCAAACTTCCATCACCGGCCCGGGCATTGACGCTTCCGCCCCCCCCACTTCGGGTGTCGACCCGCACGCGGTGACGATTTCCGGCCTGGTGCTGAGTCCCTCCTACGGCCCGGGCGATGCTCCGGCGGCCCTGGAGAACTACGAGCGCGATCTGAACGAGCCGGGCCGTTTCCCGTACACGCGCGGGCTGTTTCCGCAGGGGTACCGCTCGCGCCTGTGGACGATGCGGCAGTTCGCAGGCTTCGGCTCGGCGGACGACACCAACAAGCGGTTCAAGTACCTGCTCAGCGCGGCGAAGGCGGCGGGAGCGACGGCGCGGACGAACACGGGGCTGAGCACGGCTTTCGACCTGCCGACGCTGATGGGCCGGGATTCGGACGATGCGCTCTCGGTCGGCGAGGTCGGGCGCTGCGGTGTGGCGATCGACACGGTCGAGGACATGCACCGGCTCTACGCCGACATCCCGATCGACCAGGTGACGGTGAGCCAGACGATCAACGGCCCCGCCGCGGTGATCTGGGCGATGTACCTGGCGATGGCCAGGCAGCGCGGGATCGGGTGGGAGACGCTCGGCGGGACGCTTCAGAACGACATCCTCAAGGAGTTCCACGCCCAGAACGAGTTCATTTACCCGCCGGAGCCGAGCGTGAAGCTGGTGGCGGACACGATCGAGTTTCAGACGCTGCAGACGCCGAAGTGGAACTCGGTCTCGATCAGCGGCTACTACATCCGCGAGGAGGGCTCGAGGGCCGTGCAGGAGCTGGCCTTCACCTTGCGGGACGGGATGGAGTACGTGGAGGCATGCCTGGCGCGCGGGCTGGACATCGACGCCTTCGCGCCGCGCCTGTCGTTCTTCTTCAACAGCCACAACGAGTTCTTCGAGGAGATCTGCAAGCTGCGCGCAGCGCGGCGGATCTGGGCGCGCATGATGCGCGACCGCTACGGCGCGAAAAGCGAGCGTTCGTGGTTCATGAAGACGCACGTGCAGACGGCGGGGTGCTCGCTGACCGAGCAGCAGCCGATGAACAACATCGTGCGCGTCGCTTACCAGGCGATGGCGGGCGTTTTGGGCGGATGCCAGTCGTTGCACACCGACTCGATGGATGAGACGCTCGGCCTGCCGACGGAGCAGGCGGTGAAGGTGGCCCTGCGGACGCAGCAGATCCTGGCCTACGAGACGGGCGTGACGCGCACGGTCGATCCGCTCGGCGGATCGTGGTTCATCGAGTCGCTCACGGACAAGATGGAGGCCGAAGCGCTGGAACTGATCCACGAGATCGACCGCATGGGCTCGTACTCCGACTGGCGCGCGGCGAGTGGCGAGGTGGCAAATGGTCAGGACTTGACGAAGCACCCGGCGTACGCCCCGCGGCGGACGTACGGGGCGGGCGTCGTCGCGGGGATCAACAAGGGGTACTTCCGCCGTCAGATCGCGGAGGCGTCGTACCGCTTCAGCGAGGAGTGCGAAGCGCACGACCGCGTGATCGTCGGCGTGAACGCGTTCATCGATGAGGACGAAGGGCGGCCAATCGAGATCCTGCAGATCTCGCACGAGGTGGAGGTCGACCAGGTCGAGCGCCTGGCCGCCTTCAAGAAGAAGCGCGACGCCGCCGGCGTCGAGCGCGCCCTCGACGAGATCCGTGAGACGGCCCGCCGCGGCGACAACGTCATGCCCGCACTGGTCGAAGGCGCGCTGGCCAACTGCACGCTCGGGGAAATGGTGCAGGCGATGGCGGATGTGTACGGGCGGTATGGGGGCGGGCCGGAGTGGTGAGCGCGGCCCGAGGTGAACTCGCTACGAAGGCGAGCGGTCATTGTCATCCCGGCGCTCCGGCAGGTCGCGGGCGGCCTGCTCGAGCCGGCGGATGAGGTCGGCTTCTCCAGCGGCTTCGAGATCGGCGCGGCGGCGGGCGGCGAAGGTCTCGTATTCCGCTTGGGCTTTGGCATCGGCCTCGTCGCGTGAAACGCTGCCGGCGTCGGGGAGGACCGCGCGCTCGTTGAAACGCAGGAAATCGTCGAGCTTGCTCTTCCAGTCGGCCAGGAAGATCTGCCTGCGGCGGCGGGCCTGGTCTTCGGCGTAATCGAGGAACATCACCACGATGCGGTTGAGGTCGTCGATCTCGCGCTCGCTCAGATAATTCTTGGCGATGGTCACATCGCCCTTGTGAACCCGGCCGCCTTTCCAGGCGGTGAGGCCCATATTCGGTTTGCTCGCATCGGCGCGCTCGGCGATGATCTCCGGCGCGGTCTTGCCGGTGGCGGCGAAGTGGAGCTTGTTCTGCACGGTCTGGAAGAAGCGCTGCGTCTCCGGCTCGGAGGGGATGTAATCGGAAGCGAGGGCGAGGATCTCGCGAACGCGGAGGTACACGCGCCGCTCGCTGGCGCGGATGTCGCGGATGCGTTCGAGGAGTTCGTCGAAGTAGTCCGGCACGCCGGGGCCGGGTGGGTTCCGGAGGCGCTCATCGTCGAGAACGAACCCCTTGACGAGGTACTCTTCCAGGCGGGCGGTGGCCCACTGGCGGAACTGCGTGCCGCGGGGGCTGCGGACGCGGTAACCGACGGCGAGGATGGCGGGGAGGGCGTAGTGCTCGATCTCGCGGGCGACGCGGCGGACGCCCTCGGTTTGAACTATTCGATACGATCGAACAGTTGCCCTCTCCTCCAGCTCTCCCTCTGCGTAAATCTCCTTCAGGTGGTGATTTACGGTTGGCACTCCGATCTGATACAGCTCCGCGATCAGGCGCTGGGTGAGCCAGATCGTCTCCTCTTCGAAGCGGCACTGGATGCGTGTGCGGCCGTCCTCGGTCTGGTAGAGGATGATGCCGGATTCGGGGGCGGGCTCGGCGGGTGTGCGGGGGTCGGGGGCCACTTGGCGGGAGTATAACAGATCCCTGCCGCGGCACCGGGTGGAGGCGGCGCCGGCGGGGGCGGGCGTTCGGCTCACCGGGAGGTTCTACACTCGCCGTCCATGAAGCCATCGGTTGAGCTCTATACAGACGGCGCGTGCAGCGGGAACCCCGGGCCCGGCGGGTGGGCGTACATCCTCAAGCACCCGGGCAGCGGGGCGGAGCGGGAGGCGAGCGGGGGCGAGCGGCTCACGACGAACAACCGGATGGAGCTGATGGCCGTCATCGAGGGGCTGACCGCGCTGAACACGCCTTCGAAGGTGGACCTCTACAGCGACTCCAAGTACGTGCTGGAGGGGCTCAAGAGCTGGCTGGCGCAGTGGAAGGCGCGCGGGTGGAAGACGGCGGCGAAGAAGCCGGTGAAGAACGAGGATTTGTGGCGGCGGCTGGACGAGTTGATCACGCGTCACGAGGTCGCCTTCCACTGGATCCGGGGGCACAGCGAGCACCCGGAGAATGAGCGTGCCGATAAGCTGGCGGTGGCGGCGCGCGAGGCGGTGGCGCGGGGGCGGTAGGCCGTGCGCGCGGCGTGAACGTCCGAAGCGCGGCGGCCTTTCAGGCGTCAGAAGCCGCCCACAGCGCGCGGTCGCGCGCCAGGTCCGACAAAAACGGCGCTGGCGGCGCGCGGGGATGGTTGCAGCGCGGCGGCGGGCGCGTGCAGCGCGGGTCGAGAGGCGGCAAGGTCCGCGATAATGGCGCTCAGCGCGGCAATTGATGGATCAAAAGTCGCGCCGCATCGATCCAGCGCGACAATTGATGGATCAAAGATCGCGCTGGATGGATACAGCGCGACAATTGATGGATCAAAACTCGCGCCGGATGGATACAGCGCGACAATTGATGGATCAAAACCCGCGCCGGATGGATACAGCGCGGCGTTGGACGCCTGATCGGCGGCCGCGGAGGGGAGTCGCGCGCCCTCCCAACCGTCCCAGGTTCCGGGGGGCGGCAAGGTCCGGGAACCGGCTGGAGGGCCGCTCCGGCCGCATCGCCTTTCACCCGCCGCGGCCGCGCGGTACACTGCGCCGATGAGCCAATACTCTCCACCCCCCCCACCTGCGCCGCCCCCCCCGCCCACGTCGGGCGCCCTGGACGATGACCTCTTCGCCGCGCCGCCCGCCTGGCCGAAGGTGATCGGCATCATCAGCATCGTTCTGGGAGCGCTGAACCTGACGTGCATGGGTTGCAACGTCCTCAACCTGGCCGTCTTCATGCCGATGGCCGAATCGCAGATGAAGGAGCCCATCCCGCCGCCGATGCAGCCGGGGCCTCTGCACTGGGCCTTGATGGGGCTGGGCTTTGTGCTGGCCCTTCTCCTGCTGGCCGCGGGGATCGTCACCGTGATGCGGCGGCCGGCCGGGCGGGCCCTGCACCTGGGATACGCGCTCGTGAGCATCCCGCTCACGATCGCGTCGGTGGCGATCCAGGTGCAGCAGATCAATGACATGGCCCAGTGGGCGGCCAACAACCCCGACAGCGCATGGGCGCAGCAGCTCAACGCGCCCGGCGCGGCCGTGGGCCAGTGGGCCGGGCTCATCATCGGGACCGCCCTGGGGCTGGCGTACCCGACGTTTCTGCTGATCTGGTTCGGCTTTGTCAAGCGCCGGGCGGAGGACATGACGGGCCGCGCGCTCGAACCGGCGGCGTGAGGCAGCAAACGTGCACCGGTGCTCCGGCCTGATGCGTGAAGGCCGGTGCGCGCTCGTCCTCGCGCCGGATCAGTTGTGAAACGGCGCGCTGCTCGCATCGCCTTGAAAGGCGATGTTACGGGTGGCGCCTAGGCGCGGCCGTAGACGACGAGGCGGTGCCCCTCCGGCTTCAGCCCGTGCTGCGCGCAGATGCGGTCGCGGATCTCCGCCAGCTCAGGCACATCGATCGGCGTGATCTCGTTCGTGTCGACGTTGACGAGGATCCCCGTCGAGCGGCTGCCGTAGGCGAGCTGGTAGTGCGCCTGGTCGCCCGCGAGCAAAACCTGCTGGATGATGCCCGCATCGGCCAGCAGGCGGATGGTGCGGTAGATCGTCGCCTTGGAGACGCGGAAGCCCGCGCTCTTCATGCGCTCCAGCAAAGCCTCGGCTTCGAAGACTTCATCCATCTGGATGATCGCATCGAGGATGCGCGCCCGCTCCGGGGTGTACTTGAGCCCCTCGGCCTTGAGCCGGCGCCGGAAGACGGCGCACAACGGCTCGATGATCGCCAGCTCTTCGGCCGCATCATCGCCGCCCCGCTCCCATTCCATCTCACCGCGCACGGGCGTCTCCATGAGGCATCCTACGCCCGCGCGCCGCGATGCAGGCCGCGGCGGCGTCCGGCCGTGCCGCCGGGCTGCGGGCCTGCGATGTACACTTTGCGCAATGCCCCCTTCTCCCGCCTCTGGCGGCGGTCGCGCCCCGCGCGCAGCGCCCGCCATCCTGCACGCCTCCCAGGCGTCCCCGCTCGCGCGGTGGTCAGGCCCCATCGGGTCGCTGCTGCTGCTTCTGGCCACGATGCTGGCGCTGACCGCGGTGGGGTACGGCGCGGACCTTTCCGGCAACAACGACCGCGGACGTCTCTGGCTCTCGGGCGTGCTGGCGCTCTTCGCGGGGCTGCCCGCGGTGACGCTCGCCGCGGCGTATTCGCTCGCGGCGATCGGTCTGGGGCGGATTCCGCTCTCAATCCTGAAGCGCGCTCGGGCGGGCGCGGCGGCGGACGGCTCCGCGCCGACGACTGCCGGGGGCGACGTCTGGCTGCAGACGGGGTTCGGCTTCGCGGTTCTGCTCTTTGCCAGCCACCTGCTCGGCGTGGCCGGCGCGCTGCCGGCTGGAACGGCGGGACAGGTCGTCGCGTGGGGCGTCGTCGCCGTCGGGCTCGTGCTGCTGGCCGATCAGGTCGTGCGCGGCGAACTCCGGCCGGAATCGTGGCCGATCGCGCCGGCGTGGATCATGCTCGCCGCGCCGGCGCTGGGGCTCATGCTCGTCGCCGCCGTCAGCCCGCCGGGGTGGCTCTGGCAAAGTGAAGCCCGCGGCTTCGATGCGCTCAGCTATCACCTGCAGCTTCCCAGGGAGTGGTCGATCAATGGCCGGCTGTGGCCGCTCGAACACAACGTCTACTCCTTCCTGCCGAGCTACGTCGAGAGCGCGTACCTGCACCTGGCGGCGATGCTCGGGGGGGGCGAGCGCCTCATCGAGGGCGAAGGACTCGGCCTGCTGGCAGCCCAGATGCTGCACGTGCAGATGGCGCTGCTGACGGCGCTGCTGATCGGGCGCGCGGTGTTCATCGCGCTGCAGCGCGCCGGGGGCGCTGACGAGGGGGCGGTGTGGGCGAAGCGGTGCGGCGTCTTCGCGGGCGCGTTCTTCCTGGCGACGGGGTGGACGATCGTGACGGCGACGCTTGCCTACAACGAGATGGCGGTGACGCTCTTCACGGCGACGGCGCTGGCGCTCACCGTGGATGCGCGGATCCCGCACCGATGGCGCTGGATCGGCGCGGGGGTCCTGATGGGAGCGGCCGCGAGCGCCAAGCCGACGGCCATGTTCCTGGCCGCCCCGACGGTCGGATTGATCCTGCTGGCTGGCACGCCGGCCAAACAGTGGCTGCGCCTGGGAATGTTCGGCGCGCTTGCCGGCCTGGCGGTGCTGGCGCCGTGGCTCCTCCGCAACTGGATCGCCTCCGGAAACCCGGTCTTTCCCTTCGCGGCGTCGCTTTTCGGGACGGGACACTGGACGGCGGAGCAGCTTGCGCGGTACGGGGCGGCGCACAGCGTGGAGGGGGGCGTGGCGGCCCGCCTGCGCCTTCTCATGGATGGCAGCCGCGGCGTGCTGCACGCCCAGTGGGCGCTCTTCTTTCCCTTGAGCATGGCCGCGCTGGCCGCCGCGCTGCTGCGACCCAGGACCCGGCGCCTGGCGGCCCTGATCGGGCTCGGCGCGCTCGCGCAACTGCTCGCCTGGATGTTCCTCACGCACCAGCAGTCCCGCTTTCTCCTGCCGCTGGCGCCGTCGCTGGCGCTGGCCTTCGGGCTCGGGGCCGGGGCGCTCGTCGCGTGGATCAACCGGCACGGCTCAGCGCGCCCGATCCATGCGCTGGCGGCCGTGGTCATCGCCTCCGCAGCGCTCTCGCAGCTGGCCTGGTCGGTGATCGTCTTCCTCCGACAGTACCCGGACGACTATGGCAGCGGGCGACCGAACATCGGATTGCTGCTGGGCGTGTCGTCGTACACGGGAGAGCCGTTCGTCGAGGCGATCGAGCATCTGCAGGCGCGTGATCGGCTGGAAGCGGCGCGACAAAGTGATCCGAAACCGCACCCAGTAGCTTTTGTCAATGCCATCCTTGGACCTCATGAAAAGCTTTATTTGCTAGGCGATGCGACACCGCTCTATTACCGCGGGAACGTGCTGTATCACACAACCTGGGATACTTCACCGCTGGGACGTGCGATACGAAGGAGACCAAATGATCCGGATGCATGGCGTGAGTTGGCCGATCAAGGTGTGACATATGTACTCGTCAACTTCGACGAGTTGGATCGATACATCAACAAGGACGGGTGGTATGACCCAGACGTGACGATTGCACTCGTGCACAACTGGCTTGCGGAGGCCGCCAAGCCGATCGAAGTGTGGTCGGGCCCCGGGAGCAACTTTGCCTTGTTTCAATTGATCCCTCCATCCCCGACCGCGCCCGAGGACGCCCCGTGAGCGCGCCCAGGTCAGCCGGCGATGAGCCGAAGCGCCTGATGCGCACCGCCGTCCACATGGTGGGCTTTGCGCTGTGCATCGGCCTGCTGCTGTGGCTGATTCACCGGACCGTCACCGACCCCGAAACGCGCGATGAGTTGATCTCGCTGGCCGATGCGCCCCGCGGTGAACTGGCCGTGCTGCTGGCGCTGACCGCCGCATCCATGTTTTTGAACGGGCTGACCTTCTGGCTCATCATTCGCCGCGTGCGGCCGATCCCACACAGCGATGTGCAGGCGGTCAACGGCGTGGCGTACCTCATGGCGAACCTGCCGATGCGGTTTGGGCTCATCTTCCGCGTGGCCGTGCATCATCGGCGCAATCGGCTGCCACTGCTGACGATCGGCGGATGGATGGCCGCGACCGCGGTGGTGATGGGGATCGGGCTTGCGCCGCCGCTGCTTGCCGGGATCTGGCGCTCGGAGCCCGATGTGTGGTGGTGGGGCGTGTCCCTCGGCGGCATGACGGCGCTGGCGGCGTGTGTGGTCCTTGGCGCGCGGTTTTTCAGTACGGGACACGGGTGGCGGCTCATCGACGGCTTCGCCGAGCGGCATCCGGGCGCGCTCATCAGCCGCATCATCCGAAGCGATTCCCTGTCGCGCCTGCACGAGGGCGTCCGGATGCTGGCCGACCCCGCCACGGTCGCCGCGGCAGTGGCGGTGCGCGCCTTCGACATGCTCGTGCAGGGGCTGCGGTTCATGGTGGCGGCGTCGGTGCTGGGGATCGCCCTGCCGCTCGACCAGGCTGTTCTGCTGACGATCGTCTACTTCACCGTCGACAGCATCGCGCCGACCGGTTCTCTCGGGTTGAAGGAAGCCGCCACGGCGATGTTCGCGACGGCCGTCGGCGAGAAGAACATGGATGCGACCGTGCTGACCGTGACCGCGGCGGAGATCATCGTGCGGTTCGCCGGGGCGGGGCTGGGAGCGATCTGGCTGCGTCCGGACCGACTGTTTCCGTTCCGGCGCCGCTCCGGCCGCCACAAACCGAAGGCGGTCAGAATGAATGGCACGGCTGGAGCGGCTCAACGCACCGCGGATGACCCAACGCCGCCGGCCGGGTCCGCCGCGGCCTGCTCAGACTCGCCCGGCTTCAGAAGCCGCAGGTGAAGGCTGGTCGAAGCGCGGACGATGGGGCCCTGGAGGTCGCCCACAGCCGCGCGAACGTCCAACTGCGACTGCATCGTCCGCTCGAGCAGCCGCCCATCGGCGACGCTCCAGCGGGCGGTGAGCGTGCCGGACTGGTCGGCGATCGACAGCGTCGCCGCTGCCGGGCTGCCGGACTCCGTCGAGCCCATGCTGCGCTCGATCTCTGCCCGCAGGGATGCAGCATCGTCGACGACCGACTCGAGCGACCAGACAGCGCGCGTGCGAAGGACGGTGGATTCGGCCAAGGGCCGCTCACTCGCGATCGCCCAGGTCTCCCCGACCTCGCGTTCCGGGAACGCCTGCGCCGCCGGAGCGTCCACGCGGAACAGTTCGCTGAGCGCATCCGCCGCGTATTCGCTTGCAAACGGCCCCAGCAGCGGCCAAGCGCGACGGCCATGGCGTCCGACGACCTCGTGCACCGGTTCCAGACCGGTGAGCGCCGAAATCGTCCCGTCCGGCTGCACATCGAGGCGCACGACCACATCTCTCATCGCGCCGGCGATCTCTTCGGCCAGTTCGGCGGCAGCCTCCGCTTCGTCCGGAGCGGCGTCTGGCTCGATCTGCAGCGTTGAGAAGACCATGGTCATGGCGGCCGCGCCGCGTTCATCCACGCCGAGGACGTTCAACCGCAGGGTGCCGCGCTGGACGACCCCCTCCACCGCGCCGGATTCGACCCGTCCGACCGTCGACTGAAACTCGAAGGCGTACTCCAGCCGGTCGCCTTCCGCAAACCGGGGGGCAAGCGTGACCGGAGCCGCTATCTGGTCGACCGGTTGCGCCTCCAGGGCGGGGCCGGCGTGGCCGGCGACAACCTGTGCCGCACGGACGGTTTCTGCCGCGGCGGCGGTCGAAACGCCTTCACCTGCGGGCACCAGCCCCAGCGCCACGATCCCCGCCATCACTCGTGTCAGCATCGGCGTGCTCCTTCAGCCACGATTATGGGAGCGCCGGTACGATGTTGCAATGCGTTTGGCCCTCGCGCCGATCAATCCGACAGTTGGGGACATTGAGGGGAATGCCGCGCTCATCGCAGCGTGGATTGACCGCGCGCGGGCCGCCCATGCGAATCTGATCGCATTTCCGGAGTTGGCGCTGACCGGCTATCCGCCGCGGGATCTCCTCTTGCAGGAGGGCTTTGTCGCGGCGACGGTGGCGGCTGCGAAGCGGATCGGTGAGGAGCATACCCGAGGCTTGACCGTTGTCTTCGGCACGCCCCTTCCCTTGAAGGGGGCGGAGAGCGCGCACCTGGCGGAGCATCACGATCATGGCCTGGTCAATGCGCTGCTCGTGTATCGCGACGGCCGCATGCTCGATTACTACGACAAGCGGCTGTTGCCGACGTACGACGTCTTTGATGAGGACCGGTACTTTGAGCCGGGCGAGCGTGCGGTGATCATCAACGCGGCGGGCGCGCGCGTGGGACTGACGATCTGTGAGGACTTGTGGCGCGGCGAGGATGTCGGCTTTGCGCACAAGTACCTGGACTGTGCGGATCCCGTGGCGGCGCTGATGGAGCCGCCGGGCGCAGGACGGGACGGGGGCGCGCAGTTGATCCTCAACCCATCGGCGAGCCCGTTTGTGCTTGGCAAGGGCCGCCGGCACCGGGACATTCTCCGCGGCCACGCGATGCGGCACGGGGTGTGGGTCGCCGCGGTGAACCAGCTCGGGGGAAACGATGATTTGATTTTCGATGGTTCGGCGGCGGTGATCGCGCCGGACGGGTCCGTGCTGGCGGAGAGCGAACCGTTCGGCGGAGACCTGCTGGTTGCGGATGTCCCGATCGGGGAGGCTTCCGAGAACGGAGGCGCGGCGAGCGCAACGGGGGGCAATCTTGTCAGTGGAGCGCGAGCTGAACTGTGCGATGAGGAACTGGCATACAGCGCGCTGGTCCTCGGGACGCGCGATTATCTCCGCAAGACCGGGTTTCGCAAGGCGGTGATCGGGCTCTCCGGCGGGATCGATTCGGCGGTGACGGCGGTGATCGCCGCGGCGGCGATCGGGCCGGAGAATCTGACGGGCGTAGCAATGCCGAGCCGGTATTCGTCGGAAGGTTCGGTGACGGATGCGCGGGCGCTCGCGGAGAACCTCAGGCTGCCCTTTCACGTGATCCCGATCGAGGCCCCGTTCGCGGCGTTTGAAGGCGCGCTGGCGGGGCCTTTTGCGGGGCGCGAGCCGGATGTGACGGAGGAGAACATCCAGGCGCGGTGCCGCGGCGTGATCCTGATGGCGTTCGCGAACAAGTTCGGCTCGCTGCTGCTGACGACGGGGAACAAGAGCGAACTGGCGGTGGGATACTGCACGCTGTACGGGGACATGAACGGCGGGCTGGCGGTCTTGAGCGACGTGGACAAGGGATTGGTGTACCGGCTGGCGAAGTGGATGAACGCGCACCCGGAGCGGCTGGGGCTGGAAGGTGCGTCCCGCGCGGGCAGCACGGCACGCGGATCGCCGATCCCCGAGAGCACGATCACCAAGCCGCCGAGCGCGGAGCTGCGGCCGGGGCAGCTCGACCAGGATTCGCTGCCGCCGTACGACGTGCTGGACGAGATCATCGAGCGGTACGTGGAGGGGCGACAGAGCCCGGCGCGGATCGTGCGCGAAGGCGGCTTTGATGCGGCGACGGTGAAGAAGGTCGTGCGCCTGATCGACCTGAGCGAGTACAAGCGGCGTCAGGCGGCGACGGGGCTGAAGCTGACGGGCGTGGCGTTCGGGACGGGGCGGCGGATGCCGATTGCGCAGGGGTGGCGGCCGGAGCGCGGGGTGTAGCCGGCACTGGAACGCTGGCTTCGAGCCGGCCCGGCGATCGGGTCGGCGAAGCGAGGAACGAACGGTTCAAACATCTTCCGCCAGAACCGAATCCACATCGCGTGCACCGTGCATCAGGTGAACTGCCTCGATGCCATCCTCAATGATCCTGTAAAAGATCAGGTAGTCCGGGAATCCTTGGATGCGCAGGAAGCGAATCTCCGAAAGTCGTGGATGCGTGGAGAGCCACCGTCGTCCAATGAAACGCGCCTCGTGAATCTGCGTCAGCGTGCTCTCGGCCGCAAGGATGAAGCGGCGTGCGGCATCGGGCGACTCGCGCAGCAGGTACTCAGCGGAGTCCCACACCGCGCTCGTGAAGCGATGCGTCTCGCGAATCATCCCGCGCGTTTCCCGTGATGTTCCTGAATCCGCTCCTCGAGGCGCTGGCGGAGGTTTTCCCAATCCTTCTCAGTCGTGATGCGCGAACCCGAGTCCAGCGCTTCCAGGAGCTTCTTGTCAATCGCCTCCCGCTCCAGCCGGATCTGCTCGCGACGGATCAGGTCGCGCACGACGTCGGCCGGCGAGGTGTACCCCCCCTCGGCCACCCGCTTGTCAATCCAATCGCGGTCCGCCTCGTCCAGATCAAGCTTCACCGGTTCCATGCCGCAATGGTACCAGAAGAACGCCCCTTCCGCCAATGGAACGCCGGCCTTCAGCCGGCCCCGCATCCCTCTCGCCCCTACCGAACGCCCGCAGCCCGGCCACGCGCCTTCGGTCCCCGACCGCGCCATAATCCCGCCCATGACCTCTCCCGAGACCATGCCGTTTTCCGCCGATGAGACCTTCGCCCGCCGCCTGGACGAGCAGGACCCGCTTCGCCACACGCGCGAGCTCTTCGCGATTCCGCCGTCTGTCGCCGATCCGACGCAGCCCGCGGTGTATTTCTGCGGCAACTCGCTGGGGTGCATGCCGCGGCGCGTGCCGGAGGCGATCAACGAGGAACTGGAGGACTGGGCGCGGCTGGCGGTGGACGCCCACCTGCACGGGCGGCATCCGTGGCTGCCGTACCACGAGGTCTTTCGCGACATGGGGGCTCGGCTCGTGGGGGCGCGGCCCGGCGAGGTCGTCATGATGAACTCGCTGACGGTGAACCTGCACCTGCTGATGGTGTCGTTCTACCGGCCGACGAAGGGACGATTTAGAATCGTGATCGAGGACGATGCGTTTCCGTCGGACTCGTATGCCGTGCGGTCGCAGGCGGAGCATCACGCGCTGTCCATCGGCTTTGATCCCGCGGAGGCGATCATCCGCCTCAAGCCGCGCGAGGGGGAAGCGACGCTGCGCACCGACGACATCCTCGCGGCGATCGAGGAGCACGGCGACTCGATCGCGCTGGTGCTGCTCGGGGGTGTGAACTATCTGACGGGCCAGTTCTTCGAGATCGGCCGCATCACCGCGGCGGCGAAGTCGCGCGGGTGCATGGTCGGGTGGGACCTGGCCCACGCCGCCGGGAACGTGCCGCTGCAACTGCACGACTGGGACGTCGACTTCGCGGCGTGGTGCAGTTACAAGTATCTGAACTCGGGGCCGGGCGCGGTCGCGGGGGCGTTCGTGCATGAGCGGCATGGGCGGAAGGTCGGGCACTTCGGAGAGCCGGACTACCTGCCGCGGTTTGCGGGGTGGTGGGGGAACGACCCGGCGACGCGCTTCGAGATGGTGAAGGATTTCACGCCGCGCGGGAGCGCCGATGCGTGGCAGCTTTCCAATCCGCCGATCCTGGCGATGGCCCCGCTGCGGGTGTCGCTGGAGATTTTCGACTCGGTCGGGATGAGCGCCCTTCGCGCCAAGTCGCTGAAGCTGACGGGGTACCTGGAGTGGCTGCTGATGCGCGGCTTCGGGGAGACGAGCCCGGCGCGCAAGGGCGGGCCGATCCAGATTCTCACGCCGAGCGATCCGGCGCAGCGCGGCTGCCAGCTATCGCTGGCCGTGGCGGGCGGACGCGCGGCGGAGGCCCGGGCCCTGCACGAGCGGCTGCACGCGGCGGGGATCGTCTCGGACTTCCGCGAGCCGAACGTGATCCGCGTCGCGCCCGTGACGCTGTACAACACCTTTCACGATGTGTGGCGACTGGCGGGGGTGCTCGCCGGTAAGCAGTAATCGGCGCGGCGGCAAGGGCGGGCGCGGCGAACACAGGAGCGGATCAAATGAGCGCGATGCGGGTTCTCGGTGCGGTCGCGGCCGCGGCGGCAGTGTGTGTGGCGGCGGCGCAGGATGGACAGCAGCAGGAGACCGCGCCGAAGCCGACGGTGCGCGAGCGGGTCGCCTCGGAGGCCGCGGCGGCGAAGGAGGTGGCCGAGACGGACCTGGGCCGGGCGTTTCTCGCCGCGGCGGACGATCTGCCGCCGATGGCCGAGGCGAGGACGGTGTACTTCCGCCGCGGTGATGCGAGGGCGATCACGCCGGAGACGTGGGAGCAGTTGCCCGAGGAGGAGCGGGCGGCGTTTCAGTTGGTGGAGGTGAGCGAGGCATGGTATTACTCGCTTTATTCGACGCCCATCGCGTACCTGCGCGCGATCGACCTGGCGGCGCAGGCGGGGCTCACCAATGTCGACGGCAAGCGCCTCGCTGACTTCGGCTTCGGAAATCTCGGCCAGCTTCGCATGCTCGCTTCGCTCGGCGCGGATGTGGTCGGGATTGAGTCCGACCACACGCACGAGGCGATCTTCCGCATGCCGGAAGATGAAGGCGAGGTCGCGCGGTCGCCCGAGGCGGGCGAGGGCGAGCCGGGCTCCGTGTCGCTGGTCTTCGGTCACTACCCGGCGTCCGAGGAAATCATCGCGGAAGTCGGCGGCGGGCTGTCGCTCTTCATGAGCAAGAACACGCTCAAGAAGGGGTACATCCACCCGGAGCGGGAGGCGGACCCGAAGCTGCTCGTGCACCTGGGCGTGGACGATGAGACGTACGTGCGCACGGTGCATGAGGCGCTCGAACCGGGCGGGCTCTTCGTGATCTACAACCTGTATCCGAAGCCGGCGGGGCAGGATGAGCCGTACAAGCCGTGGGCGTCGGGAGAATGTCCCTTCGAGCGTGCACTTGTTGAAGCCGCCGGCTTCGAGGTGATCCACTGGAACGTGGATGACTCCGAAAAGGCGCGCCACATGGGTCGTCTGCTCGGCTGGGACGACGGCATGACGGCCGAGGAGTTCAACGACGGCTTCAACGCGATGGTGACGATCCTGCGCAAGCCCCACGCCGCCTCCTCACCCGCCGCGCCGGCCGCGCGGGAGTGAGCGTCAGCCGCTGCCGACCGGCCGGACGTCGCCTCGGCTCGATGGAACATCGGCAACCATCGATCCAGCGCGCCGCACCATCGAGCGGGTGCGGCAATCCATCGATGGATCCCCGGGCTGGATCGATGGACCGGGCCGCCACATCGATGGCATTTGAAATTCCATCGATGTTTTGCCCCGCTGGATCGATCAATTCGGGGGTTCCATCCACAAAATTGCACATTCCGGCGGACTTTGCTTCAGGAAGGGGCCGCCCGGGCCGATCTTCGGGCCGGCGGAGCGTCTGAACCGCCCGCGCTGCCCGCCGCGGCCGTCCCGCGCGCCTCTCACGGCAGCACGCCGACCTTCAAACGCGTCGGGTGCGCCTCGGAGTGGTACACGCGGTGCGTCGCCTTGACGAAGTCCTCCGGCTCGGCGAGGTAGATGTTGTCCACCCACTTCTGCGGGTTGCGGTCGACGAGCGGAAACCACGTCGACTGGATCTGCACCATGACGCGGTGGCCGGGCTTGAAGGTGTGCAGGACGTCCTGGAGCGGCAGCGGGACCAGCGTCGGCTCCCCGGGCGTGAAGGGCTTCGGGTGCGCGGGATCGTCGCGGAAGCGGCCGCGGATGACTTCCGCGCGGACGAGCATCTGGTAGCCGCCGGTGTGCATCCCCTCGGGCAGATTGGGATAGTCCGGGTGATCATCGGGGTGAACATCGATCACCTTGACGATCCAGTCGGCGTCCTGCTGGTCCGTGGAGACCCAGAGTTCGGCCGTGACCGGACCGGCGAGCGTCAGCGCTTCGGCGAGCGGCTCTGTCTGGTAGACGAGCACATCCGGGCGGCGCGAGGCGAAGCGCTGGTCGTCGGTCATGTGCTCGCGCGTCATGCGCTGGGTGACTTCTTCCGTGAAGGGGACGGGTTTGGCGGGGTCGGAGATGAACTCATCGAAGGGATTGGCGATTGGGGATTTTGGATTTTGGATTGAAGATTCTGAAGCGAGTGTGAGGCGGGAGTCGTCGCCCAGATAGAGGTATTGAGTCTGGATTTCCTCCGGCGGCCACGCGGCAAAGTCGCGCCATTGGTTCGCGCCCGTCTCGAAGACGATCGCCTCCGGCAGATCGCAGTCCGCCTCGCCCTCGCCGATGAGAAACGCGTCGAAGAACGGCTTCTGGACCCGCTCCTGGTAATGTGGGCTCGTCGGTCCCCCGAACCACGCGTGCCCGAGCTGCGCGCCGTCGCTGCGCAGCCACGCTCCGTGGTACCACGGGCCCATCACGAGGATATTGAAGACGTCCGGGTTCTTCGCTTCGATCGACTGGTAGATCGCCAGCGGCCCGTACAGGTCCTCGGCATCGAACCACCCCCCCACCGTCATCACGGCGGGCGCGACGTTCTCCAGGTGCGGCACGATGTCGCGCTGCTGCCAGAACTCGTCGCGGTTCGGATGCCGCACCATCTCGTTCCAGAACTCGACGTTGCCGTGCAGGTACTGCTCATCCAGCGCCGTGATCGTGCCGGTGTCCTTCAGGAAGAAGTCGTACCCGTCCGGGTTGGCGATCTCGAAGCCGCGCCCCGGGCGCTGCATCACCGGCTCCGGCCGCGGCTGGCCGAAGGACGACATGAACCAGAAGGCGTGCGGCAGGTAAAAGGCCCCGTGGTGGTGAAAGTCGTCGTACCACCAGTCCCCGACGGGCGCCTGCGGGCTGGAGCACTTCAGCGCGGGGTGCGCATCGATCATCCCCGCCGCGGCGTAAAAGCCGGGGTAGCTGATCCCCCACAACCCGATGCGGCCATTGTTGCCGGGGACATTCTCGACGAGCCACTCGATCGTGTCGTACGTGTCCGTCGATTCATCGACGTCCGACTTCGATTGCTTGTCCGCGATGTGCGGCGTCATGTTTACGAACTGCCCCTCGCTCATGTAGCAGCCGCGGACATCCTGGACGATGAGGATGTAGTTGTCCAGCGCGTACTCCGCGCCGGGGTCGGCGCGGTCGGGAAAGTTCGTCTCGCCGTACGGGCGGCAGGAGTACGGCGTGCGCTTCATGAGCATCGGCCGCGGCTGCGAGAGGTCCTTCGGGACGTAGATGGCCGTGAACAGGCGCACACCGTCGCGCATCGGGATCATTTCTTCCATCTTCGTGTAGTGCTCGGCAAGCCAGGCGGCGTCGACAACGGGAGCAGCGTCGACAGTTGGCGGCGCGACCGCGCCAGGCTGGGCGGCACAAGGGGGATTGAAGCAGAGAACAGAAAAGAGAGTACAGAGAAGAGAGACTGCCGGGCGGGCGGCGCGATGTTCGGGGCGCGGGGTCGACGCAAGCGTGGTGGTCATGCCGAGAGCGTACCGGGCGGCGCCCGCAATCGCAAGGACTCAGCGCCCGTTCGCGTCCGCGGCGAAGACGGGCCCGACGGCGGCGCGAATGCGGCCTTCGGCGTCGATGATCCGCGCGGAAACGCCGGCGAGCGATTCGATGAGCGCTGCGCTGCGCTCGACGCCGAGCACGCTCACGGCGGATGCGAGCGCATCGGCGTCGGTCGCATCGGGCGCGACAACGGTCACGTGGAGGCGCTCGGTGAGCCCCAGCCCCGTGCGTGGATCGAGGATGTGCGAGTACCGCACGCCGTCCACCTCGATGAAACGCTCGGTGTCGCCGCTGGTCGCGACGGCAGCGCGGGCGAGCGTGATCGCTTCGCACTGCCCGCCCGCCTGGATCTCGATGCGCCAGCCTTCGCTGCCTGGAGGCGCTTCACCGGCAAGAAGATCGCCGCCCATGTCGATCAGATACGAGCGCACGCCGTGCGCTTCGAGCACGCGACCGGCGGCGTCCGCAGCGTATCCCTTGCCGATGCCCCCCAGGTCCAGGCGGGCGCCGGGGCGGCCGAAACGGACCGTGCGCGCCGCATTGTCCAACGCAAGGTGCTCGTAACCGACCCGCTGCATCGCCTTATCGAGCCGGCTGCGCTCCGGAAGCCGCCCCTGCCTCCGCGCTTCTCGCCACAGCCGGGTCAACTCCCCCACCGTCATGTCAAACGCGCCGCCCGACAGAACGCTGATGCGCTTCGCCCGTCGCAGCACGTCAAACAGATCTTCGCTGACGGGGATCATGCCCGCTTCGCCGACGTCCCCCTTCCCCATCTGTGCCGTCGCACCCTGAGCCGCCCGATCGCACAGCAGCGACAACTCGCTGTCCGGCCGGTAGTCGCTCATGACCGCGTCCAGTTCGAGCACGCGATCGAACGCAGCCGTTGCCGCGGCGAAGGCGGCCTCGTCAGCTTCGGCGTAGAGAACGATCCGCACCGCGGATCCCATCGCCGTGCGTGTATACTCGCGCCGCACAGGAGAGGAATGGACATGACCTTGCCCCGCCGCGCCGCCGGCCTCGCCCGCACGCCCGCACCCACGCCCCCCCGCGCACCCCGCCGCGCACCCCGCCACCAGGGAGGCGCTCAGGCACATGAGAATCACAAGCATCCCATGGTCGGCGACCTTCCGGCGCGGCGCTCCGCGCTCGTGCTGCTCGCGCTGTCGGGATTGCTCGTTGCGTGCTCTTCGACGGACCGTTCGCACGGGCCGAGTGTAGCGACGTCGGGCGCAGCACCCGCGGTTTCCACGGCCGACTCACCGGCCTCCGGTCCGTCGCCCGCCTTCACCCAGCGGATCGAGGGCACGACGGTCACGATCGAGATGGTGCAGACGGCGCCCGCCTCCGGAGAAACTGCCGCGCTCTGGATGAGCCGGACGGAGATCCCCTGGGATCTCTACAACGTGTATGTCTACAGCCTCGACGTCGCGGTCGCGGGGGAAGAGGCGGATGGGATCACGCGCCCGAGCAAACCGTATGTGCCGCCGGACCGCGGCTTCGGCACCAACGGGTATCCGGCGATCGGCATGACGCACCACGCCGCGGCGTCCTTCTGCCAGTGGCTCAGCGCCCGCACCGGACGAACGTACCGGCTGCCGACCGAGGCCGAGTGGGAAGCGGCTTGCGCGGCCGGGCAGACCGAAGACCCCGACCGTGTGGCCTGGCACGCGGGGAACGCCGGCGGCACGACGCACCCGCTCGCTTCAAAGGAGGCCAACGCGCTCGGCCTGTACGACATGCTCGGCAACGTCGCGGAGTGGACGGACGGGAGGGACAGCCGGCCCGTCGCCCGCGGCGGCTCTTACCTCGATGCGCCCGCCACGCTCACCTGCGACACCCGCCAGCACCAGACGCCGGCCTGGAACACATCCGACCCGCAGATCCCCAAGAGCCGGTGGTGGCTCGCGGATTGCTCCTTCGTCGGCTTCCGCATTGTCTGCGAGGGACCGCCGCCGGCAGCCGAACGGGACTGACAGGTCGTCAACCGAGCGGGTTGCCGTAGCACCGCGACTCCTTGCACCCCGGCCGATTCGGGCGCACCCTTTTGAACGCACCGTGCGCGCCAACTCCCCGCACCAGGCGGGGGCGCCCCGCCGCCGCCGCGCGCCCGACGAGCTTCGAGGGAGACGTTTTGCGGGAGGGTTCTTCACCGTCAGCGAGCCTCGCACGTGTTGTCGTGGCCGTCCTGCTGCTGTGCGGCCTGGCTCTGGGCGCGTGCACGCGCACGGGGGCCAAGCTGTTCCGCCCACCGGCATCGATCCGCGGGGATACCGCGTTCACCGACTCGGTCCCCCCTGCCCTGCGAACAACGGAAGCGACCATCTTCTACGCGACCGATCGCGCCACCCGGGGCGAGAGCTACGGGGCGCAACGCAACGGGGCGCTGCGCCTCGGCGCTGCGCGCGTCCGCTACGGACGGCCGCAGATGACCTGGGATGAGCTCGCCGACCGAACCATCGAGGGCCGGATCGTGACGCTTCATGCGCTCGAGTTTCACGAGTTCGGGGCCCTCTCCACCACCGTGCCCGCGCTGCCCGGCCAAGTTGTCTCGACGGAAGGTGAGAGGGCGTTCGCGGATGCGCTCAACGCCGCCATGGCTGAATCCGGCGACCGCACTGTCACGGTCTTCGTCCACGGTTTCAACTCCAGCTTCCATTGGGGGCTGTACAAGTCCGCAACCCTGTGGCACTACGCTCGACGCCGCGGCGTGGTCATGGTGTACTCCTGGCCCGCCTACGCGCACCCGTTCGCCTACGCGCGCGACCGTGAGAGCGGGTGGGTCACCTCGCGCTCCCTGCGCGAGTTCCTCGCCATGCTCGCCGAGCAGACGGACGTGGAGCGCATCAACGTGCTCACGTACAGCGCCGGTGCATCGGTCGTCACCGATGCGCTTCACCAGATGCGCCTGGCCTTCGCCGATGCCGACCCGAAGTCGATCCGCGCCGCGACCAGGATCAAGGAGGTGGTGCTCGCCGGCCCCGACATGTCGTTCCACGAGTTGCAGGCGGGCCTGCTCGACGGGATGCACGAGGTCGCCGAGCGGGTCACCATCTACACGTCCCGCATTGACGGCGGACTGTGGCTCTCCAGCTTCTTCTATTTCCACGGGCCGCGGCTCGGGTGGGGAGACCGCGGCATGACGGAGGAGCAGCAACGCACGTTGCTGGCCATGGAAGGGATCAGCCTCATCGACGTCCAGTCCGCCCAGCAGGCGGCCGGCTCCGGCGACATCTGGGCGCACGCCTACTGGTACGGCAACCCGTGGGTCAGCAACGACCTGCTGCGGATCCTCACGACCAGCGCGCCACCGCAGCAGCGCGGTCTTGTCGGGGAAGATGGCCAGACCGCCTGGCGCTTTCCCGACCTGTACGCCGACCTGGTCGCGCCGTGGCCGGATCCGGCCGGGACGGCCGCCACGGAGCCGGATCGGACCGGCGCGTCCGAGGCCCCGTGACGAGAACCTGACATTCTCCCGCAGCCGACTGCTTTCCTGCCGCGTCTCGCGCGAAAATGTGGTACGCTGCCGGTATCCGACACCTGAGCATTGCGCTTCTCGCAATCTCACATCACGGACCTAGCGGACCCCCAAACTCCCCGACCGGTACCCAGCACATCGGCAACACCATGTCCCCACCTCTTACCCGCCGGACCTTTCTCGTTGCCACCGCAGCAGCCGCGGCGGCGGGAGGGCATGTGGCGGCCCGCGCGCAGCCAGCATCAGGCAGTGCGCCATCGCCGGACGCAGTGCCGCGCCTCCGCTTTCGGAAGTCGCTCAAGTATGGAATGATCCATCAGGGAGACACCCTGATCGAGAAGTTCAGCGTCGCGCGTGCCGCGGGGTTCGACGGTGTCGAACTGGACGCACCAACGGAAGGTTGGAGCCACGCCGAAGCGCTCGTCGCGAAGGAGCGTACGCGCATGGCGATCCCCAGCCTTGCCAACCCGGTGCAGTGGAAGAAGCCGTTGTCGCACCCTGACCCACAGGTGCGCGCGGAGGGGCGCGCCGCCCTGGAACGCACCATCCGCGACGCCCACATCCTTGGCGCCCGTGTGGTTCAACTCGTCCCCGCCATTGTCGACGCCGAGACTTCCTATGCCGACGCCTACGCGCGCTCGCAGACACAGATTCGCGCCGTGCTGCCGCTGGCGGAGGAACTCGGGATCACCATCGCCATCGAGAATGTCCGGAATCACTTCCTGCTCAGTCCGCTCGAAGCCGCCCGGTACATCGATGAGTTCCACAGCGATGCCGTGCGCTGGTGCTTCGACGTCGGCAACATCGTCGACATCGGTTGGCCCGCGCACTGGATCCGTGCGCTCGGTCCGCGCATCGCCCGCCTGGACATCAAGGATTTCAGCCGCGCCAAAGGTGATGCAAACGGCGGCGAACAGGGGCTTGAGGTCGAGCTCGGCGAGGGTGATGTTGACTGGGCCGCCGTGCGCGCAGCCCTTGCAGAGATCGGGTACGCTCAGGAGCTCGATGATGCGGGCGAGGCTTGGGCTTGCGCCGATGTGCCCGGAGGCAACGCCCAGCGACTGGCCGAGATTGCACGCCGGATGGATACCGTCCTCCACGCCGACTGATCAACCGTTTCAAAAGGTCAAAAGGAGGAAATGAGATGGCAAGCCTGAACCGACGCGAGTTCATGATCGCCGCCGCGACCACCGCCGCGGCCGGCGGCCTCGCCCCAACGATCGCCGCCCCGCGCCGCCGGCGGGACACGCTGAACATCGGCGTCATCGGGTGCGGCGGTCGCGGCACCGGCGCCGCCTGGAACGCCCTTGAGGCCGATCCCGACACCCGCATCACGGCGCTGGCCGACCTCTTCCCCGACCGGCTCGCCTCCAGCCGCGAGCATCTGGCAGGTGAGACGTCGTTCAACGGACGGGGGGCCGTCGAAGATTCTCATTGCTACACGGGCTTCCAGGCGTATCAGCGACTGCTCGATGAGGCCGACGTGGACATCGTCGTGCTGGCCACGCCGCCGCATTTCCGACCCATTCATCTGGAAGCGGCCGTCGCGGCCGGCAAGCACGTCTTCATGGAGAAGCCCGCCGCGGCGGATCCGGCGGGGGTCCGGCGGGCAATCGCCGCGGCGAAGACGGCGGAGGCTGCCGGCCTGTGCATCGTCGCCGGAACGCAGCGGCGGCACGAGGCCAGCTACCTGGCCGCCATGGAGCAGGTCGCCTCAGGAGCGATCGGCGACGTCACGCACGCGAGCTGCTACTGGAACCAGGGCGGTCTGTGGGTGCATGAGCGCAAGAGCGAGTACTCGGACATGGAGTGGCAGTGTCGCAACTGGCTGTACTTCTGCTGGCTCAGCGGCGACCACATTGTCGAACAGCACGTTCATAACCTTGATGTGGTCAACTGGGCGTTCGGTGCGACCCCCGCGCGCTGCCTGGGCATGGGCGGGCGCCAGATGCGCACAGATCCGAAGTACGGCAACATCTTCGACCACTTCGCGATCGAGTATGAGTATCCCGATGGACGACGAGCGCTGTCGATGTGCCGGCAGATTGACGGTTGCGCCTCACGCGTTGAGGAAGTCATCTCTGGAACGGAGGGGCGTCTGCTCACGCGCCCCGGTTTCGCCGAGGTCAGCGGCGCGGCGTCGTGGCGTTTCAGCGCTGCAAATCCCAATCCGTATGTCGTCGAGCACCAGAATCTGATCGCGGCGATTCGGGCCGGGTCGCGCCTGAACGAAGGCGTGCGCGTCGCAGAGTCCACCCTGACCGCCATCATGGGACGCATGAGCGCCTACACCGGCCAGGAGGTCACCTGGGAGCAGGCGCTCAACTCGAAGCTTGATCTCTCCCCGCCCGAGTACGCGTTTGGCGATCTGCCCATCCGTCCCGTCCCCGAGCCAGGCCGCACGCCAATGGAGTAATGCCAATGTGTAATGGTCGTTCACCTCTTGTTGCCGCGGCAGCGGGTGCGCTCGCACTTGCCGCTTCTGGCCCCGCACAAGCCGAGTTGCGTCTTGCCTCGCCGTTTACAGATCACATGGTTTTGCAGCAGCGCTCGAGCGCCCCCGTCTGGGGGTGGGCCGAGCCGAAGCAAACCGTTGAGATTGCGGCCGACTGGCTGCGAGCGCCCATCACGGTGGTCGCGGACGAAACCGGCGCGTTTCAGGCGACCGTGCCGACCGACGCCGCCTCCAACGAGCCACGCACGATCACCATTCGCGCGGGCGACGATGAACGAACGCTTCATGACGTTCTCGTCGGCGAGGTGTGGCTCTGCTCGGGGCAGTCCAACATGGAGTGGTTCGTCCGCGACTCGATGAAGGCTGAACAGGAGATCGCCGCAGCGGATCACCCGACCATCCGCTTCTTTCAGGTGGCCAACGCAGTTGCCCCGGCCCCGCTCGACACATGCAATGGTCGGTGGCAGGCCTGCACGCCGGAGACCACTTCGGGCTTCAGCGCCGTCGCGTACTTCTTCGGGCGTGAGCTCTCGCGAGAGTTGAACGTTCCCATTGGCCTTATCGATGCCACCTGGGGCGGCACACCCGCCGAAGCGTGGACGAGCGCCGAAGTGCTGCGATCGCTCGGCGACTTCAACGAGGCGCTGGATCGGATCGCATCCGGCAGCATTGAGCAGGTTCATGCCACGCATCCATCGTCGCTCTACAACGCGATGATCGCGCCGCTTCATCCGTTTGCCATTCGCGGAGCGATCTGGTATCAGGGAGAGTCGAACGTCGGGCGCGCCGAACAGTACGAGCGTCTCTTTCCCGCGATGATTGAGGACTGGCGCAATCGGTTCGACCACGCCGACATGCCGTTTTACTTCGTTCAGATCGCGCCGTGGCGATACCCGAATGACAACGGCGGCGCCGCCCGCCTCCGCGAAGCCCAGCTTCGGACGCTCGAGCGGGTGCCGCATACCGGTATGGTCGTGACCACCGACATCGGAAACGTCGACGACATCCATCCGCGGAACAAGCAGGAAGTTGGGCGGCGGCTCTCTCTCTGGGCGCTCGCGCACGAGTATGGCCGTGAGGGCCTCGCGTACTCCGGCCCGATCTTCGACCGCATGAGCGTGGAAGGAGACCGTGCGCGCCTTCACTTCGCGCACGCTGAATCAGGGCTTGCGGCCAACGGATCCACCCTCACCCACTTCCGCATTGCAGGCTCGGATCGGGTCTTCCACGACGCCACGGCGGTCATCGACGGTGAGACGGTCGTGGTCTCGAGCCCGAAGGTCTCTGAGCCCGCGGCCGTCCGCTTCGACTTCGACGCAGTCGCAGAGCCGAATCTCTTCAACGCCGATGGCCTGCCGGCCAGCCCGTTCCGCACCGACGACTGGGAGGATGTTCCGTGACCCACACCGACCCCGCGCGTCTCGCCCCCGCCACGCCCGGCCATTCGATCCACCGTCGCGAGTTTCTCGCCGCGGCCGCCGTCACGACTGCGGGCGCGGCCCTCGCCACATCCGCCAGTGCGACCGCTTCCCAGCCAGGATCGCAAGGTGGGAAGTTCAGTATGAAGTTCGCTCCCCACTTCGGGATGTTCCGGCATCACGCGGGCGACGACCCGCTTGATCAACTCCGCTTCGCCGCCGACGAGGGGTTCACCGCGTGGGAAGACAACGGCATGATGGACCGCTCGCCGGAGGAACAGGAGCGCATCGGCGCGGAGATGGCAAGACTCGGCATGACCATCGGCGTGTTTGTCGCGCACGCTGAGTGGAGTAACCCGATCTACGTTCGCGGCGGCCCGGATGCCCGCAAGAACCTGCAGGAGCGCATGCGCCGGGCGGTGGAGACAGCCCAGCGAGTCAACGCGAAGTGGTGCACCATCGTTCCCGGCCCGTACGACAACCGCCTCGAGTGGGGATACCAGACGGCCAACGCCGTTGATTGCCTGCGCGCGATGGCCGAGGTCTGCGAGCCCGCCGGGCTGACCATGGTGCTTGAACCGCTCAATCCGTGGCGCGATCACCCCGGCCTCTTTCTGACGAAAATCCCACAGGCATACCAGATCTGCCGCGCGGTGAACTCTCCAGCCTGCAAAATTCTCAACGATCTCTACCACCAGCAGATCACCGAGGGCAACCTCATCCCCAACATCGACATGGCCTGGGATGAGATCGCCTACTTCCAGACCGGCGACAATCCGGGAAGGAAGGAACCGGGCACGGGGGAGATCAACTACCGCAACGTTTTCGCGCACATCAAGGGCAAGAGCTTCACCGGCGTCGTCGGGATGGAGCACGGCAACAGCAGGCCCGGCAAAGCGGGTGAACGGGCCGTTATCGAGGCCTATCGCGCCTGCGATCCCGGCTGAAGGAGACTGGAACACATGCCCCGCGCTCATTCTCTCATGTCGCTGCCGCTCATCACCGCAGTTTCCGTCAGCACGCTTACCGGCCCGCAGTCGACGTCGGCCCGCCAGCCGGACACACTTGCCGCCTCGGTTGACCCGGTGGCGGCGCTTTACAAGGCCGAGGCGGGCCCCTTCGCGTTCGACTTCCAGGATGCAACGTGGCGAGACGAAGCGCGGCAGCGTGATGTGCCGGTGCGCGTCTATCGCCCGCAGACGCTCGCCGCCGGAGATGAGCGGGCCCAAACCCGCTGCCCCGTCGTCATTTTCAGCCACGGGCTGGGCGGATCGCGCGAGGGATACAGCTACTTCGCCGAGCACGCCGCCTCGCACGGCTTCATCGTCATTCTTCCGAGCCACGCAGGCAGTGATCGGGCCGCCTTGCGCGACAGGCTCGGTGGACGCGACCGGGGCGACGGAGGTAGAGGCGGCTGGCTGCACGCCGCGACGCACGATCCGGACAACCTCGGCAACCGTCCGCGCGACATCTCTTTCATCATCGACCGTCTCTCCCGCGATGAATCGCTCGCCGCGGCGGCCGATGTTGACCGGATCGCCGTCGCCGGCCACTCGTTCGGTGCATACACCGCGACGGCGGTTGCCGGCGCGCTCGTTGACCTTCCTGACGCGAACGACACCGTCTTTCACGACCCGCGCATCAGCGCTGCCATCGCGATGTCGCCGCAAGGCGCGGGCGCCATGGGCCTTGATGAGCAGGCCTGGTCGGAGATGCGCGTGCCCGTCCTCTTCCTGACCGGCACACGCGATGACGGCCAGGGCAATCGCCCGGCCGCGTGGCGGCGCGAAGCCTTCGATCGGATGCAGGGGAGCGATGCGTACCTGGCGGTCCTCGAGGCCGCCACGCACGCCACGTTCTCCGGCCGCCTGCGCCGCAACGGTCGCGGGGCCGGGTTCTCCGAAGCCAGACATGAGCAGCACCTCGACATCGTCTGCGCCCTCTCAATCGCCTTTCTTGATGCGCACCTGCGCTCGGATGACGCGGCGCGCGATTGGCTCCATACCTACATGCAGACGGATCACGACGAGTGCGATGCGGCCTTCCGCCCGGCCGGCTCGCCCATGACGCCGGCTGCCCCTGCCCCACCCGCCGCGGCAGCCGACAACCTTGTGATTACGGTGGACGCCAGCGCCGCTCCTGATCTGGCCGAGTGGGGCGAGAAGGCACGCGCGCTCTGCCTGCAGTGGCATCCGATCATCGCGGCGGAGCTTGCGACCGACGGCTTCACGCCTCCGACCGAGATCACCATCCTCTTTCGCGAGCAGATGCGCGTCCCCGCCGCGGCGGGCGGCGGCATCATCTACGTCAACGCGGCATACGTCGAGGATCATCCGCACGACCTGGGCATGATCGCGCACGAGTTGACGCACATCATCCAGTCCTACCCGAATCGCCCGAAGTCCACGCCAAGCTGGATCACCGAGGGCGTGGCCGATTACATCCGGTTCTACAAGTACGAGCCAGGCGCGGACCGGTCGCGAATCGATCCGAAGCGAGCCAACTACAACGACAGCTACCGCACCACCGCCCGCTTCCTCGACTATCTCGTGCGAACGCACGATCCCGACGTCGTCCGCAAGCTGAACGCGGCGGCGAGAGCGGGCGAGTGCGATGAAACGAAAGCGCTGGAGATCTTCGGGACCGATCCGGCCGAACTCTGGAAAGCGTTTCTGGCCGCAGAAATCGCGAACGGGACGCCCTGAAAGCGGTTTCGGTCCTCGGTAAGCGGCCTGCTTCGTCTTCCTCCCTTCGCAACACAGCGCGGGCCATATCATCTGGTCCGATGAACGAACGGCCAGTTTGCTGGCCTTTTTGCTGTTGTTGCTGCTGTTTTCGGAGTTTCCGTGCCACGTACAACCCGCGCTGCCCTGATCCAGTGTTCCAACGCCCTGCCCGGCGAGACTGACCCAAAGCGGATCAAGTCCGCCATGATCGAGAAGCACCTGCCGCTGATCGCCCGCGCCGCCGATGAGGGCGCGCAGGTCTGCTGTTTGCAGGAGATCTTCTACGGCCCGTACTTCCCCGCGGAGCAGCACGCCCGCTGGTACCAGATGGCCGAGCCGATCCCCGACGGCCCCACCGTCACGCTCATGCGCGAGCTGGCGAAGAAGCACGGCATGGTCCTGATCGTTCCCATGATGGAAGAGGCCATGACGGGCGTCTACTACAACACCGCGGCGGTGATTGGTCACACCGGCGACTACCTCGGCCGCTACCGCAAGCACCACCTCCCCCACCTTCACCCGGGGTTCTGGGAAAAGTTCTACTTCACGCCCGGCAACGGGGGCTACCCCGTGTGGGACACGCCCTTCGGCAAGATCGGCGTCTACATCTGCTACGACCGGCACTTCCCCGAGGGCGCGCGCGAACTCGGGCTCAACGGCGCGGAGATCGTCTTCAACCCCTCCGCGACCGTCGCGGGCCTGAGCGAATACCTCTGGAAGCTCGAGCAGCCCGCCCACGCCGCCGCGAACCAGTACTACGTCGGGGCCATTAACCGCGTCGGCCGCGAGGCCCCCTGGAACACGGGCGAGTTCTACGGCCAATCCTACTTCTGCGATCCCCGCGGCCAGATCGTCAAGGAAGCCTCGCGCGACAAGGACGAAGTGCTCGTGGCGGATCTGGACCTGGATTTGATCCGGGAGGTGCGGAACGTCTGGCAGTTCTACCGTGACCGGCGGCCGGAAAGCTACAGGAAAATCGCCGAGGCGTGAACACCGTACGTCGTCTCCCTCGGGCCGGACGCAGAGGGCGCTGCTCAGCCCCTTCTGTCCGAACAGGTACAGAAAGCCGTCCGCTCCACGCTGGAGGCACCTCTGAGACGGTGACCGGCTACCCCGGCATCTCGGCGGAGTCTGCCCTGCTGGCCAGTTTCGCCGACCCCGCCTATCCTTCCCGTCCCAAACCGTCGCCCGGTCGCCGCGGCACGTTGCCGCGAGCCTCAGCCGGGCCCGAAGACCACGACGGAGCACTGCATGAGCCGTTTCGCACGCGTTGGCCCCCAGGCCCCCAAGATCAAGATCGTCAAGGAAGGCGAAAAGGGCCTCCCCTACGTCGACTACAAGGACGTGGAGACCCTTCGCCGCATGATGAGCCCCAACGGCAAGATCTACGCCCGCAAGCGCATCGGGGCGACCGCCCGCGAGCAGCGTCTCATCGGCCAGGCGATCAAGCGGGCCCGCTTCATGGGGCTGCTGCCGTACACCTCGGCGACCGTCTGATTCGTCGCCCTCCGACGGAGCCGCGACCGTCAGGGAGCGCGCTTCGGGCGGCGCACACGGATGAACGCATGACTGACCAGGCGCCTCGCTTCCGTCGCGACTACGACGGGGCGATGGCCGATCTGCGCGCCCGCCTCAGTGAGGTTGCGCCCACGCGCGAAGCCCGCATGCAGCTCGTCGCCGACCTCCTCTGGGAGCGCTTCGGCGAAGTGGGCGACGGCCGCTCCGGAGAAGGAAGCGACAGAGGCGTCTCCTGGGTCGGCTTTTACCTGCCCGTCCACAACGACACCGGCGAACCGGTCGAACTCATCCTCGGTCCTCGCCGCGACCGGCCCGCCTGCTCCCCCATCGGCCTGCACGGCGCGTGCGGCCGCACTTTTCTGTCCCGCACGATCCTCGTCATCACCGACGTTGCGAACCTCGGCGATAACTACGTCGCCTGCGACCCGCGCGACCGGGCCGAACTCGTCATCCCCTGCCTCGATGAAGCAGGCGACTGCTTCGCTGTGCTCGACTTCGATTCCTTCCAGCCGCACGCGTTCAACGAACGCGACGCCGCGGCCGCCTTCTACCTTCTCGTCGCCGCCGAGCTGACCGCCGGGGGGAGGGAAGGCCCGCGGCCCGCGGTGGAGCTCATCTGAGCCCTGGAACCGCGCCCGCCGCCACGCCGAACCGGCTTACATGACCGCCGCGCGAGCCCACATGGCCGCCCTTGCCCAAGCCCGTTACGGCCGCTTCCTCCTGCTTCCGCTCGCTTGTCTCCTCCTCGTCGCCGGGGCGTGGATCGCGTTCCCCTTCATCTTCGAGCGCTACGGCCATCTCTCGCCGATCGGCTGGCGCGCCCCGCTTGACCTGGTCGCCGCGTTCTGGCTCTTCGGGCTTGTGCTCGTCCCGGCGGGGGCGTTCGCGGCCGCGCGCCGCGGCATGGTCGTGCGCTGCCAACGCCTGCAGAGGAACGGCCCGTGCTGTCCGGTGTGCGCGTTTCCCCTACGCGGACTGCCTGAGCACGACGGGACGATCATCTGTCCCGAGTGCGGGCGGAACCACCCGCTCTCGCGATAGGTTTGCTGGCCAGCATGCCGCGCGCTGCAATACTGTCCAATGAACAAGCGACTCCGAAAGCCCTAGAGTGAGCGAGAGAGATCAATGCGGTGTACCTGGATTGCTGTTGTGGGCTGCGTGTTCACCCTGCAGCACACAAGCTCGGCGGACCTGCTTTACGATGTGACGTTCTCAAGCCCGCCGCACCAACTCGGCCGTTTGCCAGTGCTGGGACTCGGTGAAGCGCCTCGCGTAACGCCGTCGGCCTACTTTCTGGCCTATCCGATCGTCGTTGAAAGCGTCGGCTCTCTGGCCGAGCAGCCACTGGAGTTCTCCTTCCGGCCGCTCGATCCCTACGACATTATCCCGCGGGGAATTGCAACGGAGAGCATCATCTTCGACGTGAAAGGCGACCGCGGCTTTCAGAGCAGCTTCCCCGAGTATCGCGTCGAGATGGACCTCACGATGACCCCGCTTCTGGACCAGCATTGGCAGTTCGCGGTCTTTGCCGATGCCTTCGGTGGTCTCAATCGGGTGATTTTCAACCGCGACGGAACCGTCGACATCGGCGTCTCCGGGCACCACCTGTTCCCGGCAGGCTCCTACTCGTTCGACTCCGCCCTCCACCTGACGTTCGACATCTCCGTGCCGGAGCAGACCTGGACCGTGACCCTGAACGGTGTCGAGATTTTTGATGGGCCGTTCGATGGTGACTTCCGCGCCGTCAGACCCTCTTTGCAACAGTTCGACATCGAGGTCGCCGTCGTGGCCGGCATCGACAACGTCAGGATCGAAGGCATACCCGCTCCGGGAGCACTCTCGGCGGGCATGCTGGCGGCGTTGTGCAGCGTCGTGCGACGTCGGAACCGGTCAGCCTAAAACGGCACCGGCGACCGCACCTCCACGCGCCGACCCGTCTCCGGATCGGTAAACACCATCGCCGCGGCGTGCAGCATCAGCCGTCCCGCGTCGGCCGGATCGATCCACGGCGGACCGTAGAGAATGTCGCCGAGGATGGGATGTGGCACGGCTCTCCGAGCCGTGTCTTGCAGGCCCTCACGGCTCGGAGAGCCGTGCCACCCCATCCCCCCCGGCCCTGCGTACGCGCAGTGCACGCGGAGCTGGTGCGTCCGTCCGGTCATCGGGATCAGTTCCACGCGCGTGCGGTCCGTCTCGATCGCCATCACCTTCCAGTTCGTGCGCGCGGGCCGGCCGTGGGACCGATCGACGATCTGGTACGGGCGGTTGGTGATGTCCGGCCGGATCGGGACGTCGATCGTCCCCGATTCGCACGCGACGATGCCATCCACGAGCGCCACGTAGCGCTTCTCGACCTCGCGGCGCTCGAACTGCCCGGAAAGCTGCCGCTGCGTCTCGGCGTCGAGCGCGCAGATGATCAGCCCCGAGGTGTCCATGTCCAGCCGGTGCACCGTCACGGGCCCTGTCGCCCCCGCCATCCCCGGCCGCGAAAACATCGCCCGCACGCGCGACGCCACGCAGTCCTGCTTGTGCTCCCCCTTGCCCGGCACACTCAGCAGCCCCGCCGGCTTGTTCACGACAACGAAACGGTTTGTCGCGAGCACAATCTCCAGCCCGAGTTCATCCTGAGTTGGAGCAGCGGCAGGCACACGCGACTGTAGCGCGTGCCCGCCGCGGCTTGTGACGGCTCCCGTCTCAGTCGGCGCCCCGGCATGCCCGGAACCTCGCGATCAGAACGGCGCGCCGCCGACGCAGCCTTCAAACCACCAGTCCAGGAACAGCAGCAGATCAAAGACGTCGACGCCGCTCTGGCCGTCCACATCGGCCGCAGCGTCCGCGGGGAACCACGCGTCCAGGTACCCGAGCAGGTCGAAGACGTCCGTGTCCCCGTCGCACTCGAGGTCCGCAGCGCACACGGCGGCATACACACCGGGAGTCACGCCGATCCCGCAGGTGTTGGCCGCGCTGCAGGCGTACCGCTGCGAAAATCCACTCGCGTTGATCGCATCCTCCGGCTTCGGGTCATGAACCGTCAGCACGGCCGTGGTCGCGCCGGAGATGATCGATCCCCACGGCGTCGGCCCGTCGACGAGCAGCTCGCCGCTTCGATACCACTGGTACGTCACCTCCGGCGGACTGGCCGATACCGCCGCCGCGGGCCCGCCCACCGGGCCGCGGGAGTCCAGAATCAGGTCGTCGCCGAAGCACGCGGTGGCGTCGCGCGGGCGGTCGATGAACGCCGGCGCCCACTCGGTCGGCGAGACCAGGTCGTAGACGCCGGCGTGCTCGCCCGCCGCGAAGAAGCGCGTTCCGATCGCGTACGAGGCCACGCGCCCGCGCAGCCCCCACAGCAACTCCGAGTCGATCTTCACCGGGACGGACTGGTCGGTTACGTCGTAGACGTGCAGAAACCCCCTCAGGTCATCCGGATCGCCAAAGTTGTTCTCGTACCACGCGCTCGTGCCCACCAGGAACTTGTGCGTCGTGGTGCCGACGTACGTGAGTCCATCCACCGCCCCGGGGTCTCCTCCCGTCTGCCGGTCCGTGCGCCAGGTCAACTGCGGGTTGACGATGTTCGAGACGTCCAGCGCTTCCGTGCGATTGCTGCTGGTGAAAAGCCCCTCCTCGACCGTCGCGTTCAAGTAGAACCGCGTCTGACCGTTCACCACCGCGTTGACGCGGTAGCTCGGGTGCGGGTTCCAGATCGAAGAGACCAGGGGCGACGTCGCATTCGTCGTGTCGATGAACCACAGGCCGAAGGCCTCCGTCCCCAGGGCGACGCGGTTCGACCACGCGGTCATGCACGTGTAGTTGTGGCTCGCGCCCCCGTAGTTCGTCGTGCTGCGAATGACGGGAAAGGCGGGATTGCTCAGGTCGATGACGCTCAGTCGAGAGAGCTGGTCGAAGACGTACACGCGGGCTCCATGCGCCGACAGAAGCCGGGGGAACGCCGGCAGCGCCAGCGTGCTCACCGATGTCGGATTGCCCGGGTTGCTGATGTTGATGACGTGGAGCGTCGCGCCCACGGTGATGCACGCGTACACGCCGCCCGGCTGCACCGACAACTCCATCAGGCCGGCGCCGCTGAGCGGGAGGACGGCGTTCGACTGAAGCCCCGGCGACGTCGTCGTAAAGAGCCGCAGGTACCCCCAGCGCGCATCCAGGATGGCGACGGTCGCCGGGTTTCCGCCCGTGGTCCGGATGACGGTGGGCGTCGAGGGGAGCCAGCCGACCAGGGAGCGCACCGTGATGGATGCGGGATTGGTCGTGTTCACCAGGTGCAGCCCGGCGGGCCCCCCGGCGAGGTAATCCGTCCCGGTCACGGCGGCGACGTCGTACACGTCCCCCGCCTGGAGGAAGTACGAGCCGATCTGCGACAGCGCGAACGGGTCCGTGATGTTCCAGATTTTCAGATCCTGGTTGGCGCACGCCAGGTGCAGCCGCGTTCCCAGCCCCGCCATCGTCAGCACCTGGCCGCCGGTACTGAAGCCCGGGTGCCAGATCGGGCTCAGCGGCGTCGAGACATCCACGGCGCGGACCCAGTCGCTGCGGTCGTCGCCGACCTCATTCTTGTAGGCGATGTACAGCATCGAGCCCACGTACGTCATGGCCTTGACCGCCGCTTCCGACACGTCGAAGGAGACGTTGTTCAACGCCGTCGACAGGTGCTGCGGCTCGTCGGGGTCGATCATGTTGTACCCGCCGACGCCGTAGATGGTCGACTCCTCCTCGTGAAAGCCCACCCACAGGTGCAGCCCCGTCTTCACGGCGCGGTCGAACTTGTACGTGTCCGTCAGCGGCTCGATGGTGGAGCGGAAGCTGATCGAGCCGGAACTCGTCTGGTACACGGCGATCTGCGCCGGCCGCACCGCGTACACGATCGTCCCATCCGCCACCACATCGACGCAGCCGGACAGCGTGCCGATCACGCCGATGTCGTTGGGGAAGGGCCCGAAGAGCCCCGAGGAGCCGAGCGACAGCACCGTCACGATGCCATCCTCCCGGAGGACATACGCGCGGCTGCTGCCCGGCGTCATCGCGATCTTCTTCGCCGGTGAGCTCAACTCCACAGACGTCTGCGCAAACCGCGGCGGGAACACGAACGCCGGCGCGGCCGGGTCCGCCACGTTCACCAGCCGCACCGATGAGCCGAACCCCGCCAGAAGCATCGTGTCATGCACCCGCGCCACCGCCCGCACCTCGCCGCCGATCCCCTCGGCCCGCTGCACCCCGCACTGCCCCCGCGCCGGCGGCACGCCCCCCACCGCCAGCACGAGCAACGCCGCGACCATCAACCACGACCGCCGCCACCCGCGCCCCATCCGCGACGCCGCCGACCGATACCGCTGCATGTGCTGCTCCCGGAAGAAGGGCCGCCACGGCTCCTGCCGCCGCGGCCGGGTCGAAGAAACGAGGGGCGAGGCCGCGCATCGGATCGGTCACCCCTGACCGGGGTTGGCCTCGCTCCAGCAAGAGTAAGCGTAATCCCGCGGCGGCCGGTGCCAAGCCTTTGTGAAAGCGAAGGCGGCCCCGCCCGCCACGTGCCTTGGTTTCGCGGTCCCGACGGGTTGGCGCTGGGTGGGCGAGCTTCGACGATGGTGGATGGCGCGCGCCGGCTGCTGCCGTAAGTACAGGTAGGACCTGCACGGGGTGGAGGATGTCAATAAGGAGGGAGAGGGGCGGCGGATGCGACGATGCCCGGAGTGTGGAGAAGCGGCTTCGCCCCCCTGACCCGGCCGTTCACCTACAGAGCTCACGGCGCCCGACCACCAGCATATCAATCCCAAGAGACCCCGAACGTCGGGCTCCCGCCCGAGAGATCGGGGCACAATGGGTGACGCCCGGCCGCAGCCCCTTGTGCACGAGGAGGTGGTTTCATGTACAATCCCCGGCGGCTGGGGGCAGGCGACAAGGATGTTGGGATGCTGCCAGACTTTCCCCAGGTCAAGGAGCTACGTGGCAACATGCTAATGCGCGCGGCCTATGCACGCGCGTTGCAGGAGCATGGCATCTTGCTACAAATGCGACATCTTCAGATTCCTGAAGGCCGCGACTTCCGTGCGGTGGCAATCGGCGGTGACGTGGAGACTTCTGGCTTTCACAAGATCGGCTTTGAACTGTCGGCAAAGGTCGAGGAACTGCCATCCATGGACGATGCTGCGTGGCTCGAGCGACTTTATGAGCAGATCACGAAGCCGGTCGTTGATGAGCAAGAAAAACTTCTGATTCGGCGGCTTGATGAAGTTACAGCCGCTACCGGTCAGGTCGTGACGGCCAAAGAACGACCGTTGCACGAAGTGCTTTTGGCGAGTATCGAGATGCTACCGGGCCACTTCGACAGCCGCGGCGAGCCCGTCATGCCCACTCTCCTGGTCGGCAAGGAGATGATGGAGAAGTTTATGACCATGGAGACGCCGGATGACTTCGACGAGCGACAGCGAGAAATTATTGAGCGAAAGCGGATCGAGTGGCGTCTTGAGCAGGCTGATCGAGCACTGGTTGGCTAAAACCCCCGAGCGTGGCTTTGAAATCCCCTTCGCTCAACTGCTCATGAGCGACGACATGACTGTGGTGCACATTGATCGGCATAGCCCAAACGAGCAGGGCAAGGACATCATTGCCATCGCGCAGGATGGGTCGATCCACGGGTATCAACTCAAACAGGGCGATATTACCGGGAACACCTGGGACACAAAGATTCATCACGAACTGGGCCCGCTGTGCGATATGGCCGCCATGGCGCCACAGGCGCGCTTTAAGCTGGTCATTCCACACCTGGTAACGACCGGCGTCCTCTCCCAAGAGGCACAGCTTCGTCTCAACAGTTACAACGATGGCTTGCGACAACGTGGCAAGCCGGAGATCACGCTGCACGATCGCAGAGAGCTCGAACTACGGTTCGCTAGCGTCTTTGGGTCATTTCTCCCTCTTCAGCCGCCGGACCTGCGTGCCGTTCTGTCCTTGCACCTCTCTGACGGGCGAGAGAGCCTCGACCGCGCCGCCTTCTGGAACGTATTGCTTCAAAGCACCCCCCTGGGCCAGAAGAAGACGAAGGCGCGTCACGCCATTGCAGCTCTTCCGGTGCTGACGGCTTACACTTCTGCCTCGAAGGTCGAGGCAGGAAATCACCTGGCGCAGTGCGAAGCCTGGGCGCTCGCTGCGGCGCGCATCGTCAGATTGGCGATGGACGCGCAGTTGTCGCGCGCAGTTTGGCAACCCGGCTTCTTCCTCTGTCGCGATGCCGCGTTTGCTTCGCTGGAGTCGCTTTGCCAAGAGGCACTGGCCTCAAAGCATCTTCTAGAGGGAGATGGCTGGGGCGAGGGCGGGCCGGTGTTTCAATCCAGGGCATTGATTGTGAGCGGCTGCCTTGCTACCTGGCGCCTGATTGCGCGGCTGCGCGGCGCTCCAAAGACCGAAGACGCCGCTGTGCTAGAGCGACTCCTTGAACTGCTTCCGAAAATGCTACCTCCCTACGGCGAGGTGGTGCACGCGTATGTCTGGTCAATTTACTGGTTTATGCGAGAGCACTCGCAACACACGCTATCGGCTGAAAACTTTCTCCTCGGCTATGCGGGGATGGCTGCGAGGCTGAACTCTCTGGAGCGGGAGCGCAAGTCGGAACTGGCCCAAGTAGGCCTGCCGTCACCTTTCGATCCAATTGACCTGTGTCTGAGACTGCGGTGGAGCACTGATCTCGATGCATTGATTGGGAACAGATCATATCGCGGGCACACCTATACGGTGAAGCCCATGGTACTGCAACTCGCACGCGACCTGCGGAAATCGAGCCTTAAGCAGATTTGGCCCTGGGTGTGCGATGTTGCTCATTCAGAGATGGAGTTTGACGCACCGACAGGATACCTAGACGTCAAAACCGACGAAGCTGTGCACAAGTCAGGGTTCTTCGCGCGGCCAACCCAATGGACCGACCTGCTCGCTGAGGCAGATGTGACGCTGGCGCAAGCAACTGAAAGGCTTCCCCAGCCGTTGTGCGAGGACCTAGAGTTCGCCTTGTTGTACTCACTCGCTTGCCCGCATCGGCTAGACCGTTTCTTGTCCAGCGCAATTGGTGACGCTCTTCGGGAATCGCTCTGATCTCTGGGTGGGCCCTGTCCCCTGCCAGCAAGAGTCGTACATTTTGCTTCGACGACCTCCGGCGCAGGGCATTCGGGCGCGGGCCTGCCGCTTCCGACCTCTCTGGTGTGAACCCCGCCGACACGGGCCACGCCCGGAGTGTGCATGAACGCCTGAGCCCCGTGCGGGCGGTTCACGGCATCCGTGCAGGTCTGCCCCCCATTGCGCTGCGGGCGGCGTCACCCCCCCCGCGCCCCCCGCTCCCCCCCGCACTCGGGGCAGACCGCGCGTGGTTTGGTCTTTTCGCCTTGGGCTTCGTCCTGGGCGCGCAGTCCGCGCAGGTCGTAGCCGCAGCTCGGGCATCCGCCGGCCTTGATGATCCGCTCGCGCCTGCGCCGGCGCGCGTGGCGGCGCCAGCAGAAGCCCGCCGCGCCCGCGGCGAGCACGAGCGGCATCCAGATCGGGATGAACAGGAAGCGCTGCACCGAGCCGGGGTTCCGGCTCACCGAGTAAGCCGGCCGCCAGTACATCCCCCGATCGTGCCGACGATACACGAAGCCGCCGTACATTCTCCCGGCCGTGGCGGCGGAGAGCGGCGGGTTGTACAGCAGCAACTCAAAGAAGATTTCCCCCCGGCCGATGCGCACCTGCGCATCGCCCCAGGTGTAGCCGTCCGACTGCCACCCCGCCTCCCACCACACGCTCCACACGAGCATCGCCAGCAGAACCGCCGCCATCACGCTGAAGATCCACCGGGCCATCGGGCAAGTGTACGAACGGCCCAACGGCTCGCGCTGCAGAGGGCGTTACGCCCCCCGCACCCCCCGCTCGCTCGTGTCCTTCCCCCCTGCCCGATTCCTTCTGCCATCCAGAGCGCCGCGTGTGACGATCCGCGACGCTCAAGTCGTCCGGCGGGTGGCATGCCCACGCTGTACTCAGCGCGGGGCTCGTTCAGCGGTTGTCCACGCCCGCCTGGCGCACAGGGGATGGTGGGTCATGGTACACTGCGGCCAGACCGAGCCCCGCCTGCAGGCCCGCCGATCCGCCGTTTCGGGTGCGGGCGTTGTCAGAGCATCGACCATGGCGCACGCACGCCGCACCAGATTGGTTCTGTTGTTCAGCGCGATCGGCGTCGTTCTCGCCTGCTTCGCCGGTGCGTCGTTCTTCCTGTATCGCCTCGTGACCGAGGTGCGCGGCGGGCGCGACCTCTGGCTTGCCGCATCGGGTGAGCCGGTTCCGGACGGCTTTCGCTTCGCCATGTTCGAGGTCGATGACGGTTCCGCCGTTGACGGCGGCCGCGCAATCCTCAATACCTGGGGCGAGTTGCACGATGGCGGGGATGCGTTCACCGTCTTCGACGCCGCGGGTGCGGAGCATGCCTTGCCGAAGGACTCGCTCGTCTTCACATGCCCCCCCGATCGGCTTGCGGAGCGCGCGGCCCGGCTCAACTCGACCCTCGTTGCCTGGGCCGATGCGACCGACATGCGGCAGATCGACATTCATCAACAGGCGGCCTTTGATGGAACGCCGGAGGTGTGGCGACTCACCATTCATTGGAAGGCCGGAGGCTTCGAGGCGTTTTACTACGCGGTCGACAACAACGGTCGCCCGCGCCCGATCCGGTGGACGAGCGGTCGCTACCCCGACTGATCCTTGCGAAGCGGTGCGACGGCGCTCCCGCGCCACTCGGGCCCCCGAGATCAGCCTTGCGATCTCGGTGCAGTCAGGCCTGTGCGCGGGTTCGTGCACGCCTCGCACGCTCCCATCGAGATTGAAGGTTGCCTCTGTGGCGCGGTGTTGCGCCGCAGGGGGCATCAAGTCCCCCGCACCACCCGCAGGCCCACTCCCTCAGATCCGACGCAACGGGTGGCATGCCCACGCGGTACTCCGCGCGGGCATGAGTAGCGCTGCCCGCATTTGCCAGACACCCAATCGTGCTCTGTGATACACTGCGGACGGACCGAGGCCCGGCTGCTCACACGCAATGCGCCTGGCAGAGTGGGTGGACGGGCCGCGTCAGCAAGGGGCCGGGGTGGCGTGCCACGGAGGGCGCTCACGATGCCGAGGGGCGATGCGGACTTTGAGGAGCACATCCGGAACCGCACACAGCATCCTCCCGCCGTTGTATACAAATACATGACGGCGGACACTGCGCGAATTATTCTCTCAACCGGCCGATTGCGGTTTCAATCGCCTTACCGCTACAACGACCCGTTTGACAGCCAATGGGACGTTCATTGGCCGCTGCTGACGCCTGAGGCCAAGGCGTTCGAGCGAGATCTGCTCGATCGGGCGATCCGCGATCCCGGATCATGGCCAGACGACGCCGATCCCGCGCATCGGACGGCCATGAATCGCGAACGAGCCAGGATCAATGCGCTGCCTGAAGTTGACCAGGAAGATGCGATTCGCGCACTGGTGAACGATCTAGCGCACTGGAGTGACATTCCAATCGAACTGAGAGCACGGCTCCTTGACATACGGCACCGTATGCGCATTCTCTGCGTGTCCGTGAGAAATGACTCTATTCTAATGTGGTCGCATTACACAGACAATCACCGGGGGGTTATCCTAGGTCTTTCCTCCGAAAAGCTTGAACACAGATGGAAGCGACCCTTGCTACCCGTTCAATACAGTGAGGGACCTCCGCGCCTCATCGATCACGAATCGTGGATCCGTGCATCTGTGTTTGGCAATGAGGACCGCGCCATGCCGGGGCGGCTCTGGGAGCAGTGGGCCCTGACGAAGCACTGCGGATGGTGCTACGAGAAGGAGTGGCGCTTTGCAACGCACGAACCACGCGGAACCTTGGGCGACTATCGGGATATCGACTTCCCCGCCGATGCACTTGTGGAGATTGCGACCGGATGTCGCACCGACGAGGTGGCCGCTCAGGAGCTTCGTGCCCTGGCCCACAGCATCCATCCGCAGGTCCGTTGCTACCGCATGTCGATGGATCCAACCCGGTTTGCTCTTGTAAAGAGCGAGGTCGAGTGACGACGCGTTGCGCTGCAGGGGGCTTGCAGCCCCCCGCACCCCCCGCTCTTCGATTCGGGGTCGCCCGTCTTCGTTTCGAAATTCGCCACGCGCCTCCATTGCTCAAACGCGCTGGTGGAAGGATCTGCGTCGGGGGCCTGCCGGTTTGTCGCGGGGGCGTCGGCGGCGGCCGATCGGGGCGGGCGGGCTTCGGATCTGGGGAGGCCGGGACGGGGAGTGGGCGAGGCGTTTCCTGAATGGGCCGGGGCCGGTGGGGACTGGGGCGAGGGGGCTGGGGAATGGCCTAAGTGCTTTGTTGACAAAGCCTAAGGATGCACCGGACAAGCCTGTTCGCGGCCCTGGTGGGCCCCACGGTTGCCGCGGCGGGGCCAACCTTTGCGGTGTTGGGCCCGGCGGTTGCCCGGGTGGGTCCACCGCTTGCTCCGGTCGGTCCACCGGCCGCTTCGGCGGGCCCAACCCCGACCCCGGCGGCCCCAACGGCTTTCCCGTTAAGCCCAACGGTCGCTCCGTTGGCCTTACCGCTCGCGGCGGTGGGCCCGATCGCGCGGGTGGGGGTGGTTTTTCGCGCTTGCGGCTCACACTGCCTCCGGCGACGGCCGATGAACGTTGCATCACCGGCCTTGCCGCCGCCTCGATCGCAGGAGCGAAGGACGACGGAACTGCACGGCGACACGCGGCGCCATGTACTCCGCCGAAGCGCTCTTCTCACCTCCGTCTCCGCGCCCTTCCGCGCCAGCCCGCATCTCTAACCCGCCACGAGACAACGCCCGCGCACCTCTTCAGTGTTCACCCTCAACTGCCTTCCGACCACTCCCCATCAACCATTGCCCATTGCAAACTGTCCATTGCCCATTGACCATTGACCATTACCCCCCGTGCATTGTCCATTGCCCATTGTCCATTGACCATTACCCCCCGTGCATTGTCCATTGCCCATTGACCATTGACCATTACCCCCCGTGCATTGTCCATTGCCCATTGTCCATTGACCATTAACCCCCGTCCATCATGTCAGACTACATTCCACGCGCCGACGACGCTTTTCGCACCTTTGCCGAGGTCTTCGCGGCGAATATCTCCTCCTGGCCCTCCTCGTACATGCTCGCCGCCGCGGAGGCGGCCTCGATCCAGAAGGCGGTGGACTCCTTTGTCGCGAAGCTCGCCGTCGCGCAGAACAAGCTGACGCGCACGCGAGGGACGATCGCCGACAAGGACGATGCCCGCTCCATCGCCGAGCACCTGATCCGCTGTTACGCGCTCCTCATCAAGCACAACCACGGCATTTCCGACGGCGACAAGCTGGCCATCGGCGTGCGGCCGATCAGGCCGAGCCGGCAGCGCCGCGGTCCGCCGGGATCGACGCCGCTCCTCAGCGTGCTCGGCTGCACGCCCGGCGTCCAGTCGCTGCGCTTCAGCGACGCCAACACCCCCGACTCGCGCGCCAAGCCGTACGGCGTGACGGAGTTGCAACTCTTCCGCGGGGTGCACGACGATGAACGCCTCCCCGTAACCGAGTGCCAGTTCTATCGGAAGATCACACGCAACCCCGTGCAGGTGCCGTTCACCCAGGCCGACGACGGCAAGCTCGCAACGTACTACGCCCGCTGGGCCACAAAGACCGGCCAGACCGGCCCGTGGTCCAACCCCGTCAGCTTCCGCATCGCCGCCTGATCGACGGCGCGTGGGATGGTCCGCGGGCTGTGCACGCTCTGCGGCGCGGATGAATTGAACCGCGGAGCCCGCGGAGAGCGCGGAGAGACGGCCTCCGGCATGGAACCACGGAGACACACGGAGGGACACGGAGACGATAAGAACGAGTGACCCGTTCTTATCTTCCTCTGTGGTCTCTGTGAACTCTGTGGTTCAAATTCTTAAAACCACAGAGCACACAGAGAGCACAGAGAGATGCAGCAAGAACGCCTGAATGGAACAGGCGGCCCCACCAGGAGGCCGCCCATTCTCACTTATCCATGATCCTCTGTCCAGTGGCCACTGACCACTGTCCACTATCAACTGTCCACTGCCAACTCCTCCCCCCCCGCCTTCCTCCGCGCTCTCCGCGTGCTCCGCGGTTCATTTAATTTGCACCGCAGAGCACGCGGAGAGCGCGGAGAGACGGCGTCGAGCATGGAGCCGGGGAGAGAGACGGAGGGGCGCGGAAAAGAGAAGAGACGGCGGATTCATCCTGCCCTCCTCTGTGGTCTCTGTGAACTCTGTCGTTCGAATTCATTGAACCACAGAGCACACAGAGAGCACAGAGAGATGCAGCAAGAACGCCATTATCCATGATCCTTGGTCCAGTGGCCACTGACCACTGTCCACTATCAACTGTCCACTGCCAACTCCTCCCCCCCCGCCTTCCTCCGCGCTCTCCGCGTGCTCCGCGGTTCATGTAATTTGCACCGCAGAGCACGCGGAGAGCGCGGAGCGATGGCCTCCGGCATGGAACCACGGAGACACACGGAGGGACACGGAGACGATAAGAAC
>CAYWRO010000007.1:0-85996 GCA_964460345.1 uncultured Phycisphaeraceae bacterium | reverse complement strand
CCGGCGCGACATTTTCCCGTATGCACCCCGCGCGGATTCACGGAGGAAGCGTGGCGATCGTTGTTCAGAAGTTTGGCGGTTCCTCGGTGGCGGATGCGGCGAAGATCCGTTCCTGTGCGCTGCGCGCGGCGGAGCGGCTGGCGGCGGGTGACCAGGTGGTGATCGTCGTCAGCGCGATGGGCAAGACGACGGATGGGTTGATCGAGCTGGCGCGGCAGTGCGGGGAGGGGGGCGGGGAGGGGGGCGGTGGATCGGCTCTCCGAGCCGATGCTTCGTCTGGCGTGGCCGATTCCGCCCCGGCTCGGAGAGCCGGGCCACCACGCAGAGAGATGGATCAACTGCTGGCGACCGGCGAGCAGGTGACGATCGCGCTGATGGCGATGACGCTGGAGGCGCTCGGGCATCCGGCGGTGAGTCTGACGGGCGCGCAGGCGGGGATCCGCACGGATTCGGCCCACACGCGGGCGCGGATCATCGGCGTCGATGCGACGCGGCTGCGGGCGGAACTCGCCGCGGGAAAGACGCCGGTCGTCGCGGGTTTCCAGGGGATTTCGCCGGAGGGCGAGGTGACGACGCTGGGGAGGGGGGGGTCGGACACGACGGCGGTCGCGCTCGCCGCGGCGCTCAACTCTGGGGAGGGGGGGGCGGAGTGCGAGATCTACACGGACGTCGACGGCGTGTACACGGCGGATCCGCGGCTGGTGGGGGGGGCGCGGCGGTGGGAGCGGATCAACGCCGATGAGATGCTCGAGGCGGCGTCGCTGGGCGCGAAGGTGATGGCGCTGCGGGCGGTGGAGCTGGGGAGAAACCACGGCGTGCCGATCCACGTGCGGCACTCGATGCGGAGCGAGGTGGGGACGTGGATCGTGCCTCCGGGCGATGGTGAGGAGCAGGCGATGGAAGGGCAGGCGGTTTCGTGCGCAACGCTGAAGCGCGGCATCGGCAGGATCACGGTGACGAACGTGCCGTTGAAGCCAGGCGTGCAGAAGGCGCTCTTCAAGCCGCTGGCCGACGCCGGGATCTTTGTTGACGACATCATCCAGAACGAGGTGAATGGCGGGAAGGGGGGACAGCCCGTTGCGGATGTTGCGTTCACGATCGCCGAGGGGGATCTGCCGGACGCGGAGCGCCTGCTGAAGGAAGCGATGCAGGACGTTGATCCGGGGATGGCGATGAAAGTCGCGCGCGGGCTGTGCAAGGTTGCGGCGATCGGCGTCGGCATGCGGTCGCACTCGGGCGTGGCGGCGACGATGTTTGCGGCGCTCTCCGGGGAGGGGGGGGCCGAGGCGGAGGGCGGCGGCGTGCTCATCGAGAACATCACGACGAGCGAAATCGCGATCTCGTGCCTCATCCCCGAGGCGGACGGCGAGCGGGCGCTGCGCGCGGTGCACGAGGCGTTCGGGCTGGGTGCGGCGGTGGGGGAAGTCCAGGCAGCGCGCGGGGGGCGGTAGACCTCTTCCATAGGACCCATAGGACTTATAGGTCCCATGGCAGAAATGCCCCGACGTCGGCGAGCCTCCCCCGGCCGCCGGAGCGCCGGTTCCCTGTCCAGGAGCGCCCCCGTCGGCCGCAGGAGCGCCTTGCTCCTGCACAGGAGCGCTCCTGTCAAGCGCTGGAGCGCTGCGCTCCTGCACAGGAGCGCGCCCGTCAAGCGCTGGAGCGCTGCGCTCCTGCACAGGAGCGCGCCTGTCAAGCGCTGGAGCGCTGCGCTCCTGTACAGGAGCGCGCCTGTCCTTCGCAAGGGACAGCCTCTGTCGACCACGTCCACACGCGTTATTCGGCCGCCAGGCGGCTTTTGGCCGCTGCGGGGCGCGCGGGCGTCCGGATAACGCGAACGGGCCGCCCGGTCGACCGCCGCGGCCCGCTGTGCACTTTGCACTGTGCGCTGTGCACTCCCTACCATCCGCCCCATGACAACGGACACAGCCGATAAGACACAGACCGGGCGGGGGGCCGTTCATCGCTGGCGGCAGACGCTGATCCCCACGACGCGGGAAGCCCCCGCCGATGCGACGGCGAAAAGCCACCAGCTCCTGGTGCGCGCGGGGATGATCCGGCAGGTGACGGCGGGCGTGTACAACTACCTGCCGCTGGCCTGGCGGACGCTGCGCAAGATCCAGCAGATCGTGCGCGAGGAGATGGACGCCGCGGGCGCGAGCGAGCTGCTCATGCCGGCGATCACGCCGATCGAACTCTTCAAGGAGACGGGGCGGGCCGAAGCGTACGGCGACCTGCTCTTCAAGGTGACCGACCGGCACGGACGAGTCGCCGCGCTCGGGCCGACGCACGAGGAAGTCATCACGTCGATGATGATGAACGCGGTGACGAGCTACAAGCAGCTCCCGCTGAATCTCTACCAGATCCAGACGAAGTTCCGCGATGAGTTCCGCCCGCGCTCGGGCCTCTTGCGCGGGCGCGAGTTCATCATGAAGGATGCGTACTCGTTCTCGCTCGCGGTCGATGGGCCAGGGGGCTTGAACGAGATGTACGATGCGATGTACCGCGCGTACGTCAACATCTTCACGCGCTGCGGGCTGGATTTCACCGTGGTCGAGGCCGAGAGCGGGCCGATCGGCGGAAGCGCCAGCCACGAGTTCATGGTGAACGCCGACAGCGGCGAAGACACGATCCTGCGCTGCCCGGTGAGCGGGTACGCGGCGAACGTGGAAAAGTGCGAGATCGGCGAGCGCGCGTGGAGTTGGGACGGGGCGGCGACGCAGGAACTGAAGAAAGTCCACACGCCGGGGATGCCGGGGATCGAGGGCGTCGCGGAGTTTCTGAAGGTGACGCCCGCGCAGATGCTCAAGACGATCGTCTTCAAGGTGACCGGCCGTGCGGACGGCAGCGCGGGCGAGAACCTGCCTGACTGGATCCTGGCGGTCGTCCGCGGCGACCACGACGTCAACGAAGGCAAGGTGAAGGCGGTCAGCGGCTGCTCCGTCGTGCTCGCGCCGGACAAGGAGGCGCGGGCGGCCGGGTTCGCGATCGGCTACGTGAGCCCGAAGGTCGCGCTGGACCCCCGGTTTGGAGGGGGCGGCGAATCGTTATGTAAAGTCCGCGTCTTCGTCGACCAGGACGCGGCGCAGGGCGGCGTCGCCTGGGCCACGGGCGCCGATGAGCCGGACCATCACGTCACCGGCTTCAACTGGCGGCGCGAGATGGGCGCAGCGCTCGACGATGCCAAGCTCATCCAGGTCACGGATGTGCGCAACGCCCAGGCCGGGGACCCGTCGCCGCGGAGCGCCGGGGCGAAGCTGGAGACCGGCCGCGGCATCGAAGTCGGCCACATCTTCAAGCTCGGCACAAAGTACTCCGACGCCATGGGCCTGGCCGTGCTCGATGAGAAGCAGGAACGCCGCTCCGTGATCATGGGGTGCTACGGCATCGGCGTGAGCCGCACGATGCAGGCCTGCGTGGAGATGAGCCACGATGACAACGGCATCATCTGGCCCATGGCGATCGCGCCGTACAACGTCCTGATCGTGCTGATGGACCCCGGCGAGGCGGAGCACATGAGCGTCGCGGAGTCGATCGCCGCGGAGCTGAGCAGCGCGGGGCTGGATGTGCTGATCGACGATCGCGTCGAGCGGCCGGGCGTGAAGTTCAAGGATGCGGACCTGATCGGCGTCCCGATCCGGCTGACGATCGGGAAGAAATCGCTGGAGGCGGGGGGCGTCGAGTTCAAGCTGCGGCACGACTCAGGGAAGGGGGAGATCGTGCCCTCGGGAGAGGTCGCCGAACGCTGCCTGAGAGCCTCCTGAGGGCGAAATTCACCCCCGTTTTACATAAGCGTTATTATCGGGCCTTGGGGTGGGGGGCTTCTGGCGGGTTGGATGCCAGGACGACCCCGACCGTGCGGGCGAAAACCACGTCCCTGCCCGTCTGCGGACCGAATCGGGCCAAGCCGTCGGCCCGCAGGGCCGGGGCGTGCTCCCGTTCGTACCGCTCGAAAGCGTCACGCGAGGCGAAGATGTACTGGGTTACGACCCGTTGCACTGTGCGGCCAGTCCCGTCGGGGTCGAGCAGCACGACGACGCCCGACTCGGCCCCGCCCTCGATGACCTGCTGAACGTGGCCATTCCGGAGCCAATCCACGTACTCACGCAGGGTGGCTGAATCGGAAATCGTTGCCGTCACGGTGTAGCAGATTGGGTCCGACACAAGCGGACGATACCCGACTGCGGCCAAGCCGGGCCGGCGGAGAGCTTTGGGGAGCCGGCGAGGTCCTATAAAATGGCCAGAATCGGCCTCGAGCGGGGTTCCGGCTATGCAATACCAGCGGGGAACCGACGTTTGGCGTATGGAAAGCATGCCCCTCAGTTTCGATCAACCAGGCGAATCGGCGCGCAGCGTCGACAGGGCGGGGGCGACTGAGGGGCCGTTGCTGGACGGGCAAGCTGGCCGGGGGAGCGATCTGGCCGAGTTGCTGGACGCCGCGGCCGCGGGCGACGAGGATGCGTGGCGGGTGCTGGTGGACCTGTACGCCCGGCGCGTCTTTGCGTTGTGCCGGTCACGGTGCGGGCGGTCGGATGTGGCCGAGGAGATTACGCAATCCGTGTTTGCGACGATCGCAACGAAACTGACGACCGGGCAGTACGCGGAGCGGGGCCGCTTCGAGTCCTGGCTGTTTCGTGTCGCCATGAACCGGGTGCGGGATGAGATGCGGCGTGCAAAGCGGCACGCTGAACCGATTGACCCAGACGTCCTCGGACGAGCACCCTTGCGAGACGAGTCAGGCCACGCGGCCAGCGAGGCCGATCTTCCACTGCAGCTTTCCGCCCTTCGGGACGCAATGAATCAACTGTCGGAGGCGGACCGCGAGGTCGTCGAGTTGAGGCACCATGCCGGGCTTTCGTTCCGCCAGATTGCTGACCTGCTGGCCGAGCCGCTCGGCACACTTCTGGCGCGGCACCATCGGGCGTTGAAGAAGCTTCGTGACATCATGACGACGGCCAACCCGTCGCTCGAAATGGAAGGGGCTGGGGAATGACCATGCACAACGAGAACACACGGCCGGAAGGAACCCCCACTGACCTGCGGGCGATCGAGCGCCTGCTTGATCGGCTCGGGGCGTATGAGCGAGGCTGCTCGCCGTTCGGCATGGAGGACCGTCTGGTTCTCGGGGTCGGGGTGATCGGGCCGCACCTCGATGCACTCGCCGCGGCGGAGATGCAGGAGGCCGGGGCCGGGCTGGAGGATCGTGTCTATGCGCGGAGCCTGCCGATCCTGCTGGAGGCTGGCGCGTTGCTGCAGGCGGCACCGACTCCGGAAGGGCTGGAGGACCGGATTTTCCAGGCTACACGCGGGATGATCCGCGGCAACGCAACGGCGGCAGTCGAGCCGAGTGTTGGACAGCTTCGTGAGTCGAACGTGTCCGTTTTGGCGCGGATCGGCATCTGGTCGGCGCGGCTCGCGGCGGTGCTTGCCCTCGGAGCCGGAGTGTGGCTGGCTTTCTCTTCCTTTCGCACCGAGGCGCCCACACACGGCCTGACGCCGCGGCCGGTGATTGTGGCTGCCGCTGAAGCGGATGACGATCTGAGCTTTGACGAGTTCGACGAGGTGCTCGAGTCCCACCTGGCGTTTATGAGGACGGTGGAGTACCGGCCGATTGACGTGGACGTGCTGGATGAAGATTGGTGCACGCCGTGCGAGTTGATCGAGATCGAAGCGGAGATCTCCTCATGAACGAGCGGTTCGGCACAATGGCTCAGGGTGGGGCCCTCCTTTGCTGCGTTGCGGCAATGACCATGGCTGCCTCGGCGGCGGTGGCTGCTGCTCCTCAGCCGGAGCGAGCGCCGGAGGCGGCCCGAGAACTCGGGCAGGAGTCGCATGATGAGGGGGACGCCCGCGCAAGGGCGCTGGGCCGATTGGATCACCGACTCGAGTGGACTCGGCGGATGAGTCGCAAGTTCGCTGAGACGGAGAGTCGAATCCTCGACGCGAAGGTGAGAATCGCTGCGGGCGAGGATCCCGATGCGGTGATGCACGAACTTCGCCGACTGGATGCGCCGAACCTGCGGATTCGAATCTCCCATGAGCACGAGAACCGGGAGGTCGACCAGGAGGGTGGTGAGAGACATCACGCGCCTGAGCGGCGGCGACCGGCAGGACCGGAGAGCTATCCACCGGCTACTCCGGAGCAAAAAGTTCGAATTGACCGCGTGCTGGAAGTCATTGTGCCCGGCTTGGCGGGGCACCTGCAGCAGATCTGCGAGACCGAGCGTGAGCGGTGCGATCGCGAATATGCCAAGCTTGCCAGCCGGATGCACGATCTGATTCAGGACGGAGTGCGCGACGAAGCACTGTTTGAGTTGAGGCTGGAAGAGATGCGGGTCGCGGCGGAGGCGGTCCGAACGGCGAAGCAACTCAGCGTCCTTCTGAGGCGACTGGAAGCGAACAGGCAGCCGCCGGGCGGTGACGGTGCGGTCCTGGCCACCAGGGTAGATAGTGCGCCGCTCGAAGCCGAGATCGCCGAAGCCCGCGCGGCACTGGAGGCGATCATTGCCGAACAGCATGACATTCGCGGCCGCATCCGGCAGGAAGAGCTGGTGAAGCTGCGGCGTGAGCGCGATCGTATTCAGCGTCAAATTGACGAGCTTGAGGCGGCAACTGCACAGCAGGCACTGGCCCGGGATCGCATCATCGCAAAGCAGGTGGCAGAGGCGATCGAACAGGCCGGCCAGGGGCGAGGCGGCGAAGGGCCACAAGGCGCTTTCGATCCACCCCAACCCGCTGACTGATCTGGCCGTGGCCTATGAAACGATGGAGCCGGGGGGCAGTTCGGCGTCGGGCCTGAGCAAAATGACCTTCCGCTCACCTTGTGAGGCCGCGCCATCCTTGGGCATGTCGCTGGCGGCCAGCAGCATGCCGCGTGACTCCTCGCCGCGGATCTTGCGAGGCGCGAGGTTTGCGACGATCACGATCTGCCGGCCGACAAGCGCCTCGGGTTCGTAGTGCTCTCTGATACCGGCGCAGATCTGGCGCGGCTCGCCGGAGCCGTCATCGAGTTGCAGCTTGACGAGGCGATCGGCATTCGGGTGAGGTTCAGCGCTCTTGATGGTGGCGATACGCAGATCGAGCGCGGCGAACTGTTCGAATGTGATGGTCGGCTTGGCGGCCGGTGCTTCGGTGGTGGAATCGCTCATGGTCGTCCTTCGATTGTTGAAGATCGATGTCGTACCGCGAGTTTAGCGCCCGTCTGTTTGCGAGACTTCCTCGGGGAGTCACTCTTCCACATCCTCCGGTGTGACTGGTGCATCGGATTGATCGTTCTCCGACGGGTCAGGCTCACCGGTCGGCGGCTCCTCGTCAGGTTGTGGCGCAGGCTCAGCGATAGTCGACGGAGCGGATGAATCAACCGGTGGCGCGGCGGGATCGGCAACCCACTGCCCATCGCGCCAGAACGGTCGAGCCGGGTCGATGGCAAATGTGCCCGGCAGTTCTCCGGGATCGAGGTCGCGCAAGGGAGCCCCCCCATCGACGAGCATCTGAGCGGACCAAGCCCGGTTCACACCATTGAGCAGAACGGATTCGAACCGTAACTGGCCGATCAGTTGATCGCGCGAGAGGACCGGTCCCGGATTGCCGCCACACGTCGGGCAAAGGATGAAACCGTTCGGGCGACTGATGACGCGCTGATTGAGCCCTCTCTGAAAGCATTCCGGACATTGCCGCCACAGGTCCATGTTCCTGCGGAGGTCGGTGGCGGTCATGCCGCTCTGAGAAAGCGTCGTTTCAAGCTTCTTCAGAAGCGCCTGAACGGCGGGCTGCTCAAACAGGGGCTTGGCGCGCAGCCCTTCCCCTGCCCGGATGAGTCCGATCGCGTTGGCCAGATCCAGAGCGGCTTGCTCCGGAGACGCCTCCGGACCCGGAGGGCTCCAGTTCGGCTCGAGCCGATCGCGCGTGGCCAGCGAGTCTGCCATGGCCCTGAGCCAACGCTCCTCGTCGGGGGTAACCGCCAGTTCGGCCAGGCCGATGCAAACGCTCGGCGCGATGTCGGCCGTTGCGCCGTTCGGCTGCAGCGTCATCGAGAGCACGTAGAGCGTGCGTGCGAGCCTCTCATGATCAGGATGGACAGCCTCCGCTGCGACCTCCTCGGCCAGAAGGAAATAGGCGAAGGGGTCGGACGGATGGAGATCCCTGAGTCGAGTCTGCAGGTCAGGTACGGGCGGCAACTCGGGCGCGGCCGCGGACGCCGCCTGGGCAACCGGACGGGCCGGCTGCTCCGGCATCTCCTGGGCAAGGCCGGCGTTGGTCAGTGCCAGCAGCAGGATCGCGATACGCCGCTTCACGACGGCTGCTCCTCTCCGAAACGGATCAGCCAGAACTGGAGCATCGTCCGCTCAGCAGCTTCGACCTGTTGGAAGATATGCCTCGCGGCCTGCCGCTCTCTCGTTAAGTCATCCATGATCGTTCGCACCTGCTCCGCCCTGCTGCGCTGCTCTCCGGCCACCGTCCAGGCCAGAAGCTCCGCAATGCTCACCTGTTCGGCAACGAACATCTGCATTGGCCCTCGGGCGAGTGCCTGGCGTCCGCGACGGCGACGCTCTACCGCGCTTCGGGCGATCGGCCCTTCATCGTGTGCCGCTACGGCGTCGGCGTCGACGAGAACAACGTCCCAGAGTTCGCGTGCGGCCACGATGAGTTGCTCCGCGGCGATGGAAGCGCGGACCGGTCCGGCCGCGCCGCCGCCGCTGACGCCCGCACGCCTCTCGTACGAGGAAGACAGAACCGCAACAAGCGGATCGATGCCGGAATAGCGGCTCTGGGGCGCCAGCAGTTCCAGGGATCGCTGCACCAGCGCTCGCCGAGCTCGCAGACCCCAGAGCGGATCCTCGTGCGCCCCAAGGCGCTCCCCGGAAACGCTGGCGACCATGCGCGCGATGTCGGGCAAGATCTTGCGCCGTCTGGGCAGCACTTCGAGCACCGCAAGCACCATGGCCGGATCGGATGAGAACTGAACGACGAGCTCCTGGGCCTTCGAGCGGATCCGATCGCTGGGAGTGCCGAAGAAGGCTTCCTCGGCGAGAACTTCAGCATCGAGTGGGCCGATGGCGCCGCCAACCCGCTCCATCCGCTGAAGCAGTTCCAGACGAACGGGAATGTTTTGCCTTGCGGCCCGATACTCCAGGGCCCACTGTCCGTCCGTTCCCAGCGAGGATTCCTCAAACCGCTGGCCGAGAACGAGAAAGTGCCCCGGGGGCGGCGACTGGTTAGATGCAGCCGCCTCAAGGAGAGGCGCAAGGCCGCTGCGCTCGCCCCGCCAGAGGCGTCGGGCCACCTCGTTGAGCCGCGCAAAGCGGACAGCCCTGGCCAACGCATCGACGGGGTCCGCGCTCGCCTCTGTTTCGAGCAGCGCCTGCCGCGCCGCCTCAACCCACTGACGCGCGATCTCATCCCCCCCGGCGACCTGTTCCATGGACCATGCGGCAGCGTACGCCGCGGCCATGCTGAGCCGATCGTCCCGTCCCGCTGAGCGGGAGAGAACCATCATCGAATCCACGCCCTCCACAGCACTCGCGGCCATAGCGCCAGTCACCTCAGCCAAATCATCAGCGCTGATGCGAGGATGGCGGAACCAATCCACCAGCCGCGGTCGGGCCGGGCCATCGGCCACGAACCCGATCGTGGGGACGAGTGAGCGGATGGCAGTTAAAACGCGGCGGTCCGCGGTCGGCTCCGCCCCTTCGATCAGGATGCGCTCGAGACCGTCCACAAGAGCGCGCTCGCGGTCGGCGTCCGTGGCGTAGAGCGCCTTGATGGCGCTGTGCCAGATCTTCACACCCTCGGCAGCGGCATCGGGGCGCTCCTGAAGTCGCTCCGGCCTGACCAGCGCGAGCGGTGTCATTGCCGCGGCTGTCCGGGCGCCGGCTTCAAATGACTCAACTCCCGCGCGGTCGCCGCCAATCGCCGCCGTCAGGGCGTCCCGGATTGCTCGCGTGGTTCGTACGGGCAACTCCCGTTCGCTCGTGAGCCGGGCGAGCATGCCCACCGACCACAGGGCTGGCGCCACCTCGGCTGGCTCCAACGCCGGTTCGCCGGCGGCCAGCCGCCCCGCGGGTGCGGCGATGAGATCGAATGCGGCCTCAGAGATTTCCGGCCAGGCCGACGCCGCATAAAGAAACTCAAGCACGGCGTGATGCGCGGCCCGACGCTCTCCCTCTCCCAGATCGGGCCACGCCGCGGCAAGCGAGCGGGTCGCAAAGAGGAAATCATCCAGAGCCGAACCGGGCTCTTCATCCAGCGCGCTTCTGGCTTTGCGAAGCGCTTGGAGGATTTCCGGGCCGCCGGTCAGCAGCCGGGGAGAGGCTGAGTTCGAGGGCGTCTTCTGGATGGAGGGTTGCTGGGCGGGGTCGGGCGCGGGGGCGTCTGTGTCGCCCGCCTGCGGCTTCGGCGGCGAGGGATCCAGCACAGCAGTTCCCTGATCCGGCGCAGGCGCAGGCCGGCGAGCAAGAACGATCCCGACGAGGATTGTCAACGACACCAGGGAAAGCAGGAGAAGCCCCCCCACGATCGCCGCCTGACGGGCTCGTGCCTGACGGGCACGAGCGACCACCCAGGCGGTCTCAGGCGAAACGGATGCTCCGGAGAGTTGGGGGCCAGACGCTGCTTCGGATGACGCCTGCGTCGGCCGGTCAACGTTCATGGGGCGACGACGGGCGAGTTGCTGCAGGGCCTGAGCCGCCTGACCGGAATCCAGGCCGCGAGCGTGCGCGAGGGCGGCAAGGCGCCGCATCGACGCCGGGTTAATGCCGCCAAACCTCGCCATGGTCAGAATGGCATCCTGCTCCAGCCCCCCCACTGCCCTGACCGCTGCGGGGTCACGGGCGGCGGAAGCGGGCGATCGAACAGGACTCGCGTCCATCGCGGCGAAATCGACATCGAGGTCAGGCCGCGCCTGCTGAATCAAATGACGTCGAACGATGGGGTCCAGAAGCTGGGCCGCGGCGGCGTGCAGGGCCAGTCGCAGTTCCTCCGCTTCCGGAGTGTCGCCCTGGGGGTGCTGGTCGATGCGATCGAGTTGCCGCTCGAGGGCGGCGATGACGCCGACGTTTGTGCACTGCTCAGGTGGAATGCCCAGGAGTCCGAACGGACCCTGGTCAGCCGCGGTCGGCCCCAGGAACTTGTCCACAGTACTCATCGCGCCCCCTCCACCGCGGAAGGAATACTCCGCTCAAGCGCCTTGATTCGATCGCCCCAGGGCGACGGGCCATATTCCGGGTATAGGACGAGGTGCTGGGCGAGTGCCTCTGTTGCTCGCTTCGGGTCAATCGCTGCCAGGAGGCGCAGGGACTCGTAGCGCGCTTCAAACCAGGCGTCTGAGCCCGGGTGCAGCGCCGCGAGGATGGATCGCCAGCACTCCAGCGCTCGCTCGCCGTCACCGACCGCCTCGGCGTTCCCAGCGAGCCGTCTGAGCGAATCTTCGCTGAAAGGATGAGCAGCAAGCACCGCCTCGTCCAGCCGGATGGCGAGTTGGCGGCTCTCAGAATCTTCTTGTGCATCGGCGATCTGCGTTGCGGCCTGTGCTACGTTGAGATGAATGCCGAGTGTTACGCCGTCATCCAGAGATGCGGGGTCGCTGCCTGTCCGTTCGAGGATGCGCATGCCGTGTCCAACCAACTCCGCAGCAGCAGCGATCTGAACCGCTGGTTCGCTTGCACGCTTCCAGCGCTCCAGTGCGCGGCGGTACAGCAGGATGTCGGCGGCATCCGCATAGACACGGCCGTCCGGCAAGGCGCGCAGACGCTGAATGTGCGCATTGGCCTCGTCATCACGGTCGCGGGCGATGGCGATCTGGATGCGACGATACAGCAACTCGGGTTCGTGCTTCGCCAGATCGATGTTCTGGTAGACCCGCACGTGCTCCAGGGCATTGAGCACACGTTCAGCGCGATCCGCGTCAGGAGTTGTCACGCTCAGCAGCGCATCGAGCAACTGGCGGCAGAGAATCACGACCCGCGCGGCGGCGTCGCTTGCGTTCTGGTCTGTGCCCGCCGTGGCGGTTCGCCGATCCGTCGCCACGACTTCTTCGGCGACCTCGGCGAAGCGAAGGGCGGCGAACTCACGCGATGCTCCGCGCGAACGGCGGAAGATGTTGTACAGCAGGCGAGCGGCCTGCCGTCTGGCGGCCTCATAGACATTTGAGCCGCGGGGCACGGAAAGGAGGATTTCGGTCGCCTTCTCGATGTCGACAAGGTCGGCAGTTGCGTCTCGAAGCAGGAGGCGGGCCGCCCGCTCGGAGGTCGGATACGTCTGCAGATAGAGGGCTGCAGCCTGGTCGCGGCGGGCGCGCATCGCGTCCGCCCCATCGTCCACCGCGCGGTCAAACGCGATGACCGCCAGCCAGAGCGCCTCTTCGGCCTGTTGAGCACTGGCCGCCTCCCGGTGCCCCCGGTCGAACCATTCGGCCGCGATGATGAACTCCCCGACGAAGAAGCGAGCATAGCCGATCAGCAGCGCTGCCTGAGCCTGTTCACGGGGGAAAGAGTCTGCGTCTTCCTGAACAAGCGTGCCCTCAAGAATCTGTGCCGCAGCGCGATACTTGCTTGCGATCTCGCGGTCTCCCGTGGGCTCCTCCGCGTTTTCGCCAGCCTCCCGTTGGGCCGCCCGGGCGAGTTCGTAATCGCGCAACCCCCGCACGTAGTTCACGATGAACCCTTCCTGCCCAAGGGACGCGGTGCCGTACCGATTCGCCAGATCGAGAATGTGCGCGATCTGCCCGTGGGCCACCAGGTCTGCCATGCCCGCCGCGGCGATGCGTTCGATCAGGTCCGGCGCCAGCCGCCTGTCAGCCTCGAGAGACGCGACCACCAGGAGGCGTGCGACGGTCACGTCCAGCGGCTGGACGTCAGGACCGCCGCCGAAGCGGTCGGAGTTGCGGGCGATTCGAACCGTTCGCTCCAGGTCGGCCCACCGGCGGGCACGCGCCAGGATCATGATTCGCCATGCCAGCAGGTTGTCGGCGACAGCGGGCGGGAGATCGTCGGCCTTCTCCACCTGATCAAGCCAGGCCAGGGCCTCGGCGTCGTTGTTGCGTTGGGAGAGCGACAGCGCGCATCCGATCGCCGCTCGCGCGACGTGTTCATATCGCAGCAGGGCATCGGGGAGACGATCAAGGGAGGCTGGGGTACCGCCGCGGGAGTTGAGCAGCCAGCCGAAGTGCTTCATCGCCTCGACGGCAGGCCGGTCCGCATCCGCCAAAAAGGCGATGTAGTAGTCACACCATCCGGCGTAATAGAAGGCGAGGGACCGCAGTCGTCGCGCCTCGCCCAGTTCGGCAATCAGTTCTTCAGAGTCGCTGCCGCGCTCCTCCTCTCTCTCGAGCGACTCCACACGCTGGTGAATGCGACTGGCCAGTTCATCGAACTGTGGCTGAAGCGTTCGCACCGCGGCAAGAGTTTCCCCCTTCTCCTGCTCATTGGCCAGGCGAAGCCGCCAGCGCTCGGCGGCCTCCTCCGCCTGGGAGTAGGCAGCGCGGAGCAGGTCGAGGCGCAGTTCCGTCGAGTCGGCCTCCGGAACGCGGGCAAGGAGGTCGCGTGCTTGCCGTTCCCAGTGTGCACGGCGGCCGTGATCCGCGGTTTCCCGCAGCAGCGCGACGTACAGATCGGCCAGCCGCTCGGCGATCTCGACCCGCTCACGCCGGTCAACCTCGTTGAGGCGGGCGTGGAGATGTTCGGCGAGAAGGTCCTTTAAGTCGAGCCGCAGGAGGTAGTTCTCGAGCGCGGCGTGCGGATCCTCCGGAACCTCTTCAACCTGGGCCCGCGCAGCGACGTTCGGCGCAACGAGCGCGATGGATGCAATCCAGAGGATCTGCAGGAGCCGAGATGACCTACTCCGCCGGAACATACGTGACCTTCTCAAAGCGGGCATCTTCGCAGGCCTGCAGGGCGCCGGCGACGGCTTCCCAGGGCACATCCGGGCGACCGCGTACGAACACACCCGCCTCACGTGGCAGTTCACGCAGCACAGCGGTAAGCGAGGCCTTATCGAACAGCAGGCGCGCCCCAAGCCTGTACGCAACGCGGCCATCGGCGCCCCGCTCCACCCAGATGATCTGACGCGTCAGATCGGCCGCAGCGCCTCCCTGGCGATCACTCTTCAGGGCCGATGGCAGGTCCGCCTCCGGCCGGGTGAGGTTGGATGTGACCATGAAGTAGATCAGCAGGAGGAACACCACGTCAATGAGGCTGGTCAGGTGAGTCAGCCTCCTCATCGGGGGATTGCGACGCTGGATCCGCATCAGTTACCCCCCCCGCTGCCGTTCGATGAGCCTGCTGGCGCCGTCGTGCCGATCCGCCAGCCACGCACACCCATGTCAGCCAGGCTGCGAGCAATCTCGTTAACCACTCGGGTCGGTGCGTGGCGATCCGCGCGGATAAGGAGGCGGACGGCCGTCGGATCACCGTCAACACGCTCAATCTCCGCACGCACCATCGCGAGGAAGCGGTCGTGCGTGATGACCCGGCTCTCTGCGATCATCAGTCCATCCGCGGTGACATCCACGATGAAGACATCGTCCTGTTGCGTGCGCTCCGTTCGGCCGGGTTCCTCGGGCAGACTGACCTCGGAGCGCGCCAGACGGGAGACCTGCGCCGTCACCATGAAGAAAATGATGAGCTGCAGCACGACGTCGATCATCGGCGTCAGCTCGAACTCGAGGGTGCGCGGGCGTTGACGGGTAGTCAGCTTCATGGGCGTGGCGCGCCTGGAACCGGTGCTCCGGGACCGGCCGCTCGCCCGACGGGAGCTGCGGGTCGTGCCATTGCTGCGCCCGCGGCAGGACGAGCCACCTGGCGGTCCCCACCTGATTCGAGCCTCCAGGCAAGGTCCTCGATCAACTCGCCGACGTTGGAGACGGTGGCGTCGATCCGGTTCCTCAACCAGGTGTAGGCGGCCTTGGCCGGAATCGCGACGATCAGTCCAAGGACAGTCGTGATCAGCGCGACGGAGATGTTGCCGGCCAACTGGTCGGGACGCGCAAAGCCTTCCGTCTGGCTGATTACGTCGAAGGCGCCGACCATGCCGACAACCGTCCCCAGCAGTCCGAGCATCGGAGCGATGTCGCTGATCAGGCCCAGCGCGTCCGTCTTTCGGTACAGTCGCTCCACCTGCTCACGCCCTGACTCCTCCAGCGCCGATTTCAGCTCCAGAAACCCGAAGGGCGATCGGGCACAACGGACCAAACCGGCCCCGACGACCCGGGTGAAGAAACAGTCATTGTCCGGGGCCTGACAGAACTGAATGGCGCCCTTCACGTCGCTGGTCCGGAAGTACTCGTTGAGGCGCTGCACGATATCTTCCGGCGCCAGCCGCGACTCGCGAATCTGGACGAGGTCCGCGATGACCAGCAGGAGCGCGATGAAGGAGAGCAGAATGATGACGCCGCCGATGATGCCGCCGGAGACAACGTGATCCAGCAGGGTCTTGCCGGACTCAACAGCGTCTTCCTGAGCGAGCAGGAGGGAAAGGTCAAGTGAGACAAGCCAGGTCATGCCGCTCCTTTCGAGTCGGTTGGGGAAGATAAGGTCGTGGCATCGTCGCGGGCGCCGTCGGCCGGCGGCGGTCCGGTCGGGACAACGTTGCGAAGCGGCGGCCAGGTCAGAGCCGGGTGATCCGGAAAGCTTCGTTCAAGCTCCGCCCGCAGCGCGGCCGCCGAGTCAAGCTCCCCGGAGTTTGCCAACACCACGGCCGATTCAGCCAGCGCCACACCCGCCAGATACGGGTGCTCGGCCCCGTATCCGGCCGGAATCCGCAGAAGATGAAGCACCCCCTTGCGACGGAGTGATTGGTCGTCCTCACGAATGAGCGATCGCCCAATCGCCGCGTGGCACCAGACCTGGATCCATGGGGCCGGGTCTGCCGCCAGCCTTGACTGCAAGGCGTCACGCGCCGCCTGGCGCTCCTCGTTATCGCCAACTCGCGCTGCCACGACATCACGCACCAGCGCGACGCCAGAGTGGTTCGAACCAGCCTCCGGCAAGAGCACCTCTTGGCCGCTCTCAAAGGCCGCCGCGGCGTGGTACAGGTCCGCCAGTTGCTCAGCGACAGGTTCGCCGACCCCGGTAATGGCAATCGCCGGAGAGTTTGCCAGAGCCTCTACAGCCGGGCCGGAGAGCCAGATCGGCGGGAGGGCCGGAGCAAGGGAGCTCTGCGCATCCAGGATCGGAGGAAGGTCGATGTGCCCTCCACTCCAACGGTTCACGATGGCGGACACGGCGGTGGCGGTCTCGCCGGACTCGCCCGCCACTGCGTGCACCTGCATGCGACGAATCCGAACCAGCGCCAGCCACGGTTCGACGGCTCCGGCCTGGGCCCCGCGTCGCAGCCGGCAGCGCAGCAGTCCTTCGGCGGTAACGGCACTGGCGGGTCCGGTCAAGGTGCCGTACGTAGCGAAGAGTCGCTCGAAAAGCGGTTCGCCGAGTCGCCAGTCGCCCCGCTCAATGCGCGAGCGGGCACGCCAAAGGCGATCCGCCACGTCGGCGTAGTTTGCCGCCTCCGCCGCGTGGTCGCCTGAAACGCGCCGGACGCGGTCCCAGGAGATTACGGTCTGTGCTGACTCTGCTCGGACGGTAACGCCCTGCTCATCGATCGCGACGACGTCACCGGGGGGAAGCGGTTCATCCAGACGGAGTTCGATCTGTGCCTGCAGGATTGAGCAGCCCAACAGAAATGCAGCGGTCGCAGACATCGATCGTTTCATCGCGGTCCGTCCACGTGCGAGTAGGTGCCTCCGGAGTCGTCCGCGATGCTGCGCATCAGTTGGGCCGCGGAAGGATCAACAAAGGTGATGCAGTGAATCGGGATGCTCGTTTCGCCGCGGTTCGCATAGGCAATCTGATCCCGGATGTTGGGATCGAACTGCCCGTCGGTCATGAAATAGATCGCATCGGGCCGCGGCCGCATCGCGAAGGCGGCTGCAAAGGCGGGCCAGGGGACGGTGCCCCCCTGAGCGCTGACATCCTCGATCTGCCGCACAGCCCAGCTCTTGCCGGAGTCGCGGGCGTCAAGCCACTTGCGACGGCCGCCGATCGGATAAGCATCGGAGGAATAGAAGATCACATGGAACGACATGTGTTCCAGCAGACCGCTGATGGACTCGATGAGTTCGATCTTGGTCGCCGTGAGCTTCTCGCCGAGCATGGAGCCAGAGATGTCGACAATGTACACGATGCGAGACCCGGTCGCCTCGACCCCGAAGAAGGAGGCGCCACCGCCCCCGGCGCCGCCGAGGCCGGACCCGTCCGTAGCAATCTCACCCCCAGCGCCGCCGAGCGTTTCCGCAGCCAGCGACAGGTCCTCCGTCACGCCCGGCAGCTCCGCTGCGGCCCCATCCAACGTGGGGTCAATCACCGGCTCCGGCAGTTCGGCTTGGTTGAGCGGCGGGCTCTCGGCACTGACCTCCTCCGCCATCAACTCGGCCAGTTCGGCGTCCGTCATGACGGCCATCTGGAACTCGCCGTCCCCGCGGTCAAGGCCGCGGCCGGGCGGACCGGCGAGGTGAACCAGCGCTGCGATCGTGAGGACCACAACGTGGACGAGCAGCGAGATTACAAGGCCGATGGTGCTGCCGCGGAGGAGCCAGCGGGCGAACCGATCACCCTGGCCCTCCTGGAGGGCGGCGTTCACGGGGTCAGCAGGCGGGAGCGGGCTTTGCGTCATCATCCTTGATCCCCCCGGTCTGGCTGGCATGCCACCCGGGCGCCAGCGAAAGTCTACCGCCTCCCAGCCTCCCCCTGCCCCGCTCCGGCCCGTGCCGAAGTCCGGGGGCTGTTCGCAGGCGGCCGGCGGGCGGTTCGCCGCGAGAAAGGGTCCGGAGGAGGATGCGCTCCGCGGACTTGGGTCCGTCGCTTCCTTCTCCAACCGCTTCAGGGGCGTATGGTTTCGCGCCTGCCCGGCCGCGGCCGGCGGAGGAGGCCGCCGGTGGGGTCCGGCGGTGGCCCGCCCCGCAGCCAGTCGGGAAGGAGCAGCAGGAGGCGAAGGGGGTCTTCGGAGCCAGTATGACCGACTCTTCGGATAACGGTACGAAGCCGCAACCGCGATACTGCCGGGTGCTCTTAAAGCTTTCCGGTGAGGCGTTTTGCGCCTCCGGCGGATCGGGGATCAACCCGGAGGACCTGTCCCGGATCGCCCGGGAGGTGCGCCTCGGCCGAGAGGTGGGCGCCCAGATGGCCGTGGTGGTCGGTGGCGGCAACTTCATCCGTGGGGCGACCCTGGCCCGCCACGCCGGGATTCACCAGGCGACAGCGGACTACATGGGAATGCTGGCGACGGTGATGAACGGGCTGGCCCTCAAGGAGGCGCTTCTGCACGAGGGGATTGATTCCCGCGTGATGACCGCCATCGACGTCCGGGCGGTTGCCGAGCCGTTCATCCGGGGCCGTGCCCTGCGGCACATGGAAAAGGGACGCGTCATCATTCTTGTCGCGGGAACAGGCAACCCCTTCTTCACAACTGATACCTGTGCAGCGCTGCGGGCGACGGAGCTGGAGTGCGACCTGCTGCTGAAGGCGACCAAGGTCGACGGCGTCTATTCGGCGGATCCGAAGAAAGATCCGAATGCCCAGCGCTTCGAAGCGCTGACCTTCTCTGAGGCGCTCAGCCGCAACCTCGCGGTCATGGATCTCACGGCGCTGGCGATGTGCCAGGAGAACCGCATCCCTGTGCTGGTCTTTGACTTCCAGCAGGAGGAGAACATCCGGCGGGCCGTGGCCGGCGAGCCGCTGGGAACGCTGATCAGTGCGACCTAGGAAGCCAGGCGGAGAACGGACGGTGTTCCACGTCTCCGATCAGAAGCCAGTCGAATCACCATACACTTCTACCACCACGAGCCGGTGTCTTCGCTTCGAGCGACCAAAGCGACTTCACGCCATTGTGCAGTCGAATCCGGCGGCAGAACAGAGGGCAATACGATGAACGATCCGGACACCATTCTTCTTGAACTTGAAGAGTCGATGAGCAAGAGCGTCGACTATCTGTCAAAGGAACTCCGCGGCGTACGCACGGGTCGCGCCTCGCCGTCGCTCGTGGAGTTCGTCAAGGTTGACTACTACGGCGCCTCGACTGACCTGAAGGCACTGGCGGCCGTCAGCGTCCCGGAGCCCTCTCAACTGCTCATCAAGCCGTTCGACGCCGGAGCGATCCCGGAGATCAAGAAGGCAATTGAGAACTCCGGCCTCGGGCTGAACCCTGTTGTTGACGGCAAGCAGGTTCGGCTCAACATTCCTGCCCTTTCCGGAGAGCGGCGCAAGCAACTCGTCAATCACTGCAAGAAGCTCGGCGAGGAAGCCAAGATCGCGCTCCGCAACGCGCGGCGCGACGCCAACAAGATCGCCGACGGGCTGAAGAACCAGCCGGGCATCGCCATCAGTGAGGACGAGATCAAGACCATCCACAACGAGATCCAGGAACTGCTGAAAAAGTACGAGGGGCAGGTGGATGAAATGGTCGCGAAGAAGTCGAAGGAGGTCGAGGAGGTCTGATCGGCGTCCGCTCAGTCGCCTTCGCTTTCCGGCGACTCAATCAGCGGCGGACGCGGCGCCGCCGCGGCATACTGGACCGGCCAACTGACCTGTTCACGCAGCGCTTCGGCGGCGTGCAGCGCCCAGTGGGGGTCGTACAGCATCGATCGGGCGATCAGCACGGCGTCGGCCTTTCCATCGGCGATGATGGCTTCAGCCTGGTGCGCATCCGTGATCATCCCGACCGCTCCGGTCGCAACGCCCGCCTCTCTCCTGATGGTCTCGGCAAAGGGGACCTGGTAACCCGGCCCGACCTTGATGCGCGCATGCGGCACGAGGCCGCCGCTGGAGCAGTCGATCAGATCGACCCCGTGCGCTTTCAGTTCCTTGCTGAGCCGGACGGACTGCGGAAGATCCCACGCATCGTCCGCCTCGACCCAGTCGGTTGCGCTCAGGCGAGCCATCAAGGGCAGGTGTGCGGGCCAGACTTCGCGTACCGCTTCGGTGATTTCCAGGGCCAGACGCATCCGGTTCTCAAGCGACCCGCCGTACTCGTCAAGACGGTTGTTTGACAGGCCGGACAGGAACTCATGCACGAGATATCCGTGCGCGAAGTGCAGCTCAATCGCTTCAAACCCGGCCTGTTCGCTCAGCCTCGCACTCTGGACGAACGCATCGGTGACCCGCTGAATGTCCTGGCGGCTCATTTCTCGCGGCGTCGCGTGATCGTCATCAAAGGGGATCGAGCTCGGCCCGATCGGCTCCCACCCGCCCTCGTCGGGCCGGAGTGGACGACCCCCTTCCCATGGCCTTCCGGTTGAAGCCTTGCGCCCTGCATGGGCCAGCTGAATGGCCGGCGTGGCGCCGGTCTCGCGAATGAACGTCGTGATTCGTCGCATCGCCGCGGCGTGATCCGTCGACCACAGACCCATGTCCCACGGGCTGATCCGCCCTTCCGGCGATACCGCAGTCGCTTCCATCATCACCAGCCCCGCGCCGCCGATCGCGCGGCTGCCAAGGTGGACCAGATGCCAGTCGGTGGGCATCCCTTCGACGCTGGAGTACTGGCACATGGGGGAAACCCACATGCGGTTCCGGACGGTGAGGCTGCGCAACGTGATGGGGGTTAACAGTTCGCTCATGCCTGTGTGATGATTCTCAGTGTGGATGCGTCACAAGGCGAGGAGCAGGAATAACCAAAGCTTCAGCGCGTGGCACACGCTTCCCGTGCGGAATGCGCATGAAAAAGGGCTCTGTCGAGCCCTTCCTGTAGATCGTTTCGTTCGCCCTACCGCACGATCAGGGCTCGCGGTGACAGCAGCAGCACGGGCTCCGATCGCAACTGTGCCAGCCCGTTGAGCGCATCGCGCACCTGCGGCCAGGCCTGCTCTCCGACGGTTACGCGAAGCAGGGCGAGCCGGCCGGCAACGGCGTCGGACTGCGCCGCCTCCGCCTTCCCCTGCGGGCTGCCCGCCATCTGGCCGAAGAGTTCGTTGAAGAAGTCTTCCAGGCTCTTGGGCCCGGGATAGTGCAGAACGTCGTACTGGCCTTCGGCGAGGTTCACGTGCGCGGCCAGGTCGACGACGACGTCGTCTATGCCGCCCACTTCATCGGCGAGCTTCATCTCAACTGCGCGGCGGCCGGCGAAGAGGCGCCCTTCGGCCGTTTGCGCAAGGTCAATTCCCTCGCGGCCCTGCGCGACGCGACGCGTGAACAGGTCGTACGTCTCCGCCATCTTGTCGCGCACGAACGCACGCTGCTGGTCCGTCCACGGCTGGCTGCTGGAGAAGAGGTCCGCCCGCGGGCCGCGGGCTCGCTCGACCACGTTCACATGCAGAAGGTCATAAAGCCCGCCCATCGAGATCTTTCCGCCGACGACGCCGATGGAACCAACGATGCCGGAGGGCGTCACGTAAATCTTGTCTCCGGCAACGGCGATGTAGTACCCGCCGGAGGCTGCCATGGAACCGACGCTGACCCACACGGGCTTCTTCGCGGCGACGCGCTGCACGCCGCGCCAGATGACTTCGCTCGCCGTGGCCGAGCCGCCCGGGGAGTTGATCCGAATGATGACGCCCTTGATGAGATCATCGTTCTCAACCTCGCTCAGCGCCTTGCGAACCGTTCGGCTTCCAACGTTCGCGCCCCCGAAGAGCCCGCCCTCGCTGGACTCGCCGTCGACGATCGGCCCATCGATGTGCACGAGAGCGATGGTGTCGCGCTTCGGCTTGTTGTCCGGCTTCTGCGTGAGCAGGTTCATGAAGGCGAACGGGTTGAAGGAGGCCGCCAGGTCGGTCCCCTGCCTGTCGGGGGTGATCTTGACCCAGTTGATCGACCCTGCGCCCGCGAGCTGCTCCGCCTGGGCGAGGTGAGCGGAGAGTTCCGGCAGGTCGACAATCGCGTCGATCAGCCCGACGGACAGCGCTGTTTCATCGGAAGCGAACCACGCTTCCGCCATCGCCGCGTCCAGCGCGGCGTCGTCCAGGTCGCGCCCCTTCTTGAGCGTCGTGCGCATCGCGCCGTACAGGTCGTCCAGCAGGCCGGAGATGTTCTCCTCCCACTCGGGGCTCGGCTCCGTCCGGGTCAGCGCTTCGTTGGCGCCCTTGTACGCGCCGACCTGCACGAGGTCGGCCTTCATGCCGATCCAGTCCAGCGTTCCCGCCAGGTACATCTCTTCCATGTAGAGCCCCGGCAGGGAGACCGCGCCGCCGGCCTGGATGATCACCTCGTCGGCGTGCGCTCCGAGCATCAGTTCCGCGGGGCCGTAGTTCTCGGCAAACAAATGCACCTTGACGCCGGCGCCGCGGAGCCGCTCGAGGGCGGCGCCGATCTCATCGATCTGGGAGCGCGTCAGCTCGGGGTCCTTGAGCTGCACGAGCAGCGCGTTGATGTGGCGCTGATGGGCGTCGTCGATGACGTTAATCAACTCCCACAGATTCATCGGGGCTTCTTTTCCGGCGAGCCAGTCCAGCGGCCCCGGGCGCTCGCTCACGGACTCCTCGATCTCAAGTGAGCCCACTCGATAGCTCGCGCCGTTCTGGGCCGTCGCCGCGGCCGAAAGCGTGAGGCCGCAGATCAGCGCTGCGGAACGCACGATGGATGCCACTGAAGCCATATCGCCTCCTGGAAATGTTGTCGCAGTTCTCTTTCCCCCGCCCATCGCAACCGGTCATGGTTCTACCGACTCTGGAGCGTACGCGCTGCAGGGCTCACGCGTAACCGAGCGTGTCCAGATCGTCCTCATCCAGGCCGAAATGGTGCCCAATCTCGTGGAGCACCGTGACTCGGATCTCCTCGCGAACGGCCTCGTCGAGCGAATCCGGCCACGTGGGGTTCTCAAGGGCCTCATCCGGCAACGCAGGCTCCTGAAGCTCCAAAACGAGGCGGACAATCCCCTCGCGGAAGAGGTGAATCTGATCCGGCAGGACGCCGGCCAGTTCCACGCTCCGCTCTGTCAGCGCCACGCCCGTGTGGAGGCCGCACAGTTCCTCTGCGGCCGCCTCGTCTTCGATGGTGCCGTCGGCCACAAGCGCGCGGACGAGGGCCTCACTGGGCCGATCTTCCACCACGATCGTGATCTCATCCAGGCGCGCGGCGATCGGCGGCGGCAGGTCATCCAGCACCTGCGAGACAAAGGCGTCGAACCGGTCCCGATCCCGCTCCTTCACCCCCCCACCCCCCCCTCCCCCTTCGCCCCTGCGGACGGGTTGGCTGCCCCACGCTCCTCGTCCCCCGCCGCCGGCGGCGTCACGAGTTGATCCAGGGCCGGCGCGGGGCGCAGGATGGACCCTGCGATGCGGACGGCGTCCACGACGCCGCCGAAACACCCGATCGTGACCAGGATCGAGCCCGTCACGATGAGGACGATCGCGACGATGCGGCCGATCTGCCCGCCAAGGCCGGTCGCGTGCCCCAGCCCAAGCACGAGCAGGTCGCCCAGCATCCACAGCGCCGCCGCGGCAGCCAGGGCGAGGAGTGTCTGCCGGTCCACGCGGCCGGTCCGCAGGACCAGCGAGCGAGCGACGAGCAGGCGGGCGTTGGGACGCATCGCCAGGGCGATGACGGCGATCATCGCCCCCGCCAGCAGCCGCCAGAGCGTGCGGCCCGTCAAGGGAGGCCACGGACCGAGCACCCCGATCTCGCCGCTCGCGGTGAACTGCGCCGCCTGCCACACGGCCACGGCGAGGGGCGCGTACGCGAGCACGGCGACGGCCGTCGCGATGGTGCCGCTCCGCGGCGTCGGTCGCTGGGGCGCGAGCAGACCGGCGGCGCCGAGCCCCGAGAGCGCGACCGCGGTCGTCGCCACAACGCCGACGTCGACTCCCCCACCGGTCTTGCGGCCCCCGAACCCGTCCATGATCGCGGCAATCTGCGGGACCCAGCAGAGGAGCGCCGCCGCCGCCGCGCCGATCGCCCACAGCAGGATCGATGCGGCCAGGAGCCACGGCGCGCGCACGGGCCGCAACTCCGCCGCGTGCGGATCGACGTGCGCGAGAATCGTCGCCCGAATGCGCGTGCCGCACTCGGGGCAGATCGACAGGATGGACAGCCCCCGAAGGTTGTACCGGCAGACCACGCACGGCAGGTCGCCGCTCAGATCTGCATCGAGCGGCGCGCGAGGCGCGGCGACTCCCGGTGCATCGGGCTCAGACGGGTTGGGTCCCACGAACTCTGAAGGAGGCGAGTGGTCCATCAGACGCCGCAAGCGTACCCGCACCGGCGCGGCCGCGTCGGATCGGCGGATTCGGCGTCGGGCGCGCGGGCGGAGTCCCATACAATCCCGCCACGCCGGCCCTCTCACACGTGTCGGAGCCGCTCTGCGGCCCGCAACCTCCTCCTCCCGCCGGACGAATGGCCCTCCAGGAAGCAAGAGCCCGCCATGCATGATGCACTTACGCGACTTCGTGACAACATCGCCCGCGTCTACCTCGGCAACCCCGGCGCGGTGGACCATGTAATCCGCTGCCTGCTCGCCCGCGGCCACCTCCTGGTTGAAGACGTCCCCGGCGTCGGCAAGACGGTGCTCGCGACGGCGCTGGCCCGCAGCATCGAAGGCGAGTTCAGCCGCATCCAGCTCACGCCCGACCTGCTCCCCTCGGACATCCTCGGCGTCACGATCTACAACCGCGACAACCACACGTTCGACTTCAAGCGCGGGCCGATCTTCGCAAATATCGTGCTCGCCGACGAGATCAACCGCACGCCCCCCCGCACGCAGACGGCGCTGCTCGAAGCGATGAACGAGGCGACCGTCACCGTCGATGGGCAGATGCACCGCCTCGCGCAGCCCTTCATGCTCATCGCGACGCAGAACCCGTACGACTTCGAAGGAACGTACCCGCTCCCCGAAAACCAGCTCGACCGCTTCCTCATGCGCATCAGCCTCGGCTACCCGACGCGCGACGATGAGGCGCGCGTGCTCGAGCAGCGCCCGGCGGATCACGCGCTGACGGAGCTGTCCCCCGTCCTCCGCGCCGATGAAGTGGTCGCGCTGCAGCAGGATGTCGACGCGATCCGCCTCGACCGTTCCCTGGTGGACTACATCATCGACCTCGCGCGGGCGACGCGCGACGCCGATGAGATCCAGGTCGGCTTGTCCCCGCGCGGCTCGCTCGCCCTGGCCCAGGCCGCCCGGGCGACGGCGTTCCTCGACAGCCGCGACTACGTCATCCCCGAGGACATCCTCGACAACATCGTCCCCGTGTGCGCCCACCGCATCATCCCGCGGCCGTACGCCTCGAGCAACGGGCACGGGGCCGCCCTGGCCGCGGCGGGCGGAGATGTTTCGGCGATGGTGCTGCAACGCTTGCTGCAGACGCTGCCGAGCCCGGCTTGAAGAGGATGAACGCAGAGGCGCGGAGGTCGCGCAGAGGGCGCGGAGGGGAAGAGGAAATTGCACCGCGGAGCCCGCGGAGGGCGCGGAGCGGTGAGGGACGTCTATAGCCGTTCGTTCCATCCTTCTTCTGCTCGTTGTTGAAGAGAGAGATTGGATAGAAAGCGAGCGTTACCGCCGCTGCGCGCTTCAATCCTTTCCTCCTCAATAGAGGCAGGCGCGCGCGAACATCAAGAACCGCTCCGCGCCCTCCGCGCACTCCGCGGTGATTTCTCTTCTCTTCTCTCCGTCCTCTGCGCGACCTCTGCGCCCTCTGCGTTCCCCCGCGCGAGCAACACCTCACGCCGCCGCGCTTCCGACCGAAGACGCCGGCGTGTTGCTGGACCAGAAGCTCACGCTCGTATACGCCGCCTGGCTGATGCGCCGGCCGCGGCGGCAGCGCAGGCAGTAGTCAATCCGCCTGGTCCCCGGCGGCACGCGTTCGTCCGTCCACGTCTTCGCGCCGACGCATCCAACCTGCATGAACGGGCCGCCGTCGATTGAGCGGTCGATCGTGTAGAAATACCCGCCGCGCACGCTGCCCTCCCAGCGGAGCGTCACCGTGCCGTAGTGCGTGGGCAGGACGCGAATGTCGGTCGGCGGTTGCGGGGCCGGCATCGGCCGCGACGGCGCGGGAGGTGGGATCTGGGCATCCTGGTACACCTTCGCGTCGCCGGTCGCCTGCGCGTGGCCGCGGATCACGGCCATCAGGCCCGAACCGAGCCGCCGCAGCGAGTCGAGCGATGTGTTCATCGTGTTCGTGGCGGTCTGCGCTGCCTGGCGGATCTGTTCGGCGTGCTCGATGTTCGCTTCGGCCTCCTGGACCGCGGCCCGCAGCGCATCGACCTGTTGCTGCGAGAGCCCGATGGCGGCCGGGTCCGACTCCCAGTTCGGCAGATGCGTGCGATAAAAGGCCACCAGTTCATCGCGCGTGCGGGGGACGACGAGCGCCATCGCGTGTCCTTTCTTCAGAGCCGTGAAAGGGCCGTTTCCGGCCGATATTCCACGATCGGCACACGCGGAAGCAGACTTGACAGCCGCCACAAAAGAATCCAGCGCCACCGCCCCCCCCTCCCGCGCTATCGCCCCCCCCTCCCGCGCCGCTGCGGGACCGCAAAGCGCTGCCGCACCTCCTCCATGCGCCGATGCAGTGCCGCGCTGCGCCGCTGCGGAGCGCACCTGTTGCGCTGCAGCGCGGCGGCGCGCCGATGCAGCGCTGCGCTGCGCCGCTGCAGAACGGTCCTGCATCGCGCAGAGTTTGCGCTTTTGGGCCCAAATTGAGGCTTCGACGGGCCGGGCGCCCTCGCAAGATCCACCACAGAGGCACGGAGGGGCACGGAGGGACACAAAGAAGACATCGCAGCAGACAATGCCGTTCTCTGTGCTCTCTGTGGGCTCTGTGTTTCCATGGATTGAAACACAGAGTTCACAGAGAGCACAGAGAGCAGACTGCGCGCCAATCCTGTCCCTCTCCCCCTCTTCTCCGTGTCCCTTCCGTGCCCCTCCGCAATTCAATGTCGTGCGGCCCCGCCTACACTCCGCCCCACTTAAGAAGAAGGAGCGAGCCATGGCCAGACTGGTGCGGCGTGAAGCCACCGGGCCGATCAAGATCGAACCCTCTGACAAGCCCATCTGGGTCTGCGGCTGCGGCCTCTCGAAGAAGTTCCCCTTCTGCGATGGCACGCACAAGGCCTGCGCCCGGGAAGAGCCCGGCGTGCTGTACGTCTACGACCGCGAGAACGAGCGCGTGGTCGAAGAAAGAGTTGACAGTTGATAGTGGACAGTCGACAGTGGGCCGCGCGCCGCAATTGAAAGCGGACAGCGCCCGCAGCCGGAGCGCTGTCCACTGTCAACTGACAACTATCAACTGTTTCAATACCAACTCCACGCCGGCGGCGTCTTCCGCCCGTACTGCTCCAGCTTCCACACCTCGTTGAAGGCCGCCAGCGCCTGCTCGGCGTCCGCCTTGTTCTGGAGCTTGAGCGCCTGCGCGAGGCCGTAGAGGGACCAGCCGTTCTCTGGGTGCCGCTGCATGTCGTTGCGGAAGGCCTCTTCGGCCTTGGAAGCCAGCGCTGCGGCTTCGGACTCATCCCCGTGCTCGCTCGCCTCCTCGGCCCGCTTCATCAGCAGCGCGCCGAGCGTCTGCCGTGACGGCGCGTGCCAGGTCGGCGGCTCGCCGTAGCGGAGGGTGTCCTCCTGCGCAACGGCGTCACGCAGCAGCGCTTCGGCCTTGTCATGCTCTCCCTCGGCGTCGGCGATCACGCCGCCGAGGACCGCCGCCGCGACCTTGATGACGTTGATCGCCGGGTCGGTCGCGTACGGGCCCATGGCGTCTTCCGGCACCCATTCCTCAGCGCTCGTGAGGATCGCGAGCTCCTGCTTCGCTTCTTCGAGGCGGTTCATGCCGACGAAGGCGCGGCCGCGGGCGAAGTGCCAGCTCGCCTTGGCGTACTCGAAGTCGTCCGGCGGCGCGGGCTCCTCCAGCACATCCTTCCACATGCCGAAGCGGGCGAGCATGAGCCAGGTGTTGTTGATGACAAAGTCCGCGCCCGGGGCTTCCTTGAGCGCGGCCAGGTTCGTGCTGCCGCGCTTCGTCATCTCGCGCGAGAACTCGATCGCCTCATCGGCGTTGCCGATCATCATGTCGCTCGTGACGAGCATGTGCCAGTTGTGCGGGGCGTACATGCCGCCGTAGACGTACCCGCCGCCGATCTTGTTGAGGTACGAATCGTCCGCCGCGATCGCCGCGCGGTTGGATTCCACGCTCTTCTCGTACATCCCGGTGCGGATGTAGATGTGCGACGGCATGTGGACGAGGTGCCCGGCGCTCGGCGCGAGCGCCGCCAGCCGGTCGGCGCTGGGCAGCGCCTTTTCAGGCGTCAAAGAAGCCTCCCACGCGTGGATCGCCAGGTGATTCGCGCCCGTGTGCCGCGGATTACGCGCGAGCACCGCCTCGAGCGTCTCCAGGATCGTCTCCGTGCCGGGCGCGGGAGAACCGTCGAGCTCGAAAAGCGCCCACGGCCGGAGCATCATCAGCGATTCGGCGTACATCGTCTGGATGTCGTCGTCGGCCGGGTACTTCTTCGCGAGGATCGTCATCGCATCCGCGTACGCCTCGTCGAGGCGTTTGCGTCCGTCCTCGGTTTCAGGGACCGGCAGCGCGTACCGGTTGCTCATCGCATCGATCAGGTCGCGTTCCTTCTCGCTGGCGTTGATGCGCAGGTTCTTCGCGAGCGCGATCGCCTTCGCCGCGGTCGTCAGCCGCTCGGTCGAGCCGGGGACGTTGTAGTTGCCGCCGAGCGTGTAGGCGATCCCCCAGTAGGCCATCGCGCAGTCGGGGTCGATCTTCGCGGCTTCCCGGAAGCTGCGCCACGCCTCTTCGTGGTTGAAGGCGTAGGTCAGGCGCAAACCCTGATCGAAGAGCTGCTGCGCTTCGGGCTTGCTCGTCGTGATCTCCATGTGCGCATCGCCAAGGCCGTCGAGGCGCGGCGTCGGGCGGTCCGGATCGGCAAACATCCACCCCGCGCCGCAGACGACCGCGCTCGGTGTCGGCGGCATGGCGAGCAGGTCGTCGACCGTCGCCTCCGCAGGCTGCCGCGGCTCGGCGCTGCGGCCCTCCTGGGCGATCGAGGCGAGCGAACCGGCCAGCGCGACAAGCAGCGCGGCGGCGACGATCGGTCGGGCGTATGTGGAACGTGACATCGGTGGCCATCCTTCCCTGTGCGTGTGCTCCATCCCTCGCCCTCCCCCGCGGCGGGGTTGCGAAAAGTTTCGCTCTTCGCCCTCATCCGCCTGGCGCAAGCACAAGCGCAGGATAGTCGGGATCGGTGCCGCCTCTTGATGAGAATTGCCACGAATCCGCCCGAACAAAAGCCCCCCGATCAGGGCCGCGGCGGCCCCGGGCGAAGCGCCATGGCCAGGACCTCGACCGGATGCAGGGCTGGCCGGCCGGCGCCGTCGTGAACCTGGTGGCGGCAGGACGTTCCCGGTGCGACGACAAGGTCCTGCGGCCCGGCCTTGCGGGCGGCGGGCAGGAGCGTCAGTTCGCCGATCTGCATCGAAAGGTCGAAACGCCGCCGGGCAAAGCCGAAGGAGCCGGCCATGCCGCAGCACCCGCTGTCAAGCTCGTCGATCCTCGTCCCTTGTCCCGCAGGCGCCGCCCCCTGCGGGCCCTGCCGACCGCCGAGCAGGCGGTGCAGCGCCGCCGTCGACGTGTCGGACCCGAAGAGGGACTTCTGGTGGCAGTGCCCGTGGAAGATGATCCGGGCGTGCGGATCGAGCAGCGATGCATCGAAGGCCTCATCGCCGGGGATGGGATGTTCATCCCAGAAACGCGCGATGAAATCCTCGACCAGCGTTGATCGCTCGGCGAGTTGCGCACGGAGCGTGCGGTCGGCGGGGATCTTGAGTTGAAGCCAGTCATCCCGGACCGCGCTGAGGCAGGATGGCTCGAGGAAGAGGATGGCGCGAGGCGGCTCGGGACGACCGGACTCTTCGAGGGCGCGGCGGAGAAGATTGATCGTACTTCGAGCCGTCTCGATCGCCTCGGGAAGGAGCCCGAGAGAAATCATCGGGCGTCCACAGCACCCGGCCCCGAGCCCTTCCGCGGCGGGGAGAATGACGTCGTAGCCCAGCGCCTCCAGCGTGCGGATGGCGGCCTTGCCGATGTGTGATTCGTTGTAGCAGGTGAAGCAGTCGCCGAAGAGAAGGACGCCGGGACGCGCTGGGGCTGCGCTCTTGCGCGCTTCGCCCGCGACCCGCGCTCGATCACGACGGCGCTTCCAGCGGTACAGCGACGGGGTGAACTTCGGAAGCGATCGCTTCGGATGGACATCCAGCATTGCGCCGATCAGGGCGCGGACGGGCCGCAATCCGTTCACAAGGTTCGCGAGGCCGGGCGTCAGCGCACCGAGTTGATTGAGGGCACGAACACGCCCCATGATGCGGGATGCAAGCGGGGCCGAGCCTTCCATCGCGTACCGCTGGGCGGTGTACTCCGCCTTCAGCCGCGCGATGTCCACGTTGCTCGGACACTCCGCCTTGCACGCCTTGCAGGAGAGGCACAGGTCGAGCGTCTCGATCGTTCCCGGATCGTCCCAGACCGGCCCGGCGGCCACTTCTCCGCCGCGGCTCTGAAACTGCCCTGTGATCGCCAGCCGCAGCGCATTGCCACGCCCGCGCGTCGCGTGCCGTTCATCCATCAGCGCCATGTACGAAGGGCACATCGTCCCGCCGCGACGCTTGCGACAGACGCCGGCCCCGTTGCACATTTCGACGGCCCCGACGAAGTCCTCCTGATCGCCATAGTCAAAGAACGTCTCAACACGGGGAACGCGGATCTCTCGCGCGTGCGAGCCGGGCGGGTGATCGCCACCTGCGCCGGTTCGAACGCGCAGGTTCTCAGTAATGCTTTCGACCGCCCCCGGGGCAACTTCCATGCCTGGGTTGAGAATGTTGTCCGGGTCGAAGAGCTGCTTCACCTCCCGGAAGGCATCCATCAACTCCGCCCCGAAGAAGCGCTCCAGAAGCGGCCCGCGCACGCGACCATCCCCGTGTTCACCGCTCATGATGCCGCCGCAGTCGCGAGCCAGGTCCGCAGCCTCGACCGCGATGGCGCGCAGGATTTCCCGATCCCGTTCCGCATGGATGTCCACCAGCGGCCGGATGTGCAGCACGCCGACGGAGGCGTGCGCCCAGTAAGCGGCGCGCGTCCCATGACGCTCGCAGATCGCCCGGAACCGCCGAACGAACTCGCCCAGCCGCTCCACGGGCACCGCGTTGTCCTCGACGAACGTCATCGGCTTCCGGCCGTGCTCCCCGAGCCCGTGCAGCAGCGGCTCCCCGGCCTTGCGCAGCTTCCACATCTGCAGCATCGCCGCGGCGTCCTCGTGCACAAGCATCGGACGGTCGCCCACGACGGTCCGCAGCGTGTCAAACGAGGCCAGAACCTGTGCACGCGCTGGCGAATCCGCAGCTGCGCCGCTCGTTTCGCCGAATCCGAAGTACTCGACGTACAGCACCGCTCGGGCATGTGCGTCGGGCAAAAGCTCAACGTACCGGCGGTACTCCACGTTCCCCCGCGCCGCATCGAGCACGACATCGTCCAGGAGCTCCACGGCGGTGGGGTTGGTCTGGAGGATCGGCTTGACCGCTTCGATCGCCTCATCCACCGAATCAAACGCGACCACCGCGAGTCCCTTGGCGCGAGGGGTCGGATGGAGCTTCAGCTTCGCCCCCAGCGTGACCGCGAGCGTCCCCTCGCTGCCGCACAGCAGGCCGGAGAGATCCAGCGTTTCAGCAGACGCCCCGGCATCGATCTGCTGAAGCACCATGTCCAGCCCATAGCCCGCGTTGCGCCGGATCGTCTTCGGGAATCGCTCACGGATTAAGTCGGCATGCCGCTTCACGATGTCGATGACACCCGCCGCGAGTCGATGTGCGGTGGCGTCTCTCGCCCCTGCTCCGGGCTCAAGCCAGACCCGCTCTCCCGTCGCCAGCAGCGCTTCGATCCCGTGCACGTTCTCGCTGGTCCGGCCGTACCGCACCGATCGCGCGCCCGCGGCGTTGTTCCCGATGCACCCCCCCACCGCCGCCTGGCGGGACGTGGCTGGGTCTGGCGCAAAGAACAGCGGTTGCTGAGCCTCGGCGCGACTTATGGCCGCAAGCCGCTCGTTCAGTTCATCCACGTAGAGGCCGGGGTCGACGATGCACTGCCGCGCCTGCCAATCCACGGAGCGGATGGCGCGCAAATATGCGGATGTATCGATGACCACCGCCCTGTTGGTGCACTGGCCGGCCAGAGACGTTCCGCCGCCGCGAGGCAGGATGGCCACGCCACGCTCGGCGCAATACCGGACGGTCCTCTCCACATCCTCCACCGTTCGCGGGACGACGACGCCGATCGGCTCCACCTGGTAGAGGGATGCGTCGGTCGCGTACAGCCCCCGGTTGTGGGCATCAAACCGAACCTCTCCTTCCAGAAGTCGCCCGAGTTCCGCCGCGATCGTGCTGCCCACTTTCGGGGGATTGCCTGGATCTGTAGTTTGCCCAAGTACCGGTAGACGCACGCTCGCAGCTCCTCGAGCGCGAGTATAGAAGGATCACGGCATGCCCTCGGGTTCACGCGGTCCTGAGACCCCCGCCGCCGGACCGATAAGAGCATGGCAAGGGCTCGGGCACACGTGGACGGCTGATCAGGGTGGACTGACAGGTCCGACCGGCCATCCCTCGATGGAGCCCCTGCCCGGCCGCCGCCTGACTCGGCCGAGCACTGCTTGTAAGGAGTATCACCGTCATGCAACCCTCTCAGTTCGTCGGAATCCATGCACTCGTGCTGGCCGTCGGCCTCGCGGTCTCGGCGTCTGCAGCCCCTCTCCTCGCCCAGGACGCCGCCGCGGCGGCCGACCAGGAGTTGCCCGTCCGAAGAATCACGCTCTACCGGTCCGGCGTCGGATATTTTGAGCGCGCAGGGCAGGTCAGGGACACGGCACAGGTGCAGCTCCGCTTCGACACGGACCAGATCAACGACATCCTCAAGTCGCTGGTGCTGCTTGACTTAGACGGCGGTCGCATCGATGCGGTCTCGTACGCCTCCAAGGAGCCGCTGGAGCGCCGGCTGGCGTCGTTTGACGTGAACATCGCGGACAATCCGTCGATTCCGGCCCTGCTGGGGCAGTTGCGCGGTGCACCGCTCAGCGTCACCAGTCTTGAAGGCCAGGTGAGTGGCACGATTCTGGGGGTGGAGGAACGCACGGTCGCGCCTCAGGGGGACGCCCAGCCGTATCGGACTCCCTTTCTCAACCTCCTCACGGCCAATGGGCTGAAGTCGATCCGCATCGATGAGATCACGGCGTTTGAGATTCTCGATGCTGAACTGGCAGGGGAACTGACCAAGGCCCTGGCGGCCTTGGCTGAGCATCGGGCCGATGACAGCAAAACGGTCGACCTGCGGTTTGCGGGCGAGGGATCGCGGCGCGTGGTGGTCGCATACATCCACGAAACGCCGGTGTGGAAGACCTCCTACCGGCTGGTGCTTCCCGAACCGGAAGGTGATGGGGCGCGCAGCCCGTTCATGGTGCAAGGATGGGCAATCGTTGAGAACACGACGGACCAGGACTGGAACGATGTGCAACTCGGACTCGTCTCCGGCCAGCCAGTCTCGTTCGTGATGGATCTCTACGAGCCGCTGTACAGCTTCCGACCGGAACTGCCCGTGCCAGCCATTCCGGGCGTCTTCCCGCGTGCGTACGCGGCGGGCCAGAATGTCTCACTTGGCCAGCGCCTCGAAGAGTCGCGCCAGGACCGCGGCAGGATCGCTGGCAAGGCCACCGACGCGAGCGGCCGACGGATGATGACTGCTCCCGCCGCGCCGGCCGTCGAGAGCGGTTATGCGGGCTTTAGCTTGGACGAAATGGCCGAGCACAGCGTACAGGCGCAGGCAGCCGGGGGACTGGTCGGCGAAGTGTTCCGGTATCAGCTTGATGCGCCTGTCACCATCGAGCGGCAACGCTCCGCCATGATCCCCATCTTAAACGCAAACCTGACGGGACGCCGCGTCAGCATCTTCTCCCTCGCCGACGGAGCGGCGCACCCGATGCGCGGCGTGGAGATCACCAACGACTCGGACCTGCAGTTGCTGCCCGGGCCGATCAGCGTATTCGACGGCGCGGCGTATGCCGGCGATGCGCAGATCGGACACATCCCTGCCGGCGACAAGCGTCTGCTCGCCTACGCCGCGGATCTGGACGTCGCCGTCCTGACGGATGTTGAGGATCAATCCAACCTCGTGAAGGTCCGGATTGTTGATGGCCTGATCGAACAGACATGGACGCGGCGCAATGCGGTCACCTACGCCTTTGAGAACAAGGACCAGCGTTCAGCACGTCAGATGATTGTCGAGCATGCCCGTCTGCATGGGTGGGAATTGGTTAACCCGAAGAAGCCTGCGGAACTCACCCAGAACCTGTACCGGTTTGAGGTGGACATCCCGGCGGGGGAAACCGAAACGCTCGACGTTATCCACGAGCGGACCGATCGCCAGTCGCTGGCGGTCGTTTCGTTCGATCTGGGAACGGCGGTTGCCTATCACAAGGACGGCAAGCTTTCTCAGGCGGTGCTGGACGTCATCCGCGAAGTCGCCCGCCAGCAAGCGGCCATCAACGATGTCGAGCGACAGATCCAGGAGATCGACCGACAGACGCGTGAGATTCACGACGAACAGACCCGAATCCGGGCGAACATGAGCTCCGTTCGCAACGCCAGCGACCTGTACGCCCGCTACGTGCAGAAGCTTGACAGCCAGGAGACCCAACTCGAGGACCTTCTCGAGCTGCGCCGCGACAAGCAGCAGGAGCTTGAGCAGAAGCGTGCGGAACTCAACGACTACGTCCGCGGCCTGAACGTCGAGTGAGCCCGCAGCTCCCGTCTGCTCGGCGCAATGAAAAGGGTCCGCCACCCGCGTTGCGGCGAGTGGCGGACCCTTTCACACGGGATGGCGCTTCCGCCAGCCCTTTACTTGATCTCTGCGAGCCGAATATTGCGGAAGTGGATCTCAACCCCTTCCGACTGCAGGCCGATCGGGCCGGCCGTCTCTGAGCAGTTCGTTGCTTCGTTCAGCTTCTCCCCATTCACCCAGAGAGCGATTTCGTCCCCGTCGACGATGATCTCGTACTCGTTCCACTCGCCGACCGGACGCTCCGCCGCATGCGTCTTGTACCCGCGCTTACCCTGCCGGCGCGCGGGATCAGTCTCCATGGTCGCACCGCCGAGGGCCAGCAGATCGCCCGCTGCCCCGCTCTCCAGTTGTGCTTCGATACAGAACGGCCACACGGCGTCATCGCCGCAACGCAGCAGCACGCCGCTGTTTCCGGCCTTCTTCGTCTCGGGGCTGAATCGCCACTCCAGCTTCAGCACGTAGCTCTCATACGGCGCCTCCGTCCGAATGTAGCCGACAGGGTCGCCCTTGCAGATCAACACTCCATCTTGAACCGACCAGGTTGAGCCAATCTCACCCGACTCCTTGCTGACCCATTGCCAGCCGTTCAGACTCTGGCCGTTGAAAAGAGCCTGTTCTGCCGGCATCGGCTCGCTCAGGTCGCGGATACGGATGTTCCGGTACCAGACATCGTTGCCGTGGTCCTGCAGCGCGATGTGGCCGCGGGGCTCGACACCGAAGCCTTCCCAGTCGCGGAACTTGCTGTTGGCGATCTTCTCCTTCCACTCCGACGAGTTCATGTCCGCCTGGGCGACCTTGCGGCCGTTGAGGAAGTGCTGGACAATGCCGTCTTTCACGCGGATGCGAGCCGTATTCCACTCGCCGGCGGCCTTCACCGGCTTGTCGGCCGGAGGCGCGTACATCTCGTAGATCGAGCCTGCCGAGTGCCAGTCGTCGGCCTCCAGGTTCACACCGGCGTCGTCAATGACCTGAAACTCGGGGCCGGTCATGTAGGTGGCGCCGTGACGCTCAGTCACGCGGTACATGATGCCGCTGTTGGCTGCCTCGGCGACCTTCCACTCCAGGGCAAGCTCAAAGTCACTGTACTGGCTTTTCGTGATGAGATCGCCCCCGCCGCCGCCTGCGACGACTCGCAGCGCCCCATCATCGACCTCCCAGCCCTGAGACGGAAAGGCATCACTCCGATAGCCGCGCCACGCATTCGTCGATGAGCCGTCAAACAGTGACACCCAACCCGCCGCCTGCTCAGCAGCCGTCAGTTCACCGCCTGCCGCGGTTCCGACGAGCCCGGCTGCCGCCAGAGCCGCGGCGGCCACGGGCGCCCTCACAATAGTAAATTCGATCATCGCAGTGCTCCTTCGCCCCCCGGAGTGTGCGTGAGGGAAGGATACTGCGTCCATTCGACCGGTGCATGGACTTGATCTTGTTCGGTTCTGGTTCAGTGCCGCGTCGCGGGTCGCGAGTGCCTGGTCAGGTCGTCTCGTGCTTCATCCACTTCCTGGCCGCGCAAGAGCGAGACCCAGACCATTGGGTTGAAGATGATGAGGATCAGCCCGAGGATGGCCACCACCACGCCTGTGATCGGCTGGTAAAACACGCTGATGAGCACACCAGCGACGATTGTGGCCATCGCAACAAGCAGCAGCAGCAGCCGGACCTTCCTCCTCCCAATCTCCGGATGAGCGGGGCGCCCTTCCGGCGACTCGTGCTCAAGCTTTTCCGCAACCTGCCGATCTTCGGCCGACTGGGTTCGTTCCGGGAAGCCGTTGGTATTCGGTGTGTTCACGTGATCCTCCGCGATCGAGCCTAGCGTGACCCGATCGCTGCGGACATGGGCAAAACGACCGCGAGCGTACCGCCCCGTCCATCTACGCTGCTTCAAACTCGCTCTCGAGAGGAAGGCCGGCATTCCGCCATTCGGTCATGCCGCCCTGTAGAACGACCACGCGAGTGAAACCTGCCTGGCGAAGTTGCTCCGCCGCCAAGGGTGACGCACGATCGTGCTGGTCGGAGTAGACGATGATGTCCCGACTCTTGCTTTCTGCGATCGTCTCGATCCGGTTGATGAACTCGGGTTCGTCGACCGGAACGTTTACCGCGCCGGGCAGATGCTGCTCGAGGTAGCTGTCTTCCGACAGGACGTCGATGAGAAGCACCGACTCGTCAATGTCCAGCTTCTGCTGCAATGAAGCCGCGTCAATCGTTGGTACGCCTCGCACGGCCATGACCATCTCCTTGCCTTCGCTTGATCGGCGTCGTGACCGCCACGGACGCCGCCAGCTACGACAGGATGATGCACCGTGCGAGGGAAGGGAATAGGTTCCGCTCCGCAAAAGCGCACACACGCGTCGAGCCAGTTTGCAAGGGATGGTCGTCCAAGCAAGCCGCGGGCCCAACGCCTTTCTGCGCACTGTTCGGCTCGTTCAGGTAGTGCGGCTACCCGTTTTGGCCGCCGCGGAACTCGACTTCCCCGGTTTCGGCGGCCCTGAAGCCTTGACAAGGGTCACGGAATGTGGTTTCATCTTTCTGTGGCCTTATTTGGTGGAGGGAAGACCCCGTGACACAACTGGAGCATCTGTCTCAAAAGGATTCTACTCGCATGTCCCGATCAACTTCCGCTGCAGATGCCGTCCACACCGAGTCGTTTCGCGTTCTCACGGTCGAAGATCACCCCATGGTCAGTGAGTGGCTTGCGGCACGGCTGCGCGAGTGCAACATCGTTCACGTCGGGAATCTGGAGTCGCCGGATGATCTGACCCGCGCGGTGAGAGAGCGTGACGTTGATCTGGTGATCATCGACATCGCCCTGCCCGGCGCGGACCCGTTCTCGGCAGTCGAAGAGTCGCTTCGTGAGAACAAGCTGCTTCGTGTGGCATTTCTCAGCGCGATCGTGACCCGCAGCAACATTGAGCGGGCGCTGTCCGTCGGCGCGGCCGGTTACTTCAGCAAGCTGGACAACCCGGACGAGATCGTTGCCGGGTTGCGCAGCATCGCCCGGGGGCGCCTCGCCTTCGGCAGCGAGGTGCGACGGGCATGGCCTGTCCTCTCAACGATTGAAGGGAAGCCGTATCGGTCGATCGAGTCGAAGGACCTGGCCAGCGGCACCGAAACGAGCGAACTGACCAGCCGCGAGCGAGAGGTGCTCCGTTATTTCGGGCTGGGTCTCTCGCGGCAGGAGATCGCCAAGGCGCTGCACCGCAGCCCCAAAACGATCGACAAGCATCGCACATCGCTCATGGCCAAGCTGGGCATTCACGACCGCGTCCACCTGGCGCTCTTTGCGATTCGCGAAGGACTGGTCGATCCGAAGCAGCAATCCCGGCCAGGCGAAGATCGATCCTGAGTTGCGACCGAACGGCTGAACATGACGTCGCTTAGCAACTCGCGTTCATACTGCAGGTCGAACGTCGTCAGGCGACCGTAGCGCCCGGCGGCGCCTGTCAGCGTGCGTCGCCGGCGCTGAGGCTTCGTCCCCTCAGCCTTACGATGCCGGCAGGTGGCACTTAACGCCTTCAAGCCACCTGCCCGGCGCCGTCCTTGTACTCGACAGCAACGGACACGATCCCCGCCCGAGCATCGTCGGGCTCAGAGCCGATCTCAACGCGACCTGCGCGAGCCAGCTCCTGCAGGGCAGCCCAGGCTTCACCTCTGACACCGCTGAGATCTTCCGGCGGCAACGCCGTGGGCAGGAGGAGCCTGACCGTATCCGCCGCGGCCGGCTCAACGGCGATCTCGCCGCTGCCCGCCGGGACCAGTTCGCCGCACAATGCCGCCGTCCAGAAGACCAGGGCGGCGGAGGCGGGCGTCAAGAGGTCGCCAAGATTCACGCCCGATTCATCGTGAGCCACGCGAACACCCCTGGGCACGGCCCAGCGGATGAGTTCCCGCAGGAGCGGCCAGGGGGCGTCCTGACGGTCGTCGCTCTCCCGGTCGGAGGCCTCCAGACGGTGGAGCGCTACGCCCAGGGCGGTGACCCGAGCCGTCGTATCGGCGGCAAGCCGGCGGCGGTCGTCCTGGTCCCGCCCGTTCTCACTCGGCGGCAGTCCCAGCGAGCGCAACGGCATCACGACGTTCAACAGGTCGTGCGCGACACCGCGCGTCACGCGGCGCCACACCCCGAGACGGAGCTCCGCCGAAATGTTCTGGATGACCTGCTCTGCAGCTGATTCGGGGGGCACGTTTGTCACCCTTATGCGACCGCCCGTAGGCGACACCATCATAGGGGCAAATCGTTTCAGATGCGCCGTCCGCGCACCGCCGCCGCAATGAGCCCGATCACAAACAGCACGATGAAGACGACGAAGAGAACCTGCGCGATCCATGCAAAGGTCCCGGCCAACCCACCGAACCCGAGGAGCGCCGCGATCAGCGCCAGTACAAGAAACGCAATTGCCCATCCAAGCATCTGGTCTCCTTTCACTTTCAAAGGGGAACGTACTGCAGGGCGCAACTGCAGCCCAGTGGTTTCGGTCCCACTCGCCGAGGTTGACGCGAACACACGGCTGAATGGGGCAGGGTTGCCACTGTCGAAGCTAATGCAGAAGGCGACAATAGGTACAAGGTCGAGTTGGTCGACCGCTTGAGCCGGAACGCGGAATGTCAGATCAACGAGCACAACCAGCAGAGTCTTCCGGGCGCCTCGATTGCTGCCGGATGAAGTCGTCCGGCTTGCCATGACACAGCCACAGGATCCGCCTGCCGCGCCTTGGGGGATTTCTCCCCCAGGGTGGGAGGCGGGATGTTTCGCCATCTCTCGCCGGGCCCCACGCCCTGAAAGTTTGGGCTTGGGGCTCGTTTGTTAACCATGATCTCTCCTCGACTTGCGCACTCCCAGAACTCCGCGGCCCGGCGGCATGCTGGCGCCGCGCGCCCGTCAGGCCATTCGAAAGGTGCGAAGCTTTGCTCCGTTATGGGACGGAGTGCCCATGGAGTCGCCGCCGGAGTGGCTGTACTTTGGAAGCCGTAACGCATCGAGTTTCGCAACGGAGGTTCTCATCGATGACAACGCGTACGCACAACGCCCGGGGGCTCAACGGGGAAGTCAGCACCTATTGCTCACACGTGCGACGCTTCTCGCTTCTGACCGCCGAACGTGAGCGGCACCTGGCACGGCAGATGCGCGAGCATGACTGCCAGCAGTCTCGCGACGAGATGATCACATCGAACCTGCGCCTTGTCATCTCCATTGCCAAGCGGTACGTCGGTCGGGGGCTGTCTCTTGACGAGCTGATCGCCGAGGGCAATCTGGGCCTCATCAAAGCCGTGGACCGCTTCGATCCGGAGATCGGCACGCGCTTCAGCACCTATGCAACCTGGTGGATCCGGCAGACCATCCGGCGGGCCTTGATCAATGCTCGCAATCCGGTTCACGTGCCGGCCTACATGGCTCACTTCATCACCCGGTGGCGGCACCAGTTCCGAGCCCTCGAGCGGGAACTCGGGCGGGATCCGACGATCGCCGAGATGGCGGCCGTGCTGAACGTGCCGCTCCAGAAGGCGCGGCTGATCCATCGTTCGGTCAACGCGATCCGCACCACGATGCAATCGTCGTTGTCCGAGTCCGGCGACACGCTCACGCTCGACGCGATGCTGGCCGATGGCCAAACGGCTGCCCCCGACTCCCGCTTGGCCGATGTCGAGACGCTGACCGCGCTGCGGACCTTGCTCTCAGAGATCGATGAACGCGAGGCGTTCATCCTGACGAAGCGGTTCGGCCTGGATGGCGAGGCGCCGCTGACTCTCAAGCAGACCGCCGCGCGCGTCGGCGTGTCGCGGGAACGCGTCCGCCAGATCTGCATGGACGCGATGGCCAGGCTAGGCCAGCAGCTTGCCAACGAGGCCGTGAACTGAAGAACTACCCTGGCGAGGCGAGGGCGTGTCGGGGGGCGCGCCCTCGCCCGCCGATTCGGATGATGCACAGGATCGTCAACGAACCGCATCCGGATGCGGGACGGGGCCGGCACGCCGCCCGCCGCGGCGGTTCCGCCGGCGCACGGAGTCAGCGCACAAAAACGGCGCCGCGGCCGGACATGTTGGCCGGCCGCGGCGCCATCTGGCTGTGGCGATCAGGCGCGTCAGTCCTGTACATCCTCCGCTGCTTCATCGATCGCTTCGCCGCCCGCCTGGATGTCTTCCCCCACTCCCTCAGTCGTGTTGCATGCGGTCATGCCAGCGGCGGCGGTCAGCAGGGAAAGCAGAATGAACGCTTCGGTCACCGGATGTCGTTCCATTGTGGTGCTCCTGTACAGAATCGAAAGAGTCCTTCCGAAGGCCCCTCCCGGAAGGTGGTCACTTCGAGAAACTACTCGCCCTGTCGACGCGGTCAACAGGCGTGTTGTCGGCTTCGGCCCAATTGGGTCGCCATTCTCCCGCAGCAATCGTGAGATGGGCATTGTCGCCCAGATGAAGGAAGATCATGCCACTTGAGACGTTCTCGCTAGATCGTCGCCGGGAACGGCATGCTCTGCTCCGTCAGCGCGTGCAGACGCGCCTCGTATTCGGCATGTTCGTCATTCTGGCCACCGCCGCCCTGATCGAGCTTCGATCGCTGCTGGTGCCGATTGCGCTGGCAGCGATGCTGACAATCCTGTTGCACCCGCTTGTGCACGTGCTCACCAGCCGATTTCGACTGCCCCTGGTGCTCTCCGCGGGACTGGTGCTCCTCCTGCTGCTCGGCGCGATGCTTGTCGCCGGGCTCGGCCTCGCGCCGGCGATACTGCTCTGGATGGAGAAACTGCCGGACCAGTTGAGGAACGCGGAGTTCGAGCTGCGGGATCTGAGCCGGCCCGTCGAAGCCTTCAAAGAGACCACAAGCAAACTGGAGGCCATGGCCGGCCTGGGCGCCGAACAAACGCCCACAGTGGTTGAACGGGAGACCAACCTGGCGGCGGTGCTCCTGGCCCACACCCAAAGCTTCATCGTCCAGGCGGGGCTGACCATCGGCCTGCTCTTTTTCTTCCTCGCATTCGGCGATGCATTTCTGCGACGGATCGTTCAGGCCCTTCCGCGCCGCAGTTCGCGTGTCGGTGCGCTCCTCGTCATCGATTCGGTTCGACGCGACGTCGGCCGCTACATCGCAACGGTGTCACTGATCAACATTGGACTGGGAGTGACAGTCGCCGTTGTCCTCTGGCTGCTGAAGATCCCGAATGCCCTCCTCTGGGGCGTGATGGCGGGCGTGCTCAACTTCGTCCCGTACATCGGCGCAATCGCAGGGGTCATTATCATCACGATGGTGGCCTTAGCGACCTACAGCGACATCGCGCCGGCTCTCGGCGTCGGAGGCATCTACTACGGCATTTCGGTCATCGAGGGAACGTTCGTCACCCCGGCCATCCTCGGCAAGAGACTGCAGGTGAACCCCATCGTCGTATTCGTCGGGCTCCTCTTCTGGGGATGGGTCTGGGGGATCGCGGGCGCCGTCATCGCCGTGCCGCTTCTGGTGGGCATGAAGATCGTCGCCGACCACGTTCGCTCCCTCGAGGGTCTGGGAGTGGCCATGGGCAGCGATGAGGCGGACGAAGCCGCAATCGCAAATGGGTCGGGTCCGGCCGGACGATCCAGAAAGACAGAGCGGCCCGGCACGGACGTGTAAACGCCTGGTGCCGAGCCGCTCTCTTGCCGACGCCCCTTCAACTCACTTGGCAAGCATGCAAGCATGCGCCGGTGCGGTGGTGAGAGTGCGATGCAGGGGCTGTCGACGATGGAGTTCAGGGTTCAATCGACGGCGTCTTCCACATCTTCCGCCGCCTCTTCAACCGGATTCTCCTCGACTTCGCACGCAGGAATAAAGGCAACAGGCGCGCACAGGGCTCCAATGCAGAGAATGCCCCGAATCCAGATGAGCAGTCGCTCTCGCATAAACCTCTCCAAGGGCTGATGAACTCGAATCCGTCGATCACCGACGGACCGTTCAGGCGACCGGGGGGCTCGTTCAAGCGTTCCCAATCCGCCTAGACGGCGGCTCCGCTGCCGCCAGGCCGACCCACTTCGCCCTTGCTGGGCCGCGGCTCTCCATGCCGTCGTGGTTCGCCTCATGTGGTAGAAAGTACCCGCAACCAGTGTGTCATCCATGGGAAGATACACCCAATGGTCACCGACGGTGCCGGAAGGACCACCCCGGAATGGGGGCGTTCAGATGCTCTAATGCTTACCCAAGCCGCCTCAGGAGAATGTCGAGCGGCGCCAGCACTAGTGCCGCGGCGAGCAGATGGGGCCAGATTGGCTCAGGAGTTCTCCCCCCGGCCGCGGCCATGCGCAGATCAGCCTCTCCGACGCTGAAGCGATCGCCGCCGCCGCGTGCGAAGGTGGCGGCAAGGGCTTCCAACACCTCCTGATTGGGGCCCGACGCGTCGTACTCCGGTGGGTGGGCGTAGACATATCCGTACGGCGATAGTTGGACTGGCTCCTCCTGCGTGACGCTCCCGCCGGGCGCCTCGCTTCGACGGCCAATCTGCCAGACGAACTGCTGCTCCTGGCCGTAGCTGAGATCCGTCTGAGCCTCATAGTGTCCGGGGCCTCGTGCCGCGACGGCCAGTTCGACCCGCTCGCCGGTGGGAGTGGTCTGAACGAGGGTCACATCCGCATCCGTAACGAACACGCCGTCGTTGTCCTGCACTCGGGCGGTCAGAACAACCTGCCCGTTCTCAACGCGGTGCTCTGCAGAGACGTGCACCTGCTCGTTCAGATCGGAACCGGTGATGCTCCGGACCAACTGGCTGAAGAAACGAGCAAACTCCGGCCAGTCCAGCCAGTCCTCGGCCCACCGCGGCTTGGGCTCTGATGTGAACGCCGCGGTCCGTCCGAGCCCGTAGCGCCACTTCGCCAGGAGCGGATCCCCCGCGTCAGAAACCAGGATGGTGTCCGCCGCGGCCTTGGGGGTCGTGGCCACGTATCCGGTCAGTAAAGGCAGGTCCTCCAAATCGATCGCCGCCAGTGCCGGATCATCCTCAATGGCCACGGGCTGCACAAGACGCTCGACGAGCATCGTATTGGCGGCCCGAAGCGCCTCGCGTGTGAAGATCTGCGGGATGCTGTGAAAGTCGTTCGTGAAGTACGCCTGTCCGCCGGCGATCGCCGCCATGCCTTCCAGCAGCGGCATATCGGCATCCGCACCGATTCCGACCGTGGAAAGCGTGATGCCGTCAGCGGCAATCGCGGCAGCCATGTCCTCGTACCCGAAGCCCTGGGTCTGTCCATCGGATAGGACAATGATGTGCTTGCGCCGGGCGCTTGACTCCTGCAATCGCGAAAGTGCATCCTGCAGGGCCGGATACATGAATGTTCCGCCCCCGGCGGTGAGTTGTCCGATGCTGGAGGTGATCTGGGCTCGATCCATCGCCGAGGTGAGTTCAAGCAGCACACGGGACTCAGAGTCGAAGCCCGCGACCCCGATCTGGTCCCGAGGGTTAATGGCATCGGCAGTGGCGACTGCGGCGCGCTTGGCCAGGTCGATTTTGACGCCGTCCATGCTGCCGGACTTGTCAATGACGAGGAAGATCGCCAGCGACGGCCGCATCATGTCCTTCTGAATCGGCATGCGAACAGGCAGAATTTCCTCGATGGGCGTCTGGAAGTACCCTCCCAGGCCGAAGCTCGCATCGCCACCGAGCATCATGAAGCCGCCGCCGAAATCCTGGACATAGCTGCCGATCATCTCCATCTGCCGGAGCGAGAGTTGATCCGCCGGGACATTGCAGAGGATGAGCGCGTCGAAGCTGAGCAACTCTGACAAGGCCCGGGGAACACCCGCCGCCGGACGCGTTTCGACCTCAATGCCTTCGAGTTCCAGCGCTGTCTTCAGGTAGGCGGCCTCGCTCTCATCGCCATCGACGTAGAGGACCCTGGCCTTCCCCGGCACGACCACAAGCGATCGTATGCTGTTGTTGACCAGTTCCGTGTCGCTCCCTGCCGCCGACACCACTTGCGCCTCGATGGTGTGGAACCCTTTGGCGTCATAGGACAAGTCACTGATCGGGACCGTTGTCTGGCCGGGTTTCAGTTCAACCTGCTGCTGCACTATCCGAAAGCCGTCCCGGAAAATGCGCAGTTCGGCCGACGTTTCCGTGGTGCTGGACAGCACCACCTCGCCCGAAAAGCCCTGGTTGACGCGAACGCTCGGCGGAAGCTGGAGTCGAACTGCGGCAACTTCAGGCTTCCCTGGGCGATCCAACTCCACAAGGTTCACGGTCACCTGCCGCTCGTCGTCGCCGCGTGCAAGCTCGTCGGTGATGCGGCGCCAATCACCGCGCGTCTGATTGCCATCGGTGAGGAGGTACACCGTGGCGGTTTCACCGGTGGTGACACAGTTGAGCCCCAGGCGCAGGGCACGCTCCAGATCGGTCTCTTCCCCGACCGTCTGTTCGCGGAAGTTGACAATGCGTTGGAGCCTCTCGTCTGCAGCGAGCGACGGTTCGTCGCCCGCCTCAGTCACTCGAGAGTTCGTTGCGATCTCCGCTCGACGCAATCTGCTTGAGTCAGCCCGGTGCCGCAGGAGATCCAGTGTTGACTCTTCCCAGCCCTGCCACTTCGTCGCGCCCGCAATGACCAACTCGGCATCCTCGCCGAACGCGACAACGCTCACACGATCAGCCTGTCCGGACTCCAGTGCCCGGCTTGCCAACTTGTCGACCTGGTCGAGGCCCGCCGTCACGTTTTCCTCAGAGACGCTGGAGGACACATCCACCACCCAGACAAGATGACTTGCAGTCCGCCGCAGTGCCAGCGACGGCCGCGACAGTGCTGCGAGTATCAGCAGAAGGATGACAAAGCGGAGCGAAAGCGCGCTCCATCTCGCCCACGACGCCAGCCTTGCATAGCTGCGACGGTGGCAGACCCAGAGATAGAGAGGGAGCAGCGCCGCGAAGGCCAACCACCATGGCGATGCCAGGTGCATCATCACTCCGTCCACCTCAGGTGGTAGGTCATCCATTCCAGGGTGATAAGCCCAAGGGCAGCAACCGCGAGGACGAACCAGGGCGTTCTGCCCAGGATCGAACGACTCAGCCCAAGACGCTGTGCTGGATCATCAACACCAGACACGCAGGCGATCCGCGACTCCGTGTCGCTTGCCACATTCACCGCGGCGTAGGCCGACTCATTGGCCAGATCAAAGCGGATGGGGCCCGTCGCGGTCGTTTCGCGGAACTCGAATGTGCCGTTCTGTACCTCCAGCGTTGCTTGAATCTGCTTCTCGGTCACGCCGGGTCGAACAACCTGGACCGAGTGAAGCGAGTCCGGCAGATCCCGTAATGGACGGATCACTTCACCAACGGCGTACTGGTCCTTCACCCACGCCCTCTGCTGCGAAACCATGTGCCCCACGGCGTTACGCAGAAGAAGCGGGAACCCGTTCCGGAACGGCAGATCACTCGCCAGGACATCGAACGCGATGCAGAGCGCCTGACGCCCCGGCTGCTGCGCCAGAAAGATGAGCGGTTGCCCCTCGTCGCCGCGAACAAGGACCGTTGATCTGTCCATCAGTTCAATCTCGCGGGCCGCGGCGATACTTGCGCCTCGCAAGTTGATGAAGGACATCAGCGGGTGATTCTGCTCTTCGACGATCAGTCGGGGATGCTCCACGACGCCAACGTCACGGGCGGCCACATCCGCTGGCCAGTCGTTCAGGCAGATGCTTGCCCCCGGTGGCAGCGTCTGCGGAGCCCAGTTGTTGAATACCACCAGATCCGGCGATACCTCTGCGACCACTTCAGGAGAGAATCGCTCTGGTGGGATGGACGCGGACCCCTCCAGGTCGACCACCGGTGTCATCGCAGCAATCGCCTGCTGCACAAAGAAAGCCTCCTCGGGCCGGGACACGAGCAGGACTCGGGCCGGCCTGATCGGCGCCAGAACGGCGAAGGCATCGTTGTCGGCGGCGAGCGCGTCCGAGCGGTCGATGGAGGCATGCAGCACGCCGCCCTGGGGGTGCTCCAGCAACAAGGTCTTCTCCCACGCGGCGCCCGGGTCGAGCCGCAGCGGCTCCACGGCTGTCGTGATGCCATCCAGCGATAGCACCAGATTTGCCTCAACTTCGGTGTCCGAAGCGTTCACCACGCGGGCGTACACATAGTGCGCCGCGCGCTGCTGGTGCAGGCGAACGCTGAGGTCCGTGATGCCCACGTTGTCGCTGGTGCTCCCGATCGGCCAGACCACGAGGTCGTCATCATCGCGGGCGAGGCTTGACAGTTCGCCGTTGTTCCCATCAGAAAGCACAACGACGACTGAATCGCGCCGCCCGGCCAGGAGTTGCCTGGCCAATCGCACCGCCTCGTCCAGTGATGTGCTGCCGAGGTGCGGCTCCAGATTTGACGCAGCCTGGCGGACCAGGGCCCCATCACGCGTCCATGACTGTGCGACGCGCAAAGTTCGCCCTGCCTCGATCAGAAGCCACTCGTCGCTGACGGGGCGATGCATGGTCATGCGACGGATTGCATCGCGCGCCTGGGCGAGACGCGTGGCATCTTCTTCCGCCCCCTCGCGCGCCTGCATGCTGGCGGAGTTGTCGACAATGAGGACGATCGACTGTGCGCGGATGGAGCCGAGCGACACAACCGGGTTTCCAACCGCCAAAAGAAGGCAGGCCGCAATGAACAGCCACAGAAGCAGCGAAAGGAGCCGCTTGAGGCGATTGAAGAGCGACCGCACGCGTGAGGTGTCCGCCAGCGCCTGCCAGAACTCCAGCGCCGGCACCACCTGCCGCGTGCGGCGAATGCGCAGCAGGTACAGCGCCCCGATCGGCAGGGCGACCAATGCCAGCCACAACGCCCACGGGGCCAGCAGTGTCATGCGACCAGACCTCCGCGCTGCAGGACATTCACGAGAAACTGATCGAACGGCACATCACTGCGGGCCATCGCATAGCCGATTGAATGCCGCATCCCGTAACGCTTGATCTCCTCGGCGAACTCTTCGAAGGTGCGCCTGTAGCGTCGGAGCATGCTGTCGGAGATCACCAGATCCGCATGTCCGCCGGACTCAGCGTCCACCAGGCGCAGCTCTCCGCGAATGGGTGGATCCAACTCCCATGGTGTTACGGTCTGAATGACGAACAGTTCCTGCTTGCAGTAGCGCAGTTGATCCAGCGCCTGGCGGGCGTTCTGCAGCCCGTAGAAGTCCGATATGACGACGACGAGCCCCGGTCGGCGTACATGGGACACAAAGGTCTTTGTCGCTGTCGCCAGGTCCGTCCGGCCATCCGCTTTGAGTTCCTCGAGGAACTCAAGCATGCGGAAGATCTGCCCGCGCCCGCGCAACCGTTCACGTCCGGCGCTCAGGCGATCGTCAAAAGGCAGAACGCTCGCCGAATCCATGTTGCACATGCCGATGTAGGCGAGAGCGGCGGCAAGCTGGCGCGCCAGATCAAACTTGCTGGGATCCCCGAATGCCATCGAGGCGCTGCAATCCAGCAGCACCCTCAAGTCAAGTTCCTGCTCCTGCCGGAAGAGCTTGACCACGAGTTCGCCGACGCGCGCGTAAATTGACCAGTCCACCGTGCGTGGATCGTCGCCGGGAGAGTACTCGCGGAAGTCCTTGAACTCAATGCTTGCGCCCTTGCGCACGCTGATGCGCTGCGCCTGCTGGCGTCCGAAGACGAGACGGCGCGCAATCAGCTCAAGGTACTCAAGCGTCTTGAGAAACTGTGTATCGAACAGGTCGCGTGACATCGGAGGATTTGGGCCCTAAGCGGCTGCCGGTTCGGGAACGGACTGAAGCAGCCGATCAAGCACCGAGTCGGTCGTCACCCCTTCGGCCTCAGCCTCAAAGTTGCGGATAATCCGGTGCCGCAGCGCCGGCCTGGCGACCTCGCGGATGTCCTCGCACGACACGTTGAAGCGGTCAGCCAGCAGAGCCCGCACCTTCGCGGCCAGGATCAGGGTCTGGACGCCGCGGGGGCTCACCCCGAACCGAACGAACTGTCGCGTCGCCTCCATCGCGTACTCCGTGCCGGGGTGCGTGCCGAGCACAAGTCGCGCGGCATACCGCTGAACAAACTCAGCCACCATCACCTGGCGGACGGTGTGCTGCATCTCGATGATCTCGTCACGATTGAGGACCGGCTCCACTGTGGGCGCCTCATCCCCGGTCGTTCGCTCGATGATCCCGAGCAGTTCCTCCTCGCCCTGTGGCCGCACATCCACTTTGAAGAAAAAGCGATCCACTTGCGCCTCGGGCAGGGGGTACGTCCCCTCCATCTCGATCGGGTTTTGTGTCGCCAGGACCCAGAAGGGCGGAGCAAGCGGGTGCGTGCGCCCGCCCACCGTCACGCTCCGGTCCTGCATCGCCTCGAGGATTGCCGACTGTGTTCTCGGCGTGGCGCGGTTGATCTCGTCTGCCAGAACCAGATTGGCGAAAATTGGTCCCGGCTGGAAGCGAAACTCGCGTCCGCCGTGCTGGTCATCGTGGATGATGTTGGTGCCGGTGATGTCCGCCGGCATCAGATCGGGCGTGAACTGGATTCGTTGAAAACTGAGCTGCGTCGCCTCGCTGACGGTACGTACCAGCAGCGTCTTGCCGAGACCCGGCACCCCCTCCAGCAGCACGTGCCCACCGGCGAACATCGCCGTGAGCACCTGATCCACGACATCCCTGTATCCAACGATTCGCTTGCCGATCTCCTTCCGCAGCCGCTCGTAACGGTCCTGGAAACTGGTCGCCGCCTCGCGGCTGATTTCATGAGCCATAAACGCTGTGCTCCTCTCAAGTGAAGCAGCGGCTTCACTCCGATGTCTCTTCTGTGGCCGCCTCCGACTCCAGGCCGGCACGGATCGACACGAAATACTGACGCAGGTACGTGCGGTAAGCGACCGGCACGTCCTCCAGGTCCACGTCAGCCTCCGCCATACGGACAAGGTCGATGTATCGCTCGCGCAGCGGTTGCCCGCTTGTCGCCTGCTCGTTGGGAGAGACGGTCGACAGCATGGAGATTTCACCCGGACCTTCGCGCGGATCGGAAAGCTCCGGCAATGCTTCCCCACCCTCGACAAGCCGGCCGCCTCCCCAGTCCTCCATGCTTCCCCACCCCGGCCGGGTCCCGCCTCTGCCTGCACCAGGGCCTCGCACGAGGCCCGGACCCGGCATCTGTCCGCGCCCGGCCCGACTCAGCCGCCTCTGCAGTTCGGCAAGCGAGTCCCCGGCCCGTCCCAGCCGGTCTGACTGCCGGAGGCGATCCGCATTCTGCCGAAGCTGCTCGGCGAAACGCCTCATTGCCTCGGCGAGTTGTTCTCGATTCATTCTCGCGGCCGCTTCGGCCGCCGCGGCGGCGGCCTCGCTGAGTTCAGCGTTCTCCTCCATCTGCTGTGCGAGCGCCTCCATGTCGGCCCCCACCGCATCGAACTCCTCGGCCGCCATTTTGTGCACCTGATCGCGCAGTCTCTGGGCCAACTCATCCAGCCTCTGGGCCGCGGCGTTGTAGTCGCCTCCTTCCAAGGCCCTCGCAAACTCCTGCAGCGACTTGCTGGAAATCTCCTTCGCTGCACGCTGTAAGTCTGGTTGGCGGGCCTGCTTACGCTGCCGCTCCAGATCCTGCTTCAGCCGGGCCAGTTCGGCCAGCGCCTCCTTCTTGTCCGGCTGCTCCTCAAGAAGCCTCGCGAAGGCTTCGAGCCGTTCCGTAAGTTGCTCCTCCTCCTCGGTCAGCGGATCCGGCAACCGGTCGAGCGTCTCGCGCAGGAGTTCGTTCAACTCATTCCACTCTTCAGCGCTGACTTCAGGCTCCACCCCCGCCGCCTCGGCGGGCCCGGCCGGTGTCAACCACATGGCGAGGGCCACGGCGACCAGCAGCACAGGGAACCACCGCAGTTCTCGCGGCCATCGCAGCGGGATCGCCGCGGCGGGCCGGGTTTGGAGCACGGCCTGCAGGGCATCGGTGCAGACCAGGCGTGCTCGTTCCCGCCGGGGGTGGTTGGCGAGTTGAACGGCACTGGCGAACCGATCCTTTGCGCCGCTGGCCCCGTCGAGCCGGCGAGCCAGCCAAAGCCTGTCGGTGGGCGTGAGCAGAGAGACAATGGCACCGGCAAACAGGCCCGCCACCGCTCCTGCCAGCACCGGCCAGACCGAGAAGCCCCCATCCAGCAGTATCCCTGTGAGGGCGGCCAGTGCACCGGCGGCAACGCCATAGAAGAGCCCGCGCAAGATGCCCCGGACCAGGCGGACAACGCGATGCCGCTTTGCCAGCTGGCTGAGCATGCGTTCGACGTCTGGATGGAAGTGAGGCGCAATCTTCACCTGACCAACTCCCTGGCGCGGGCAGCTAGTTCATGCGACGGGCTTCGCCACAGCCCGAACCGCAGGAAAGTCTGGGCCGCTTCATCGCCCCCACTTGCTCCGGCAATCCCGGCCTGTAAGACCGATGTGGCATCAGTGTATCGGATTGCGCCCGCCTCGAAGCACTTCTGATACAGGGTCCAGGCCTCTTCGTTCCGGCCGACCTTGAAGAGAAGATCCGCTTCGAGCCGCCCATCAAGGTCGAGAAGCGGATCCTGTTCCTTCGCCGCCCTCAAGGTCGCGAGAGCACGATCCGCGTCATCAGCCAGCTTGGGATCCCCGAGGGTCTTCACAAGTTCAACGACGATCGCCGGATCCGAACCGTCCGACTCCAGTTGAGAGGTCAACCGCCGCAGGACGGGCTCTAGCGTCTCTCTGGCCTCACCGGCGCGTTCCAGCCGGTGCAGAAGCATTGCTCGGGTCCGGAGCGATGCGTCGCGCTCTGGCGCCGGCAGCGTCTGTTCCGTTAGCTTCAAATCGAGGATGCGAACTGCATCGAGAGGCAGATCGAACCGATCGTACAGGTCGACTAGTCGGTCAAGCGTGAGATCGTCGCCGCCGACCTCGGCCGTGTAGTTGACGCCGAGTGCCGCGGCCAGTTCGCTGACCGTCCGCATGCCCGCGGCAGCGCTGGTGAGCGCCGATCCGCGTGATCGGTTCGTCCACCTGGCTGCGGCATCTTCCGGACCGACGTCGCCGGATCGGAGCATGCTGCTGAGCACCCGCTGCAGTTCGGCGCTGATCGACGATGGATTCGGCCGGTTCCGCACACACCTGTGAAGACATGCCGCCTCGAGTTCGTCGGCCTCGTCGCTCTGGCCGCCCAGCCGCCACATCGCCAGCCGGAGCAGGTCGGCTTCCGACTTCAGGCGCGGACTGAAACGCTCGATGGAAGCGAGTGTGCGCCCGAATCGCGCCTGATCTCCTGTTGCAGCGCAGGCGCCCAGGTAGGCGGCGAGGTGTGGCGACTGAACCATGTTGTCGGTCCCGCATACCTTCTCCAGCAGGTCAATCAGTTCGCCATTGCGATCGGTGGCTTGATAGAGATCGACAACCTCATCAAGGAGTTGCGTTGATTCCCACCCCGGCCCGATCCGTTGGGCGGCGGAGAGCAGGTGTGACTCGATCTCGGTATCCGCGCGCGCCAGGTCGCTCAGGCCCGAAACTTCTGCGTTCTGCTCGTCGGCCCTCAAGAGCCGTACAGATCGAAGCCGTGAGAGCACCTGTCTCTCGGTATCGTCGCTCCGATGCCACCACCAATACGATGGCGACCTCGTGCCGAAAGAGGGGCGCGCTGTTGACGTCAGTTGTGCAAGGCGGAGCTCGGCAATATGCCGGCGCCAGGTTTGCGCCTCGGCGGCATCACCAAGCGCTGCGTGCGCCGCTGCCACATCGTTCAGGGCTTCCTCAGGCAATCTGACGCTCATGCCTTCACAATGGGCCAGGAACTCAGCAAACCTCCCACGCTCTAACAGCAGCTCCCGAAGCATTTCCGGCCAGTTTTGCAGGTCGCTGCTGCGCCAGTAGGCGTACGGGTCATAGCCACCCGCGGTCGTCTCCTTCGCGGCCGCAACCCGCGCATTCACCTCGTATCCGTCGGCGTCTCCCATGTGCCGCAGGAGGCGGAGCCGGAGCCGCAGGTGCGCGTCATACAGCGCGCCGTATCGTCGCGGCTCAACCTCCTCGCCTGCAGAGATGACCTGCTCGAGCATCGATTCGTACTGCATGGACATCTGCAGCACGGCCTGGGTATCGAGCCCGGCTGCCCTGGTCTGTTCCAGATACCGTTGGGCACGCCGGCTCAGCGGCACCGGCGTCGGACGAATCCACACGTGCATGCGTCGGGGTTCCAGCCAGTCCAGAAGCATCTCGTTCCCCTGATGGGCGGACTGCCAATCCCCGGTGCGCCACGCTGCAAAGATCGCCGCCCGGCGCAGGTCCACATCATCGGGATGGTCGAGCAACAACGATGTTGACAGCGCCGCGGCAGCCTCCGTTCCCTCGAGGCACAATGAACGCAGCACCTGCCCGGCCGGACCCAACTCGCGCAGTTCGACAGCGGCAGCGTCGGCACCGCGAACGGCCCGACGGAAGGCGTCGAACCACCAACCCCCCGTGGCCGTCACATCATCCTGTCGCCAGAACTGCTCGAGTGACAGCCCGGCCGCACGTTCCCATTGCCCTTCCGCTTCGAGAGCAGCAAGCAGGAGCGAACTCTCCGTCTCAGTACGCTCGCGACCGAGGCCGGTCAGTGTCTGGATGACTTCTTCCTGCCTGCCGGAGCACGCCAGGCCGATGCACAGCCGCAGTACGTCTTCCGATTCCATCGGTTGGCCGGTTATGGATGCGCCGGCGAGCGCCGCCGCGGCATGCTCCGGCTCGCCGGCAGCCAACCCGAGCACCGCTTCGTGCATCAGCCAGTCAATCGTCTGCTCCGGCTCGGCTGCGCGCAAGAACTCCAGTGTTTGCCTCGCGGCCTCCCAGTCGCCGAGTTGCAGGGCTGCCTGAAAGGCCAGTTTGAGCGAGGATGGATCCCCCGGCTGTCGCGCGAGCCAATCTTCAAGCGACGCCTGAACATCACGCCAGCGACCGTCCCGCATGTAGAGGCTCAGCAGCAGCCTTCGCGACGGCAGATCGCCAGGATCATTCCCCACGTGGTCTGCAAGGGCGCTCAGGTGTCCTTCAAGACGGCCATATCGCTTCAGCATGGCGTGCAGCGACTGACCAAACGTGGCCTGCCGGCCGCTGTCCACGCCGGATTCGCTGCTGTCCCAGTAGTACCGCGCATACCAGCCAGACTGCTCATCAACCGCCGGCTCTGAGTAGGCGTACGCCCTGCTCAGCAGTGAGATCGCTTGATCGATTTCACCGGCCTCAGCCAGCATGTCGGCATACTGCACCAGCCCGGACGGGTTGTTGGAGAACATGGTTGCGGACAGGCGCAGCAGTTCCAGCGCCCGCTCGCGCGCCCCCTGGCCCCACATGATGTGTGCCAGCGGCGCGATCGCGTCTGCCTGCATCCGCCCCGATAGATAAAGCTGCTCTGCCTTCTGGAAGTCGCCGAGCCTGGTGTGGATTGCTGCCAATCGCTGCGTGGTTGAATCGGCGCTTCCATACGGGTCGTAATAAGAGCCGCCGTAGTACCCCACGTAGCCAGCGCCCCCCGCCGCTGCGGCTGGACCACCGCCCTGCCGCGTGCCTGCCGCGGCCTCACGGATCTGCTTGCCCGCAAGGACCAGCTCAAGCTGCCTGCGGTGATCGGGAAGCGACGTCTCGGCCAGTCGGCGCGCCTGCTGCAGAGCCGCCGCGGCCTCCTCCCACGCACCGCGCTGCTCGTAGCACCGGATCAGAAGCGTCCAGATGCTGGGGTCGTACGGCCGATTCTCACGCATCTGCTGCAGCACCTGTTCTGCCGCGGCCCAGTCACCCCGCCACACGGCGAGCATGAGACGGAGATCTGTTTGTTCAGCGTCCGGCAGGGTAGCCAGGTGCTGTGAGACCTGTGGATCGCTCGACAACGCAATCGCCCACGCCTGCTCCCCCCCGCCGCCCGAGCCGCCATAGCGATAGCCGTCCGAGAGATCCATCCCGCGCGCCTGTTGCTGTTCAAACACCACACGCAAGTGCGCGAGCATCCCAAGGACATCGCCCTCTTCGTGGCACAGGCCCGCCAGGGCGCGGTGCGCAGCGCTGGATTTCGGGTCCAGCTCGATCGCTCGCTGCAGATAAGGCCGCGCCTTGTCGAATGCTTCACGCTCAATCAGGCGTTGTGCCATTCCGATCTGGCTGGACGAGTTGTTCGGATCCATCCGCTCGGTCCAGCGTGCGATGGCCTCATCCTGCCGCCCGAGCGTCCAGAGCAGATCGCCGAGCGCCTGTCGATGCTGCTGCGCTGGATCCGTGCCGCCCCAGCGGTTCCGAGACGCCGCATCGGCGTTTGACGTTTCGGCGAGACGAATCAGCTCCTCATAGAGCGGCACAAGGGCCTCCGGCTCCGCCACGGGGCGCGCCCACGCGAGCTGCAGTTCCACCGCCGACTGTCGCATGCCCGGCTTGCCGGCAGCTTCCTCAACAATCTTTTCGGCTTCCGCCACCCTTCCCGCGTCGCGGAGCACCTGCGCCAGTGTGTGCCGAAGTTCCCAGTCAGAAGGGGCCTTCTCGATCCTGCCTCTCAGAAACTCAACAAGGGCATCGATCATCCCTGCCGCTTCAGCAATGCGCACCACTTGATCGATGCCGCCGCCTCCCCCGCCGATTCCAAACATGTCGTCGTCGCCCCCACCCATGGACGCGATGGTCGTCAGGTGTTCGAAGGCGACTTGCGGTTCGTCCTCGAGGGCCGCGATGACCGCACGAAACTGCAGCAGCGCGGGCGATTTGACCTGTTGCGCTTCCAGCGTGGTCTCGACGATCTGACTGGCCTCCTTAATGCGACCGCGCAGCACGCAGATCGTCGCATACGCCAGTCTTGTCTCGTCGATCTTCTCATCGACGATCTGCTTATACGTCTCGAACGCTATCTCCTGCTCCCCCTGTTTCCAGTACAGATCGCCAAGCTTGCAGACCATCGCATTCCGCGGCGACATCAGCACCATCATGCCCGCATACTGCGGCGGCATTCCCGGCGGGGCTTCTGGCTTTGGTTGTCGGCTGATGAATTGCCGGGCAATGCGGACGGCTTCGTCGTAGTCGCCGCTGTCGACCGCACGGTCAATTGAGACCATGATTGAGCGTTCATCTGCCGCCGACTCCTGCACGATCTGTTGCAGCAGGGCGTCGGCAGCAGCGCTTTCGCCGACAAGCCGATGGAAGCGCATCAGCAGCTTCGTCAATGCCGCGTCTGCTTCGTTGCCCTCCCGGAGCGCCAGCAGCTTCGTCCGGACGTGCCGTTCCAACTCCGGCTCAAGGATGAACAGGGTGGTGAACGGTTGGAACGGGTCACTGTCCCCGCCCCACATGGCGTAGACACCACCGTACTGGGTCGTCTGTCGTAACTGCTCCTGTACAGCGGCAAGGATCTCCGCAGACGCCTGCTCCAGATCTCCCTTGGCGACGTAGGCGTTTGCGAGCATGCTGCCTGTGCGGCCGGATCCGTAGGCGTGCTGCTGGCTCTTGCTGGCAAGCTTGAACTGCTCAATGGCCTCATCGTGCCGTCCGTAGTACTGCAGGAGCATCCCCACCCGGTGATACGACTCGGGTTGGGCCGGATTCGTCCCGAGTTTGAGTTGCTCGAGAGCTTCCTCGATCCTGCCGGCCCCGAGCAGCAGGCGAGCCAGGCGATCGCGCGCAGCCGTACGCTCGTTGTCGCTCTTGGCCCGGCGCGCCCGCTCCTGCAGCGCCTCGATCAGTGCTTCGTCTTCTCCCCGCAGCGTCAGGATCTCGACCTGAAGCGATTCAACCCCATCCAGGTGCGGCGCGAGCTGCCGAATGCGCTCAAGTTCTTCCAGCGCCTCATCGATGCGCAGCGAGTAGTAATACGCCTTGGCGAGGCGCAGCCGCTCGCTCGTGTTCGTTGGATCAGCCTGCACGCTCGCCTCAAGCGATGCGAGCGTATCAGAGCCGGCGCCCGCCTCCTCCGGCGCCAGAACACTCAATCGCTGCTGCACCTGCGACAGAACACTCACGTTCGAAACGCCGTGGCGGAGCAGCCGCCGGTACACCTCCGCCGCGACCTCCGGACGACCGTTGGCCTCGAGCGACTCTCCAAAGGCCAGTTGCACCTGTTCATCGTCGGGCGACTGAACCGCCATCGCCCGGAGCACCGGCAGCATCGGAGCAACCAGCCGCCGTTGACGGATCTCATTGAGCACCTGCCTGGAAACACCCTGTTGTGATGGTCCGCGCGCAGTCAGCGCACGCTCCATGGCCTCACCGGCTGCGATGGTGTTGCCCTGGCCAAGACGCAACCTTGCGACCCGCATCCAGGAAGCTGCCAACTCGAGCGACTCGCGTTCACTCGCCTGTCCCCACCACCCCCGCGTCGTCGCGTCCGACCAGCGCGACGACCATGACCACGTATCCATCCGGGAATCCAGAACGGTCGGCATGCGCGGCGTGACCAGAACCTCGCGCATCGCCCACACTCGGGCGGTTCGCGAGAGCCGCCGCTTGCACTCGATCGCCCGCTCCTCCCATGCGACGGCCTCATCCAGTTCGCCTTGCACCTCGGCGACATCACTGAGCGTCAGCAGAAGGCAGAGTTCGTCCGGAAAGGTCTCCAGATAATCGACGTAGGCCGCCTTGGCCGACGGCCAATCCCCCTCGGCGTCAAGCAACTCCGCGAGCTTACAGACCTCCGCAAACCACGCCGGACTGGCCGCCAGGGCGTCGTCCGCGGCCTTGAAGCGCCCCCGCCCTTCCGCAATGCGTGTGGCATAAAGCTGCTTCAACTTCTCATTCAGCTTGTACTGCTCTGCGATCCAGCCCGCACGAGTGGTCTGGCCGCTGTCTCGCAGAAAGTCGTACAACTCGACGAGACGGTCCCGAGAGCGGAACGCCTCGACAACCTTGTTGAATGCGCTGTCGATGGGCGCCGCCTGGGCAGCGTACCAGTACCGGCTCGTGCTGTCGGCGAAGATGCGCCGCAGGAGCGGATCGCCGGCGGACCGCTTGCTCGCCTCCATCGCGTTCCAGTAATACTCGAACGCCAGGTCATCCTGGTCGTACAACTGCACCACGCTGGCGAGCGTTGTCCACCCTTCCGAATCCGCCTCGTGCCGCGGCGTCAGTTCCTGCCAGATCGCCCGCGCTTCCTCGATCCGGCCAGTCTCCGCATGGATGGTTGCGAGTGTCATCCGTGCCCGCAGGTACCCCATCGTGTGTGCGGTTCCCGACAGATCGGCGGCCATGCCGTGTCCAAGCGTCCACTTGTGCGCAACATCGCGGATCAGGTCCTCTGTCACGCGCAGCTGCAACTGGACGGGCAGTGTGCGAACGAAGTCCCGGCGAACCCGTTCGACCATCTCCGCCTGCAGGCGTTCGTGCTCGCCGCGCATCAGGTCCACAAGCCGCCGCGCGTGCGGCTCGGCTTCCTCGAAACGCTCCGCCTTCACCAGAGCGTCCGTCAGCGCGCTCAGCGAGAGCACATCGTCGGAGTTGGTCGAAATCGCTTCGGTAAGCAACGTAATGGCATCATTAATGTTGCCCTGCGACTGGCGGATCATCGCCAGTTCCAGCATTTCATCGCGTGACAGATCGTCGCGCCCGCCCAGCGCCGTGAGCCGCGCATCGCGCAGCGCCGGCCTGGTGCCGATCATCTGGTATCGCATCATGCGGAAGAAGTCGCGCTGGGAGCACTGCCCCAACCAGGCCTGGTACTCAAGCGGAAACTCCAGCGACTCCAGTTCTTCCAGCAGTTCCAAGGCTCGTTCGGGGCGGGCGAACGCCTCACTGTACAGCCCCACCGCCGTGAGACGGAGCAGCGGATTGGCCGGCTGCCTCACCAACTGGTCTTCGATGATCGATTCGAGTTCCCCCACCAAGCCATGCTGGCGAAAGAACCCGACGGCGCCTTCGAGGTTCGTCGGTCCGGCGGCCCCGTATCCACCGGCCTGCATGGCCGTGAACAGGGCGTTGCCGCCGCGGCTTGCTGAGCCTGACCGTTGCCCCGTCGTGCTCGGGGTCGACACATCCGCACTGAACAGCCGTCCGGCGATCTCAGCCGCGGCGGCACGGTCCCCCCGGTCAAGGTACGCCTTGGCGAGTTGCTTGATGTTCGCCGCGTTGCCCGGCTCGAGGTCGAGCAGGCGTCGGGCGGCTTCCAGCGCCTCATCAACGCGGCCTGCGGCCTGCAGCGCCTCGATGAGATTGCGATGCAGCCCGTGGTCATCCGGCTTGAGCCGGATCCCTTCGCGCAGGACTTCAACTGCCTCATCCAGCAGCCCGTTGTTGCGAAGCAGCGATCCGGCGTACATCCGGTGGCCGATCTGCATCCACGCGCGCCGCGCTTCGTCAACCCGGCCGGCCTCGAAGCACGCCCGTCCCATCTCACCGAGCACAAGGTCGCGGTCCACGCCCGGCAGCGGCAGCGCATCGCGATACGTCTCCAGCGCCTCGTCAAACCTCGCCAGCCGCCGAAGCAACTCGGCGCGAACCAGCAACAACTCCGCTTCGCGCGGCCGCGAACGCAGCACCGCATCAATCAGTTCCATCGCACGGGCATACTCATACTCCTGGATGAGCAGCCGCGAGACCGTCGCGGCAAGGGCCGTCTCTTCCGGCCGCTGCAGAACGCGCGTCTCCAGTTCGTCCAGCAGGTCATCAACGACGCCCAGGTCACCGGCCACCTCGTGCAGCCGTCCGAGCGCTTCGGCGGCGGTGTCCCGGTCGGCCGTCTGCGCAGAAGCCGTGCGCAGCTCCACGAGCGCATCCTCAAGCCGCCCCGCCTCCTGCAGCGCCTTGGCGTATGCGAGCCGGACTTCGTGTCGCCCTGGCTGAACGCGCAGGCTCTCCTCGTAGCACGCCAGCCCGTCCTCGAGTTCTTCGAGCCGGACCAATTGCTCGGCGACGGACGTCAGCACGGTCACGTTTCCGCCGGCTTCCTGCCGCAGCCGTTGCAGCGTGCGCACTGCACCAGCCTTGTCGCCGTAGGCGAGCATGGCGTCGACGATCGCCTGGTAGTACTGGCGGGCGCGGGCCGGATGGCGCTCAATCAGCGTCCGGTACGAGCCGATCGCCGCATCCACATCCCCCACCGCTTCGTGCAGCCTGGCGAGTTGCCGATGCGCCTCTTCGTGCGCGGGCGAGAGTTCCAACAACCGCTGCAGCCACTGCCGTGATGCGACAAAGTCCCGCTCGGCGTCCGCCACGCGGGCCAACAGGAGCAGCCGGACCTCATCCTCGCCTTGATCGTCCAACGCCGCCGTTTCGGCGTCCTTCAGTTCCGTCAGCTTGCCCGCCGAGGCGTACGCGCTGACTAATCCGCTGACCGCCTGGGCCTGCTCAACCGGATTGCGGATGAGTTCGATCGTCTCGCGCTGCACGCGCAGCGCTTCTTCCAGCCGTCCAGCTCGCACCAGCAGGTCAGCGCGGGACGCGTGGAAGCGCACATTCTGCGGCGCCAGGGCGACCGCCCGCTCGATCGCGGCCAGCGCTTCATCGGTCCGGCCGAAGCCGAGCAGCGCACCGGCCAGTTCCGCCTGCATCCCCGCATCTTCAGCGTTGGCCGCCGACATGTCTTCCAGCACCGCCAGCGCCCCGGCGTCATCCTCTCCGGTGCGCTTCAGGCGGCTCAGCGCGAGGTACGCATCGGGCCGATGCGGCGCGAGCGTGATCGCCCGTTCGTAGCACTGGGCGGCATCCTCGCGCATGCCGTGCAGCTCGAAGATCTGCGCCAGGCGCAGGGCCGTCCCGGCGTCGGCCAGTTCATCGTTCAGCACGCGACGCCACTGGTTGCGGGCGGCGTCGACGCGCTCGTGCCGGGCCAGCGCCTGGCCGTAGGCGATGTACAACTCGAGGTCCGTGGGGTGCTCGGCGATGATTCGCTCGTGCTCGCCGAAGGCAGCCTCCACATCCCCAGCGCGATCGAGCATCGCGATGCGACGCTCGCTCAGCGAACGGTCCGCGGGGAAGAGTTCAACCGCTTCCGCGAGCACCGCGCGGGCGCCATCCACATCACCCTGGGCCGAGAGCACCTCGGCCAGCAGGGAGCGCATCGCCACGTGCGTCGGCGAGCGTTCGATCTGCCCGCGGCAGTAGGCCACAAGTTCCTCGAGCTTTCCGGAGGCCCTGTACAGGCCCACGACGCGGTCCTGCAACTCACGCTGCAGCCAGTGGTCGTCGGCGAGCAGGCTGATCGCCTGCGTGTACGACTCGATCGCCTCCGCCGGCCGGTTGAGCCGTTCCTGCGAGCGTCCCATCTGCCGCAGCACCTCGCAGCGCCGCTCGGCGTGGTTGCCGACGATCTCCAGCAGCGCGTCGTACTCGGCCACGGCCGCCTCGTGCAGAGCGCGCTGGGCGAGCGCATCGGCGATTCGCTTGCGGTAGAGATACTCCCCCTGCAAGCTCGCTGACAGGTCCGTCAGCACCGCCGCGGCTTCCTGCTTTGCTCCCGCCCGCAGATGCAGGTCGGCCAGCGCTTCGGCCAGGTCGAGTTTGCCGGCGATGGTGGCTTCGGCCGCGAGGGCTTCCCCGAGCAGCCCGCGCGCCTCTTCCAGCCGCCCGAGCCGTTCAGCGATCGACGAGCGCAGGATCAGCAGCGCACCGCCGTCGCGCGAATCTTCCGGCAGGGTGATCGTCGCTGCGGTCTCGGCCGCCGCTTCGGCCTCTCCCACGCGCAGTTGCAGGCGCGCCAGGATCACCCGCGGCGGCATCGCCTCCGGCAGCGCGGCGACACGCTGCTCGTAGGCCGTGACCAGCTTCGCCAGTTCGCCGCGTTCGGCGAACGATTTGACCATCTCGTTGAACGCGGCGTCGTGGAAGGGCCGCCGCTCCAGCAGCCGCTCAAAGCGCGCGAGAGCCTCTTCATCCAGCAGCGCCTGCCCCCCGCCTCCATCCTCCTGCTGGGCGTCGCCCGTCTCCGGCGTCGCGGGCGCCGGCGGAGCCGTCCCGGGCGATTCCGGCTGCACGGCCCCCGCGCTGGCAAGCACGCACGCGATCACGAGCGCAGCCGCGCCCCACCGGCGTGCCGCAGGGAGGCAAGACGATGCCGCGGAAGGGGGCCCGAAAGAGGGGGGCAGCGGGAGACAAGTAGGGTGAAGGGATAGAGCGCGAGGGAACCTGGGGGCCATGGCCGAGCGTCCTCCTGGGCCCCCCGCCTGGCTGCCATCCTTAACTTATAACCGTTGAGCCTCGTCAGGGTTGAACGCACGCCGCGGCGTCATGTTCCACCAAATCGCTGCGCGGGGCAGCCTCGAAGCACGGCAGTGCGGGCACAATCACCCACAACCCACTGTCGCGGCACGACTTACGCCCGCGCCTATCATCACGCATCCTGTGGAGCCCATTTTGCCCGGGCGCGCCTGCGTTGCGTCACACAGGAGACCTCATGATCACGACCATCCATCCCCGCCCGGCTCGTACCGGCGGCGGCGCGTTCACGCCGATCACCGACGGCCTCGCGGCGGTCCGCCTGTCGATCGTCAACGTTTGCCTCGTCGGCCCACCCGGCGCGGGAGACCGCGGCTGGGCGCTCGTTGATGCCGGGCTCTTTACCTCCACCGATCGGATCCTCGACGCGGCCGCATCTCGCTTCGGCCCTGAGGCGCGTCCCGCCGCGATCATCCTCACGCACGGCCACTTCGACCACGTCGGCGCCCTGCCGGAGCTCGCCGAGCGCTGGGCCGCCCCGATCTACGCCCATGAGTTGGAGCTGCCGTATCTGACCGGGCGCTCGGCGTATCCCCCGCCAGATCCGGCGGTCGGCGGCGGGGGCATGTCGCTGCTGTCGCGGCTCTATCCGCGCGGTCCGATCGACTTGCGCTCCGCGGGACTTTCGCCGTTGCCGGCCGACGGCAGCGTTCCCGGCATGCCCGGATGGCGATGGGTGCACACACCAGGGCACACGCCCGGTCACATCTCGCTCTTCCGCGAGAGTGACCGCGCGCTCATCGCCGGAGACGCCTTCGTCACGACCGCGCAGGAGTCGCTCTGGCAGGCGCTGCTGCAGCCGCGGCACGTCTGGCGCCCACCGGCGTACTACACCGCCGACTGGGCCGCCGCGCACGATTCGATTCAGCGCCTCGCGGCCCTTGAGCCGGAGATCGCCATCACGGGCCACGGCGCGGCGATGTCCGGCGGCGTCCTGCGGCGGCAGCTTCGCGACCTGGCCGATCATTTCCGCGCCTTCATGCCGCAGCGAGGTCGCTACATCAACCGCCCCGCGATCACCGACGCTACCGGCGTCCGCGCGGTCCCTCCGCCCGTAGCCGATGTGCAACTCCGCGCGGTGCTCGCCACTGCCGCCGCGATCGGCCTCGGCGCTCTCCTCGTGAGGCAGTCCTCCCGCCCTTCCGTTCCTCACGGCAACCCCCCCACGCCAAGCCGCCGTCCCCGCTCTGCGCGCACCCGCTCGATGCACTGCGCTTGATCGCCGGGCGACCTACCCTCCCGGTTCACGATGGACCGTGACCCCGGCAGACAGAGCGGCTTTTTCTATGGATCGGTGATGACCGGCGTCTGCACCGCCGCGATGATCGCCACCGCGCCGGGCCAGACCTTCATCGTCAGTCAGTTCAACGAGTCCTTCCGCACCGACCTGGACCTCTCCGCCTCCCTCCTCAGCGCCGCCTACATGGTCGGCACGCTCAGCGCGGCGGTTCCGCTCGTCCTGGTCGGGCGCGCCTCCGACCGCTTCGGCCCGCGGCGCACGATGCTCATTGTCGCGCTGCTTTTCGGCCTGGCGTGCATCGGCACGGGGTTCGTCCGCGGCGTCGTCACGCTGACCTTCGCCTTCTTCTGCCTGCGCTTTCTCGGGCAGGGCTCTCTCGGGCTCGTCAGCGGGCACGCGCTGGCGCTCTGGTTCGAGCGGCGCCTCGGCACCATGAACGGCCTGAAGCTCGTCGGCACGCACCTGGCCTTCGCCCTGCTGCCGGCCCTCGCCCTGGCGATGATCGAGCGCTTCGGCTGGCGAACGGCCTACCCGCTGCTCGGCGTCGGCGTCTGGATCCTCGTCCTTCCCATCACCTTCTTCCTCGCCAGGGACCATCCAGCCCAAATCAACCAAACCCTCGACGGCTCCCCCCCCAAGCCCCCACCCCCCGCTGCCGCGCGCAACAATGTCCCCGCGGACCTCCCCGATCCCGCGTTCACCCTACGCGAGGCGGTGCGCACCGCCGCGTACTGGATCGTCTCCCTTTCGATGGTCCTCAACGGCCTCATCGGCACCGCGCTGATCTTCCACACGCAGCCGCTGCTGGAGGCGGCCGGACTCGCCCCAACCCACTCGGCCGCGCTCATCCGCACCCTTTCGTTCACCGTCATGGTGCTGGTCTTTCCCTCGGGGTGGATCGCCGACCGCCTGCCGCCGCGCGTGCTGCTGCCGGCATCGCTCATCCTGCTCGCCGCGGCGTGCGCGCCCTTCCTTTTCATGAGCGAGCCGGCCGGCGCGGCGACCGCCGATCCCAACGGGCGCAGCGGCAACGCCGCCCTGATCGCCGCGCACGCTGCGATGGTCGCCTTCGGCACGGCGCAAGCGCTGGCGATGGGCGTGGGCGTGCCGACGATCGCGCGCTACTTCGGCCGCGCTCACCACGGGGCCATCCGAGGGTCGATCTCGCGGCTGACCGTCGCCGGCACCGGCCTCGGCCCCGTCGTCCTCGGCGTCAGTCTTGACCACCTCGGCTCCTTTGCGCCGGGCCTGGGCGTCTTCATCGGCGCTGCGCTGCTGCTGGCCGCGCTGGCGATGCTCACTGCGCCCCCCCCCACGCATCCTCCCACGCCTCCCGCCCCGCGCAAACCCCTTCCGCCACAGCCCCCCGGCACGTAACGCTCCACGCATCCCGGCCGCGCTTCTACTTCGGCCAGTGCTCGATCAGGTCCAGCGCCGTGATCACGCCGATCGGATACCCATCCGGCTCAACGATGATCACACGATGCACGTGCGCTTCGGCCATCGCGCGGGCGATCTCGCTCAAGGGCGCGGTCGGCGGGAGCGTCAGCGGCCCCTCCGTCATGAAGTCTTCGACCGTGACCTGCGGGTCGGGGAGCGTGTCGGCGGCGGATTCGGGGATCTCCTGCTCGGCGAGCAGGTCGAAGAGGTAATCCGGCGGCAGCTCGACCGTCCCCTGCACGCACTGGCGGATGAGGTCCGTCTTGGACGCGATCCCCACAAGCGTCCCCTGCTGGTCCACGACCGGCAGCCCGGAGATCTCGTTGTCATCGAGCACACGCGCAAACTCGCGGATGCTGGCCGACGGCTCAATGGTCACCGGATCGGCCGTCATGACATCCGCGGCGGTCGGTTCAGTCTTGATGGCGCCCATCGATCAACCCTCCCGGAAAGAACGTCAGCACACGCTACGCCCCGGCCGCCGCCGACCCCATGGGAGCCGGCGCCCATAGATGAGTGAACCATGGACCGGTGGGCGCCTGACCTTTGCCGCTGCCGCCGTGCACGCCCCCACCACTGTGGTACCCTGTGAGCTTACCGCGCCCTTCGCGCCCCGTGATGAGAGCTCCGACCCCTTGCCCATGCAGGTTATCGACTACAACGGGGATGGACGCTGGAGCCGCGAGGCGATTCTCGCCCGTTACGGCCGGTACGCGGCGGAGATGAGCGTTTCTCCTCGCGATCTGTCGCCGCGTGAGCACACCGATGGGCGTCGATGCTGGGTGTATCCGGTGATGGACCAGGTCATCGCGGGCATTGATGCGGGGGACCGGGCCTGCATTCAGCTTGGCGTCGAGTTCATTGAGGAGGATGCGACGTTTCCGTTCGGCCGGGTGCTCAAGTCGAATACGGCGCGGGCGCTGCGACGGGCGCCGCTCTCCGAAGCGCAGAAGCACCGCATCCGCCGCCGCGTCTTCGGCCTGCTCGAAGCGGGCCGCATCGCCCGCGAGTACCGCGAATACGCAAAGCTCGTGCGGAAGATCGGCTTCAAGGCGGCCGATGTGCCGCCCGTCGATCCGCTGAACCCGCACGCGGTGCGCTTCGGCGCCTACTTCGAGGCCGCCGCGCGGCAGGATGACGGCGCGCAGGCTTGACGCCGCGCGAGTCCTCGCCCGCTACTCCGCCCCCCGCGCCAATCTCGCGAAGACCGCCGCGACCAGTCGGTCGCAGCGTTCGCCGTCGAAGACCGACTGCCGCCGGATCTCCTCGAGCCCCGCCTTTTCGAAGGCCGCCGCCATCTTTGGGCGGGCGCGGAAGAGGCTGATCTTGACGTTGCTTTCGCTGATGCCCAGGCTGATCGCCGTCTCGCGCGTGCTGAGCCCCTGCACGAGGCGGAGCACGACGACGCTCCGTTCCTGGTCCGACAGGCCGGCCATCGCATCGTCGATCATCTGCGCTCCCTCCGTGCGAGGCACGATGGGCTCGGCCGCGACGGCGCCGCTGTCCCCGATCGCCCCCCCCCCCTTCCGCCGCGCTGCCCGTCCATCGGCTTCACGATCCATCCCATCGTGCAGGAGGGCCTCCAGCCCGCGCTCGCGCCGCCGCACCGCCGCGCGATGCTGCCGGAAGCGAACGGCCTCGTTGAAGACGATGCGTGTCATCCACGTCACCAGGCGGGCGCGCTCTCCAAAGGCGCTCAGGCCCTCGTAGATCCTGATGTACGCCTCCTGCAGCGCATCCTCCGCATCGGCGTCATTCGAGAGAATCGCGCGGGCCACGCGGTAGAGCCGCTGGTTGTGACGCCGCATGAGCAGCTCGAACGCGCCGATGTCCCCCGCCACGACGCGGCGGGCAACTTCTTCATCCGACAGCGGCGCAAGCTGATGGAGTCGTGACCGTTCGAGGCGCAGGTGCATCACGCGGTTCCTCCGCACAGCCGACGGGGCGGCAGATCACGACGCCAGCGAGGAGGCGCGGCCCGCGGCGGGCCCGGCCGCCGGCAGCAGCGGCTCACCCCGCAGCGCCGCCAGCCCGCCGAGAGTGTACGCCCCGAGCGCCATCACCACATCGCGCACGGCGATGTCAAGGTACCCGGCGAGCGCGACGTTGAGCGCGATGAGCAGCAGCCACGCCGTGACGATGTACGCCCCGAGCCGCGTCAGCTTCGTGAGCACGGCCAGGCCGGCGACGATCTCGATGACGCCCACGACCATCATGAAGACGCCCGGCTCGACGGGCAGAACCTTCTGCGCAAACTCCGGCAGATACTGCGACCAGTCGGTGAGCAGGTTCGTGAACTTGTCCGCCCCCGCGACGATGGGCACAAGCCCGTAGCAGAGGCGAAGCGGGATGTACAGGTGGTTGAGCGATGTGTCGTTGCCCATGGCGTGTCCTTCCTTTCCACAGGAATAGACCCGCGCCGGCGCCGCCCCGTTACACACGCCCCCGCGCAGAAAAGGAATGCGCGCAAAGAAAGGGCCCCACCGCTCCAGCGGCAGGGCCCACATGGACAACTTCTCAAGCCTCGCGCAACGCCACCCCGCGCTACGCCGCCTCCCGCTTCGGCCCGGCATCACTCCGGAACGCGGCCTGCAGCGCAGCCGGGAGGTTCCCGAAGTTGACGGTGGCGCTCGTGGCGTTGTCGGAGCGCTTGTTGTCGCGGACGCCGAAGACGCGGTAGGTGATGGTGTTGGTGTTCATCGGCACGGCCTCATCGGTCCACGTCTTGGAGCGCGTCGGGTTGACGAGCACCCACGGGCCGTTATCGACACTGCGCTCGATGTGGAATGACGCATTCTTCGCGACGCTGCCCTTGATCTTGAGAGTGATGGTGCCCGTCGCATTGGGATCGGCCGTGACGCTCTTCGGCGCAACGGGCGGCCCCGGAGGGGTCGGCGGCGCTGGGGGAGAGACCTCCGCTTTGATGTAGACCTCCTTGTCGTCGGTCGCCTCTGCATAGGCGCGGATGGTCGCGACCGCGGCCCCACCGATGGCGCGCAGCGCATCGGCTTTGTCGTAGAAGTCGGTCGTGCTCATCTTCGCCGTGTTGCGCTGCGCCACCGCCGTCTGCTGGGCCAGAACTGCGGCGTCCGTCGCGGCTTTCACGGCCGCGGCGAGTTCCACGCTGATGCCGATCTCGGTGGTCAGCGTGGACCAGATCTCGGCGTGCTGCTTGTAGAACTCTACGATCTCGTTACGTGTGTTAGGAATCTGAGTGTCGGCCATAACTGGTGCCTCCGCGCGACGCCGTACGCCGGGGCTGCAAGAGACTACTTCGCCTCCGCACTCACCCCGGACGCCCGCCGCGTGTTACCCGGTATCGCTCACATGCCGGCCCGACTGAAGCGTGAGTGCAACTTTCTGCAACATTTGCAAATTTCATCGCGAATGAGCACCATCACAACCGGCTCAGACCGCACCATCCGGACTTGATGTCCAATAAGAGGAATATTATTTTTTTGTTGAGCCTCTACGCGCTTCGCGCGTAGGCCTACGCGCGAAGCGCAAGAGCCTACGCGCTCAGCGCGTAGGCTTACGCGCGAGGCGCAAGGGCCTACGCGCTCAGCGCGTAGGCCTACGCGCGAGGCACAACGGCTTACGCGCTCAGCGCAAGGGCCTACGCGCGAGGCACAACGGCCTACGCGCTCAGCGCAAGGGCCTACGCGCGGGTCGAACGGGCTTACGCGGGTAGCGCACGGGCCCCGCCCCACCAGATCCGTCGCTACGCGTTCGATCGCAGGGGGATCCGTGCAGACCAGGCAACGGGTGGCATGCCCACGCGGTACCCCGCGCGGGCATGTGGTCTGTCATTGATGATCAGATTCTGGAAATGGGGGTGCGGGGGCGCAGCCCCTGCGCCGCACAGAAGAGCGTGACGATGCGCCTGAAGCGTTGCGCCTTCACCGGATGACATTGGCTACGAACGATCCGTCGCGATGGCAGGGGGAGTACCCCCCCCTCCCCGCCCCTGCCCGACCCCGGGAAGACGTGCCGCCTTCGGCGGCGCGCGGGGGAGCGCAAGCGTGCGGCGGGGTGGCACCGAGATCGGCATTGACCCCGTGCCACCGAGGTTGTACTCAACCTCGGTGCTCTCGCCCGCGCGGAGGCACCAAGATCGAAAAGCCGATCTCGGTGTCACGATCGATGCGGATCTTGATGCCACCCCGCCGCATGGCGGTCGAGACCTGCGCCGTGACTGAGACGGCTCGCGGCACTGTCTCTCCACACCGATCTCCTCGGAGAGGATTCACTTGCACGCCGGGGTCAGTGCTACAGTCGGCCCATGGCTGTGCGCCTCCGGCTCCTGCGCCGCATCCTCGCGCTGCTTCTGATCGGCGCTGTAATGGCCCAGGTCACGGTCTTGGCGGGCATGGGGCTCGGAGCGCCGCCTCCTCCCTTCGCGCTGCAAGCCCGGCAGTGGAAACTCACGTCTGCATGGCTCGCTTGGGGAACTGCGCCGACTCTTGGGTCGACCGTCGGTACGGCGACGTGCGTGCCGGACGATCCGGACTACTTCCACAAACTTGCCGGCGACGCCATGGACTCAAGGGTCTTAGCCGCCGAACAGACCGCAACTCAGGCCTTCGTGCACCGATGGCTGTCGCGGCAGCGGGACAACGGCGCCGTGCAGCATCCCCCGCCGACCTGGCTGATGCCGAAGGATCAAAGCGCCAACTCACTGCTCGTGCTTCGTTACGGCCTGCCGCTGCGCTCGCATACGGTGCGTTATGAAACCCATACCCTCCATGACAAATGGCAAGCGGAGCCGCAGCCACCGCAGACCCTTCGGGTCTGGCAGCCGCGAGCGTGGCCGAGAACCGCGGCCGCCGCGCCGTATGACGGTCTGCTTCCGCTCGTCCCGCAGTGGTGGCCGTTCGCGGCCAACGTTGCGTTTTGGGCCGCATTGGCGGCGGCTCTCGTGATCGGTCTTCGGGCAGCTCGCCGATGGCGCCGGGCCAGGCACGGGCTGTGTCGGCAATGCGGATACTCGCTGAAAGGCCTCGGCGAATCGCAACACTGCCCCGAGTGCGGCGCATCGTCTCGGTGACGGCGCGGCCGGGTGGCACCGAGATCGTCATTGATTCGTGCCACCGAGGTTGTACTCAACCTCGGTGCTCTCCCGCGTGAAGACACCGAGATCGCAAAGCCGATCTCGGTGGCACGATCGATGCGGATCTTGGCGCCACTCAGCCGGCTCGTACAATGCGAACGATGCACGACGCGAAAGATGCGCCGATCCCGTTCGACGACCCCGAGCAGGGACCCAGTGTGATCCTCCTGCGCCGCATCCGTGACAAGATCGCGATCACCATTTCCTTCAGGAACGGCGGCGACATCGAGGCCGTCCTGGATGCCGAGACAGCCGCGGCCGTGCGAGACGGCCTGAGCCGCAGGATCGCGGAACTCGAACGCGACGCCTGAGCCCGCCCCTCCGCCGCTCACTGCACACCCCGCCCGTGTCCCCTGCCCCCCCACTCGGTGGGCCTCCCACCAGCGACGCCCGAAGCGGCCCACACCGCCCGGCCACCCGCGCCGCAGCCCGTCACGGCACAATGTACAATCCCTGCCGGCAGGGGGACACGGGCTCGCGACGGACGCGCAATCTGACGGCTAACCGCTCACCCCTCAACGTGTTTATTGACGATGTTGGCAAACGGCGGCCCCGGATCGTCCTTGACCAGCCCGTCCGCGGTGGGCCGAAAGATCGGTTCGAGGATGATCCGCATCTCCTCGTTGCTTGGTGTCCGTGACCTTCGGGTCAGCGCCAGGTACGTCACGATCATCGTCCGACGCTCGTGAGCGTCAGTCGCTAGGTGAATGTGGCTGATCAGGTTGCGTGCCAAAATTTTCAGAACCCAAAACACTAACGTGACAGCCACAATCGACACGCCAACATGGCTCGGCGACATGGTCGCAATGGAGTCCGGCAGTAGCAGTGCTGTCGTAGCGATCGCCCCCCCGCCAAGAACTACGACACCGATACCAAAGGCCCATGCAAAATAGGCGGACAGCTTCTGGTGCTCTGTTGCCTTGTGCTTCCAATAGTTTGACGGCGCCTTCAACACCATGTGGCGGTCGTACGTTTCGGTCAGGGCCTGCAACTGCTTCTTGGTGTCTTCAAGGGCCGCGGCTGCTTCCTTCTCTGCTTGAGTAACAGCGATCTGAATGCGCTTGTCCGCTTCCACCTGCATGCCCTGGATGGAGGCGCTGAGATGATGATGCTGCGTCTCTTGGGTTTCCCTGCTGGCCGCCGCAAACTCCTCCAGGGCTCGTCGCGCCTCCGCCTCGCGCGCGACCAACAGATCGTAGACATGCTCGATCGCATCCCGTTGACGCTGGAACCATTGCTCCATGCCCTCAACCTGAGTCGCGATCATCGATTTGAAGTCAAATTTCGGGTCGAGACCCACCTCGTGGGCGAAGGCTAACAGGGTCCCCTTAATGATGTCCTTGCTGGCCAAGTCCTCACGACGCCCGGCTAGGTACGCTCCAGCCGCCACAGCTGCCTCTGCGCCTTCCTTGTCCAGCAGCGTGAAGACAAAGTGACCTTCGGGACTGTCGGCGTCGAGAACATTGTCTAGGTGCCCCCTGATCTTTTTCGAAAAGCGAGCGGCCGACTCGTCTGTCAATTCTGTTTGTAGATACGGCGCTAGCACCGCCTCTATGTTCGAGTTCCAGGTTGTCCACATCGATTGCCCCCAAGTCAGCCTGTTGGCGAGGGGCCGCCATCGTTCTTGCTGTGCCTTAACCCAATCTCGGACCTCGTGAAACGATCGAAAGGTCTTCGTGACGGTTCCGACCTGAAGCCTCAGCACCGAAGGCTGTTCATCCGCCATCGTCGCTCCTAACCCCCCTCAACGGTCCGCATTCTACATGAAGTTAGCGGCAAGAGCTAGCCCCATGCTGAGCGCCAGATTAGCAGGAAGATGAGCCGTGCCACGGAGGGTGGCTTCAACCTCGGTGCGATCGTGCGGTCGCCGCGTGAAGGCACCGAGATCGCAAAGCCGATCTCGGTGGCACGGGTGGCGGCCGGTTCTCACGTCGCCTCCCTGGCCCGCTCCGCGGCCCTGAGCAGTTCGGCGGCCTGCAGGCCCGTTCCGCCGGCCATGGCGAGCGAAATAAAGATGATCCAACCCAGGCTGGTGGGGCCCGACGGGTCCGTGATCACACCCGATCCCTCGAGAAGAACGACGGCTGTCATCATGAACGCGTTCAGTGTCAGCACGCCGGCCATCACCAGCAACCGCAGGCACCTCTTGCGGAGAGGGTCGGCGGGCGCGAGCGCGGCGGCTACCCGCCAGAGCCGGTTGAGGTGAGCCACCAGCATCCAGAGCCCGCCGATTGAGCCGATGATCCCGCCGACGATCGAGAGTGCGTTCATGTCTATCCCCTTGCCGCTCGAATGGCTGCGGGATTGTACAGGAAGCGGTCGCGCCGTGCGCGCGTCGGTGCGACGGCGCTGGGACCATGCCCGCGCCTCGGAAGGCGTGGGCATGCCACCCCGCGAGAGTCCTCACTCCGATCGGCGGAGGTCCCACAGGCGGGAGCGGGCCCGGCGCACGGCTTCGTCGAACGCCTGAAACTCGAAGTCCCACGGCTTGCCGTCCGGCCGGGCATGGATCTCGATGCGCAGCTTGTCGAAACCCTGCTCCTGCGTCAGCATCGCGCAGAAGTCGCCGCGGCAGAGAATCTCGGCGACGAGATCCTCGTGATCAGGGTCGGAGAAAACCTGCACTTCGAACTCTGTGTCCATCTGCGGCCGTCCTCCTCCGCGTCCCTGCGCCTCTGCGTGAGACTCTTCTTTACAGCTCCGGTGCGAACCCCCTTCTCATCGTGTTCTCGCAGCTTGCCCGCGGCTCGACGAACTGCAGCAGGTACTCGGCGCCACCGGCCTTGCTGCCGACGCCCGACATGCCGAAGCCGCCGAAGGGTTGGCGGCCGACCAGCGCGCCCGTGATGGAGCGGTTGATGTAGAGGTTGCCGATGCGGAAGTCGCGCTTGGCGCGCTCGATGTGCGCGGGCTTGCGCGTGAAGACGCCGCCGGTGAGCTTGTACGGCACGCCGTTGGCGATGGCCAGGGCTTCATCGAAGTCGCGCGCGTGCATCACGGCGAGGACGGGGCCGAAGATCTCTTCACGCGCAATGGTGTGATCGGGCGTGACGTGGGTGAAGATGTGGGGAGGGATGAAGGTCGAATGACGAATGTCGAATGACGAATTTCGAATGGGGGAGACGGCTTCGCCGCCGGAGGCGCGCTCCGCCGATTCATCATTCGTCATTCGCAGTTCGTCATCGTTCCCCTCTTCATTCGTCATTCGCAATTCGTCATTCGTCATTCCCCCAAGAACCAGCCGGCCGCCCTCTTCCTTCGCCTTCGCAATAAAGAACCGGATCTTCTCCGCCGCTTCGGCGTCGATGACGGGGCCGACGTCGGTGCCGGGCTTCGTCGGGTCGCCCATGACCAGGGCCCGCGTCGCTTCGACGAGGCGAGCCGTGAAGTGCGTGATCGCGGGGCCGTCCGGGCCTTCGGGGTCCACGACGATGACGCGCGAGCAGGCGGAACACTTCTGCCCCTGGAAGCCGAAGGCGGAAGCGCGCACGCCGAGCACGGCCTCGTCGAGATCGGCGGATGTGTCGACGATGATGGCGTTCTTGCCGCCCATCTCGCAGATGACGCGTTTCACGTGTTCCTGGGGGTACTGCGTGTTCGCACTGCTGCGCGGCGGAGTACCGCCGCGAGCAGTGGCACCCTCCGCGTGCTGAGTGGGGTTTCGGCTTGCGGCCTCGATGATGTCGAGGCCTACGGCCTTGCTGCCGGTGAAGGCGATGAGCGCGATGCGCGGGTCGCGGACGAGAGCGGCGCCCGTCGTTTCGCCGGGGGCGGGGCAGAAGTGGAGGACGTCCTTTGGCGCGCCGGCCTCCCACAGGATCTCGGCCAGCAGCTTCGCGATCCCCGGCGTCTGCTCCGCCGGCTTCATCACGACCGTGTTGCCCGTGACGAGCGCGGCGACGGTCATGCCGCAGCAGATCGCGATCGGGAAGTTCCACGGGGCGATCACCGCCGCGACGCCGCGGGGCTGGTGCCAGACCTCGTCCAGCTCGCCGATGAAGCGGCCGAGGCGCTGCCGCTCGAAGAGAGGAACCGCGAGCCGCGCGTAATACTCGCAGAAGTCGATCGCCTCGCAGACGTCGGCGTCGGCCTCTCGCCAGGTCTTGCCGTTCTCCTTGATGATGACGCCGGAGAGTTCATCGCGCTTCTTGCGCATGAGGTCGGCGGCGCGCGTGAGGACGGCGGCGCGGGCGCGGGGGGATTCATCGCGCCAGCGCGGGAAGGCGGCGGCGGCCTTCGCGACCATCTCCGCCGCCTGCTCCGGCGTGCGGTCGTTGGCGACCTGCGGCACCACGGCGCGCTCGACCGCCGCGGCGAAGGCGGCGCGGACGTCCGCACGCGAGAAGTCGCGCATCGGCTCCGAGAAGAACGGGCGGCCGTCGCCGACGCCCTCGACGGCGGGAGAGAGCTTGTGACGCTCGGGGGAGGAGAGATCAGCGGCGGCGTGCTTGATCGCCCCGTTGCTCGACGCTCCAGTCTCCGGCCTCGCGCCTCCAGGCTGTTTCAGCAGTTCGCGCGGGTCGGCATTATCCAGAAAGCCGGCCTTCAGCCACGACTCGTTCGATGTGTTCTCGAGCAATCGCCGCACGAGGTACGCCATGCCGGGGATCATCTCCCCGACCGGCACGTACTCGCGGACGCGCAGGCCCATCTCGCTCGCCGCGTGCTTGAGCTGGTCGGCCATGCCGTGCAGCATCTGGATTTCCACGGCCTTGTGCGGCAGGCCACGGCGCTCCGCGGCGGCGAGAGCCGCGGCGATGGAGCGCACGTTGTGCGACCCGAGCGCGAGCTTCACCCCCCCCTCCTCCGCACTCCGAGGACACGCATCCAAAAACACTTCGGTCATGCGCTCGAAGCAGGCGTCGCTCTGCCATTTCTCCGTCCACACCGGGCACGGCCAGCCGCGTTCCTCGGCGTGAATGACCTCGCTGTCCCAGTACGCGCCCTTCACGAGGCGGACGGAGACGATGCGGCCCGTCTTCTTCGCCCACTCGGCGATGTTGCGGGCGTCTTCCACGCCTGAGCGCAGGTACGCCTGCATCGCCAGCCCCGCGCGGAACTTGTACTGCTCGCAGCAGCGCTTGAAGAGCTCGAGCGTGAGGTCCTTGAGGTCGTGGTGCTCCATGTCGAAGTTGATGAAGACCCCCCGCTCGCCGGCCGCCGTGAGAATCGGCCCTATTCGCTTCATCATGTCGCGGATCGATCCCTCCGTGTCGATGGGATCGCACCGCGCTGACAGGGACGAGACCTTGATGGAGACGTTCACGCGCGGGATCGGGCCGAGGTGGTCGCTTTCCAGCCGTTCGTTCGGCTCCCACGCGGCGACTTCCTTCGGAAGGTTCTCGATCAGGTCGAGGTACTTGGCCTGATACGCGTCCGCCTCGACATCCGACAAACACGCCTCGCCGAGCAGGTCCACGCTGAAGGCGATCCCCTCCTTCCACAGGCGGCGCAGGTTGGGAAGCGCGCTGGCGGCGTCCGTGCCCGCGATGAAGCGCTGGGCCATGGACGTGATCTGCTTGGAGATCACGCCCGCGCTGGCGCTCTTCATCACCTTGCCCGCCTTGAGCGCCGCGGCGATCGGCCCGGGCACGGTCACGCCCGGCTGCGAGAGGTAATCCTCCAGATGATCGTGGATCGCCTCCGCCGAGCGCAGCATGGGAAAGGCGTCGACGAAGCGGAACATCTGCACCTTGAAGTTCTGGTCCTTCATGGACCAGTCCATCAGGGCGTCTGAGTAGAACTTCGCGCTCAGGACGCCGGCCTTGTGCCCGCGTGCTCGCTCGAGCATCTGCGCGCCCAGCTCAAAGATCCGGTTCTCATCGGGCTTCGGCCCCGCCGCGAGCGCTTCGACGGCCGCGGGGGGCCCTGATGGAGAGCGGGAGGGCTGACCTGGCTTCGATGGGCCGGGGGGCGGAACCTGGACCGGCGGCTTTGGCCGGCTCTTGCGCGAAAAGAGTGCCATGTGCTGCGTCTCTCCGGCCCTGGATGGGGCCCTCAACTTCTCATCCCCGCGCCCGCCGCTGTCGACAGCCAAATCCTATGCGAACAGCGGGGAAAGTCCCTCCGCGCCGGCCCCATCGCGACGGCGGCCGAGGCGTTTCCTACGATCGGGGCCGTGTCTTCCCCAGCCGACGCCAAAGCTTCCTCGACCAACGCCGCGCCGCGCGTGGCGATCGTCGTGAGCCGGTACAACGCGCTCATCACCGACGCCCTGCGAGCGGGCGCGGAGCGCGCGTACGCCGCGCGCTGCGGGGATCCTCGCTCGCTCGTGATCGCCGAAGCCCCGGGGGCGTACGAACTCGTCGCGGTCGCGCTGGCCGCGGCCAGCCGCGCGGACGTCGCCGGCGTCGTCGCGCTCGGCTGCATCATCCAGGGGGAGACGATCCACGATGAAGTGCTCGCCCACGCCGTCGCGAAGGGGCTCACCGACATCACGCTGCAGACGGGCAAGCCGGTTGCCTTCGGCGTCCTCACGACGCGGAACGCCGAGCAGGCCAGAGCGCGCGCGGGGCTCGCGGTTGGATCGTCAGTAGGCCTTGATGGGGGAGGGGGGGGCAAGGGGGAGGAGGCGATGCACGCCCTTCTCGACGCAATTGCGGCGATCGACCACCTGCGCCGCGGCGAAGGGCGCGTATCGTTCGGTGAACGACCGATCAGGGACAAGACCTGCGGGGCGGATGAGGTGAACAGGTGAGCCGGTGAGCAGGTGAGGGCCACGCATCGCGGCGTTCACCGCCTCTCCTGTTCACCGTTTCCTTTCCACCGGCCCCGACCCCTCCCAATCCGCCCCGCTGTCACACCGCAGGACGCCAAGCCAGAACGATGCGCATCACCAAAGACATCCGACGACTCGCCTTCCAGACGCTCTACCAGCTCGACGCCCGCGGGGGCGAGCATCGGGACGAAGTTCGGGCGGGGCAGGCTGGAGGCTGGAGGCTTGAGGCTGGAGGAGAAGGGCCTTCGGCGGGCGCAGCGCCCGCGCTCGACGACAAGTCGCTCGACGCCGCGTGGGCGCTGGCGGAGGGGGCGTGGGAGCACCGCCGTTTTGCGGATGAAGAGCTGGCCGCGCTCGCGCCGGACTGGCCCACGAGCCGGCTGGCGGCCGTCGACCGGGCGATTCTGCGTCTGGCCCACTTCGAGATGTCCCCCCCCGCCGCCGGAGAGCCGCCGCGCCCCTTCGCCCCGACCCCTCCGAAGGTGGTGGTGAACGACGCCGTGAACCTGGCGAAGGAGTTCTCGACGGACCGGGCCCCCGCTTTCATCAACGGCCTGCTGGACAAGGTCTTACGGCGCGTGCTGGCGGCGATCGGGGGCGAGGAAGCCGCCGGGGAAGCCCATTTGGGGGGGGAAGGGGCCGACCTGGCCGCCGAACCGGTCGTCGAGGCCCCGCGCGAGGCCGCTCCGGCCGCGGGAGAGGGGCACAGACCTTCTTAAGGGGGCGATGCCGCGGCTGAATGGGCCGTCAGGGCGGCAAAATCGCGTCTCAGCGCGATTCGATGGGCCATCAGCGCGACAAAATCGCGTATCAGAATGACAAAAGCCCGTATCAGCGCGGCAAAAGCCCGCATCAGCGCGGCAAAAGTGCGTATCGACGCGACAAAATCGCGTATCAGAACGACAAAATCGCGTATCGAAACGATTTCGTTGGGCAATTAAATCGCGCTGATACACGTCCGAACCGCTTTATCTCGCCGCCAGGGCGGCATGGCCACCTGTTCCGGGGGGCTTTCCGCCCGTTTTATCCGGACCTCGCCGATTCAGGGGGGTCCATCGCCCGGTAACAGCGCGGAACTTGCCCCTTTTTTGCCCCCGGCGGGACGATCCACGCCCGGGTTCCGGCGTATAACGCCTCCCGGGCTCCCGGGAGCGGTGGAAGGGGGCCGCGATTCGCCGCGGCGTCGGCAGTTCCGCCAAACCCCGCGCGATCCCCCACTTCCTCCGGCCCGACGCCTCGTGCGGCCGGAGGCTTCCTCGCCCTCCTGGCGGCCGCCCGGGACTTCGATCACCGGAACGGGCACTGCATGCGCCCGCAACTCTGCATGGATTCGCCATGATCGAACTGAAATCGCTCACCAAACGATTCGGGCCGATTCTTGCCGTCGACGGGATCACGCTTCAGGTCCCGCGCGGGCAGGTGCTCGGCTTCCTCGGCCCCAACGGCGCCGGCAAGAGCACGACCATGAAGATGGTCACCGGCTTCCTGCCGCCGACAAGCGGCACGGCGGTCGTGTGCGGGCACGATGTGACGAAGGATCCGCTCAGCGTGAAGCGCGCGATCGGGTATCTGCCGGAGGGCGCCCCGGCGTACCCGGACATGACGCCGGAGACGTTCCTGAAGTTCTGCGCCGAGGCGCGCGGGCTGCGGGGCGCGAAGCGGAAGGAGGCGATCGAGCGCGTCAAGTCGCTGGTGCACCTGGAAGGCGTGATGCGCCAGCCGATCGACACGCTCAGCAAGGGGTACAAGCGCCGCGTCGGGCTCGCCCAGGCGCTGCTGCACGACCCCGAGGTGCTGATTCTCGATGAACCGACCGACGGGCTGGACCCGAACCAGAAGTTCGAGGTGCGGAAGCTGATCCGTTCGCTCGCCGGTGCCGAAGGCAAGGGAGGGGGGGGGAAGGTGATTGTTTTGTCCACGCACATTCTCGAGGAGGTCGAGGCGGTCTGCACGCGGGCGGTCATCATCGCGCGCGGCAAGGTCGCGCTCGACGCCACACCCGCGGAACTTGCAGCGCGCGGGCCGCTCGACGAAGTCTTCCGCAAGGTGACGACGAGCAAACCACGCAGCACTCAGCACGCAGCACCCAGCACTGCCCCCGCGGAGGTCGCGTAAATGCCAAGCGTTCTCGCCGTCTGCAAGCGCGAACTGGCCGGCTACTTCGCCACGCCCGTCGCGTACGTCTTCATCGTGATCTTTCTCGTGCTCACCGGCGTCTTCACCTTCGCCGATGAGCTGGGGAACTTTTACAACCGCGGCCAGGCGGACCTGCGGCCCTTCTTCAACTTCCACCCGTGGCTGTACCTCTTCCTGATCCCCGCGCTGTCGATGCGATTGTGGGCGGAAGAACGCCGCGGCGGCACGATCGAACTGCTGATGACGCTGCCCATCCCGACCTTCGGCGCGGTGGCGGGCAAGTTCCTCGCGGCGTGGGCGTTCGCCGGCGTCGCGCTGGCGCTGACCTTCCCCGTCTGGATCACCGTCAACGTGCTCGGGGAGCCGGACAACGGCGTCATCTTCGCGGCCTACATCGGCAGTTTCCTGCTTGCCGGCGGTTTTCTCGCGATCGGCGCGTGCATCAGCGCGATGACGCGAAGCCAGGTGATCGCCTTCGTCATCGCGATCGTCGTGTGCTTCCTCTTCCTGCTGGCCGGCTTCCCCGTGGTGCAGGACGCCCTCTCCGGGTGGGCGCCCGACGCCGTCGCGGAAGCGGTCGCGGGCTTTTCCTTCCTGACGCGCTTCGAATCGATCTCCAAGGGCGTGCTCGCGCCGCGCGACCTGCTGTATTTCGCATCGCTCATCGGCGTCCTGCTCGCCGCCAACGCGATGATCATCGAAATGAAGAAGGCCTGACCCCCCCACCGACCATCTCGCCATTTCGCCACTCGCCAGAATCTCACCATGGACCGCAAAACCACAGCCATCGGCGGACTCTTCCTGCTCGCGGTGCTCTTCTTCGCCGTGAACATCCTCGGCGACGTCGTCCTTCGCAGCGCGCGGATCGACCTCACCGACGACAAGCTCTACACACTCTCCAAGGGGACGCGAAACATCCTCAGGGAGACGGATGAGCCGATCACGCTGACGCTCTACTTCTCGCAGACGCTCGCCAAGGGCCGACCCGACCTGCAGGCCTACGGCAAGAGAGTCCGCGAACTGCTTCAGGAATACGCGGCCGTCGCGGGCGGCTCGATCACCGTCGAGACGATCGACCCGGAACCCTTCAGCGAGGCGGAAGACAAGGCCCGCACGTCGGGGATCGCCTCCGTTCCGGTCAGCGCCAGCGAGCAGTTCTACTTCGGACTCGTCGGCACGAACTCGACCGACGGCCGCGAGGTGATCCGCTTCTTCGATCCGGGGCAGGAACGCTTCCTCGAGTACGAAGTCACGCGGCTCGTCTACAACCTCGCCCACCCGCAGCGCAAGACCGTCGCGGTTCTCTCCTCCCTGCCCATCGACGGCTCGGACCCCATGCCGGGGATGCCGATGCAGCCCAAGCCGGCGTGGCAGATCATGCGGGAGATGCGATCGACCTTCGAGGTGCGCACGCTGGATTCGAGCCTCACGAAGATCGACGACGACGTCGATGTGCTGCTGCTGGTGCATCCGAAGAATCTTCCCGAACCCGCGCTGCGCGCCATCGACGCGTACGTGATCAAGGGTGGCAGGGCGATCGTCTTCGTCGACCCCTTGTGCGAAATGGACCTGCCGCCGGGGGCGGAACAGAACCCGCTGAGCGTGATGAACGCCGACCGGTCGTCGAATCTGGCGCCCCTCTTCAAGGCGTGGGGCGTCGAGTTCGACCCGGAGAAGGTCGCGACGGATCGCCGCCAGGCGGTCCGCCAGAGGACCGCCGATCGGCGCGAGGTGGTGCCGTACATCCACTACATCGAGCTCGACCGGTCGGCCCTGGACGACGATGATGCGGTCACCAGCGGCCTGTCGCGGATGCTCATCGGGATCAGCGGATTTCTCGCTCCCGTTGAGGGCGCGACGACCGAGTTCACGCCGCTGATCGCGACCAGTGAAGAGTCGATGGCGATGGAGCGCACGCGCGTGGCGTTCTATCCGCAACCGAAGGAGCTGCTCGCCGACTACAAGCCCGGCGGCCAGGGGCTGACCATCGCCGCCCGCCTCAGCGGCAAGGCGAGGTCCGCGTACGCGCCGGCCGCCAAGGCCCCCGACGACGGCCGCAGCGCCCGGCAGCGCGCCGCGGACGCCCTCCGCGGCTCCAGCGCCGGGGAGTCCGCGGGCGAGGAAGCGGCCGGCGAGGCCGAAGAGGCCCCGGGCGGGGCGCTGCGGCAGGAGGCGGAGGTCGTCGAGGTGGAGGATGCCGCGACGGCCCCGGCCGAAGGCGAGATCAACGTGATCGTCGTCGCCGACGTCGACCTGATCAGCGACCGCATGTGGCTCCAGGAGATGCGCTTCGACAACCAGTTGCTCGGATACCAGAAGCTAAACGACAACAGCAACTTCCTGTTGAGCGCCCTCGACAACATGGCCGGCTCGACGGACCTGATCAGCGTCCGCGCCCGCGGCACGTACCAGCGTCCCTTCACGCTCGTGGAAGAGATCCAGCGCGAGGCGGACGAGAAGTACCTTGCCCAGCTCAATCAGCTCGAGGAGAAGCGGCGCGAGGCGCAGCAGAAGATCACGGAGCTGCAGCGCGCCAAACCGGACTCCGGCGAGTTCATCCTCTCCCCGGAGCAGCGGGCCGAGATCGAGAAGTTCCAGCAGACGCTCGCGCAGACCAACGCCGAGCTGCGCGACGTCCGCTACAACCTCCGCAAGGACGTCGAGCGCCTCGGGCTCTGGCTCAAGGTCATCAACATCGGGGCGGCCCCCCTGCTCGTGGCCCTGGCCGCGGTCGGCCTGGGGGCGTGGCGCGCAGCGCGCCGACGCGCGGACCGACGCTCCATGGCCGGCCAGGGGTGACGTCTCCGCCGCTTCTCCGTCTTGGCAGCATCAGCATCGGGCATTTGAACCATGACGCCACGAACACTTGCCATCCTCGCCATCGTCACGATCGTCGTCGCCGCGGGCGCCGTGCTCGTCACCGTGCGCGGGAGCGACTCCGGCACGCGGAAGGCCGCAGCGCCGGCGCTCTTCAGCGCCATCACCGAGCGCATCAACGACGTCGCCTCCATCAGCATCCGCAAGGGGGGCGACGAGATCACGCTGGAGAAACGCGGTGACGGCGAGACGGAAGAAGATTCGTCGAGCGGCTGGGTCGTCGCCAGCAAGGGGGGCTACCCCGCGAAGTTCGACCAGGTGAAGACCTCGCTCATGGGCGTCGTGGACGTCGACCAGCCGTCGCCCAAGACGGGCGATCCGGCCCTTCACGCGCGCATCGGCGTGGAAGAGCCGGGCGCGGACAACGACGCCGCCCTCGTCACGCTCAAGGACGCCGCCGGCGCGGTGATTGCCTCCTTCATCGTCGGGGATTCGACGTTCATCGGCTCCACTTCGGCCACGTACGTACGGCCGGCGGACTCTCCGCAGTCGTGGCTGGTGGAAAAGCGGCTCGACTTCCCCGTCGAACCGGCGCGGTGGATGAACACGGAGATCATCCGCCTCGATCGCAATCGCGTGCGCAGCGTCGCGATCACGCATCCGGACGGCCACACGCTCACGGCCTCGCGCCAGAACAAGGACGAGCAGAACTTCGCCGTGGCCGACATCCCCGAGGGGCGAGAACTGACCTCTGTGAGCGCTGCGGTTCCGACCGCCAATGCGCTTTCCTTCCTCAGCTTTGAGGATGTGCGGCCGGCGGAAGGGCGCGAGATCCCCGCGGACGCCGTCGTGGCGGAGTATGAGACGTTCGACGGCCTCACCCTCCGCATCCGGACGTGGACGGAGCCCGCCGCGGAGAGCGATGCCTCGGCCGAGCCCGCGACGTGGGCGGCGCTGGAGGCCGTCGGGCCCAGTCCCGCCGCGGCGGAGGAGAGCGCGCCGGAGGAGTTTGCTGGTCCGGGCGACGGCGCAGATGGTGGTGAGGATGTCGAAGAGATCGGCCCGCCGGCAGAACTGGCCCAGGACGAAGACACGAACGACGCCGACGCGACAGACCCCGCCCAGGTCGCGGCAGAGGCGGAAGACCTCAACGAGCGCCTCGCCCGCTGGCAGTTCAAGCTTCCCGGCTACAAGGCGGACACACTCCGCACGCCGCTGGAGGGCCTGCTGAAGCCCGCTACGGAGTGAGGCGGCTCCCTGGAAGTCGCGGCAGAGCGCTCAGCGCGCCAGAGGACCGCGGCGTGACCATGTCAGGTCCGGGGCATCCGACGCGGTAGCCCTCAGAAGAGGCGCCGTCGCAGGCGCCCTTTCGCACCGTGCCCACGCCGCATCCAGATGGAGTTTGCCATGACGACATCGACCGACCGTTCCTCCTCTCGCCGCGATCTGTCCGTCCTGCTCGTCGGCGGGGCGATCTTTGCGGCGGGTTTTCTTGCCGGTTCGCTCTCCAGCCCGGCAAGCGCGCTCGCCCAGCATGGCCGCGGTGCGACACAGGCGGCCGGCGCGGCGTCGTTCGGGTTCGGCGTGCCGGCCCAGGGGTTTGCGGTGGTCAAGGGCGCCGATGGCGGCGGGTACATCGTCAACGGCAACGGCGAAGCGATGCGCGTGCTGGTGGCGATCAATCCGAGCGCGCGGGACCAGCCTGACGCCGGGCGGACGGGCCACCTGGCGCTCGACTGACGGGTCGCTCACGGGCCCACAATGGAGACGACCACGCGGCGGGTGTGGCCGCGGCGGCGGTGCTCCCACAAATAAATCCCCTGCCACGTCCCCAGCGCGAGGCTGCCATCGATGATCGGGATGCCCAGCGAGGTCTGCGTGAGGATCGCCTTGATGTGGCTGGGCATGTCGTCCGGTCCTTCGGACGTGTGGGTGTAGAGCGGGTCGTTCTCGGGAACCAGGCGGCTGAGCCATGCTTCCAGGTCGCGCTTCGCCGACGGGTCGGCGTTCTCCTGGATCGTCAGCGAGGCGGAGGTGTGGCGGATGAAGACGGTGCAGAGGCCCTCATCGACGCCCGCCTGCTGCACGAGGCGGGCGACCTCGGGCGTGATCTCGTGCAACCCCTGTCCCGGCGTCTGGATGGTGATCTCGCGGACCATGGCGTCAGATCGCAAATGGCCAAATCGCAAATGGCAGATGGCTAATCGGAGGCATGCTGCTTTGCCATCTGGCCTTTGGCCATTTGGCGATTTCTCCTACGTCACCAGCGCTCGCATGACTTCCTCCACGCTCGTCACGCCGGCCCGGGCCTTGGCGTAGCCGTCGTCGCGCAGGGTTGAGAAGACGCCCTGGGCTGCCCCGCGCTGGCTGATGCGTTGCGCGTTCTCGCGGGCCATGACCATCTCGCGGAGTTCATCGGTGAGCTGGAGGATCTCGTAGACGCCGATGCGGCCGCGGTAGCCGGTGTTGCGGCACTCGCGGCATCCCGTGCCCTTCTCCAGGATCGGCGCGCCGTCCGATTCGCGCAAAAAATCCTTCGGCAGGTCCGCGGGGTCCGGCTGGTAGCGTTCGCGGCAGTGGTCGCAGAGGCGGCGGACGAGCCGCTGGGCGACGACGGCTTCGACGCTGGAGGCGACGAGGAACGGCTCGACGCCCATGTCGAGCAGGCGAGTCGCCGCGCCGGGGGCGTCGTTGGTGTGGAGCGTTGAGAAGACCAGGTGGCCCGTGAGCGAGGCCTGGATCGCCGTCTGCGCCGTCTCGAGGTCGCGGATTTCACCGATGAGGACGACGTCGGGATCGTGCCGGAGGATCGAGCGAAGGCCCGCGGCGAAGTCGAGGCCGGTCTTGTGGTTCACCTGGATCTGGTTGACGCCCGGGACGTGGTATTCGACGGGGTCTTCGACCGTGATGACCTTGATCTCGTCGGAAACGATCTGGTTGAGGGAGGCGTAGAGCGTCGTCGACTTGCCGGAGCCGGTCGGGCCTGTCACGAGCATGATGCCGTGCGGCCGCTTGATGAGCGTCGCCCACGCATCGTGCACGTTCCGGGGCATGCCGAGGTCGTTGAGTGTCAGGAGGACCGCGGACTTATTGAGGATGCGGAGCACCACGCCCTCGCCGAAGAGCATGGGGATCACGCTGACGCGAAGGTCAAACTCCCCGCCCCTTCCCCCTGCCCGCCGGAGCGTGATGCGGCCGTCCTGGGGCCGTCTCTTTTCGGCGATGTTGAGGTTCGCCATGATCTTGAGGCGGCTGATGATCGCCGCGCGGAAGCGATTGATGGCGACGGGCACGTTGGCGCGCTGCAGGACGCCGTCGATGCGGTAGCGGACGATCAGCTCGCGCTCGTAGGGCTCGATGTGGATGTCGGTGGCGCGGGCTTCGATCGCCTCGAAGAGCAGGTCATTGACGAGGCGGATGACGGAGGCTTCCTGGGCGAGTTCGGCCTCATCGCCGGCCTCGACCGCGCCGGGCGCATCGAGGTCGACGCCCGCCCCCGCCCCGAGTTCATCCAGCGTGCCGGAGCCGACGCCGTAATGGTCGCGGATGAAGGATTTGAGCTCATCCTCATCGGCCAGGACGACGTTGATGCTCCGCCCGGTGAGCAGCTTGAGTTCATCCAGCATGCTCAGCTCGAAGGGATCGCTCGTGGCGATCGTCAGGCTGGTGTCGTCCTGGCTGATCGGGACGCAGTTCTGCTTGTGGACGAGCTTGGCGGGGAGGCTGGCGAGCACCTTCGGCTCGACGGCGAGCCCCTCGAGGTCGACGACGGGCATGTGGAACTGGTCGCCGATGACGGCCAGGACCTGCCCGGGCCGGACCATGCCCAGGCGGACGAGCACGCGATCAAGCCGCTCCCCGGTGGCCCGCTGCTCGGCGACCGCCTCATCGAGCTGGGCCCGCGTGATCAACCCTCTCTCAAGCAGCAGCGTGGCGATGCCCATTGCCAAGAGTGTACCCGATGGCGGGGGGGGATAAATGGCCAAATGGCAAATGGCCAAAGGGCAAATGAAGGCAATCAGTGCGGCTCCTGATTTGCTGTTCGGCCCTCTGCCATTTGCCATTTGCTCCCCCACCCCGGCCCGGCCCATCTTGCCCCTCTTTCCCTCCTTCCACAGGGGATAAATGGCCAAATGGCAAATGGCCAAAGGGCAAATGAAGGCGATCAGGGCTGCTCCTGATTTGCCATTTGGCCCTTTGCCATTTGCCATTTGCTCCCCCACCCCGGCCCCCCCCCACGTTCCCCCCCTCCCCACCATCTACAAGGGACCGGGGCACAGCAGGGGGAAAAGGGCAAAGGGCAAATGGGCCAAATGGCAGATGAAGACGATCGGAGCGGCTCCTGATTTGCCATTTGGCCCTTTGCCATTTGCCATTTGACCCGGCTTGAGGCTTTCCGGGAAATCTTCCCCCCTGATCAGGGCCCACCTGCGGCGTAGAAGGGCGAAAAACCCCCTCTTCAGGCGGCCATAACACGGTGGGGACGTGACGGCGCAGAGCGCGCGGGCGTCCCGATGGAACGCGCGGACGCCCCGGTGGAGCGCGCGGGCGTCCCGATGGAACGCGCGGGCGTCCCGATGGAGCGCGCGGGCGTCCCGATGGAACGCGCGGGCGTCCCGATGGAGCGCGCGGGCGTCCCTGAGGAGCATCCGGGCGTCCCGATGGAGTGCAGGGACGCCCGGCTGG